>DASZFZ010000022.1:0-80203 GCA_035939315.1 Solirubrobacteraceae bacterium | reverse complement strand
CGATGCCGACCTCGAAGTAGGCGCGATCGTCGACGCGTTCGGCCAAGCCCTCGGACAGCACGACATCGCACTTGAGCAGGCGCGCGGCCTCGAGGATCGCCGCATCCCAGTAGGAGATCCGAAGTCGCCGTGCCGTATCCGTGGCGGCCAGCGCGAGACCGACGGTGGTCTCCTGGATGGCGAAGCGGCGAAACGACTCCACGAGCCCCGCCGCCTGCTCGGGTGTCAGTCGATCCGCACGATCTCCCCTGGCCGCCTGCACGTAGAACTCCTCGAGCACCTGCACGGACAGTGCCAGGTCTCGGGACGAGAGCAGCCGGTTTGCCACGTCGGCCCTGAGGCGCTCAGCGGGATCCTTCGAGATCGCGCATAGCAGGACGCCCGCGTCAACGAACCGCACGCTCGTGCACTTCCTCGCGTCCGGGGTGACGGCCGACACTGAAGCTCTGGATCTCCGCCTGTATGCGCCTCTGCTGGGCCTCCAGCCGCTCGAACTCGCCGCCGCCACCACGGGCGAGCGCGCCGAGGTACTCGCCTACGAGGGCGCTCACGGAGGTGTCGTGCTCAGCCGCCCACATCCTCGCCGCGCGGTACACGTCCTCCGAGACCGAGACTGTGATGTTCTTCATCCCTGGCCACAGTATCACAGTTTCACAGTCTCACAGTCGGTGGGGGCGGCCGCGTTCCGGCGTCGCACCCGCATGGTCGCGCCGTTGCGTGGCACACCGCGCGGATAACATCACGCGCCGATGGCCAGCAGAGCCCACAGCAGACAGACGGACGCGGCGGTCCTAGCGGCCACGCAGGCCGGCCACAAGAAGCCCGCCCGCCAGAAGGCGCCCGAGACCTATGAGGAGAAGCTCGCCCAGCTGACCGAGCTGCGCGAGGCCGCCCTGCACTCGGCGCCCGAGGCCGAGGCCAAGCAGCACGAACGCGGCAAGTACACGGCGCGCGAGCGCGTCGAGAAGCTGCTCGACCCCGGCTCCTTCCAGGAGCTCGACACGTTCGTGCGCCACCGCACCTACGACTTCGAGATGCAGAAGAACCGCCCGTGGGGCGATGCCGTGGTGACCGGCCACGGCACGATCGACGGGCGCACCGTGTGCGTGTTCAGCCAGGACTTCACCGTCTTCGGCGGCTCGCTCGGCGAGGTGATGGGCGAGAAGATGTGCAAGATCATGGACCTGGCGGCCAAGATCGGCTGTCCGGTGATCGGCATCAACGACTCGGGCGGCGCGCGCATCCAGGAGGGCGTCGTCTCGCTCGGCTCCTACGGCGACGTGTTCCTGCGCAACGTGCGCTGCTCGGGCGTGATCCCGCAGATCAGCCTCGTGATGGGCCCGTGCGCCGGGGGAGCCGTGTACTCGCCCGCGATCACCGACTTCATCTTCATGGTCAAGGAGACCTCGCACATGTTCATCACCGGCCCCGACGTGATCAAGACGGTCACCGGCGAGGAGGTCGGCTTCGAGGAGCTCGGCGGCGCGATGTCGCACAACTCCAAGTCGGGCGTCGCCCAGTTCGCCTCCGAGGACGAGGACGCGTGCCTCGAGGACTGCCGCTACCTGCTGAGCTTCCTGCCGCAGAACAACCTCCAGAGCACGCCCCGCGTGCAGCCGACCGACGACCCCGAGCGCATGGACCCGGAGCTCGACCAGGTCGTCCCGGACAACCCCAACAAGCCCTACGACATGCGCGACGTCGTCAAGCTGATCGTCGACGACGGCGAGTTCTACGAGGTGCACGAGCACTACGCCAGGAACATCGTCTGCGGCTTCTCGCGCATGGACGGCTACACGGTCGGGATCGTCGGCAACCAGCCCAACCAGCTCGCCGGCGTGCTCGACATCGCCGCCTCCGAGAAGGCCGCCCGCTTCGTGCGCACCTGCGACGCCTTCAACATCCCGCTGCTGACGTTCTGCGACGTGCCCGGGTTTCTTCCGGGCACCGCCCAGGAGTGGGGCGGGATCATCCGCCACGGCGCCAAGCTGCTCTACGCGTTCGCCGAGGCGACCGTGCCGAAGGTCACGATCATCACGCGCAAGGCATACGGCGGCGCCTACGACGTGATGTCCTCCAAGCACCTCGGCGCCGACTTCAACTTCGCCTGGCCCACCTCGGAGGTCGCCGTAATGGGCCCCGAGGGCGCGGTCAACATCATCTACCGGCGCGACATCGCCGCCAGCCCCACCCCCGAGGAGAGACGCAAGAAGCTGATGGAGGACTACAAGGCGCGCTTCGCCAACCCCTACACGGCGGCCGAGCGCGGCTACATCGACGACGTGATAGTCCCCCACGAGACGCGCCCGCGGCTGATCACCGCGCTGCGCACGCTGCAGGGCAAGCGCGAGCCGGGGCCCAAGCGCAAGCACGGCAACATCCCGCTGTAGGCGATCAGCCCGCTCGTCCGTCCTGGCGGTGACGGGCGATGAACGCGTCCACGTCCGGGTCCGAAAGCTCGTCGACGCACTCGAGGATCTTGGCCATCGGCCAGCTCCACCACGCGATGCGCAGCAGGTCGAGGACCTGCTCGTCCGAGAAGCGTTTGCGGATCTCCCGGGCCGGGTTGCCGCCGACGATCGCGTATGGAGGCACGTCCTTCGTGACGACGCTGTATGCCGCCACGACCGCGCCGTCTCCGATCGTGACGCCCGAGAGCACGCGGACGCCACGCCCGATCCACACGTCGTTGCCGATCACGGTGTCGCCCTTGCTGCGCGGATGACCGTCCTCGTATGCCCCCGGCAGGTCGAGGGCCGCCCTGAGCGGAAAGCTCGTCACCCAATCGACCCGATGGCTGCCGCCGTCCAGCATCACCACGTCGGGGCCGATCGAGACGAACGAGCCGACCCGCACTTGCTCGTCGTCGAACGGATCCCTGGCGATCAGCGGCGTGCCATACGAACAGCGCCCCATGCTCAGAGGCTCGGTCCGGTATTCGTGTCGCTCCTGCGCATAGCGACGGAGGGACCAGCGCCGCTCCGGCAGGACATACGCGAGACCCTTCAGCAGCTTGCGCGGCACGGACAAGCCCGCCGCGGCCCGCACCATCTCGCGCTCTCGGTCCACGATGCCTCCCCGCGCCCAGCGACGACCCTGAGAATTCGCGCAGTGTAGATATCGCTCGGGCCCTTCGCGCCGCCCACCCCGGCAGGCGCGCTTGCGCCCGGCACGGCCGTAGGAAGGATCGTCTGGACGTCTCCCATCTCGGCACGCCGTCCAAGGCGGATCGTGGAGAACCGCATACCGCGTCGCGCTGCCACAATGTCGCGATGGCCGCCGTCCGCCCACGCCTGCGGCTCGTTCCCGCGAGCGCCACCCCCGAGGAGGCCGCCGCGATCGTGGCGGCTCTCGAGCGCTTCATGCGCGCGAGCGCCCCGCAGCCGCACGGGGGCGCTGCCGCCGAGCTCGACGGCTGGCAGCGGGCGGCGCTCCTGGAGGGCGTCTCGCGGGATCCCTGGGCGAGCGCGTCGGACCCGCACTTCGCCTCCCACTGGACCGGCTGAGCTCCCCCTGGATAAATACCTGAAAGCCGCTAGGCTTTAGCGCAATAGCCGTTCGCCGGTAGACCGTACTCGACGACAGCACCCCGGCCACGAGCGCCGGGCCAGGAGGTTTTCGCACCCATGGAGCCAGGTTCCATCTCTGCGCAGCGCGGCACGCTCGAGGACCCCGAGGTCCTGCAGAACGTCCCCGGGCACTTGATCCCGATCCTGCGGCGTGAGTTCGACGACTTCAAGACGGAGGCGACGAAATTCCTCGAGGGCGATACGCCCGAAGACGAGTTCATCAAGTTCCGCCTCAAGCAGGGCGTCTACGGCCAGCGCCAGCCCGACGTGCAGATGATCCGCGTGAAGCTGCCCTTCGGCGGCGTCACGCCCGAGCAGCTCGAAGCCTTCGCGGACGTCGTCGAGAAGTACGTGCCGCTCAACAAGGGACACATCACGACGCGCCAGAACATCCAGATGCACCACGTGCCGCTGCCCGAAGTCGAGCAGGCGATCCGCGAGCTCGGCGATGCCGGCCTGTCCAGCCGCGAGGGCTGCGGCAACACAGTCAGGAACGTCACGGGCGATCCCTGGGCCGGCGTGGCCGCCGACGAGCTGTTCGACATGACCCCCTACGCGGGCGCCTACGTGCGCTACTTCGTGCGCCACCCGACCACCCAGGCGATGCCGCGCAAGATCAAGACGGCCTTCGACGGCAGCCCCCAGGGCCGCGCGATCGCCGAAATCCACGACATCGCCTTCCAGGCGCGCGTGCGGGAGATCGACGGTCGCGGCGAGGTCCGCGGCGCGCGCATGCTCGTCGGCGGCGGCACCTCGATCATGCCCCGCAAAGCGCCGGCGCTGTACGAGTTCGTCGAGCTCGACAACGGCGAGTACCTGAAGCTCGCCGAGGCCGTCTTCAGGATCTTCGACCGCCAGGATTGGCTGCGCGTGAACCGCGCACGCGCGCGCATCAAGGTGTTCGTCGACAAGTACGGGATCGACGAGCTGCGCCGCCAGGTGGAGGAGGAGCTCGAAGGCGACTGGGTCGCCGAACGCGACTTCTCCGTCGAGCACAGGCTGTTCCTCGACGACGAGCGCGAGGCCGCCCCGGCGCCGCCCCAGTCCTACGGCAGCCCGGGCACACACGACGGGACGTCGTGGGTCGGCGACCTGTCCGACTTCGAGCGCTGGCGCCAGGCGAACGTGCAGGAGCAGAAGCAGGACGGCTTCGTGACCGTCGAGGCAAAGGTCACGCGCGGCGACCTCACGCCCGAGCAGTTCCGCGGCCTGGCGGAGATCGTGCGCAGCTACGCCGGCGGCTACGCGCGCACGACCGTGCAGCAGAACCTGCTGCTGCGCTGGGTGCGCCACGAGAGCGCCTACGACGTGTGGCGGGCGCTGTGCGAGCTCGGCCTGGGCGACGCCGGCCCGCGCGAAATCGACGACGTCGTCTCGTGCCCCGGCACCGACTCGTGCAAGCTCGGGATCACCAGCTCGATGGGCCTCAACCAGGCCGTCCAGGAGCGCGTCGAGGCGATGGGCCTGAGCGACCCGCTGACGCGCCAGATCCACATCAAGATGAGCGGCTGCCCCAACGGCTGCTCGCAGCACCACGTGGCCGACATCGGCTTCTACGGAGCCTCGATCAAAGTCGGCGAGCACCAGATCCCCGCCTACATCCCGCACGTCGGCGGCGTCTACGAAGGCGCCGAGGTCGCCTTCGGCCAGCGCCTGAAGCTGCGCCTGCCCGCCAAGCGGGTGCCCGACGCGATCGAGCGCTGGGTTCGCCACTACGAGGCCAACCGCGAGGACGGCGAGACCTGGGGGGCTTTTGCTCAGCGCGTCGGCACGACCGAGCTCGAGGGCCTCGTGAAGGACCTCTCGATGCCCGTCGACTTCGGCCTCGAGACCATGAACGAATTCATCGACTGGAACAGGAACGTGCCGTTCGAAGTGATCCGGGGCGAGGGCGAGTGCGCGGTCTGAGCACGAACGTCGACCCGGGCCTGAGCCTCACGCACACGCTGCGCGAGGCCGCGCGCCACGGCGCCCGCGCGGTGCTGCTGTGCTCCTTCCAGAAGGAGGAGTCGGTGCTGCTCGACGAGCTGCTGCGGCTCAACGACGAAATGTCCGCCACCCACCCGGCCACCGGCAAGGCAGTACGGATCGTGACGATCGACACCGGCGTGCTGTTTCCCGAGACGCTCGCGACCTGGCGCGCGTTCGAGGAGCGCTTCGGCGTGCGGATCGAGGTGCAGGACGCGAGCAACCCGCAGAGTCCGTGGAGCGGGCCCGAGCACTGCTGCTCGGTCGCCAAGGTCGCCGCGCTCGAGCGCTCGCTGGAGGGCGCCGAGGGCTGGATCACGGGCATCCGCCGCGAGCAGGGACCCACGCGCGCCGCCACCGAGCTGATCGAACGCGACGAGAAGCGCGAGCTGTGGAAGTACAACCCGCTGGCCCACTGGACCGACAAGGACATATGGCGTCGCATCCACGAGCGCGACCTGCCCTACCACCCGCTGCACGACCAGGGCTACGAGTCGATCGGCTGCGCCCCCTGCACCCAGCCGGGCCACGGGCGCGAGGGCCGCTGGGCGGGCACCGAGAAGACGGAGTGCGGCCTGCACGTCGAGGTCGTCGAGCCCTGATGAGCGTCGCCACCCGCCCCCAGCTCTCGCACCTGCGCGCGCTCGAGTCCGAGGCGATCCACGTGATGCGCGAGGTCGCCGCCGAATTCGAGAAGCCGGTGCTGCTGTTCAGCGGCGGCAAGGACTCGATCGTGCTGCTGCGGCTGGCCGAGAAGGCGTTCCGCCCGGCGCCCTTCCCGTTCCCGCTGATGCACGTCGACACTGGCCACAACTTCCCGGAGGTGATCGAGTACCGCGACCGGCGCGTGGCCGAGCTCGGCGAGCGCCTGATCGTGGCGAGCGTGCAGGACTCGATCGACAAGGGCCGCGTGGTCGAGGAGACCGGGCCGCGGGCCTCGCGCAACAAGCTGCAGACGGTCACGCTGCTGGACGCGATCGCCGAGCACGGCTTCGACGCGGCCTTCGGCGGCGCGCGCCGCGACGAGGAGCGCGCGCGGGCCAAGGAGCGCGTGTTCTCCTTCCGCGACGACTTCGGCCAGTGGGACCCCAAGAACCAGCGCCCCGAGCTGTGGAACCTCTACAACGGGCGCATCCACCGCGGCGAGCACGTGCGCGTGTTCCCGCTGTCCAACTGGACCGAGCTCGACGTGTGGGAGTACATCGACCAGGAGCAGCTCGAGGTGCCCTCGATCTACTACGCCCACGAGCGCCAGGTGTTCGAACGCGACGGCATGCTCTACGCGTGGCGCGAGGGCACCGAGCTGATCGACGGCGAGGCGCTGTTCACCGAGACGGTCCGCTATCGCACCGTGGGCGACATGAGCTGCACCGGCGGCGTGCGCTCCGCGGCCGCCACGCTCGAGGAGGTCGTGCTCGAGATTGCCGCCACCCGCATCACCGAGCGCGGCGAGACGCGTGCTGACGACCGCGTGTCGGAGGCGGCGATGGAGGACCGTAAGAAGGCCGGATATTTTTAGTGCCTGCGTCGGCTTCCAGCCGCCGCCCCGATTGGAACGTCCGCCATCGTGGCGGCCGTGATCGCGGCCTGCGGCCGCTCATGGCTACAGCGCTATGACTCTGGACCTGCTCAGGTTCACCACCGCCGGCTCGGTCGACGACGGCAAGAGCACGCTCATCGGGCGGCTGCTGTTCGACTCCAAGCAGGTCTTCGAGGACCAGCTCGCGCAGGTCGCGCAGGCCTCCGAGCGCCGCGGCGGCGAGGGCACGCTCGACCTGGCGCTGCTGACGGACGGGCTGCGGGCGGAGCGCGAGCAGGGGATCACGATCGACGTCGCCTACCGCTACTTCGCGACGGCCAGGCGGCGCTTTATCATCGCCGACTGCCCCGGCCACCGCCAGTACACCCGCAACATGGTCACCGGCGCCTCGACCGCCGACGTGGCGGTCGTGCTGATCGACGCCCGCCGCGGCGTGCTCGAGCAGTCCAAGCGCCACGCCTTCATCAGCGCGCTGCTCGGCATCCCGCAGATGGTCGTGGCGATCAACAAGATGGACCTCGTGGAGCACTCGCGCGAGCGCTACGAGGAGCTCGTCGCCGAGTTCGAGGCGTTCGCGCAGAAGCTGCGCGGCGGGCGCAACCCGCGCAGGATCGAGACGACCTACATCCCGATGTCGGCGCTCAACGGCGACAACGTCGTCGAGCGCTCGGCGATCATGCCCTGGTACGAGGGGCCGCCGCTGCTCGACCTGCTCGAGCAGGTCGAGGTCGCCTACGACCATCCCGACGACAAGCCCGCGCGCTTCCCCGTGCAGTGGGTCGTGCGCCCCCAGGCCGCGCCCGGCGCGGGCGAGCAGCTCGACTACCGTGGCTACGCCGGCCAGCTCGCCAGCGGCGCGCTGCGGGTCGGCGACGAGGTGACCGTGCTGCCCGCCGGCGGGCGCACGCGGATCGCCGCGATCGACACCTTCGACGGCGAGCTCGCCGAGGCGACGGCGCCGATGTCGCTGACGCTGCGCCTCGAGGACGAGCTCGACGTCTCTCGCGGCGAGCTGATCTGCCACCCCGAGGAGGCGCCCACGGTCGCCCGCGAGCTGACCGCCGACGTCTGCTGGATGAGCGAGCAGCCGCTGCGTCCCGGCGGGCGCTACGTGCTCAAGCACACCTCCCGCCACGCCACCGCGATCGTCGAGGGCATCGAGGAGATCGTCGACGTGCACACGCTCGAGCGCATCGCCCCGCCCGAGCAGCTCGAGCTCAACGACATCGCGCGCGTGCGGCTGCGCACGAGCGCGCCGCTCGCGTTCGACGCCTATGGCAGCAACCGCCGTACCGGCAGCTTCATCCTGATCGACGAGGGCAGCAACGGCACCGTCGCGGGCGGGATGATCGTCGCGGCCGCCGCCTGAGCAGAGCCCGCCGGGCGCCCCGCCGAGGGCCCTGGACGCACGGCATGGCCGTGCCGGACGTATCGGTATGCTCGTCGAACCATTGGGCGGCGGGCTCGCAGCTCTCCCGGCGCACGGCGCGCGACGACGGGGGTTTTGCATGAGACGGCTCGGACGGCTGACCTGCGCATGTGTGATCGCGGCGTGCACGTCGGCAGCGAGCGCGAGCGCCGCGTCGGCCACGACCTTCTACGTCAACGAACGCGGCGGAACGAACTCGAACGACTGCACGGCGCCGAGCGGCACACCGCCGGTGGGCGCGTGCGAAACGATCGACGGGGCGATCAAACGCTCCGAAGAACACCCCGGCGCGAACACGATCGAAGTCTCTCCAGAAGGCGGCAACGGGGGCGTCTTCACCGAAGCCATCGTCCTGGGCAGCGCAAACGACAGATCGCTGACGATCCGCGGCGAAGAACCGGGGGTCATCATCCGCAACACCGGCGCCGCGGCCGTGACCGTCGACGCGGTCGCCGGGCCGCTCACGCTGGCGAACCTGAAGGTGCAGGACCTGACGGGCTCGAGCGCGGTGATCGCCGACCACGGGGCCGCGCTGACGCTCGAGGACGTCGACGTCGAAAGCCAGTCGGGCACGAACGGGATCGAAGCGCTCGCCGGCGCGTCGGTGACGGCCAGCGGCGGCCAGGTGGCGATGGAACGGGGCACGCAGGGCAGCGCGATCCTCGCCGACGAAGCCCCGGTCTCGCTGAGCGGGACCAAGGTGCTCAGCGAGGAAGAATCGCAGGCCTCGGGGATCACCAGCAAGCTCTCGACGCTGTCGCTCGCAGGCGCGGTCGTGGCCGAGGTCGAACCGGAAGCCAGCGCGAAAGACCAGCCCGCGATCGATGCGGAAAAAGACACCGAGGTCACGCTCACGAACGTGCGCGCCGAGGGCGAAACGACGCTTGCCTCTACGGTCAAGCTGACCGAATCGCCTGCCACGATCGACGGCCTGAACGTCGAAATGAAGCGCGAACAGTCGATCGGCGCGGCGCTCGAAGTGCGCGGCGCACCCGCGAGCATCGAGCACTTCGAAGACGGCGGAACCTGGTCGGGCACGGGCCTGCTGGCGGTGGAAAGCAACACGACGCTCGCCGACAGCCACGTGATCGCAAGCCCTGCTCACGGGGTGGCGGCCGCCGAGTTCTTCGGCGGCAAGGAAACCTCGCTGCTGATCCAGCGCAGCATCGTGCAGGCCGCCACCGATGCGGAACCGGGCGCGCTCAGGGTCGACGACGCCGACGCGACCGTCGACTCCTCGGAGATCCTCGGCGGCAAGAGCGGCGTGGCCATGATCGACGGCTCGCCCAACCCGCTCACGTTCACGCTTGCCGCGTCGACGCTCGACGCCGGGGCACCCGGGATCTCCGGCGACGCCGCGGGCGTCAGCGGGATCGAAGCGCAGCCGGCGGGCGGCCTCGCGAGCGCGAACGTGGTCATCGAGGGCTCGATCGTGCTCTCGCCCAACGCCACCAAAGCGACGGCAGGCGGGCAGGCGACGTTCGTCTGCACCTACTCCGCCGTGGCAACCGGCACGCAGGCAGGCTGCGAAGCCGGCAAGTCCGGGAACACGAACGCGACGACCGAACTGGCGTCGCTGTTCGCCGAACCGTTCGCCAGCTACGAGCTCAGCGCCACCTCGAGCGCCGTCGACAGCGTGCCCGTCAGCGCGATCACCCTGCCGTTCGGGCTGACGCCCTCGACGACCGACCTCGCCGGCAAGCCGCGCTCGGAAGGCGTGGCGTGCGCCGCGGTGCAGGACAAGGGGGCGCTCGAGCTGCCCGGGCATGGGACGCCCTGCCCGGAACCGGTCGTGCCGGCACACCCCACGCCGTCGGTACCCGTCAAGGCCCTCGAGCCCGTGCTGAGCGCCTTGACGATCTCCCCCAGCGCCTTCCTCGCGGCGCCCTCGGGCGGAGCCGTCTCCGCCGCCACCGCCGCCAAGAAGAAGAAATACGGCGCGGACGTCAGCTACCGCGACAGCCAGGCCGCGACAGCGACGTTGACGGTTCTGCGGCCAGCCAGCGGGCGCATGCAGGGGAAGTCGTGCAAGAAGCCGTCGCGCAAGAACAAGCACGGAAAGCACTGCACGCTGTACGTGGCGGTCGGCAGCTTCACGCACGCCGACAGGGCCGGCGCCAACAGCTTCCGCTTCAGCGGCCGCCTGAAGGGCAAACGGCTCGCACCCGGCGGCTACCGGCTGCAGGTCGCGGCCCGTGACGCGGCGGGCACGGGGGCTGCCGTGGCGAAGGCGTTCAAGATCCTGTAGCTCGGCGGGCGCCCGCGCTCGCAGCGCAAACCGACACTCGTCCATCCCGGCCGACCGGTGACGTAGCCTTTCAGCCTTCAGGCGCCGTCGGGCGCGCACGAGTCGAGTTCGGGGGTGTAGCGGTGCTTACGAAGCTGCGGGTTGTTGCGACGCTGGCCGGTGCGCTGATCGCACTGGGAATCGGAACGGATGTCGCGACCGCCGCCACGCGCCTGTACGTGAGTACCTCCGGGAACGACTCGTCCAACACGTGCACGAGCCCGAGCGCGCCTTGCCGCACGATCGACCACGCGGTCGCCGAATCAGAAAAGATGCCCGGCACGGCGGCGATCTCGGTGGGCGCCGGCACCTACCAGGAACAGGTCCCACTGGCCAAACCGGCCGACGACGGCATCGCGATCGAAGGCGCGGGCACGGGCGCCGGCGGGACAGAGATCGAGGGCCCGACGAAAGAGGGCAAAGCGACCGTCGAAGCGATCGTGCCGGGGAGCTCCGCGAGGCTCGCGAACCTGGGCGTCGTCAACGACGCCAGCGAAGACACGGGCGACGGCATCGGCGCGTCCGGGAACCTGACGCTCGAAAACGTCGCGGTCGAAATGCACGAGCCGGAATCCGTGGAGGGCATCACGCTCGAGGAGCAGGGCTCGCTGACGATGCGCGGAGGCTCGGTGACATACAAGTCGGGCACGAAGGGCACCGCGATCACCGTCGGGTTCGTGCCCGCGACGATCGAAGGCGTCACGGTGACCATCGAAAACGGCGCGCAGGCCAGCGGGATCGAGGGCGAGTTCGGAACGCTGACGATCGCCAACACCAACATCTCGCTCGGGAGCACCGCCGAGGCGGCCGTGGAGTCGGAGTTCGCCGACGTCGCGGCGAGCAACGTGACGATCACCGACAGCTCCGAAGAATCGGACACGGCGATCGAGCTCATGTCCAACGCGACGTTCAACGGCGTGCGCGTGCACATGGCGGCGGCCAAAGACACCGAGCCCGTCGTCGTCTCGACGTTCGGCGGCGGCGTGCTCAACGGACTCGAAGTCTCGGGCGAATGGCAGGGGCCGGCGCTGGTCGCCGAGGACACCGAACTCACGCTGCGCGACAGCCACCTGAGCACGGCTCCCACGAGCGCGAGCGTGGCCGTGGAGTACCTGTCGCTGTCCGAAACGCCGGGGCTGCTGATCCAGGACAGCACCATCCAGGCCGCCACCCACGCCGGACCGGGAGCGCTCGAGGCGCTCGCCGGCAACGTCACGCTCGACTCCTCCGAGCTGCTGGGCGGCCAGAACGGCGTGGTCTTCGAGCAGCAGGCCGGCAAGACTCGCACCCTCACCGTGGCGGCCTCGACGATCGACGCCGGCACGCTCGGAACGCGGGATGCCGCGCCCGTGCACGGCATCGACGTGATCTCCGGCGGGTCCGAGGTGAGCACGGCGGACGTGAACGTCGAGGGCTCGATCGTGCTCGAGGGCCAGGAAGCGATCGTGGAAGCCGGCGACAGCGCGAGCGTCGCCTGCTCCTACTCCGACGTTCCCAGCCAGACACAGGCGGCGAGCGCGACCGAAGGGTCGATCGCGTGCGCGAGCGGCGCGGACGGCAACGACGAAACCAGCGCCCTGAGCGCGCTGTTCCAGCTGCCCGGCAGCAACTACGAGCTCAATCCCGCCTCGGTGGACATAGACAGCGTGCCCGCGAGCGCGATCGTGCTGCCGTTCGGCCTGATTCCCTCCACCACCGACCTGGCCGGCAACCCCCGCTCGGAAGGCGTCGACTGCGTCGCATATCAGGACAAGGGCGCGTTCCAGCTGCAGGGGCACTCCTTCCCCTGCCCGCCGCCGCCCGTAGCGCCGGCCCCGATCACCCCCAAGCCGCTCCCCGCGGTCATCACCGCGCTGACCATCGATCCGAGCTCGTTCTTCGCCGCGCCCTCTGGCGCCACCGTCACGGCGGCGACCGCCAAGAAGGCCAAGAGATACGGCGCGAAGGTCAGCTACCGCGACACCCAGATAGCCACCACGACGTTCACGGTGCTGCGCGAAACCGGCGGCCGCAAGCAGGGCAAGTCCTGCAGGAAGCCCTCAAAGAAGAACGCCCACGGCAAGCGCTGCACGATCCTCACGGCCATCGGCAGCTTCACCCACACGGATGTCGCGGGCGCCAACAGCCTGCACTTCAGCGGGCGCATCAAGGGCAAGGCCCTGTCCCCGGGCTCCTACCGCCTGCAGGCCGTCGCACACGACGCCGCCGGCAACGGCGTGGCGGTCGACAAGGGCTTCAAGATCGCGTGAGCCTCCTGACATTCGGGTGCTGACCCTGGTGGGCTGCCCTGTCCCACGGCCTTGGGACAGCGTCTGGGTCGCACCGCCCGGGACGATCTGAATAAGCTACCCGGCCGGTGTTCAGCAAGGTCCTCATAGCCAACCGCGGCGAGATCGCGATCCGCATCGCCCGCGCGCTCGACGAGCTGGACGTGGCGAGCGTCGCCGTGTACTCCGAGCTCGACCGCGACGCCCCGCACGTCAAGCGCGCCGGGGAGGCATACAACCTCGGCGACGGCCCCGCCGCCGAGAACTACCTGCACATCGAGAAGATCCTCGACGTGGCAGCACGCTCGGGCGCCGAGGCGATCCACCCCGGCTACGGCTTCCTCGCCGAGAACGCGCCGTTCGCGGCGGCCTGCGAGGCTGCCGGCGTCGTGTTCATCGGGCCGCCCGCGAGCGCGATCGAGGCGATGGGCTCCAAGACCCGCGCGCGCGAGCTGATGCAGGCGGCGGGCGTGCCGATCGTCCCCGGCACGACCGAGCCGGTGCAGACCGTCGCCGACGCGTTGCGCATCGCCAAGGCGGAGATCGGCTTCCCGGTGGCCGTCAAGGCCGCCGGCGGGGGCGGCGGCAAGGGCTTTCGCGTCGCGCTCAGCGAGGAGGAGCTGGAGGGCGCGTTCGAGGGCTCCAGCCGCGAAGGCGAGAAGTTCTTCTCCGACCCCACCGTCTACCTCGAGCGCTACCTGCACGACCCCCGCCACGTCGAGGTCCAGGTCCTCGCCGACCGCCACGGCAACGTCATCCACCTCGGCGAGCGCGACTGCTCGATCCAGCGCCGTCACCAGAAGGTGATCGAGGAGTCCCCCGCCCCCGAATGGGTCGTGACGCCGGAGATCCGCGAGCGCATCGGCAAGATCGGTGTGGACGCCGCGAGAGCGGTCGACTACGTCGGCGCCGGCACGATCGAGGGGCTGTTCTCGACCGGCGCCGAGGGCGGCTCCGGCGAGCCGGAGTACTTCTTCCTCGAGATGAACACGCGCGTGCAGGTCGAGCACTGCGTGACCGAGATGACGACCGGCATCGACATCGTGAAGGAGGGCATCAAAGCGGCGGCCGGCGAGGAGCTCTCCTACGCACAGGCCGACGTCGAGCTGCGCGGCCACGCGATCGAGTGCCGCATCAACGCCGAGGACGCCTCCAAGAACTTCGCCCCGGCACCGGGCAGGATCGGCGTCTACCGCGAGCCGCGCGGGCCCGGCGTGCGCGTCGACTCGGGCGTCGAGGAAGGCGGCGAGGTCTCGCCTATGTACGACCCGATGGTCGCCAAGCTGATCGTCTGGGACGCCGACCGCGAGCAGGCGACCAAGCGCATGCTGCGCGCGCTCGCCGAATACGAGATCGGCGAGCTGAAGACGCTGATCCCCTTCCACCAGGCGCTGCTCGCGACCGACCAGTGGGCCCGCGGCGAGACCTGCAGGGAGCTGCTCGAGGACAAGCAGTGGCTGAAGACGCTGGCCTTCCCGCCGCCGACGCCGCCGGCCGAGGACGGCGAGCCCGAGCAGCTCGAGCAGAGCTACGCCGTCGAGGTCTCCGGCAAGCGCTTCGACGTGCGCGTGATCGGCCCGCCCTTCGCCGGCGGAACGCCGGCGGCCGGCTCCAACGGCGCCTCCGCCCAGGCGCGCAGGGCGCCCAAGCGCGGGGATCGCAAGTCCTCCGGCGGCGGCGGGCCGGACACGCTGCCCTCGCCCTTGCAGGGCAACATGTGGAAGGTGCTCGTCAAGCAGGGCGACACGGTCGAGGAGGGCCAGCTCCTGTGCATCATCGAGGCGATGAAGATGGAGAACGAGATCACCGCCCACAAGTCCGGCACGATCGTCGAGCTGCCGATCAGCGAGGGCGCGCCGATCCAGGCCGGCGCGCCGATTGCGACGATCAAGAGCGCCGAGGGCTGAGCGCGGCGAGGTTCGCGGCGTGCAGCTTGCGCTGCGCGCGCGAGCGCCTGCCGGCGGGCAGCTCGACTGCCTCGGCGGCGCCCTCGGGCCTCCCGGAGGCGGCCGCGCGCAGCCCCTGCAGATACGCGAGATCCTCCTCGAGCACGGCGAGCGCGCGGGCCGTGTCGAGCACCGGGCCGTGACCCGGCACGACGTGCTCGGCCCGTTGCACCAGCGGGCGCAGCCGCTGTAGCGTCGCCGTGTACGCGTCGACGCGGTCGCCTTCGTTGAGCGCGGGCAGCTCGATGCTCGACAGGTAGTCGCCGGCGACGAGCACGCCCGCCCACGGTACCACCACCGCCATCCCGTCGAGCGTGTGCCCCTCGGTGGGGTGCAGCTCCAGCTCCTGCTCGCCCAGCTCGCAGCGACCCGGCACGGGCAGCGACTGCACCGAGCCGAGCGCCAGCGGGCGCGGGCGCTCGATGCTGAGGTCTTCGTCGAAGTCGCGCAGCTCGCGCTGGGGCTCGCCGGGCCTCGCCGCCAGGCGCTCCGCCGTGCTCGGCGCGCACCCGAGCGGGGCCTGCGGGAAGGCCAGCGGGCCGAGCACGTGGTCCCAGTCCGCGTGCGTCGCCAGCAGGCCCGCGGGCGCCGGGAAGCCGGCCTGCTCGACGAGCGCCGGCAGCGCGTCGAGCTCCTCCGGCAGCACCGGCGAGTCGATCGCGAACGTCTCGGCCCCCTCGGCGGCGCGGCCGCGCACGATCACGCAGTTCACCTGCATCAGCGCGCTCGTGACGACGAGCGCATCCGGGTGCAGCGAGACGGCGCGCACGACCGGCCCAGCCGCGCCCGCTCAGGTGACGCCGAGCAGTTTGGCGGCCTCTTTGAGGCTCGTCACCTCGGCCGTCGGCTTCTTCTGGGAGGACTCGAGCTTCTCCTTGTTGCGGTTGACCCAGATCACGGGCACGCGCTGTTTGACGCAAGGAGCGACGTCGTGGTAGTGGCTCGAGGCCACGTGCACCCAGCCGCGCTTGCCGCCCATGCGTCGCGCGCACTCGGTGAAGTGCGGCGGCTCGGGCTTGTAGGAGCGCACCTGCTGGGCGGTCACGACCAGGTCGAAGTCGGTCGGGATGTGGCGGCGGGTCTGGCCGAGCAGCTTGTCGTCGATGTTCGAGATCAGACCCAGCTGGTATTTCTTGGCGAGCTTCTGCAGCTGGATGTTGGTCTCCTTGAAGGGCGCCCAGCGTTGCACGGAGTCGGGCAGGAAGCCCGAGCGCGAGGGCTCCAGCGACCACTCGAGGCGTTTGGCGATCTCGATCGCGGTGCGGCGCAGGACCTCAGCGTAGAGCTCGTAGGAGCCTCCCTCGATTTCGCGCGAGATCTCGTGGAACATCGGGATCAGGACGCCGCGGTCGATCTCCAGGCCGTCGCGCGCGGCCTCCTTGGCGAAGGCCTCGTAGATCCCGGTCTCCCAGTCGATCAGCGTGCCGTACACATCAAATGTGACGAACGTGACATTCTTCGGGAGGGGCATCGGCCGGCATTATGCCCTGCCAGCCTCCGCCGGCGCGGCGTGGGGCTCAACTTGCAGCGCCACCGCACGCCGCGCACGGCCTTTGCGTTAGAGTCCCGCGCCGCAATGGATCTGCTCGAATACCAGGGCAAGCAGCTGTTCGCCCGCCATGGGCTGAAGGTCTCCTCCGGCAAGGCCGTCACCTCCGTCGAGGACGCCGTGGCCGTCGCCGACGAGGTCGGCTACCCGGTCGTCGTCAAGGCCCAGGTGCTGATCGGCGGGCGCGGCAAGGCCGGCGGGGTCAAGCTCGCGGCCGACGAGAGCGAAGCGCGCGAGCACGCCGCGAACATCCTCGGCATGGACATCAAGGGCCACGTCGTGCGCACCCTGTGGGTCGAGCACGCCTCGGACATCGCCTCCGAGTACTACGCCTCCGTGCTGCTCGACCGCTCCGCCAAGCAGCCGCTGATCATGTTCAGCACCGAGGGCGGCGTCGACATCGAAGAGGTCGCCGAGAAGACGCCCGAGAAGCTGATCCGCCACCACGTGGACGCGCTCGCCGGCCTCTCCCGCGAGGAGGCCGTGAAGATCGCCTCCGACGGCGGCGCCGACGCCGACGTGATCGAGGGCGTCGCCGACGCGCTCGTGGCGCTCTATGAGGTGTGGCTGCAGGAGGACGCCACGCTCGCCGAGATCAACCCGCTGATCGTGACGCCGGAGCGGGAAGTCAAGGCGCTCGACGCGAAGGTCTCGCTCGACGGCAACGCGCTCTACCGCCACCCCGACAGCCAGGGGCTCTCCGACAGCGAGAACGAAGACCCGATCGAGCGCCGCGCCAAGGAGGAGGGCGTCCAGTACGTCAAGCTCGACGGCGACATCGGCATCCTCGGCAACGGCGCCGGCCTGGTCATGTCGACGCTCGACGTGGTCGCCCAGGCCGGCGGCAAGCCCGCCAACTTCCTCGACGCCGGCGGCGGCTCGGACGCCGAGAAGGTCAAGCAGGCCGTCGACCTGCTGCTCGCCAACGACGCCGTCAAGGCCGTGCTCTTCAACATCTTCGGCGGCATCACACGCTGCGACGAGGTCGCCAAAGGGCTGATCGCGGCGTTCGCGGAGATCAAGCCCACGGTGCCGTTCGTCGTGCGCCTGGACGGCACCAACGACGTCGAGGGCCGCCGTCTGCTGCAGGAGGCGGCGCTGCCCAACGTGCACGCCGCCAAGACGATGAACGAGGCCGCCGAGATGGTCGTCGCGCTGGCCGCCGGCCAGCCCGTGGGGGCGCCCTCGTGAGCGTCCTCGTCGACGAGTCCACGCGCCTGTGCGTCGCCGGCATCACCGGCCGCGAGGGCAGCTTCCACACGCTCAACAACCGCAACTACGGCACCAACGTCGTCGGCGGCGTGACGCCGGGCAAGGGCGGCCAGGACGTCGAGGGCATCCCCGTGTTCGACGACTGGGCCCAGGCGATGGCCGAGGCGCAGCCGAACACGGCGATGATCTTCGTGCCGCCGCGCTTCGCCGCGGACGCGATCCTCGAGGCCGCCCGCGCCGGCGTAGAGCTCGTGATCACGATCACCGAGGGCATCCCCGCGCACGACGAGCTGCGCGTCTACAACACGCTGAAGCGCGATCATTCGGGCACGCGCCTGATCGGCCCCAACTGCCCCGGCATCCTCTCGCCCGGCAAGGCCAACGTCGGCATCATCCCCGCCTCCTTCTTCAAGGCCGGCAGCGTCGGCGTGGTCTCTCGCTCGGGCACGCTCACCTACCAGATCGGCAACGAGATCGCCCAGGCCGGCGTCGGCTGCAGCTCGATCGTGGGCATCGGCGGCGACCCCGTGCCCGGATCCTCGTTCGTCGACGTGCTCGAGCTGTTCGAGGGCGACCCCGAGACCGAGCTCGTCGTGCTCTCCGGCGAGATCGGCGGCTCGGCCGAGGAAGAGGCCGCCGACTACATCGCCGCCAACATGAGCAAGCCCGTCGTCGCCTACATCGCCGGCTTCACGGCCCCGGCGGGCAAGCAGATGGGCCACGCCGGCGCGATCGTCTCGGGCAGCTCGGGCACCGCCGCCGCCAAGGCTGAGGCGCTCGAAGCCAAGGGCGTGCGGGCGGGGCGCACCCCCACCGAAACCGCCGAGATCGCGGTCGAGGTGCTCGGCGGCGCCGCGACGACCGCCTCCTGAGCGAGTCATCGGCGAACACACGCGAGATGGCCTCCGCGACCGGCTGAGTCGAAAGAAACAAACTCGTCCGGGATGTTGCCGGGGGCGCCGGGCGAGGCTACTGTCGCCCGATGGCAACAGGAGCGCCGGCGACCGGATCGCTCGTCCGCGCATACGCACGGCGACGCGTCGACGCGCTGGGCGTGACCGCCGAGGCACGGGGCGCGATCGCGATCGTCGCGGCCTTCCTCGGCATCACCTTCTGGTGGCTCTCGCAGGACCGCTCGATCCCGGTGTTCGACGCCGGCCTGCACCTGTCCGGCGCCTTCTACGTCTTCCACGCGCTGCAGGACGGCAATCTCGGGACTGCGTTGTCGCTGACCGTTCCCTACCCGCCGCTCGCATACCTGGTGGGGTCGCTCGGGATCGCGATCGGCGGCCGCGCCGTCGCCCCGCCGATCGTGGCGGAGAACGTCGTGTTCGTGCCGCTGCTCGCGCTTGGCTGCTACCACGCCGCGCGGATCGTCTTCAACCGCACGGCCGGCCTGCTGGCCGTCGCCTTCGCCCTCTGCTCGCCGCTGATCACCGCGCAGTTCCACGTGTTCATGATCGACGCGCCCGAGACCGCGATGGTCGCCGTGTTCCTGTGGGCGATCCTCGCCAGCGAGAACTTCAGCCGGCTGGGCGCATCCGGCGCGGCGGGGGCGGCGGTCGGCCTCGGCCTGCTGACCAAGGAGCCGTTCGCCTTCTACGTCGTCGGGCCCGTCGCCGTGGCCCTGGCTCGCGGGCGCCGGCAAGCGTTGCGGGGTTTCCTCGTGTTCCTGGCGCTCGCCGCGCTCCTCGCCCTGCCGTGGTACCTGAGCGAGCTCTCACACGTCACCTCGCTCGGCAGCGCCGCCGTCTCGGAAGGCGGCAAGTCCTCCGACGCGGCCGACATATCGCCCGCGCCGCTGTCGCTCGACAACCTCGAGTGGTACTTCTGGAACCTGGTCAACGCCCAGCTCTACCTGCCGCTGTTCCTGTTCTCGGCGGTCGGCTTCGTGTGGGCCGCGCACGGGCTGGTCCGGCGCCGAATCGCGAGCGCCCACCTGCTCGACGTGGTGGTCGGCGCGGTCGTCGCGTGGCTCGCGATCACCGAGACCTTCGTGCACGACACCCGCTACAGCATGCCGCTGCTCGTGTACCTCGCCGTCTTCGGCGTCGGCTGGATCACGGCCCTGAGCGCGCCGCGCAGGCAGGCGGCGATCGCCGTGCTGGCGCTCGTGTGCGCCGCCGACGTCGCCGGCACCAGCTTCGGCCTGGGCGGCTCGCTCAGCGTGGACCTCGGCAACGCGCACACGACCGCGCTGCAGCGACCCGGCCGCTTCACGATCTTCTCCGACCGGGGCTACCAGGTCTCCAAGCCCGAGCGCGACGGCGATGTGCTCGCGATCTACGAAGCGCTGCGACGCGGCGGCGTTCGCGCGGTCGTGATCGAAGCCTCGGCCGAAGGCGAACTCGCCTTCTCGGGCGCCGGCCTGGTCGCATTCGGCGCAATCGCGTCGCTGCCGACGGTCTCGGACGCCGCCGTGCCGGTCTCGCGGATCGGCGAGCGCTACGCGTTCCTGCACCACGGCTCGCTCGGCTCCAGGCGGGCGCCGCCGTGCGTGCGCCTGAGCAACGGCAGCGGCGTGTGGATCAACCTGGGCGACGATGGGCCGCCGCAACGGCGCTACTACTGCCCCTCGCGCGACCCCGCGTTCTATCCCGAATAGGCCCGCCCGCGCGCGTGCGCCCGTTCGATCGCCGGTACCCTTGGCGCCCGATGGATCAACAGGTCGCCAGAGCGCTCGGCGAGCTCGAGCGCAAGCTCGAGGAGCTGGAGCGGACGCTGCACGCGATCGGCGCCGGCGAGACCGGGACCGAGGAGGAGCCCGCGAGCCACGGCGCCGGGCGGATCGTCGACGAAACGGTCGAGCGGACGCCGCCCGCCGGCCGGCCGCCGGGGCCCCCGCCGGGAGCGCCAGCCTCGCCGCCGCCCCCGTCGGAAGCGCCAGCGTCCCCGCCACCGCCGCAGCCGCGACCCGCGATCGTCGCTTCGCCCTCTCTCCGGGCCGCCCCCCCGCGCGCCCCGCAGACTCCTCGCCAGGCGCCTGCGGCGAGCCCCGCGGAGCTGCTTCGCTTCCGCGATCGCATCGAGCGCGCGGCGCGCGAGCTCACTCACGACTACGACGAGCTGCTCGGACGCCTAAGCTACGCCGCTGTGCCCACGACCACCGGACCCACCATCTCCTTCGCCCGCGGCGCCCCCTCGCTCGACATCGTCGACGTCGACGGCCTGCGCGAGGCGGCCGTGCGCGCCTTCGAGAGCGACCCGGCGGGCACCACCGCCTACGGCACCGCGATCGGCTACCCGCGGCTGCGCAGCTGGATCGCCGACCGCCACGGTGTCGAGCCCGAGCGCGTGCTCATCACCAACGGCTCGATGCAGGCCGACGCGTTCCTGTTCGAGCAGCTGGTGCGCGCCGGCGACGAGGTGATCGTCGAGCGTCCGACCTACGACCGCACGCTGCTCTCGCTGCGCCAGCGCGGCGCGCGCGTGCACGCCGTGGCGCTGGAGACGGACGGGATCGACACCGACGCGCTTGCCCGGCTGCTCGCGGGCGCGCAGCCGACGCTCGCGCACATCATCCCCAACTTCCAGAACCCCGCCGGCTACACGCTCTCCTACGAGAAGCGCAGGCGCCTGTTGGAGCTCGCCGCCGAGCACGGCTTCATGGTCTTCGAGGACGACCCCTACGTCGAGCTGCGCTTCACCGGCGAGACGCTGCCGACGATGCTCTCGATGGACCCCGAGCGCGTCGTCTACGCCTCCTCGTTCTCGAAGACCGTGTGCCCCGGAATCCGCGTCGGCTACCTGGTCGGGCCGACCGAACTGATCGCCTCGATCGCGCAGCTGGCGACCAACACGTACATCTCACCGAACATGGTCGCCCAGTCGATCGTCTACGAGTTCTGCGCCTCCGGCGCGATCGACCGCTCGATCGAGACGGTCAAGACGGCCCTCGCCGAGCGCGTCCAGACGCTCGCGGACAGCCTGCGCAGCGAGCTGCCCGAGGCCGAGTTCGTGGCGCCCCAGGGTGGCTACTTCATGTGGGTCACGCTGCCCGACGGCACCGACGTTGGCGCCCTCTTCCAGGCCGCCGCCGAGCGCGGCGTGGCCTTCGTCAAGGGCACCGACTTCCTGCTCGAGGGCGGCGAGAACACCCTGCGCCTAGCCTACTCCGGCGTGACCCCCGAGCAGATCCGCACGGGCGTCGCGCGCCTGGCCGAGGCCTACCGGTCCATCTCCTGACGCCCGCGCGGCGCCGGCCGTCGGCTCTCAGCGCCCGTAGCGCTGGCCGAGCACGAGCTGCTCGGGCAGCGCCGTGCGCGCCGGCGGCGAGGGGTCGGCGATCACCGACACGGTCTCGGCGACGCTCGCGGTCAGACCGATTCGCCGGCCGTCCTCGGCCCGCAGCTCGACGTGCTCGGGGCCGCGGTCGGCGAGCGTCGCCTGCATCCCCGGCTCGATGCCGGAGGCCTTCAGGTAGTGCAGCAGGTCCTCGGCCTCGTTCTCGAAGCGCAGCACGCGCACCGAGGCGCCCACCTCGACGTCCGCCAGCGGCACTCCCGGCAGGCGCGCGCCGGCCTCCAGCGGGTGCCCGTGCGGGCAGGTCTTGGCGTCGCCGATCGCCGCCAGCATGCGCTCCTCGAGCACCGGCGACATCGCGTGCTCCAGGCGCTCGGCCTCCTCGTGGACCTCGTCCCACGGCACGCCCAGGACGTCCGTGAGGAAGCGCTCGATCAGGCGATGGCGGCGCACGATGCCCTCGGCGTGCTCGGCCCCCTGGGGCGTGAACGCGATCGCCCGGTCGGCTCCGCGCGTGATGTAGCCGTCGCGCTCGAGCCGCCCGACCATCTCGTGCACCGTCGGCGCCGAGAGCTGCATCGCCCGCGCCACGTTCGCACCGGTCATCGGCAGCCCGGCCTCCTGCAGCCAGAACAGGATCTGCAGGTACTCCTCCTCCCCCACCGTCGCGCTCTGCGGGCTCATCGGAGCTGATCATAGGTGCACTCGCGCGGCGGCTTGTCGTCGCGCCAGCGGCGCAGCTTCGCGCCGTGGCGGATGCGCCCGGCGGAGACGTGGTCGAAGTCGATCTCGACGACCAGCTCCGGGCGCAGGCCCACCCACTCGAGGTCCCTGCCGGCGCTCCAGCGGCTGGGGTCGGCCGAGCCGCGCTCGCCCGTCTCATACGGCGCGAAGAAGCCGACCAGGCGTCGCTTCTCCTTGGCGGAGAGGCCCGAGCAGTGCCCCACCACGCGCAGCTGCTCGCCGTCGTAGAGCCCGAGGATCAGCGCGCCGACCGTGTCGGGCTCCTTGCCCGGACGCCAGCCCACGACCACCGCGTCGATCGTGCGCACGCGCTTGACCTTGACCATGCCCTTGCGCTCCCCCGGCAGGTAGGGCGCCGAGCGCTCCTTGGCGATCGCCCCCTCGGCGTCCGCCAGCCACGCCTGCGCGTCGGCCGCGCTGTCGACCATCGCCATCAGCTCGACCGGCGCGCCCGCGAAGCTGGCCCCGGCTGCCAGGCCCTCGCCCTCGGCGAGCAGCCGCTCGAGCGCCGCGCGGCGCTCGCTCAACGGCAGCTCGAGCAGCGCCTGCTCGCCGCTGGCCAGCAGGTCGAAGGCGACGAAGCGCGCCGGCGTCTCGCCGGCCAGCCGCTCGATCCGCGAGGCCGCCGGGTGGATGCGCTGGCCGAGCGCGTCGAAGTCCTCGCGGCCATCCGGCGAGCGCACGACGATCTCCCCATCTAGAACATATTTTCCGGGCGGGAAGGCGAGCTCGGGGAAGTAGCGGCCGAGCGGCTTGCCGTTTCGCGACTGCAGGAACACGTCCTTACCGTCGACGAACGCCAGGCAGCGAAAGCCGTCGAGCTTGACCTCGTAGCAGTAGTCCTCCCCCTCGGGCAGCTGCCCCCGCGAGAGCGCCAGCTGGGGCTTGATCGGCGGCTGCAACGGCAGGCTCACTCCTCGCCCTCCTTGCGAGCCCTGCTCGGCTGCACGCGCTTGGGCTCGCCCTTCTGCTTGCGGAAGTGCGGCGGCCACGGCGCGTCGCCGAGCCCCTCGCGCTCGTCGCGCTCCGCCAGCTCGAGCAGGCCGTCGAGGCTGCCCGCGTGCTCGTCGATCGCCGCCGACGGGTCGCCGCGCTCGCGCAGCCGCGCCGGCACGGTCCGCATGGTCAGCTCGGCCGGCTCCACGTCGGCGACCTCGTCCCACTCAAGCGGACAGGACACGCGCGCGTCGGGCACCGCGCGCACCGAGTAGGCCGAGGCGACCGTGCGGTCGCGCGCGTTCTGGTTGTAGTCGATGAACACGCCCTCGCGTTCCTCCTTCCACCAGCGGCTCGTCGCCCGGCCCGGCATCCGCCGCTCGACCTCCCGCGCCAGCGCGAGCGCCGCGCGGCGCACTTCTTCGAAGCTCTGCACCGGCTCGACGCGCACGTACACGTGGATGCCGCGCGATCCCGACGTCTTGGGGAAGCCGAGCAGGTCGTGCTCGTCGAGCACCTCGCGCACGCCGAGCGCAACCTCGCGCACGGTCGCGAAGGGGACGTCGGGCGACGGGTCGAGGTCGATGCGCAGCTCGTCCGGATGGTCCAGGTCGGAGCGGCGCACGGGCCATGGGTTCCAGTCGATCACCCCCAGGTTCACGCCCCACACCAGGTGCGCCGCGTCGTTGGGCACGAGCTCGCGCGCGTGGCGCCCGCTCGGGAACGTCACCGTCGCCGTCTCCAGCCACTCGGGCGCGCTGTCGGGCACCCGCTTCTGGAAGAACGGCTCGCCCTGGACGCCGTCGACCCAGCGCTTCATCACCGTCGGGCGCTCGCGCAGACCCCGCACGACCGCCTGCTCGCACTCCACGTAGTAGCCCACGAGGTCGATCTTCGTGATCCCCGCCTGCGGGAAGAACGGCTTCTCGGGGTTGCTCACCCGCACCTCCCGCCCGCTCGCCTCGACCGTCACCGGTTGCGCCTTCGCCGCTGCCATTGCTGGAAGGATGCCCGATCGTGGCGAACATACCCCGCCAGCTCCTGATCGTGAGCGTGCGCTTCGGCCCGCGCCTGTCCGCCCGCGGCGTCGGCGAGGCGATCGCGCGGGGCGTGACCGAGGCCGGCGGGCCGCGCCCCGACCTGTGCCCGCTCGAGCCAGCGCCCGCTCCCGCCGACCCCGCGGCGTTGTCCGCGACGCTCGCCGCCGCTCACCTCGACGAGCGCCTGCGCGCCGCACGGGCGCTCGTGATCGCGGTCCCCGAGCTGCACGAGCGCGCGCTCGCCGGCAGCCTCGCCTTCGAGCTCGCGACCCGCGCGCGCCAGGGCGGCGTCCCGGCCTTCGCGATCGCCGCCCTGAGCGCGCTCGACCCGTTCGACGCGCGCATCCTCGACCTGCAGCTGATCGTCGAGGCGCGCTCGGCCCGGTCGCTCGCGGACGCCGGCAGACGGATCGCCCAGGCCAGCGATCCGGGCCGAGGCCCGCGGGCACGGTCGCCCGATCCGCACGATCCATGACAGCCGAACGGCCTGAAAGACGATGGTATGTAATTCAGACTAATTGACTTTGCCCGAGAATCGCGATACTCTGCCAGAGGTCGCACGGGCTTTGGACGATCGATCCGTCCGGGTTGGATGGATGGGTGGAAGACTGACGCAAGCGCGATTGGCAACTCCTTGTCTGAGGGGTGCGCGGGGGCGTGAGTCTGCGCGCACCTCTCTTGCCTTTAGCGCTGACAGGCCGCGCACCAGAACGTGACGCGGTTGCCCTCGCCCTGGCCGCGACTGCGGATCGGCGCGTCGCAACGCGGGCAGGGCTGCCCGGCGCGGCCATACACGGCGTGCGGGCGCGCCCTCGGCCCGAGCTCCGCCGAGCGGGCCATGCGCTCGCGGGCAAAGCGCACGAGCGCGAGCGCCCGCTCGTCGTCCACCTCCGACTGGGCTCGCCAGGGGTCCACGCCGACCGCGAAGCACGCCTCGGACTTCCAGTAGTTGCCCACGCCCGCCACGAGCCGCTGGTCGATCAGCGCGTCGCCGATCGGGCGCCGCGCGTCCTCGCTTCGCAGCCTGCCCAGGAAGCGCTGCTCGTCGAAGCTCTCACCGAGCACGTCGGGGCCGAGCGACGCGAGCCGCGGGTCGACGCGGGTGCGCGCGTCCGGCACCAGCTCGAGCACCGGCCCGTCGAACTGCACGGCCTCCCAGCCGCCCGCCCCGCCGCGCGCCGCCAGCGCCCGCCGAGCTCGTGCACGTCCCAGGCGCCCGTCATGCGCAGGTGCGAGTGCAGCGTCAGCCCGCCCTCGAAGCGCACGAGCAGGTGCTTGCCGCGCGCGTCCACCGACCGCACGGCGCGTCCCGCCAGGCGCTCGGGCCAGCGCTCGTATGCGTGGCGCGGGTGCGGCGTCGCGATCTCCTCGGGCACGCGCCCGGCCAGCGCCGCGCGCAGCTGCGCCGCCGCGTGATGGATCGTGTCGCCCTCGGGCACCGCCTCTCAAGATGACACGCCGGCCGTGCTCAGCCGGCGGGCGAGCGCGTGCACCAGGCGCGAGGCGTCCGCCACCGTGCCGTAGTCCAGGTTCCCCGGGATGTCGCTCGGCAGGTGGTAGTTGGCGAGGCTGCGCCAGTCGGTCAGCGACACGAGCGTGGCGATCGGGTAGCCGGCGCGGCTGGGGATCACGCTGTCGGTCGAGGCGCGCGCTCGGAAGCCGCGCTCCAGCGGCACGCCCAGCTCGGCGGCGCGCTCGACGAGCTGCTCGCGCAACCACGGGCCCGCGTACTCCTCCATCCACACCGGCCCCTCTCCCTCGAGCATCGCCAGGTGCGGCGAGCCGACCGTGTCGAGGTTGACGAAGCACGTGCGCCCGGGGTCGAGCTCGCCGCGGTGGCGCGCGACGAACGCGCGCACGCCGTCCTGCAGCGTCTCCTCGGCCCCGCACGACACCAGCAGGATGCGCAGGCCGCCGACGGGATGCGCCCGCAGCAGCTCCGCGATCGCCACCAGCGCGGCCGCCCCGGAGAGGTTGTCGTTGGCGCCCTGAACGGTCTGGCTGCGCCACACGTCGGCCACCATCGCCGCGCCCACCGCGCCCACCGCGAGCCCGACCCACGCCGGCGTGCGCCGCCGGCGTGCGGCCGCCGCGATCGTGCATAGCGGCCCCGCCAGCCCGACCCACCACTGCGGCGGCGAGGTCTTCATCCGCTCCACCGCGCCGGGAGCGAGCGCGTGCAGCCTGCGCTGGAGCGTCTGGTCGAACACCAGGCCCGTCTGCGGCGCGTCGTGGTGGGCGAGCACCACCAGCGTGTCGATCGCGCCCGCGCCCCGGCCGCCGGCGGCCGCCTCGCCCCCGCCGGCGCCCATCTCGTCCTCAGCGGCGCGGCGCGCGGCGCGAGCGTCGGCCAGGGCGGCCGAGCGCCGGTCGACGCGCCCCACGAGGTTGACCGTCGTGCGCCGCCGGCGCACGAGCCGGCGCACGAGCCGCGGGCCGTTCTGGGCCTCGTCGACCACCCCGGCGAGGCTCGCCGCGGCCAGCGCCGGCCCCAGCAGGCGCCGGCCGCCCAGCACGAGCGCCGCGCCCGCCATGCCCAGCAGCCCGAGCCCCGTCGCGGTCGGCGGGAAGGTCCCCCACGAGGGCTCCTCCTCGAGCGCGACCTCCACGCCGGCGATCGCCCGCAGGCGCTCGGCCAGCCACTCGGCCGCCTCGCGCTCTCCGGGCGAGCACGGCGTGCGCACGATCGGCGCGAGTGTCTCCACGACCTCGCGCAACACGTCCTCCAACCGCAACTCCGGGCCATCGAAAATCGTCTCGCCGGTCACAGAAAACACCGTCCCTCGCCTCGATATGTGGGGGCCTCCTCGACGATTCTCCCGCCTTCGAGCAGGTACAGGCGGTCGAAGCGCTCGCACAACTCGCCCGCCTTGGCGTGGCGGAGGTACACGCGCCCGCCCAGCGCGATCCCGTCCGCGGCCGCGCCGAGCAGCGGCGTCTGCACCTCCCCCGCGCCCTCCTGGCGGTCCAGCCGCAGGCCCGCCGGCAGGTACGGGCGCGGCGCGCGCGCCCGGTCGGCCGGCCCCGACGCCGGATAGCCGCCGCCCAGCGCCGTGACCACGCCGCGCGCGGGCCGGCGCACGACCGGCAGCGCGAACATCGCCGCCGGGTGCGGCCTGAACGCGCGGTAGGCGTCGAACAGCGTCGGCCCGTAAAGGCCCGAGCCGGCCGCCAGCTCGGTGACGGCCGCCTCCGCCGCCGTGCCCTGGAGGCTGCCCGTGCCGCCGCCGTTGACGAACTCGAGCGGCGGAGCGCCCGCGCGGGCGAGCTCCGCGCTCACGGCCGCGACGATCTGGGCGCGCCGCTCGGCCAGCTCGCGCGCCGACAGCGCCTGCATCGCGCGGACCGCCAGGCCGCGCAGGGGACTGCCGGGGGGCTGATCGCCGACGCCGGCGATCTGCGCCTCGTAGGCCATCAAGCCCACCAGGCGCAGGCTCGGCCGGCCGAGGATCTCGCGCGCCAGCGCCGCCGCCTGCGCGGGCGTGTGCAGCGGCGAGCGCCGCGCGCCCACCCGCACCCGGCCGCCGAGCGCGCGCCAGCCCGCGTCAACGTCCAGGCACACTCGCAGCGGCCGCTCGGGCTGTGCCCCCTTGGTCCCGCCGAGCGCCCGTTCGATCAGCTCGAGCCCCTCGACGCCGTCGACCATCACCGTCAGCCACTCAGCCGACGTGCGCGAAGCGCCGTCCCGCGAGAGCGTCGCGAGCTCGCGCAGCGCGTCGCCGTCGGCCGTCGGATAGGCCACGACCAGGTCGTCGAAGCCGCACGAGCTCAGCCACAGCGCCTCCGGCAGCGTGAACGCGAGCGTGCCCCGGAAGCCCTCGCTGCGCAGGACCCGTTCCTGGAGCGCCCGGCAGCGCAGCGACTTGCTCGCGAGCCGAATCGGCTTGGGCGCCGCGCGCCGGCGCATGTCCGCGGCGTTCGCCCACAGCGCGTCGAGATCGACCAGCGCGAACGGCGCCCGCAGCTCGGCGGTCGCCTGCTCGAGGCGCGCGTAATGGTCCTGGCCCTCAGGCATCGCCGTGCGGGGCGGGCGGGGCGGGCGGGGTGGGCGGGCCCAAGATACGCTCGGTCCAGGCGTTGGCGAAGCGGCCCTCGGGATCCAGGCGCGCGCGCACCGCCGCGAAGCGCTCCCACTCGGGGTAGCGCGCCCGCAGCGTGGCGGCCGTCTGGAAGTGGCGCTTGCCCCAGTGCGGGCGCCCGTCGAGCTCGTCCATGATCGCCTCGACGGCGCGGAAGTAGGGCTCCCACGCCATCCCCTTGTACATGTGCACGGCCACGAAGCCGCTCTCGCGCCCGCCGGCGGTGCTGAGGAAGGCGTCGTCGGGCGCGACCGTGCGCACCTCGATCGGGAACGGCACGGCGAAGCCCGAGCGCTCGACGAGCTCCATCACGCTCCTGACGGCCTCGGGCACGCGGGCGCGGGGCAGCGCGTACTCCATCTCGGTGAAGCGCACCAGGCGCGGGCTCGCGAAGATCGCCGCCGAGCCCTCGATCCGCTCGGAGCTGCCGGCGAGGCTCGTCACGATCCTGTTGAAACGCGGGATCTGGCTGGGGAAGCGGCGCCCCGCGCGGCAGAACAGGCCGTAGGCGCGGTTGGTGAGCAGCACGTCGTTCAAGTACGCGGCGGCGCGCCCACGGGGGCGCGGCGGGCGCTCGGTGCGGTTGTTCGTGCGCGTCAGCGCCCGCGTGGCGTGCGGGAACACGAAGAACTCGAAGTGGTCGTTGCCCAGCGCCAGCTCCTCGAAGCGCTCCAGCGTCTCCTCGAGCGGCGCCGGCGCGTCGACGGCGTGCAGCGTGAAGGCCGGCACGCAGCGCAGCGTCACCTCGGCGATCGCGCCGAGCGCGCCGAGGTTCACGCGCGCCGCGCGGAACGCCTCCGGGTCCTGCGCGGCCGAGCAGGTGAAGGTCGCGCCGTCCGCCAGCACGAGCGTCAGCTCGTGCACCTGGCTGGAGATGTTGCGCAGCCGCGCGCCCGTGCCGTGCGTGGCGGTGGCGATCGCGCCCGCGAGCGTCTGCGCGTCGACGTCGCCGAGGTTCTCCATCGCGAGGCCGTGCGGCGCCAGCTGCCGGTTCAGCTCCCTGATCGTGATGCCCGCCTGCACGCGCACGAGCCCCGTGGCGCGGTCGACGTCGAGCACCCGCGCCATCCGCTCGAGGCTCAGCAGCAGCCCGTCCGTGCAGACGATGTCGCTGAAGGAGTGCCCGGCACCGGCGACTCGCACGCTCAGACCCCGCTCGCGCGCCTGGCCGAGCGCCCCCTGCAGCTCGCCGATCGAGGCCGGCGCGAGCAGCTGCGCCGGCGAGCAGCGCTGGTCGCGGGCCCAATTGCGCCACCCGACCCCGTGCTTCCGCCGATCGCTAGTCTCGCTCATCGCATGATCGAGCCCGAGCCTACTCGGAGCCCGGGTGTTCGCGCCTCTCGAACCCGCGCGTTGCCGACGCCCGGCGCGCGGCGCGCGACCGTCATCGGCGCCGGCTCGTTCGGCACCGCGCTGGCGGTGCTGCTGGCGCGCGGCGGCCTGCGCACGACGCTGCAAACTCGCACTCCGGAGCAGGCCGCGGCGATCGAGCGCGACGGCGCGAACCGCCAGTACCTGCCCGGCGTCGAGCTGCCCCCGGGCCTTCGCGTCGAGCCGCCCTCCGCCGTGCTCTCGCGCGCCGACTACGTGTTTCTGGCGGTGCCCTCGCGCGGCCTGGCCGAGGTGATCGACCGGCTGGGGGCGGCGGGCATCGGCCGGCGCACCGCGATCGTCTCGGTCGCCAAGGGCCTCGTGCCTCCGCACGGCGCGCCCCCCACGAGCGTGCTGGTCGCGCGCTTCGGCGCCGAGCGCGTCGCCTGCATCGGCGGCCCCGCGCACGCGCAGGAGATGGTCCACGCGGGCGCCGCGCTCGTGGCCGCGAGCGCGGCCGAGGAGCTCGCGCGCGCGCTCGCCGGCGTGTTCACGCGCGCGGGCGTCGTGTGCGAGGTCTCCAACGACCCCGTCGGCGTGGAGCTCGCCGGCGCCGCCAAGAACGCGGCCGCGCTCGCCGCCGGCGCCACCGAGGCGCAGGGCATGAACGCCGCCGGCGCCGCCGCCGGGCACATCTTCGCCGAGGTCTGGCGCTTTGCCGAGCAGCTCGGCGGCCGGCCCGAGTCGATGATCGGCCTGGCCGGCACCGGTGACCTGGTTGCCACCGTGCTCGCCCGCGAGAGCCGCAACCGCCGCGCCGGCGAACTGCTCGCCGCGGGCGTCCCGGCGGCCGACATCCCCGCGCAGATCGGCCAGGCCGTCGAGGCGCTCGAGTCGGTACCGCTGCTCGCCCGCGCGCTCGAGCAGGCCGGCCTCGGCGCACCCGTCACGGGCGCGCTGGGGCGGCTGATCTCGGGCGAGCTGCCGCTGGACGACTGGGTCGCGCTCGTGCGCGCCACCGTGCCCCCACCGGCGCTGTGGCGCCGGCGGCCCCAGCCCGGGTTCTGGCGGCGGGTGTTGCGGCGGCTGGCGCGGTAGACGCTCAGCCTCCCGCCCCCACCAGCGTCGAGACCACCGCCTCGTACACCCCGTGCCCGTGACCCTGCTCGGCGACCCGCGCGTTCTCGTAGCCGGCGAGCAGCTCGCGCATCGTGGGGTCGCGCTCGAGCGCGTTGGCGACCAGCCAGAAGCCGCCGACCTCGCGGGCGCACTCCAGGTCCTCGCGCGAGTCGCCCACCGCGAAGGTCTCCTCCCGCGCATAGCCACGCACGCGACGGTGAAACGCCACCGCCGCCACCTTCGCCGCCCCCGCGGGCACGAGGTGGTAGCAGCGCACGAACGGCAGCTCGGCGAGCGCCGGGGAGCGCCGGCGCACGACGCCGTTGTCGACGAGCCGCAGGTTCCCGTGGCCGTGCTCGGCCAGCAGCGTGTCCGCCTCGGCCGCGTCGATCAGGCCGCGGAACAGGTGCGAGACCGAGCGGTCGAGGTGCCACGGCTCGTGGTACTCCAGCAGCCCCGCGTATCGCTCGAGCAGCAGCGCGGGCGCGCCCGAGCGCTCGATCTGCTCGGCGATCGTCAGCTCGCCGGGCAGCAGCTCGCCGGTCAGCCAGTGCTCCTCCTGCTCGAGCACCACGCACGCGCCGGCCTCGAAGATGTAGGAGCTCTGGCCGAGCAGGCGCGCGTCCTCCGCGACCTGGGTCTCGCGCCGGCCGGACATCAGCACGACCTCGACGCCGGCGCGCAGGCACGCCTGCACCGCGCGCACCCCGTCGATCGTGACGTTGCCCTCGCCGTCGTGCAGCATCGATGCGCCGCGGCCGAGCAGCGTGCTGTCGAGGTCCAGGTACAGGCAGCGCACCGCGCCGCCGCCGCCCGGCTCGCTCACTTCGCCGCCTGCTCCGCGCGCAGGCCGGCGAGCGGCGGGCGCTCCACCGGGGCGCCCGGCAGCTGCCCGTCGAAGCTCTGGCCCTCGCCGTCCGCGCCCGCCAGCAGCCGCCCCTCCCGCGCCAGCCGCGCGGCCACGGTCGCGAGCACCGTCTGGGCCATCGGCGCGAGCGCCGCGAGCGGCTGGTGGCGGTTGCGGTGCTCCTCCAGGTCGACCTGCGCCATGCCCTCCAGGCCGACCTCGCGCCAGGCGTCGATCAGCATCGCGATCTCGACGCCGTAGCCGGTCGCGAACGGCAGCGCCTCGAGCAGCTCGCGCCGGGCGGCCACCTCGCCGGCCAGCGGCTGGCGCACGCCCGCCAGCTCGGGGTAGAACAGCGCGAGTGCGGGCCGCGCGGTCAGGTGGTTGACGCGCCCGCCGCCCTCGCCCGGCCGCTCGCCCGCGCCGCCGCCCTCGCCCCCGCTGGATGGGCTCGGCCCCGCGGGCGCGCCGGCCTCGCCCTCGCCCGCGAGCGGCCGGCGGTAGAAGCCCTTCACGAACGACACCCGCGAGGCCTCGGGCTCGCACACGAGCGGGCCGAGCAGGCCGGTGGCGAAGTGTGCGGAGAAGCCCTCGGTGTCGGCGTCGAGGAAGCACACGAGCTCCCCCGCGAGCGCGGAGGTGGCGCGCCACATCGCGTCGCCCTTGCCGAGCACGGGCCCGAAGGGGCCGAGCAGCTCGGCCTCCTGCAACACGCGCGCGCCCGCCCGCTCGGCCACCGCCGCGGTGCCGTCGGGGGAGGCGGCGTCGACGACGACCACCTCGTCGATCGCGCCGGCCTCGCACAGGCCCGTCAGCGCCGTGACGATCTCGCCGACGGTCTGGGCGCATTCGCGCGCGGGCAGGCACACGGAGATGCTGTGGCGGCGCTCGACCGCGATCCGCCGCGCCGGATACAGCGAATGGTGGAAGGAGCGGGATCGGGCCCAGCGCTCGGCGGCGGCCTGCGACATCGCCTCTACTATCTCAAGGTCCTTGCCCGCGCCGCGCCCCAACCCAGCCCCAGACCGCGTCGCGTGGCCCTAGATCGCGCGATCGAGCCCTGGAGCGGGCTGCTGGACGCCGGCCGCGCCGACGGCAGGCTCGTGCGCGAGGCGGGCGAAGGCCCCGGCCGCGCGACGCTGGTGGACCCGCCCGAGCTGCACCCCGAGGTGCTCGGGGCGCTCGCGCGCCTCGGCGTCGAGCGGCTCTACGAGCACCAGGCGCGGGCGATCGAGGCGGCCTGGGAGGGCACCACGATCGTCACCACGGGCACCGCCTCGGGCAAGTCGATGTGCTTCAACCTGCCCACGCTCGACCTGCTGTGCTGGAAGCCGACCGCGCGCGCCCTGTACCTGTATCCCACGAAGGCGCTCGCCCAGGACCAGGCGCGGGCGCTCGCGGGCTTCGGCCTGACCAAGAAGGTGCGCCCGGCGATCTACGACGGCGACACGCCGCGCGAGGCGCGCGGGCAGATCCGCCGCGCGGCCAACGTCGTGCTCACCAACCCCGACATGCTGCACGTCGGCATCCTGCCCAACGACGGGGCCTGGGCCGAGCTGTTCATGAACCTCGCGGTCGTCGTGGTCGACGAGGCGCACGTGTACCGCGGCGTGTTCGGCTCGCACGTCGCCAACGTCCTGCGCCGGCTGCGGCGGATCGCGGCGACCTACGGCAACGAGCCGCGCTTCCTGCTGGCCTCCGCGACGATCGCCAACCCAGTGGAGCTGGCCGAGCGCCTGACGGGCATGGACGACGTGCGGCTGATCGACCGCGACGGCTCGCCGGCGCCGCGGCGGCGGATGGCGCTGTGGAACCCGCCCACGACCGACGAGGCGCTCGGCACGCGCCGCTCCGCGCTCGGCGAGGCGGCCGAGCTGCTGGCGACGCTCGTGCGCGAGGGCGCGCGCAGCATCTGCTTCATGAAGTCGCGCAAGGGCGTCGAGGTGCTCAGCCGCCTGGTCAAGGAGGACCTGCAGAGCACGCACCCGGAGCTGGCCGCGCGCGTGGAGCCCTACCGCGCCGGCTACACGCCCCAGCAGCGCCGCGAGCTGGAGGGCCGGCTGATGCGCGGGGAGCTGCACGCGGTGATCACCACCGACGCGCTCGAGCTCGGCATCGACATCGGCGAGCTCGACGCCTCCGTGGTCGTGACGTTCCCCGGCACGGTCGCCTCGCTGCGCCAGATGTGGGGGCGGGCGGGGCGGCGCGGGCGCGGGCTGGCGGTGTACGTGGCCGGCGAGGACGCGCTGGACCAGTTCTTCTGCCGCAACCCCGAGGAGTTCCTCGAACGTCCCGTGGAGGCCGCGATCCTCGACCACGAGAGCCAGCTGATCCACCGCCAGCACCTGCTGTGCGCGGCCCACGAGCGCCCGCTGACGCGCACCGACGCGGACTTCCTCGGCCCCCGCTGGGAAGCCCACGCCGAGCAGCTGGAGAGCGAGGGGCTGCTGCGCCGGCGCGCGGGCACGGTGGCGGGCGCGAGCTTCGTGCCGCGCCGGCCCGACCGCTATCCCGCCGGCGAGGTCTCGCTGCGCTCGGCCTCGCCCGAGAGCTTCGCGATCGTGGACGTCTCCTCGGGCGAGCTGCTCGGCACGACCGAGGCGGCGCGCGCCCACACGACCGTGCACGACGGCGCGATCTACATGCACCAGGGCCGCTCCTACGAGGTGCGCGAGCTCGACCTCGAGCGCCGCCGGGCGCTCGTGAGCCCGTTCGACGGCGACTGGTACACCCAGCCCAAGTCCCAGACGGACACCGAGATCGTGCGCCTGCTCGATCGCCGCGGCGCTCTCGGCGTGACGCTGTCCTTCGGCGAGGTGAGCGTCACCGACACGGTGCTCGCCTACCAGCGCCGGCGCCTGTCCGACCACGCGCAGCTCGACATCGCGGCGCTCGAGCTGCCGCCCACGAGCTTCTCCACGCAGGCGCTGTGGTTCGAGCTGCCGGGCGTGGGCGACCCGCTCGCGGCGTGGGCCGCGCCCGCTGACGGCCCGTCGCCCGATCCGGCTTCCCGCGGCGGCGCGCACGTGCTCGCGGGCGGGATCCCGACGGAGGTGCTGCTGGGCTCGCTGCACGCGACCGAGCACGCCCAGATCGCGGTGCTGCCGCTGATCGCGATGTGCGACCGCTGGGACATCGGCGGACTGTCGACGAACTTCCACCCGCAGACGGGCTGCCCGACGATCTTCATCTACGACGGGCACCCGGGCGGCATCGGCATCACGCGCGCCGCCTACCAGCGCTTCGAGGAGCTGTGCGAGGACGCCCGCAAGCTGATCGCCGGCTGCCGCTGCGCGGGCGGCTGCCCGTCGTGCGTGCAGTCGCCGAAGTGCGGGAACCTCAACGAACCGCTGCACAAGGCGGGCGCGCTGGCCCTGCTCGAGGGCCTGCTCGCCGGCGAGGCCGCTCTGACGGCGGCCGGCGGTTGTTGAAGGAGCCATGCGCTCCGCGTCCCGAACCGCCCTGCTCACGCCGCTCGTCCTGCTCGCCGCGCTGGCGGCGCTGCTCGCGAGCTCGGGCACGCCCGCCTACGCCCCGCCGCTACAGCCGGTGATCTTCGAAGGGCCGGGCGGGCGCGTGCCGCTGACGCAGTGGACGCTGCGCAGGGATCCCTCGAACCAGGGCCTCGCGCGCGGCTGGCAGCGCGGGGGCTTCGGCGGGGCGGCGGTGAGCGTCCCCAACGTGGTCTCGGCGGCGCCCTACACGGGCAGCGCGGGGGCGGCCAACTACGAAGGCTCCGTCGCGTGGTATCGCACGAGCTTCGAAGCGCCGACGGCCGGCACCTACGCGCTGAGCTTCCAGTCGGCCAACTACAGGGCGAGCGTGTGGGTGGACGGGAGGCCGCTCGGCTCCCATCACGGCTCCTACCTGCCCTTCGAAGCGCGCGCGAGCGTCGCGGCCGGCAGGCACACGGTCGTCGTGCGCGTCGACTGGCGCGACCCCGGGCAGCAGTCGCGCGAAGGCTTTCACCGCACGTGGTTCAACTGGGGCGGCCTCGATGGCGACGTCGACGTGCGCCGGATCGACGAAAGCGAACTGGCCCAGCCCACCGTGCAGACGACGCTCGCGGGAGGGCGGGAATCGGTTCCTGCGCAAGCCACGCAGGCGAGCGTGAAGGTGAGCGTGCAGGTCCGCAACTACGGCCCGCGGCGCACGCTCCAGCCGGAAGGCGCGCTGGTGCGCGAAGGCCGGACGGTCCAGCTGAGCTTCCCCGCGCTCACGCTCGCGAAGGGCGCCGCGGCGACCGCCACCGCCGTCGCGACCGTGCGCGAACCGGCGCTGTGGTCGCCCGCCCACCCGAGCCTCTACCAGCTGAGCCTGAACGTGGGCGGCGAGAGCAGCTACGCGGCGCGCGTGGGCCTGCGCGAGCTGAGCTGGCACGGCGGCTTCGTGTACCTGAACGGCACGCAGCTGAAGCTGCACGGCGCCTCGATCCAGGAAGACGCCAAAGGGCACGGCGACGCGCTCACGCCGGCCGACCAGGACACGATCGTCGGCGAGCTCGAGCAGATCCACGCGAACGTCGTGCGCTCGCAGCACCCGCTGGACCCGGGGCTGCTCGAACGCCTCGACGAAGCGGGGATCCTCGTGTGGCAGGGCGTGGGGCCGGTCGAAGGGGCAGGCAACTGGTACTCGGTCACCCCGCAGCTGCTCTCCGAAGCCGAGCAGCAGGCCAGGACGGCGGTCGCGGCCGAGCAGCTGCACCCGTCGATCTTCGCCTGGAACCTCGTCGACGAGGTCGCCGGCAACGGGCGCGACCGGCAGGAGGTCGACTACGTGCGCACGGTCGCCCGCTGGATCCACCAGCACGATCCCACGCGGATGGTGGCGGTGGACGTGTGGGGCGATCACCCGCCGACGCAGGCGGGACCGCTGTACGCCGAAGCGGACGCGATCGCGGAGACCGACTACTCGGGCTGGTACGACTATCCGCAAGACGATCCGGCGCAGCTCGCGGCGAAGATGCGGGCGCGGCTGCGCGCACAGGAAAGGACGTTCGCCGGCAAGGTGCTGGTCGTCAGCGAGTTCGGCGCCGAATCGAACGGGTTGAACCCGCCGGGCGCCCCCGGCAGCTACGCCTACCAGGCCAAGCTGCTGGCCGAGCACATCGCGGTCTACGCGTCCGACCCGCGGCTGAGCGCGATGATGGTGTGGGTGCTGCGCGACTACCCGCTCACGCCGACCTTCGACGGCGGCTCGATCCACCAGGTGCTGCCCCACCTGAAGCTGATCGAAGGGCTCAACCAGAAGGGCCTGTTCACCTACGGCGGGCAGGCCAAGCCGGGGGTGGTGTCCACGGTCGCGCGGCTGTACGGGGCGCTCCCACGGGAATGAGGGCCGGCTAGCGCGCTTGCCCTGCCCCGGCACGCACGCGCCCGTCGCCGCTCGCGCCGGGCGCCAACTCGCGCCGCCACCACTCGACGGTCCGCTCGGCGCCCTCGCGCAGGCCGACCGACGCGCTCCAGCCGACCTGCTCGCGCAGACGCCCGACGTCGGCGGTCAGGCGCTCGGGCTCGTCGGGACGCCGGGGCAGCGCGCCCAGCCGCACGAGCTCGGGGCGGCCGGCGGCGGCGGCGAGCGCCAGCACCAGGTCCGCGACCCGCACGGGCTCCCCCGAGGCCATGTTGACCGCGCCGGTCGCCGGCGAGTCGAGCAGCGCCGCGAACGCCTCGCCGAGCTCCGCGACGTACGTGTAGTCGCGGACCTGTGCGCCGTCGGTGCACCGCACCTGCTCGCCGCGCACGAGCGCGCTCGCGACCGAGCTGGCCAGCCGCGCCGGGTGCTCGTGGGGGCCGTACGTGTAGAAGACGCGGCCCCAGGCGAGCTCGAATCCCGCCTGCTCGGCGTAGCGCTCGGCCACCAGGTGCACGGCGTGCTTGGCGGCGCCGTAGAGCGTGTGCGGCGCCCTGGGCGTCGCCTGCCTTGCCGGGCCCCGTGTGTCGGGTCCGCCCTGCGGGCCGCGCTCCTCGACGCAGTGCGTGTGCCGTCTCCACTCGTACTCCGTGCACGTGCCCGCGATCACGGCCCTGCGCCCGCCGCCCGCCGCGAAGGCGCGCAGCAGGCGCAGGCTCGCCTGCGCCCAGTCGAGGTTCTCGGGCGCGGTCCAGAAGGTGCCGGGCTCGGTGCACCAGGCCATGTGCAGCAGATGGGTCGGCGCGACCGCCCGCATCAGCTCGGATGCGGAGCCCTCGCCGAGCAGGTCGGCGCGATGCCAGCGAACCTGGGCGAGCGCCGTGTGCGGCTCCTCGAGCGCGGGGGACCCCACGCGGCCGGCCGCGCCCGTGCCGGGTCCGCCGGCGAGCACCGGGCGCGAGCTGACCGCATGCACCTCATGGCCGGCGTGCGCCAGACGAGCCAGCGAGCCGCGGGCGATGAAGCCGGCGGCGCCGGTGACGAGCACGCGCGTCACAGCGGATAGTCCGGGTAGGCGCGATCGCGTGCCGAGACGATGCGCTCGCCCCCGCCGGGTGGCGCCGGCCAGTCGATCGCGAAGGCCGGGTCGTCCCAGCGCACTCCGCATGCCGCCTCGGGGACGTGGCGATGGCCCATCAGGTAGAAGACCTCGCAGTCGTCCACCAGCGTCTGGGAGCCGTGGGCGAGGCCGGGCGGCACGTACAGGGCGCGGCGGCTCTCGGGCGAGAGCCCGACCCCGTGCCAGGCCCCGTGGGTGGGCGACCCCGGCCGCAGGTCGACGACCACGTGATGGGTGGCGCCGCGGATGCAGCGCACCAGCTTCGGCTCGCCGTGGGGGTCGCGCTGGTAGTGCATCCCCCTGAGCGTGCCGGCGCGGGGGGTGTACTGGAGGTTGCCCTGGGCGACCTCGAGCTCGAGGCCCCTCGCCATGAACTCCTCCGTGTCGAACGCGCGGGCGAACCAGCCGCGCTCGTCTTCGAGGAGCTCGAGCTCGATCGTCCAGACCCCCGCCAGCGGCGTCCGCTCGAACCTCATGCGCGGGCGCTCACGACAGCAGCGCGAGCTCCGGGGTGCGGGCGGCGAAGCGTCCGCCCCACTCGCCGATGAAGCCGAGCTGCTCCATGATCTCGTCCTTGAGGTTCCAGGGCAGGATCACGACGACGTCGGGGCGGTCTTCGCGGATCGCATCGGGAGCGCGGATCGGGATGTGGCTTCCCGGCAGCAGCCGGCCCTGCTTGTGCGGGCTCAGATCGACGGTGTAGTCGAGGAAGTCGCGGCGCACGCCGCAGTAGTTCAGGAGCGTGTTGCCCTTCGCCGGGGCGCCGTATCCGACGACCCGGCGGCGTTCGTTCTTGAGGGCGATCAGGAACTGCAGGATGCGTCGCTTGTCGGCCTCGACGCGCGCGCCGTAGCCGGTGTAGGTCGCGATCCGCTCATAGCCGGCTTCGCGCTCGCGTTCGCGCAGCTCGAGCGCACGGGCGCTTTCGGGCTTGCCGCGGTCGTCCGCGTGGGCGCCGTACACACGCAGCGAGCCGCCGTGGGTGGGCAGCTCCTCGACGTCGAACAGGCGCAGGCCGTAGGCCGCGAACACGCGGCTGGCGGTCAGGAACGAGAAGTAGGAGAAGTGCTCGTGGTAGATCGTGTCCCACTGGTTGTCCTCCATCAGGCGCATGAGGTGGGGGAACTCCATCGTGATCGTGCCGCCCGGCGCGAGCAGCTCCTTCATCCCGGCGACGAAGTCGCCCAGATCGGGGACGTGGGCGAGCACGTTGTTGCCGAGCAGCAGGTCCGCCCGCCCGCGCGCGGCGATCGAGCTCGCGGTGCGCCGGCCGAAGAACCGCACGAGCGTGGGGATGCCCTTGGCGATCGCCGCCTCGGCGACGTTGGCGGCCGGCTCGACGCCGAGCACGGGGATTCCGCGCTCGTGGAAGTGCTGCAGGAGGTAGCCGTCGTTGGAGGCGATCTCCACGACCTGGCTCTCGGGGCCGAGCTCGAGCGACTCGACCATCCGCTCGGCGTAGCGTCGAGCGTGCTCGACCCAGCTGGCGGAGTACGAGGAGAAGTAGGCGTAATCGGAGAAGATCCGCTCGGGCGTCTCGAACTCCTCCAGCTGCACGAGGAAGCAGTTGCCGCAGACGAGCGCGCGCAGCGGGTAGAACGGCTCCATCTCGCCCTCGCGCTCGCTCGGTATATAGGAGTTGGCCAGCGGCGAGGACCCGAGGTCGACGAACGGGTGCTCGAGCGCGGCGCCGCAGAACCTGCAGTGCGGGGCGCTCATCTCCACACCCGCCAGGGGGGTCGCCCGGAGCTCCACAGCTGCTCGAGCTGGTTGCGATCGCGCAGCGTGTCCATCGCCTGCCAGAAGCCGCGGTGGCGAAACGACGCCAGCTGCCCCTCCTCGGTCAGCTGGCGCAGCGGCCCGTCCTCCCAGGTCGTCCGGTCTCCTTCCAGGTAGCGGCCCACCTCGGGCGAGAGCACGAAGAAGCCGCCGTTCAGCCAGGCGCCGTCGCCGCGCGGCTTCTCCGCGAAGCTGCGCACGTGCGTCCCGTTGAGCTCCACCGCGCCGAAGCGCCCTGGCGGTTGCACGGCCGTCACGGTCGCCAGCGCGCCCTGCTCGCGGTGATAGGCGATCAGCGCATTGACGTCGATGTCGGCGAGCCCGTCGCCGTAGGTGAAACAGAATGCGTCGTCTTCCACGTACGGGAGCACCCTGCGCAGGCGTCCGCCGGTCATCGTCTGCTCGCCTGTGTCGACCAGTGTCACCTTCCACGGCTCGGTGTTCGACCGGTGCAGCTCCACATCGCCATGACCGAGATCGAATGACAGATCGGATGTGTGCAGACGGTAGTTTGCGAAGAACTCCTTGATCACGTAGCCCTTGTACCCGAGGCAGATCACGAACTCCTCGATGCCGTAGGCGGCATAGATCTTCATGATGTGCCACAGGATCGGCCGCCCGCCGATCTCCACCATCGGCTTCGGACGCAGCGAGGTCTCCTCGCTGAGACGCGAGCCGAGACCGCCGGCGAGGATCACGGCCTTCATCGCGCGCGACCCGCGCAGGGGCCGCCGCTCACCGTCGACGGCGATCCCCTTGACGCCTTCGCGGACTTCATCAGGGAATCCAAGCTAACAAGAACCGCCTGCCAGTCTGAACAATGCGCTCAACACCGTCCGATCGGCCTGCAAATACCCATAAACCCTCACCCGTGGTGTTTCTCAACCACCGCCACCGAACGGTGGGAGACATTTCCGGAACACCCCTCGAGCGGCTGGGGAGCGCGGCCGGCCAGGCGGCGGGCCCTGCCGCGAGGGCGTTCGGGCTGGTGTGAGAAGATGCCGCCGATGCGCGTGCTCGTCACCGGCCACCACGGCTACATCGGCTCGATCCTGGTCCCGCTGCTGAACCGCGAGGGCCACGAGGTGGTCGGGCTCGACGCCTTCCTGTACGAGGGCTGCGACTTCGCCTCCGCGGGCGAGCTCGAGACGTACGCGCGCATCCGCAAGGACGTTCGCGACGTGACGCCCGCGGATCTGGAGGGCTGCGAGGCCGTGATCCATCTCGCGGCGATCTCCAACGACCCGGTGGGCGACCTGAACCCCGACTGCACCTACGCGGTGAACCACCGCGCCTCGGTCGAGCTCGCGCGCGCGGCCAAGCAGGCCGGCGTCGAGCGCTTCCTGTTCTCCTCCTCGTGCAGCCTGTACGGAGCCGCCGCCGAGGACTGGCTCGACGAGAGCGCCGGCTTCAACCCGGTGACGCCATACGGCGAGTCCAAGATCCTGGCCGAGCGCGACATCGGCGCGCTCGCGGACGAGGACTTCAGCCCGGTGTTCCTGCGCAACGCGACCGCGCACGGGCTGTCCCCGCGTCACCGCGGGGATCTCGTGGTCAACAACCTGACTGCCTTCGCCTTCGCCACCGGCGAGGTGCTGATGCAGAGCGACGGGACGCCGTGGCGTCCGCTCGTGCACATCGAGGACATATCGCGGGCGTTCGCGGGGCTGCTGCGGGCGCCACGCGAGCTGATCCACGGGGAGGCGTTCAACGTCGGCTGCGACGAGGAGAACTACCAGATCCGCGACGTCGCGCGGATCGTCGAGGAGACCGTGCCCGACTCGCGCGTGGCGCTCGCGGCGAAAGCCGGCCCGGACAAGCGCAGCTACCGCGTCAGCTTCGCCAAGTTCGCCGGCATGTTCCCCGAGCTGCGCCCGACGTGGACGGTGCGCGCGAGCGTCGAGCAGATGTTCGCGGCCTATCGCGAGAACGCACTGCGGATAGAGGACTTCGAAGGCTCGCGGTTCATGCGCATCGCGCGCATCAAGGAGCTGCTCGCGCAGGGGCGCCTGGACGAGGCGCTGCGCTGGCGCGATCGCGACCTGCTGGCCGTGAGCTGACGCTCGCCGCGGCCCGGCCGGCCGGTTTAACACTCCAGTCGGAGACAGCTTCGAATGGTGAGTGCGCCGTGCTGCGGGGATGAAACGCGCGCTCGCGTGCTCCGCGCACGGACCCCGGCGGCGCGTGGTTAGGTGAATGTGTGAGGAGCGAGGTGGATGTCGTAGTGGTCGCCTACAACCGGTATGAGCTGACCGAGAGCTGCCTGCGTCACCTGGAGCGCCAGACGCTCGAGCACAACCTGATCGTGGTCGACAACGGCTCCGAGGACGGCACCCACGCGCGCCTGCTGGCGGAGTGGCCGCACGCGCACGTCGAGCGCTTCGAGGAGAACCACGGGTTCCCCGAAGCGTGCAACCGCGGCGTCGCCGCCGGGACCGGCGAGATCGTGGTGCTGCTCAACAACGACGTCGACGTGGACGCCACGTTCCTCGAGCGCGTGGTCGCGCCGATGCGCGGCGCGGCGGACGTGGGCTCGGTCGCCGCGCTGCTGATGCAGCCGGACGGCGAGCGGATCGACAGCGTCGGCATGACCGCCGACGCCGTGCTGGCGGCCTTCCCGCGACTGCGGGGCCTGCCGCCGGCGGCCGCCCACGACAGCCACCCGGTGCTGCTGGGCCCGGGCGGCGCCGCCGGCGCCTACAGGCGCAGCGCGTGGACCCAGGTCGGGGGACTCGACGAGACGATCGACTTCTACATGGAGGACTTCGACCTCGCGCTGAGGCTCGGGCTGGCGGGGTGGCGCACGGTCGCCGAACCGGCGGCCGTCGGCGTGCACCTGGGCTCGGCGACGCTCGGGCGGCGGACCGGGCACGTGCGCCGTCACGGCGGCTTCGGCCGCGGCTATCTGCTGCGCAGATACGGGCTGCTGCGCGGGCGCGGCGCGGCACGCACGCTCGCGACCGAGGCGATCGTGGTGCTGGCCGACACGCTGATCTCGCGCGACCTGGCGGCGTTGCGCGGGCGGCTGGCGGGGTGGCGTGCGGGCGCCGCGCGCCCGCGCCTGCGCCAGCCGCCGGCGCGGTTCATCGACTCGAGGATCGGCTTTCGCGAGTCGCTCGTGCGACGCCTGCGGCTGCACACCGAGAGGAGCGCATGATGGCGGCGCCGATCGACGTCGTGATCGTCACCTACGAAGGCTATGAGATGACCGCGGAGTGCCTGCGTCATCTCGAGCGCCAGACGATCGAGCACAACCTGATCGTGGTCGACAACGGCTCCAGAGACGGCACCTACGCGCGCCTGCGGGCGGAGTGGCCGCACGCGCACGTCGAGCGCTTCGAGGAGAACCACGGGTTCCCCGAAGCGTGCAACCGCGGCGTCGCCGCCGGCGCGGGCGAGATCGTGGTGCCGATGAACAACGACGTGGTCTGCGAGCCCGACTTCCTGGAGCGGCTGGCGGCGCCGCTGGATGACCCGGCGGTGGGATCGTCCGCCTCGCTGCTGCTGCAGCCCGGGGGCGCGCTGATCGACAGCGTCGGCATGACCGCCGACGCCGTGCTGGCCGGCTACCCGAGGCTGCACGGCCTTCCGGTCGCACACGCACACGACCCCTACCCGGTGCTGACCGGCCCGATGGCGACGGCCGGGGCGTATCGGCGGGTCGCGTGGGAGCAGGCGAACGGGCTGGACGAAACGATCTTCGCCTACACCGAGGACCTCGACCTGAACCTGCGGATGCGCAGCGCCGGCTGGCGCTGCGCGCTGGCGATCGACGCGGTGGGCGTGCATCTGGGCTCGGCGACGCACGGGCATCGCTCGGCTCGCCAGCGCCGCTACGCCGGCTACGGGCGGGGCTACATGGTGCGCCGCTACGGACTGCTGAGCAGCCCCCAGACCGCGGTGCGCACGCTCAGCACCGAGGCTGTGGTCGTGCTCGGCGATCTGGCGATCTCGCACGACGCGGCCGCGCTGAGGGGGCGCTTGAAGGGCTGGACGGCGGGCAGGCGCCGTCCGCGCCATCCCCGCCCGCCGGCCGCCGCGCTGGACCTCGGGATCGGCTTCATCGACTCGCTCTCGCTGCGGCGCGGCGTCTACGCCAAGCGCGCGCGCTGAGCATCCCGCAGCAGGGGCAGCTCGCGCGCGTACCAGGCGAAGGTCTCCTCGAGGCCCCGCTGCAACGTCCACTGCGCCCGCCAGCCGAGCTCGGCGGCGATCGCGCCGGAGTCGAGCCACTGGCGCGGCAGCTCGCCGTAGGGGGTGCCGTGGCCCCGGACGTCTGGCTCGAGCGGCGAGCCGGCGATCGCGGTCAGGCGGCGGACGATCTCGAGCACGCTGACCGGCTCGCCGATGCTCGCGTTCCAGGCGCGCCCGCGCAGATCTTCGCGCTCGAGCGAGGCGCCGACGGCCAGGTAGGCGCTGACGGCGTCCTCGACGTACAGGAAGTCGCGTTCGGCGAGCCCGTCCGAGCGGATCACGGGGCGTTCGCCGGCGAGCAGCGAGCGGGCGGTCCCCGGGACCAGGCGCGAGAAGCTGAGGTCGCCGCCGCCGAAGACGTTGCCGAAGCGGGTGACGGCGACGGGCAGGCCGAAGGTGTGCGCGTACGAGCGCGCGACGATGTCCGCGCAGGCCTTCGAGGCGTCGTAGGGGTAGCGGGGCTGCAGCGCGTGGTCCTCGCGGTAGGGGAGCTGCTCGTGCACGCCGTAGGCCTTGTCGGTGGAGGCCACGACGATGCGCCGGGGCGCCAGGCGGGCGCCGCGGCACGCCTCGAGCAGGTTCCAGGTGCCGCGCACGTTGACCTCGTAGGTGGCCAGCGGCGAGGTGGTGGCCGAGCCGACGATCGCGGTGGCGGCGAGGTGGTAGACGGCGGTCACCTCGTGCTGGTCGAGCGCGGCGCGCAGCGAGGCCGGGTCGAGCAGGTCGGCGGGCACCGCGGTGCAGCGCTCGTGCAGGGAGCGCATGCGGAAGTGCGAGAGCTCGGCGGGCGCACGGTCGAGCACGAGCACGGCCGCGCCCTCGTCGAGCAGCCGCTCGGCCACCCACGAGCCGATGAAGCCCTGGGCGCCGGTGAACAGCACGCGCTGGCCCAGCCAGTCGTCCACCTCGCGACCTCCTAGGCCTGGTTGCCGCGCGCGATCTTGCGCAGGTCGATGGTGGCGTCGTAGAGCTTCGCCTCGACGCCCTCCTCGAGCGCGACCTCGCGCAGCGGCCTGCCTGTGGCGGTGGCCTTCTGCACGATCGCGGTGCCCTTGTCGTAGCCGATCGCGCCGTTCAGCGCGGTGGCGACGGCGAGCGTGTTGCCGGCGGAGGCGTCCGTGCCTGCCCGGTTGACCTGGATGCCATCGACGCACTTCTCGGCGAAGACCTTCGAGGTGGAGGTCAGCAGGCGCAGCGACTGCAGCAGGTTGCGCGCGATCAGGGGGATGCGGACGTTCAGCTCGAACTGGCCCTGCATGCCGCCGACGGTGATCGCGGCGTCGTTGCCGATCACCTGGGCGGAGACCTGCAGGACGACCTCGGGGATCACGGGGTTGACCTTGCCGGGCATGATCGAGGAGCCCTTCTGGAGCTCGGGCAGGAACAGCTCGCCGATGCCGGCGCGCGGGCCGGAGCCCATCAGCGCGAGGTCGCCGGCGATCTTGGTGAGCGAGACGGCGATCACCTTCAGGGCGCCGGAGAGCTCGACGAGCGCGTCGCGGGTGGCCTGGGCCTCGAAGGGGTCGGCGGGCGGCGCGATCTGCTTCAGGCCAGAGTCCTTCTTCAGGCGCGCGCGGACCATCTGGGCGAAGCGCGGGTGGGTGTTCAGGCCGGTGCCGGTGGCGGTGCCGCCGAGCGGGATCTGACCGACGTGGACGAGCGCGGACTGGACGCGCTCCTGGGCCAGGCGCATCTGGGCGGCGTAGCCGGCGAACTCCTGGCCGAGGGTGACGGGGACGGCGTCCATCAGGTGAGTGCGCCCGGCCTTGACGACGTTCTGGAAGCTCTTGGCCTTCCTGGCGAAGGCGCGCTCGAGCTGTTTGAGGGCTGGCAGCAGCTCGTTCTGGGCGAGGTCCAGCGCGGCGAGGTGCACGGCCGAGGGAAACACGTCGTTGGAGGACTGGCCCATGTTGACGTGGTCGTTGGCGTGCACGGGCTCGCCGGCGAGCTTCGCGATCACCTCGTTGGCGTTCATGTTGGTGGAGGTGCCCGAGCCGGTCTGGAAGACGTCGATCGGGAACTGGCCGTCGTGCTTGCCGGCGGCGATCTCGGCGGCGGCCTTCTCGATGCGGGCGGCGGTGCGCTTGGGCAACAGGCCGAGCTCGCCGTTGACGGCGGCGGCGGCGCCCTTGATGCGGGCCAGCCAGCGGACGACGGACACGGGCACGGTCTCGCCGGAGATCGGGAAGTTCTCGACGGCCTTGGCGGTCTCGCCGCCCCACAGCTGCTGGTCCGGCATCGGCTCTCCTTTGTGTTGCGCTCTAGCTGCTCCTGGAAGGGCCCATCACCCTATCCAGCGAGGCTGAACGGGGAGCGCCAGCGCGGGTTCCCAGCTCCACAGTTCCACAGTCTCACAGCCACACAGCCACACAGCCTCAACAGAAGGCGCTGATCTCGCGCACCACCCCGACAGGGTCGTCGTAGGCGATCAGGAAGCCGGCGCTCTCGAGCACGCGCAGCTGGCCGTGGGGGAGCCGCGCGAGCGCCTCCTCGGCGATCGACAGCGGGTGCGCGGGGTCGCGGTCGGCCCACAGCAGCAGCACGGGCATGTCCAGCCGCTCGTACTGCTCGAGGAGCTGGGACTGCGGGCCACGGGGCCAGGCGCGGGCGCACTTGGCCCACGAGCGGGCGAGGCTGGAGTTGCCGGGGACGTCGGCGAAGGCCTTGCGCACGAGGTCGGCGGCGGCGGGGTTGCGCCGCTCGGACAGGCGCACGGCACGTCCAGGCGTGAAGACGGCGCTCGCGCCGTAGGCGAGCAGGCTGTCGAGGCCGGGGACGGCGGCGGCGCGGGCGGCGAGCTGCCAGGCGGTGCGGGCCAGCGGGCGCGTCGAGGGGGCGTGCATGCGGTTGGGCATCAGCACGAGGCGCGCGGGGCGCACGCGGCCGGCGAGGACGGTGCGCAGGACGAGCTCGGCGCCGGCGCCGTGGCCGGCGAGGAAGGGGCGCGCGCCGAGCACCTCGGTGCTGAAGCCGGCGAACACGTCGACGAACCAGTCGAGCGTGTAGGGGTGGCGGGGGCGCTCCTCGGAGTCGCCGTGCAGGGGCAGGTCGGGGAGCACGACGCGGTAGCGCTCGGCGAGGCCGGCGACGGCGGGCTCCCACTCCTTGTGGGAGAGCAGCTCGGAGTGCACGAGCGCGAGCGGCGGGCCGGCGCCGAGCTCGCGGTAGGCGACGCGGGCGCCGTCGTGGTGGTGGTAGAGGCGCAGCCTCAAGACATGCTGCCGACGTTCGACACCCAATGCATCGTAGATCGCAGCCGCTCGCATCCGCCGCCCGGTCACTTGCGCCCGCCTCGGCAGCGGCACGACCCGCAGGCCTGCCGCTAGGACCGCCGACACCTACGCGGAAACCACCAGTTCCAGCGACCGGCCAGCACTACGCACGCCGGGCTCAGCAGCCACCTCACAAGTCCGATGTCGAGCGCAATGCCGATCGTCACAGCCACCCCGAGCTCCTGCACCGCGGTGAGCGAGGAGAAGCTGAACGCGGAGAACACCGCCGCCACCACAAGTCCCGCGAGCGTGATCGGCCGCGCGGTTCGCGTGAGCCCATATGAGACAGCAACGGCGACATCGCCGTTCTGCCTCGCCATCTCCCGGACCCGGCTCAAGAGGAACACCTCGTAATCGATCGACAATCCCAGAACGAGCGCGAAGGTGACGACCGGTACGAAGAAGGCGATACCGGCGCCTTCACCCGATGACGGGAAGCACGCCTCGAGAAGTCCAAGTGTCGCGCCTACCGACAGGGCGCTGCAAACCATCGCCTTGATCGGGATCACTATCGATTTCAGGCCGAGCACAAGCATGATCAGGCCAACCACGCACACCGCCAAGACGACTATCGGCAGTCGACCCAAAACCCGGTTGGCAAGATCGATCTCGCCCGCGGCGACTCCACCGACGTACGCTGTCGTCGAAGGACTCGCGTCGAACTCGCGACGCAGCCGGTTCACCGTTACCTGGGTCGCGTTGCTGTGCGGCCCACTCCATAGGACGACGTCCATTTCAGTCCAACCGGCCCTCCCGGCCCGTTCTCCCCATATGCTATGGACGTTCGTCGCCGAAGCGAGGATCGACCGCACACCGCCCGCATCCCTGGTCACTATTTCCACGAGCCCTGTTGAACCCGGTCCATACGCGGCTTCGATATCTGCTTCCCCGCGCGCCGCTACAGAGTGGGCCGGGGACAGCGCCGTCGACCGAAAGTCAAGCCGCAGCGAAAGCGCGGGCGTCGCAAGCACAAGGAGAACCACGGAACTCACAAGCGCCGCCGTAAGGGGATGCGTTGTCACAAATCCGGCCAGCCGCCGCCACACCGTCCCACGGCGAGAAGCGGTGACAGCCGGTCTGAAGGAGAGCCGATCGACGCGGTCGCCAAGCAGCACGAGCATCGCCGGAAGCAGCGTCGTGGCCGCGAAGACAGCGAACAGGCTAGCGATCGCTCCCCCCAGTGCGATCGACGAGAACAGCCCCACGCCGATGAGCATCAGTGCCGGCAGCAACGCTGCTATCGTCAGACCCGAGAGGAAAACAGTACGCCCGGCCGTATTCATCGCGCGCTCGATGGCCAGATGAACCGAGCCCGCATCTTCCTGCTCCTCGCGGAAGCGAGTGACGACAATCAGTGAGTAGTCTATGCTCAGGCCCAGGGCCACCGATGTGGCTGTGTTGACTGCGAATATGCTGAGTCCGAAGGCGAGACTCACCAGATGCACGAAGGCGAGCGTGCAAATAAGCACAGCCACCGCCAGCACGATGGGTAGGATAGCCGCCACAACCGACAGGAATGCCACGACGAGCAGACCGAACACGATCGGAAGCGCAACGAACTCAGCTCGCGTGATGTCATGATGGATGATCGCCGAGTCACGATACGTTTCGGCGACTTCTCCGAGCAGCGTGAATTCGACATACTTCGGCGACGCCCGCCTCAATCTCGTTTCGATTTCCGGGACACGCTGCACGGCGATCGCAAGCGGCTCGCTCATGCGTATGAGATCTGCAACGATCGTACGAATGTGGGTCTTGTCATATCGATAGTAAGCCGGCTTTTCAACCCTTTCGATCACCTCCACGCCATGGAGTCCATCGAGCACCTTGCCCACTGTCTTCAGTTTTTCCCACTCTGGCTTTACTACTTCCAATCTCGTGCCCGGAAGACTGCTGGTGAGCACGACTATGATCGGTGGCCCGGAGAAGCCGGGGAAGTTGTGCCTCACGAGATCTTCGGCCCTCGCCGACCCCGACCCTGGCACAGAGAAGCCGTTGTCCGTGATGTTGCCAGGCTCAGCCGCAGATATCAGGCTGCACACGAGCAAGCCAGCCAGCCATGCCACCAGGACGATCCGCGGATGGGCAATGCCCACACCCCCGATGCGACGCCTCCATCGCACGCCCGGGCGCCTGCTACGAGCCCCCGCCCGTGACATCATGGGACGAGGCGTAGCGCTCGAAGACGAGCACGACGTTATGCCCCCCGAAGCCGAATGTGTTCGACAGCGCGAGGACGCGCGTGCCCTGTCCTGCGGGTAGGTGCTGGGGACCGGCGCCAACATAGTTCAGGTCCAACCCGGCCTCCGGCTCCTCGTAGCCCAGAGTCGGCGGTGCGACCAACTCCCGCAGTGTCAATACGGTCGCGACCGCCTCGACGGCACCAGACGCTCCAAGCAGATGACCTATCGCCGACTTCATCGACGACGTGGGGATCTCCATCGCCCGGGCACCGAGCGCAACCTTCAGAGCCTCCGTCTCGGCGCGATCGTTGAGCGGGCTGGAGGTTCCGTGGGCGTTGACGTAGCACACATCCCCTGGAACGCTGCCGGCGTTCTCCAGTGCGGCTGTCACCGCTAGTGCAGCCAGGCTCCCCGCCGGATTCGGTGCGGTGAGATGGAACGCATCAGACGACGTTCCGATCCCCGCGAGGACCGCCAGGGGCGCGACTCGCACACTCGCTTGCAGGCGCTCTAGCACGAGGATCCCGGCGCCCTCTCCCATCACGAAACCATCGCGGCGTGCATCGAAAGGGCGGGAGACACCGAGCTCGGATATCGCTCCCGTGGCGGCGAAGGCTGCCTGCGCGAACGGAGTCAGCGCAGCCTCGGTGCCCCCGACGACAACTGCGTCGAGCTCTCCGCTTCGGATCAGCCTACATCCGGCGGCAATCGCATCGGCGCCGGTGGCGCACGCCGATACGACCGCCGAGCTGTGGCCGTTGAAGCCATACCGCATGGTGAGCACACCGGCCGCGGAGTTGTTCATCACCAGCGGAACCGTCAGTGCTTTCACGGCGCGGGGGCCTTTCAGCCTGAAACGTTCGAGCTGCTCCACAAGTGTGCCGATGCCGCCCATGGAAGCCCCCACCACACAGCCGATTCGGTGCGCCGGATACGGGAGCTCGATGCCGCTGGCCCCGCTCCCCCAACACGCCATGGCAAGCGCCTCGTCTGCCGCGCGAATGGCGAACTGCGTGAACCGATCAGTCCTCCGAACATCCCTCGCCGACAGGAACTCGCGTGGTCGAAAGTCCTGGCAGGCGGCGACGCCGTCGATGACGCCGCACCGGCTGTTTGTCCACGCGTCAAACGATGCTTTTGCACCCATTCCGATCGGCGTGACGGCGCCGACGCCTGTGATGGCGACTACGGGCCTCATCTGCTATTTACATGACCATGGCGTTGAAGTTCTCGAGCCCTGGCTCACCCGGCGCCTTCGACCTCAGGCCGGTGTGCGCGGGTAGGCGCCGTCGCCCATGGCCGCCGAGAGCGATGTCAGGGCACCGCCGATCACGTGGGCACCACCATCGACATGCAGGATCTCTCCGGTGATTCCCCGTGAGAAGTCGGAAAGGAGCATGCAAACAGCTTTGCCCACGGGCGTGGGATCCGACCAGTCCCAGCCAAGTGGCGCCTGCGCCGCCCACAGGGCCGCCATCTCGCGGAAGCCCTCGAATGCCTGCGCCGAAACCGTCATAACGGGCCCGGCGGCTACGAGATTTACACGCACACCGAGCGCGCCAACGTATAGGGCCGTGTAGCGACAGGTCGCCTCGAGCGCCGCCTTGGCGACTCCCATCCAGTCGTATCCAGGCCACGCAACGGCTGCATCGAAGGTGATGCCGACCACCCCTCCACCGTCCCGGCCCAGGAGGGGAAGCAATGCCTCGGTTAGTGCCTTCAGTGAATATGCACTCGCAACGAAGGTCGTCGTCGCACTGTGAGCCGGTGTCTTCATGAAATGCCCACCGAGCGCGTCGGTCGGTGCGAAGGCGATCGAGTGAACGACCCCGTCCAGGGTCTCGCCCCGCTCGGCAAGCGTGCCCGCAATCGAACGCAGGTCTTCCTCGCACGTGACGTCGAGCTCGACCACCTCGGCATGACGTGGCAGCTGACGCGCGGCTCGCTCGGTCAGTCTACGCGCGCGCCCAAATCCGCTCAGCACCACCTCGGCACCCGCCATCTGAGCCTGTTCTGCGACGCTGAAACCGATGCTTCTGTTGGTCAGCACGCCGGTGACGAAAATGCGCTTCCCCGTGAGAATCACAGTGGCAGCACTCCTCGGATGCGAGGGTCGTATGGGTCGTCGTTCGTTCCGCCGAGGTTACGCCACAACACGTCCACTCGAAGTCGCGCCGCGAGATCACGGGCATTCGCGACGACTCCCCAGCGCCAGGATGCGAGAACATGATGGTGGTCAATCGGCCTCACGGCCGACAGCCTGCCCTCGACGTGAATACGTTCGCCGAGTCTCACCGGCTGCCTAAAGACCGCTTCGCAGCGCCGGAGGGCCACGACCCTCCGCGGATCGACCGGGACGAGCCCCATCGCGAACGAGACGACGAGCATCCCGTGAGCAATCCGCTCGCCGAAGGGACTCGTCGCCGCCCACCGTTCATCGACATGCTGAGGATGCCAGTCGCCCGTCAGATCCGCGAAAAGTCGCACGTCATGATCGCTGACAGTTCGGTCCTCGGTCTTGAAGCGAAGGCCGACGACCCCGGGACTCAGGTCAGCCGAAAGCGTTGACGGAGTTGCGACCCCTCTGACGGCCTCCTGGACATGGCGCGAGCCGGTCATTTAGGGATCAGCGCCACTACTGCGTCGATCGCATCGCCGACTGTCGCGACGTCCTTCACATGCGTCTGCTCGATCACGATGCCGAACCGTTCCTCGAGCACCTGCGTTATCTCAACGAGGTCGAGGGAGTCGATATCCAGGTTCTCAAGCAGGGAGCTTCGGCTTATCTCGGCGCGCGGCATTTCGTTGAACTCGACGATGCAGTCGATGATCACGGCGCTGACAGCCTCGACGATGCTATCGCCTGACGACGGCGCTCCATCGGACTCGATCGTCACTCTGCCTGACATGCCCATCGCCGTGTCTCCTAACCTGTGAACACGTTGCGTCTCTTTGGACGCTACAGAAACCGGACGCCTGGCTCAAATGGTGGTGAGCATCGCGCTCCTGCTAGAACGGACAGCTGCACACCATGACCACTCAACCGACAGAAAGCGGTAGCCGTGGATGCGCGATCGTTACAGGTGGCTCACGGGGCATCGGTGCCGCCGTGGCACGCAGACTCGGAGCGGATGGTTGGCCTGTTGCTATCGCATACAGGCAGGACGCCGCGTCAGCTGACGCGGTGCTGAAGGACATTCGCCGTAGCGGGGTCGATGCTGTGGCGGTGCGCATCGATCTGTCCGGCCCGGGGGGAGCCGAGCGCCTCGTGCACGAGGCGCAGGAAAGACTTGGACCGCTGGCGGTGCTGGTCAACAACGCAGGCGTCCGAGCGGACAGTCTGCTCGTGACTCTTGACGAAGCCGATTGGCAGGAGGTGCTCGATCTCAACTTGAGCGCTGCTTACCGCTGCATGAAGTGCAGCATGATGGGAATGATTCGTCGACGGTGGGGTCGGATCGTGAACGTCGCCTCCGTCGTCGGGCTCAGGGGGTCCCCGGGACAGGCCAACTACGCAGCCGCGAAGGCCGGCCTGATCGCACTCACACGCACCGCGGCCCTGGAGAGCGCGCGACGAGGCGTAACTGTGAACGCCGTCGCCCCGGGGCTCGTCGCGACCGACATGGCGGCCACCGTTCCGCGGGAGTTGGCTCGCCTCATCCCGACGCGGCGGGCCGGGAGGCCTGAGGAGGTCGCTGCGGTCGTGGCGTTTCTGGCATCCGAGGAGGCCTCGTACGTAACGGGTGCTACGTTTTCGGTCGATGGCGGGCTCACGGCCTGAGAAGCCTAAGCATGGCGTTAGATCACCTCGATTCGCGGGTCACCCTCCACACTTTCCCGCGCCAGCCTTGCAAGCGCGTGCCCGGGGCCGAGATCCACGAAGCGCGTCGCTCCGGCGTCGAGCAGCCAGCGCATGGTTTCGCGCCAGCGAACACGGGTGATGATACCGGCAAGCAACTCCTCTGGGATGTTCTCGAACGGGCGCGCGGTCAAGCCGCTCATGACTGTGAAGAGAGGGTTTCCGAACTCGACCTCCCTGAGCGCGCTGGCCATGCACGCCAGCGCGGGGGTCATGATGGGATGGTGAAAGGCGCCCGACACCATGAGTCTGGTGTGGTGCATTCTCAGGGCTCGAAGCTTCTTGGCAGCTTTATCGAGTGCCCTCAGCTCGCCGGCGATCACGACTTGCCGGGGTCCGTTGTCGTTCGCGATCGTGAGTGCTGGTAGGTCGCGAAGCACCTCGGCCACATCGGAGGCGCTGGCGCGAACTGCGAGCATTCCGCTTGGAAGGCAGCTTCGCACCGCCTTTTGCATGAGACTTCCGCGTCGGACAACCAGCCGCAGTCCGGTAAGCGCGTCGAGCGCGCCGGCTGTGACAAGTGCCGAGTACTCGCCGAGCGAATGGCCGGCGGCGAACTGTGGCATACCGAACTGCAAATGCCGGCGCGCCTTCGCGACCGTCACGCAAAAGATCGCGGGCTGCGCACAGGCGGTGCTGCGGGCTGCTCGTTGAAAGCAGTCGCTCAGCCCAAGGCGCGCTAGCTCGTCCATGAGATCGGACGCCTCGGCAAAGACCAGCGCTTCCGCCGCGCGGCCCACCGGGGCACCTTGTCCGGCGCACATGATGCAGGTTAGCGGCTCTGCGTCTGGCATGCCGTCCTGCCGGCTTTCTCAATCGTCGCGCGATCGGGTGGCGGCTAGCCGGTGGATCGCAGGGGCTCGCCGCCGCGGACGACTCGCCCGATGAATGCCTCGACAGTAGCGGCCTGTTCGTGCAACTCCTCGCTTTCCTTGACAACGTGGGCAAGCGCTTCGAGAGCCTGGTCCAGATGCTGTCGGGTGTGTGTCGCCATCACACTCAACCGGATCAAGGCACCGTTCTTCGATGTCGCCGGATACAGTGCGACGTCGGTGTAGACGCCGCGATCGTATAGCGCTTTCCACAGCAGCACCGCGTAGTAACTGTGCCCGATCACGACCGGCACGATAGGTGTCACGAGATCTCGCTCTCCGATCCTCGATGGCTCAACGGTGGACAGGCCGGTCGCACTCACACCTTTTCGCAGGTACTCCGCGTTCTCGATCAGGCGACCCCTGAGCTCAGCTCCCTCCGGGGAGCGACAGATCCTCAGGGCGGCCAGTGCGGCGCCGAGGGCAGCCGGCACGGCGGACGCGGTAAACAGGAACGAACGGGCCTTTACCCTCAGGGTGTCGATGACGGGGCGATCGCCAGCGACGAACCCGCCGGCGCCCGCCAATGCCTTCGAGAGCGTGCCCACTCGGAGGTGTGTCTCCCCGCCGACGCCGAGCTCCCCTACGACTCCCGCTCCATCTCGTCCCAGGACACCGATCGCGTGAGCCTCGTCCACGACGAGTGTTGCCCCGGTGTCGCGACAAACGGAGGCGATACGTGGGAGATCGGCGACGTCGCCGCGCATGGAGAAAATGCTATCGACGGCTACCAGCAGCCCGCCTCCGGGCGCCACCCGGCGGCTCAGCAGCCGCTCGAGGCGATCGACCCGCCCGTGGCGAAACGGCATGAGGCGTGCTCCGGAGAGAGCGACTCCGTCGAGAATCGAGGCGTGGTTTGCGGAGTCGCAAACCACGACGTCGGCTTCAGAGAGGATGGCTGAGAGAAGTCCGACGTTGGCGTTATAGCCCGATGCGAACACCAGCGCATCCTCGGTGCCTAGCCACTCCGCGAGCTCGGCCTCGAGTTCAGTGTGCAGGTCTACCGTGCCGTTCATCAGCCTCGATCCGTTCAGCGCCGTGCCATACTGACTGAGAGCTGCGTGGGCGGCTGAGATCACGCCGGGGTGCGCGGCCAAGCCGAGATAGTTGCTCGAGCCGAGCATCACCCGCTCATGCCCCTCCATGTGCGTCACCGCACCTACGTGCCCAGTTATCGCCCTGAAGTAAGGCAGGGCACCTGCGCTTTGGCCCAGTCGATATTCGAGGGCGCGATCGTCACTGCAGGCCCTGCTCAGGATCGCAGAGTGTGCGGGCGCACTCATGCGCTGCCGCCGTCAAACAGGGGTATCTCCTCACCGCAACTGGGGCACTTCACATGCGGAGGCAAGGGCAGCGAGGGCCCGGCTGCTGTAGTAGACGTCGATAGTGAGGCTGACAATGGCTGCTCGAGCCAGCTCGTTGGGTTGCGCTCGGAGCGGGAGGTGTTTCGTTGATATGTCACTGGTTCTGCGTCCTTGCCTGCATCTTTAACCATCGCCTTCCGCGAGCTGCGCAGCATCATCCGAAGATCGGCGACCGACCACCGATGCGCCGCAGCCTCATCCAGCCACCGATCCTGCTCGCCTTGATCCAGAGCGGCAAGCGTCTCGTGATGGCTCCAAGACAGATTCTCCCGACGTCGGGAGATGGCGAAGCGTGTGGCTACGTACACCATGTTCATCAACGTCTGCGGGTCATACCCGGTGATCTGCGAGGCGCGGGCATAACGCTCACCGAACTTGGCGTTGCCATACGCAATCCAGTCTCCAAGCAGCCACTGAATGCACCGGCCAACGACGCCGATTCGCCGTCCAGCTGCCACCCATTCGTGGGCGTCCAGCTCGTGATTGGGAGCCCACGCGATCGGACGCCGGCCGTGCGCGACATGCGATGGTCGGGGTTGAGGACGTTCGGCTGTAACTACGGATCTCATAGTCCCCTGCTTACGCCAGACTCTGGCTGATCCTTCGCCGTAGATTCACCCTGTAGCCGTGCTACTGCTCGACTGCCGGCACTTGAAGGAGGCTAGCGCTGTGACCGCGCATAGGCAAGGAAAAACCAAGATTGTCTCCTGCCCGGAAGTGCGGCGTCCGTAGGACGCCTATGGCCTTGGCGGCCAAGACGATCTGGCATCCGGGTGGCGAGTCAGGTCCCGTGGGTGACGTGGAGCTTGCGCCCGAGACCTCGAGCGCGCCGGTGCAGCACGGCTTCGACGCCGGTCGATGACGTGAGCTTGGCCGCGGTGAGCGGCGCCTAGAATGGCCGCCACATGGCAGCCCCCGCCCGCCACCCGCTGATCCCGCCGCGCGCGGTCGACCCGCGCCAGGAGCTGCCGGCGCTGGAGCTCGAGGTGCTGGAGCGCTGGCGGGAGCGCGACGTGTTCGCGGAGTCGCTGCGCCGGCGCGAGGGGGCGAAGCGGTGGGTGTTCTACGAGGGGCCGCCGACGGCCAACGGGCCGCCGGGCTCGCACCACGTGCTCTCGCGGGTGTTCAAGGACATCTACCCGCGCTTTCAGACGATGCGGGGCTTCCGGGTGGAGCGCAAGGGCGGCTGGGACTGCCACGGGCTGCCGGTGGAGATCGCGGTCGAAGAGAAGCTGGGGATCACCCACAAGTCGGAAATCGAGGAGAAGGTCGGGATCGAGGCGTTCAACGCGGAGTGCCGCGCGTCGGTGTTCGCGTTCCTGGAGGAGTGGGACCGGCTGACAGAGCGGATCGGCTTCTGGCTGGACCTCGAGCACGCGTACAGGACGCTGGACGAGAGCTACGTCGAGTCGGTGTGGTGGGCGCTCGCGCGGATCGACGCGCGGGGGCTGTTGTACGAGGGCAACAAGGTGGTGCCGTACTGCCCGCGCTGTGAGACGACGCTGTCCTCGCACGAGGTGGCGCTCGGCTACAGGGACGTGGTCGACCCGAGCGTGTTCCTGAAGCTGGCGGTGGCCGGCGGGCCGGAGCGGCTGCTGGTGTGGACGACGACGCCGTGGACGCTGCCGGGCAACGTGGCGGTGGCGGTCTCGCCGACGGCCACCTACGCGCTCGTGCGCCAGGACGACGAGGACCTGCTGCTGGCAGAGGCGCGGGTGCGGGCGGTGCTCGGCGAGCAGGCCGAGGTGCTCGACACCTTCACCGGCGGCGAGCTGGTGGAGCGCTACCGCGGCTACCGCGGGCCGGTCTTCGCGGCGGGCGACCGCGAGCCGGGCGTGCTGCCGATCCTCGCGGACGGGTTCGTGACGACGGAGGACGGCACGGGGATCGTGCACCTGGCGCCGGCGTTCGGCGAGGACGACTACCGGGTGGCGGCGGCCGCGGCGAGCGTGCCCTTCGACCCGACGCGCGCGGAGAGCCTCTACAACCCGGTCAGGCCGGACGGCACCTACGACGGGCGTACCCAAAGCCACGAGGGCGGAACCTACGAGGGGCGCTTCGTCAAGGACCCGGAGCTGACGCGGGAGCTGATCGAGGACCTGGGCGCGCGCGGGCTGCTGTTGAAGGTGGCCGACTACGAGCACTCCTACCCGCACTGCTGGCGCTGCGGGACGCCGCTGCTGTACTACGCGAAACCGTCGTGGTACATCGCGACCTCGCGGGTGCGCGAGGAGCTGCTGGGGGCCAACGAGACGGTCGCGTGGCACCCGCCGCACGTCAAGCGCGGGCGCTTCGGGGACTGGCTGAAGAACAACGTCGACTGGGCGCTCTCGCGCGAGCGCTACTGGGGCACGCCGCTGCCGGTGTGGCGCTGCGGCGAGGGCCACGTGCACGTGGTCGGCTCGTTCGCCGAGCTGGCCGAGCGCTCGGGGCGGGCGCTCGAGGACCACCACCGGCCGTACGTGGACGAGCTGGCCTTCCCGTGCCCCCATTCTGAGGGTGAGGGCGGCGAGCCGTGCGGACAGCCGATGCGGCGCGTGCCGGAGGTCATCGACGTGTGGTTCGACTCGGGCTCGATGCCGTTCGCCCAGCACCACTTCCCGGTCGAGCACGAGGACGTCTTCCGCGAGAGCTTCCCCGCGGACTTCATCTGCGAGGCGCAGGACCAGACGCGGGGGTGGTTCTACTCGCTGCTGGCGGTGGCGACGCTGACGGGCCTCTCGGGGGGGGACGCGCCGGTGCCGGCGCCGTATCGCAACGTGGTCTGCCTCGGCCTGATCCTCGACGAGGAGGGCCAGAAGATGTCGAAGTCGCGGGGCAACACGGTGGAGCCGTGGCAGGTGCTCGACGCCTACGGGGCGGACGCGTTCCGCTGGTACTTCTTCACGGCCAAGCAGCCGTGGGACGGCTACCGCTTCTCGACGGAGACGATCGGCGAGGGCGTGCGGCTGTTCCTCAAGCAGCTGTGGTCCACGTACTACTTCTATGTGCTCTATGCACACGCGAGCGCGGGCGAGCTCGGGGCGCGGGGAGACCTGGCCGGCGCGGGCTCGACCGACGACGGCACACGGGAGGGCGTGCTCGGGGCCGCGAGCGACGGCGCCAGTGCGGCGGATGCCCTCGACGACCTCGACCGCTGGGCGCTGTCGCGCACGGCAGGCACGGCGGAGCTGGTGGCCGAGCGGCTGGAGGCGTATGACGCGACGAGCGCGGGCAGGGCGATCGCGGAGCTCGTGGACGAGCTGTCCAACTGGTACGTGCGGCGCTCGCGCAGGCGCTTCTGGGACGGCGAGCAGGCGGCGTTTCAGACGCTGCGCACGTGCCTCGTGACGGTCGCCAAGCTGCTCGCGCCGCTGTGCCCGTTCATCGCCGACGAGATCTACGACAACCTCGACGGGTCGCTCCAGAGCGTGCACCTGTGCGACTTCCCGACGGCGGCGGACGTGGGCGCGCGCGACGAGGGCCTGGAGCAGGCGATGGCGCTGGCGCGCGAGACGGTGCGGCTCGGGCTGGGCGCGCGGGGGCAGGCGAAGATCAAGGTGCGCCAGCCGCTGGGCGAGGCGGTGGTCGTGGCGGACGGGCGCGAGCGGGCGGCGATCGAACGGCTCGCGGAGGTGGTGCGCGAGGAGCTGAACGTGCGCGGCGTGCGCTTCGTGGCGGCGGCGGACGAGCTGGGGACGTACGAGATCAAGCCGAACTACCGCACGCTGGGGCCGCTGTTCGGCAAGGACATGCCGCTGGCGGCGAAGGCGATCGCGGCGCTCGACCCGGCGCGCGTGGCGGCGGCGCTGCGCGAGGGCGGCGAGATCGGCATCAGGGTGGGCGAGCGCGAGCACACGCTGAGCGCCGAGGACCTGCTGCTGACGCTGCGCGCGCCGGAGGGCTACAGCGTCGAGCGCGAGGGCGCCCACGCGGTGGCGCTCGACCTGACCGTCGACGAGGACCTGCGCCGCGAGGGCCGCGCGCGCGAGATCGTGCACGCGGTGCAGAACGCGCGCAAGAGCGCGGGCCTGCAGGTCGAGGACCGGATCGAGCTGGCGCTGGCCGGCGAGCCCGCGCTGCTCGCGGCCGCCGAGGAGCACCGCGAGTACCTGGCGGGCGAGACGCTCGCGCTCAGCCTCCAGATAGCCGCCGATGGCACGCCGGCGGCGGCGCAGGATCACTCGGAAGAGACGACGATCGACGGCCTGGAGCTGACGATCGGGCTGCGCCGAGCGCCGGACGCCTGAGCGTCCGCGGCGGCGTGCTGGGCCGAGGGGCGCCTTCGGACTACGAATAAGAGGTTGCGTGACAGTCGCAATCGGTCCGGCACACAACTCACAATCGGCCAGACGCCCAAATCATAATCTGTCCGACGTCGAGAGACGTTCATCGACACGCTGTTCGACGGACGGTTCCCGCAAGTCTCCGGCGCCCCGATCGGCCGCGGCGCTGTGGCGGCGATGCTGGCGACGGGCGGCTACCCAGAGCTTCAGGGACGCAGCGCACGTGGGCGATCGCGCTTCTTCGCCAGCTACATCGCGTCGATCGTCGGTCGAGATCTCGAAGACATAGCCAATGTCCGCAACATCGGGAACGTCGAGCGACTGCTGTTCGTCATCGCTGCCCGCTCAGGTGGGCTCACGAGCTTTCACGGTATGGCAGGCGACCTCGACATCGACACGAACACGGCCCGCGCTCACACCAAGATCCTGGAAGACCTGTTCCTCGTCAGACAGCTCAGACCATGGCACGTGAACCTCGGCAGCCGCCAGATCAAGAGCTCCAAGCTTCATATCGTGGACAGCGGACTGCTCGCGCACCTCGTTGGTGCAAACGAGCAACGCATAGCCGAGGACGGAAGCATCGCGGGGACGCTGCTCGAGAGCTTCGTCGCGATGGAGCTCTCGCGCCAAGCAGACTGGGCCCAGGAGCCCGTCCAGCTCTTCCATTACCGCGACAAGCAGCAGCGGGAGGTCGATGTGATCCTAGAACGTCACAGCGGCGAGATCATCGGCATCGAGGTCAAGTCCGGCGCTACGCCTTCCTCCGGTGACTTCTCCGGCTTGCGCTACCTGCGCGACAAGCTCGCTCAGCGCTTCACCGCCGGCGTCGTCATATACACGGGAGCGGACACGCTTCCGTTCGGCGACCGGCTCGCAGCCGTGCCAGTGAGCGGGCTGTGGAGCCGATGAGCGCGGCCCCGAGCACCACCCACTCGGACAGACGCAGATCGGCTCTATGCCGCGGTCAGCGCCGGCTCCAGCTCCTGCTCGAGCTTCTTCTTGGGGTAGGCGCCGATCACGGTCTTGACGGGCTGGCCGCCCTTGAAGAGGATCATCGTGGGGATCGAGAGCACCTGGTAGCGCGCGGCCGTCTGCGGGTTCTCGTCGATGTCGAGCTTGACGATGCGCAGGTCGGGGCGCTCGGAGGCGATCTCCTCGAGCACGGGGGCGACGACGCGGCAGGGGCCGCACCAGGGAGCCCAGAAGTCGACGAGCACGGGCCCCTCGGCCTCGAGCACCTCGGCGTCGAAGTTCGTGTCTGTGATCTGCGTGAGGGTGCCTGCCATGGTCTCTCCTTGGTCGCTTACCCCTCACTATACAAAATGAAGGAAGCTCCCACGGCCCGCCCGAGCCGAGGCGCCACCGGCCGGCTGGACGCTCGCCGCGGCTATCGTTCGCAGGCGTGGTCCCCTTGGCGTTCACCTCGACCGCGCTGGGCGTCGTCGGCGGCACGATCGCGTTCGCGCTCGTCTTCCTCGCTTGGCTGCTGCGCGAGGAGGGACGCATCGAAGCCGAGGAGCGCGCCGAAGATCAGGCGCGCGGGCGCGGCGAGCCCCGGGCATAGCGAACGCTCGCCGGGTTGGCCGGCGAGCCCAAGGCATAGCGAGCCCTCGCCGGTCAGACGACGCGCCCCAGGCGCGCGGGCAGCAGCTCGAGCAGCTCGCGGGGCATCGCGCGCGTGAGCCCGATCACGAGCCCGTAGGCGCCGAGCGCGAGCGCCAGGCGGGCGAGCGAGGGCAGGTCGGGGGCGAGCGCCAGCGCCGTCGCGGAGACGGCCGCGCCGGCGACCTTGGCGAGGACGGCGGGCCGGGGCCGGAACTCGGGCGCGGCGCGCACGAGCGCGAAGAGCGTGCCCAGCGCGAGCACGCTCTCGCCGCAGACGGTGGCGAGCGCCGCGCCGCGGGCGCCGTGCGCGCCGGCGAGCAGCACCGTCAGGGAGACGCTGACGGCGAGCGCCACGAGGTTGGCGCGCACAAGCGAGGCGTAGCGCTCGAGCGAGACGAGCGCGAGGTTCCAGCCGCCGAGCACGAACGTGGCGATCAGCGCGAGGCCCTGGATCTCGAGCACGGCGGCGGAGCCCGCGTATCTCGGCCCGGCGACCACGCGCACGACGAACTGCGCGCCGGCGAGCATCGCGAGCGCGGCGCCCACGCCGAGGATCAGCGACACCTCGAAGATGCGGTTGAGCGCGTAGCCGAGCCGCTCGCGGTCGTCGCGGGCCGCTCGCGCGAGCAGCGGCAGGGCGCCGCCGGCGAGCAGCCCGGAGACGCCGCCGGCGACGATGAAGATCCTGAAGGACGCCGCGAACAGGCCGCTCTGGCGTTCGCTCGCGACGAGGCTCGTGATGATCTGGGCGGCGTAGACGTAGAGCGTGCCGACGGCGCTGGCCAGCGAGTAGGAGACCGTCAGGCGCAGCAGCCCGAGCCAGCGGCGCGGGTGAAGCCCCACGCGCAGCGAGATCCGCCCGCGCGCGAGCGCCGCGGTCGGCGCGATCAGGGCGAGGTTGACGGCCGGGACGACCGCGAGCAGCGGCAGCAGCCCGGCGCCGGCCAGCACCAGCGCGACGATCGCGGCGACGCTCAGCGCCTGGCGCGCGAGTTCGAGCGCCGACAGCGTCCCGATGCGCAGTTCGGCGCCGATCGGGATCGTGTGCGTGTGCTGCACGACCAGCGCGACCGTGCCCGCGCTCGCGAGCACCGCCCCGGCGAACAGCGCGGGCGGGTAGCCGGCGGCCAGCGCGAAGCCGCCGACGAGCACGACGCCGAGCGCGGTCAGCACGATGCGCAGGCCGAGCAGGTCGCGCATCAGCTGCTCGCGCTCGGCGCCCTCGCGCACGGCGAACTCGCGGGTGCCGACGGCCGACATGCCCGCGTCGGTGATCGCCGCGACGATCGCCACGAGCGACAGCACGGTCGTGTACCGGCCGAAGCGCGCGAGCCCCAGGTGGCGGGTGAGCAGCCCAGTGGAGAGCACCGACAGCGCGACCATCGCCACGTAGCTGAGGAAGCGCAGGGCGCCCCCTCGGACTATGCGCCCGCCCGCCGCCGCGCTGTCGAGCACGTTGGCGTTGGCGTCCGGCGAGGACCGGGCTGAGGCTAAGGCGGGGTCGCCCTCGCCGAGCGTCTGCATACCCACATCATCCCGCCTGGCGGGCACGCGGGCCCGGATTCCGCGTCGGAATGCGAGGCGATGGCCGGGCGCTCGGCGCTCAGCCGATGGTCACGAGCCAGCCGTCGCTCTCGCGCACGATCGGCGGGTGGATGCCGGTCAGCGCCGTGAACAGCCGCGGCGAGACGTAGACCTCGATGCAGGCGGCCGCGACGAGCATCGGCACGGCCAGCGCGACGGTCACGAACGTCGCGGCCAGCAGCTGGTCCCAATCGCCCCGGCGGCTGGCGATGATCCAGGCGGCGAGCGGCAGGAACAGCGCGACGAGCTCGGGGATCGCGTGGGGCAGCACGCCGAGCAGCAGCAGCGCGGGCGACACGCGCAGGAAGTGCGAGACGCCGGCGAGGGTGTGGCCGATCACGTATGCCTGGGCGCTCAGCGAGAAGGCGGTCGCGCCGACCACGAAGGCGATCGCGAAGCGCCCGCCGTGTTCGTGCACCCAGCGCGAGAGGCCGCGATGGTGCTCGGCCTGCAGCGGCAGCGAGCTGCCGGCCATGAAGCCGGCCACGCAGGCCATCGCGTGCAGCGCCAGCACGAGCAGGTTGCTGCGCAGCACGTGCAGCACTTCGCCGGCGTCGCCGACGGCGAAGGGCGGCTGCAGCGTGAGCGTCTGCTGATAGCCGTGGTCGAGCGAGGCGACGAGCCACACAGCGAGCAGCAGGCCGGCGGCGGCCACGGACGAGCCGAGGAGCCAGCGGCCGACGACGCGCAGCGGATGGCGCTGCCAGACGCGGAGCGTGGCGCGGGTTGCCTGCAGGCCCTGGGCAAACGCGTAGGCGGAGGCGTCCATCCCCCACCCATCGACCGCGCGGCGGGGCGGCTGTAGCGCGCGTGGCCTACCTGAGGCGCAGCAGCGGCACGAGCCACATCGCCTCGGCGGCGATCCGCCAGGACATCTTGCTCGTGCCCTGCTGGCGGTCGCGGAAGACGATCGGCACCTCGACGACGCGGAAGCCGTTCTGGACCGCCCGATAGGTGAGCTCGACCTGGAAGGCGTAGCCCTGCGAGCGCACGCCGTCGAAGTGGATCGCTTCGAGCACCTCGCGGCGGAAGCACTTGAAGCCGCCGGTGAGGTCCTTGACCTTCAGGCCGAGCACGATGCGCGCGTAGGTCGAGCCGCCCTCGCTGACGAAGCGCCGCAGCAGGCCCCATTCCTCGACGCCGCCGCCGGGCACGTAGCGCGAGCCGAGCGCGAGGTCGGCGCCGTCCCGGACCGCCGCGAGCAGCCGCGCGAGGTCGGCGGGGTCGTGGGAGAAGTCGGAGTCCATCTCCATCACGCAGCCCGCCTCGCGGTCCAGCGCGTGGCGGAAGCCGGCGAGGTAGGCGGGGCCGATGCCGTTCTTCTCGCTCCGGTGTAGGACCTGCACCCAGTCGTGCTCGGCGGCCAGCTCGTCGGCGAGGCGCCCGGTTCCGTCGGGCGACCCGTCGTCGACGATCAGCACGCGAAAGCCCTCGGGCGCCGCCTGCGCGAGCACCCTGCCGGCGGCCGCGACGATCGCCTGGATGTTCTCGGCCTCGTTGTATGTCGGCAGTATCAGCCACGGCTCGCCCGGCATCGGACGCGTACCCTAGACGAGGTGCCCGACCCCGAGCTGTCCAACGCCGCGATCGCGCAGGCGCTCGAGGAGCTCGGCGACCTGTACGAGCTGGACGGCGCGATCGTGCACCGGGTGGTCGCCTACCGCACGGCCGCCAGGGCGGTGCGCGAGGCGTCGGTGTCGGTGGCGGCGCTCGCGCTGCAGGGCCGCGCGACGGAGCTGCCGGGCATCGGCGGGACGCTGCAGGAGAAGATCGCGGCGCTCGCCACCACCGGCACGATCCCGGCGGCCGAGAAGCTGCGCGCCAAGTTCCCGGCGGGCCTGATCGCGATCACGCGGCTGCCCGGCCTCGGGCCCAAGCGCGCGCGGCTGATCCACGCCGAGCTCGGCGTGGGCTCGCTCGAGGAGCTGCGCGAGGCTGCGCTGGCGCAGCGCCTGCGCACGGTGCGCGGCCTCGGGCCGAAGACCGAGGAGAGCGTGCTCGAGGCGCTCGCCAAGCTCGACGCCGACGGCCCGGCGGCGCGCGCGCCCCGCTTCCTCGCGCCGCGCGCGCTGGAGCTCGCCGAAGGGATCGCCGCGGGCCTCTCCGCACAGGCGGGCGAGGGCGCGAGCATCCACATAGCCGGCTCGCTCCGCCGTCAGGCGGACTCCATAAAGGACATAGATCTGGTCGCCGTCACGACACGTCCGACGACGCTCGCCAAGGGCCTGGCCAAGCTCGAGCAGATCGAGAGCGTCGGCTCGGCCGGCAGGGCGGGGGCGCGCGGGCGCACCCACGCGGGCATCCCCGTCGACCTGCGCATCGCCGCGCCGGGGCAGCTCGGCAACCTGCTACAGCACTTCACCGGCTCGGGCCGGCACAACGCGGCGCTGCGCGAGCAGGCCGTGCGCCGCGGGCTGCACGTGTCCGAGTACGGCATCCTCGACGACGCCACGGGCCGGACGGAGTCGTTCGCGAGCGAGCGCGAGGTCTACGAGCGCCTCGGCTACGCCTACGTCGAGCCGGAGCTGCGCGAGGACCGCGGCGAGCTCGAGGCGGCGCGCGCGGGCACGCTGCCGCGGCTGATCGAGCTGGCCGACATCCGCGGCGACCTGCACAGCCACACGGTCGCCTCCGACGGCCACGACACGATCGAGGAGATGGCCATGGCGGCGCGCGAGCGCGGCTACGAGTACCTGGCGATCACCGACCACTCGGCCAGCCACGGCTTCGGCAACGACGTCTCCCCCGAGCAGCTGCGCCGCCAGATCGAGCTGGTGCACGAGGCCAACGAGCGCATCGACGGGATCGAGCTTTTGGCGGGCAGCGAGGTCAACGTCCTGCCCGACGGCTCGCTCGACTACGAGGACGAGCTGCTGACGCAGCTCGACTGGGTGATCGCGAGCGTGCACACCTCCTTCGCCATGGCCGAGCAGAGGATGACCGAGCGCATGATCGCCGCGATCGAGCACCCGCTGGTGCGCGCCATCGGCCACCCCACCGGGCGCAAGATCCAGGCGCGCGAGCCCTACGCGCTCGACCTCGACGCCGTGTTCGCGGCTGCCGCGCGCACCGGCACGATGCTCGAGATCAACGCCAACCCCGACCGGCGCGACCTGCCGGACGTGCACGCCCGCGCCGCCGCGCGCGCCGGCGTGACGCTCGTGATCGACTCCGACGCCCACCGCACGCGCACGCTCGCGAACATGCGCTGGGGGGTGGCGACCGCGCGGCGGGCGTGGCTGACGCGCGAGCAGGTGGCGAATACGCGGCCGTGGGCGGAGCTGGCCGCGCACGATAAGCGCAGCCAGCCCCGCTGAGAGCTCCGCTGGTCAGCCCGCGGAGGGTCGCCGGCGCCGTCGCGTCAGTGGGCGCTCCATCCGCTGGTCGCGGAATACCCGGAGTTACCTTCGTTTTTTTCGACTTCGTGTGCCGCTTCGCCTCTTTCCACTATTTTTTCAAGCACTTCGAGCTTGCCTTTGCTCTCGAAGTCGAACGACTTTTCTTTCGTGAGTTCTTTCGGTTTGGTGAGTTCACCCACGACCGCGCCCAGGAACCGCACTTCCCGCTTGCTGCAGCCGGAGCCTTCGAGCGTGATACTCGCGAGCAGCGTTCCCGATTTGGGTTTGAATTCGAATTCGACTTCCGAAGTCACCGCTTTGGTCTGCCTGATTTCCCCCGTCAGCGCGGTCGTTTCGATCGTTCTGTTCGTGAGGTTGCAGTTCGCCGGAGACGTCGCCGCGCATTCTTCGAGCACGATGCTCGAGGCCCCCAGCGCGACCGGCCCTTCAATGAAGCCTTCGTCGTATTTGACTTTTCTGCAAGACACCGTGAATTCTTTGTTCCAGGTGAAGCTGACGGGTTTCGTCACGTTCGCCGCGCTGTTGAAGGGCGCTTTTCCTCTCAGCAGGATTTCTCTTCCTTTTTCCGTTTCTATCCACCATGCGAAGGCGGATGCCGAGGAGGCGGCGGTGGCACTGAACGCCAGCGCCGCCACCGATGAGATCACGATCAACTTGATTCGATACATATGTCTGCCCCAGACTGCTTTCGAGTTTTCGCAATATGCTGCGCAGCGCCAGTTTGACCCTCTGCGGCTAAATCTCAATTACCAGTAGCATGCCGGCATCTGGAGTCCTGCCATCGGCGGCGGCCAAGGCCAGCAAGCAGCGGGCCCTGGCGCTGTCGCCGGCTCTGAGCGGGACAGCGAGGTATGCCCTGCTTCTGTCTCCTACTGGGGCACTGCAGGCGCGACCAGTCTCGCCAGCAGCTCGCCGGCTACCAGCCGGTCGACTGCCGGGCGAGCGGCTGCCGTGAGCGCCTCGCGGGCACGCTGCGCATATCCCTCACGTGGCTCGAGCAGGCCGACGCGCAGCGCCCCGGCTAGCTCCTCGTCCACCAGGCGCGCGTCGAGCGCCTGCGCGAGCGGCAGCGCCGCGTACGGGCCGGGAGCGGAGGTCGTGACGAGCATGCATCCGTCTGCCAGCGCCTCCAGCTGCGCGATTCCGTAGTCCTCGCGGCGAGGGGCGCATACGAACACGCGCGCGCGGCGCACGAGCGCTCGGTAGTCCTGCTGCGCCAGCGGGCCGGTGAGGCGTACTCCGGGGGCGCCGGCGAGATCGAGGCCGGCGCGCCGCAGCTCCGTCTCGGAGACACCCGCCACCACCAGCTCGCGCGGCCCCTCCGGCGGCAGCCGCGGATGCACCGCCCGCCACGCCTCCAGCACCCGGTCGAGCCCCTTCTTCATGGGGTTGGCGGCGTAGGTGATCGCCGCGACGTCCCTGCGCTCGTATGGCTCGAGCGGCCCCGAGGGCTCCACGGGGACGGGCAGCACGAGCGCCCGGCCGCCCTCGCGCGCAGCGCGCGGAGCCTCTCTCAATGCCCCCTCGCTCCACGGCAGCAGCAGCGGCGCCTGCGCCAGCCTGCGCCGCTCGAGCGGCCGCTGCCACAGGCCGTGCCGCCCCGGGCGGTTGCCGGCGCAGGACGCGTCGAAGCGGATCGCGCCGGGGCGCGGCCACAACAGCGCCGCGGTCGTGCTCGAGTAGACGATCGCCGGACCGCCGCCGTCTCGAGCGCCCGCCCGCACGAGCCCCTCGATAGCGGCCGCGCGCGCGGCGCGCGCCCAGGCGAGGTCGGTGAGCATCAGCGTGCGCACCGGCCTGGGCCGGCGGGCCGACACCAGCGCCACGCTCGCGCCGGCGCGCTCGAGCGAGGCGCGCAGCTCCTCGTCGGCCCTGCGCAGCCCCTCGGTCGAGCCGAGCGAGACGATCAGGACCTGGGGCGGGTCGCTCTCCCCCACCGCCACCTCAGGTGACCGCGCCGTCCATCCGCTGCGCCCGCGCCGTCCTGAAGCCGGGCGTGCGCACGAGCGCGATCGGCCGTATCGGCGAGGTGCGCAGCACGTAGAAGGCGGCGCCGTCGCGCTCCTCGATAGCCGCCACCGCGGCGTCCTGGCGGCGCCACGAGAGCGCCCAGATGATCGCGAAGCCGACGGCGATCCCGGGGATCTGCGGCGCCAAGAAGGCCAGGCCGCCCGAGAGCAGCGTGAACAGCGCGAGCGGCCACAGGCGGTTGACGAGGATCGCCCCCGGGTGCAGCTCGGGCAGCGAGCTGCTCGCCTTGGCGGCGGCCAGCAGGCGCGCGATCGGCGGGTTGGTCTCGGCGCGCCGGCCCATGCGCAGCCCGCTCACGCCGGCGATCAGCCACCAGCCGACGATGACCTCGGCGAGCGTCGTGTCCGATTTGGCGCTCAGCGAGAGCACGGTGATCGCCGCGAGCGCCGTCGCCGCGCCCGCGCTCAGCATCACGGTGCTCCTGAGGAAGTCGACGAACCGCACGCCCTACAGCAGCGCCCCGAGCAGCTCGCGCACCCCGTCCGTGCCGGCGACCGTCAGGTCCGCCTCCTCGGCGAGGCCGGGGGGCGCTTCGTCGGAGTTGACGGCGACGCACAGGGAGCTCGCCAGCGACCCCCGCTGCACGAGCGCGCGCAGGCCGCGGAAGGCGTCGATGTCGGTCGTGTCGTCGCCGACATACACGGCCGCCTCGACCTCGTCGCCGCGCAGCAGCGCTTCGATGCCGAGCCCCTTGCCGAGCGCCACCGGCGGGCGCACCTCGAGCACCTTGCGCCCCCAGTGCGCCACGAAGCCCTCGCGCTCGGCCTGCTCGGCGATCTCGCGCACGGCCCGCGCGGCCGCGTCCTCGTCCGGCGCGCCGCGCCAGTGGAAGGCCGCGATCGCGTCCTTGTCCTCGCTGCGCACCCGCAGGCGCTCGCGCTCGCCCGTGTAGACGCGCGCGGCGAACTCGCGCACGCGCGCCGTCCACGCGGCCAGCTCGGGGTCGACCTCCGGGCGGGTGGCGCCCGGCCGCAGCAGCTCGCCGCCGTGGTTGCCGACGTACGCGATCGTGCCGATCGCCACGATCTGTCTGGCGATGCTCGCGCGCCTGCCGCTCACGCAGCCGACCACCCGGTAGCGGCGCGCGATCTCGATCAGCAGGCTGCGCGTCGCCTCGGGCACGTGCGCGTCGGCGGCATGGCGCACGATCGGCGCGAGCGTGCCGTCGATGTCGAGCAGCACGGCGGAGCCGGCGGGATCTGAGCGGATCGGCTCGAGCGCCTCCACTAGCGTTGCGGCCGGGGACACGGCTCTAGTATGGCGGGCATCGTCGCCCGTCCGTACGCTCGTGCAAGTGACCGCTGAGCAGACGCGGCGACGCACGCTGAAGCTGATGACGATCGGCACGCTCGCCGGCGTCTTCAGCGGCCTGTTCGGCGTCGGCGGCGGCAGCGTGATCGTGCCGCTGCTGATCCTCTGGCTCGGCTACGACGAGCGCGCCGCGACCGCCACCTCGCTCGCCGCGATCGTGTTCATCGCCGGCTTCGCCGCGGCCGTGCAGGGCGCCTACGGCAACGTGCGCGTGCTCGACGCGCTGCTCGTCGGCGGCCCAGCCGTCGTCGGCGTGCTGATCGGCACGCGCCTGCAGCAGCGCCTGGAGACACGCGCGATCACTCTCCTGTTCGCCGCCGTGCTCGTCGCGAGCGCCGTCGAGCTGGTGCTCTGATGCTCGGCGCCGCCGCGATCGGGCTGGCCGCCGGCGTGGTCGCCGGGCTGCTGGGCGTGGGCGGCGGCGTCCTGTTCGTCCCCGGCCTCGTGCTGCTCGTGGGCCTCGACCAGCACCACGCCGAGGCGACCTCGCTGCTGGCGATCGTGCCGGGGGCGATCGTCGGCACCTACCGCCAGGACCGCTACGGCAACGTGCGCCGCGCCGACGCGCTGCTGCTCGGCCTGCTGTCGATCGTCGGGGCCGCGAGCGGCGTCGTGCTGGCGAACGTCCTGTCGGGCGCCGCGCTGCGCGACGCCTTCGCCGCGCTGATGATCGTCGTGGCCGCGCAGCTCGTGCGGAGCACCCTCCAAGGCGCCGCGAAAAGGGCGTAGACTGAGTCGACATGGGACTCGATAACCCTCTCCACATAGCCTTCCTGCTGATCGTCCTGCTGCTCGTCTTCGGCGCCAAGAGACTGCCCGAGATCGGCCGCTCCGTCGGCGCCGGGATGCGCGAGTTCAAGGACTCGATCAGCGGGATCGGCAGCGACCACCACATGCTGGCCCAGCAGCCCCAACCCCAGGCCCCGCCCGCCACGGTCGCGGTGCAGGCCCAGCCGGTCGTGGCGCAGCCGCCCCAGGCGCAAGCGCCGGTCGCCGTCCAGGCGCAGCCGGTCGCGACACCCGCGCCCGCCGTCGCCGAGGCGCCCGCGGCCGCGGCTCCGGCCGAGCCCGCGCAGCAGGCTTAGGCGTCAGCGGGCAGGATCGGGCCGCTTTCGACGGCTTCGAATTCAGAGCCGGGAGCCTACCCCGCCGGCCGCTCGGCCCCGAGCACAGACGGCCGCGCCTCCTCCATCAGCGGCGCGCCGCAGTGCCAGCAGAAGGCTGCGCCGCGGCTGTGGACGGCGCCACAGGAGCGGCACTGGCCGTGGACGCCGGCCTCGGCGGTGGCGAGCAGGCGCTGGACCTCGCCGAGCTCGGCGTCGGCCTCCTGCAGCTCGGAGGCTTTGCGCGCGAGCACGTCGAGGCGATAGTGGTCGCGGATCGCCATCTCGTAGGCGAGGCCGCCGAGGTCCCAGGTGAGCGCGGCGACGCGCTCGGCCAGCTCGTGGCGGCGGCGGCGCAGCTCGGACATCGAGCCGGGTGGCGTCGGCAGGCCGCCGGCCGGAAGGACGACGCCGCCGACTGCGCCGCTCTCGGCACCCTGGGCGTGGCCGCCGGCCGCGGAGGCCCCGCCGGGGACGGTGCCGAAGGGCCGCCCGCCGTTTGCCCCCGGAGCGCTCATTTGACCGCGATCGGCGCGCTGGTGAGTTTGCTCAGTTCCTGCTCGTGCTTCTTGCCGGTCGTCTTTTCGAGTTTCTGGACCTGCTGGGTGTCGTCTTTGGCTGCGGGCGCTTTCGCCGGGTGCTTGGCTTCTTCTTCTTCTTCCTTCTTGGCTTCGGCCAGTTCGGCTGCTTCTTCGCTCTTGGCGGAGGCGGCCGATTTGCCGCTGGCGCTCGACGTCGTGCTCGTGGGCGTCGTCGCCGTGGTCGGCGTGGTCGCGGCCGTCGCCGGCGCGGCCGCCGACAGGCCTTCGATTTTGATGACCTGCGGGCCGGTCGTGGTCTTGTCCTGGGTCACCCAGTGACCCACGAGCAGGCCGACGATCAGCGCCAGCAGCAGCACGGACATGACGCCGAACAGCGGTGCGTAGCGGCGCAGCCACGGCGGGCCCGCGGCGGGCGGGTCGACGTAGGGCGTGTAGGCGACCGGCACGGAGCTCACGGCGGCGTGCCCCGCGGCGCTCTGGCGCTCGCTGTCGAGCACGTCGAGGAAGGCGAGGCGCACGGGCGTGACCGGCTGGCCGCAGGAGAGGCAGTAGCGCTGGTCGGCGACGAGCTGGGCCGAGCAGTTGGGGCAGGTGGAGCTCTCGGAGGGCACGGGCGCGAGGTTGCTCATGGTGGGTTCGCCGGTCGGGCGCTCAGCCGAACGCGCCGCGAACGTATTCGCGGGTGCGCTCGGCGCGCGGGTCCTCGAAGACTTCCTGGGTGGTGCCGTACTCGACGAGGTCGCCGAGGTACATGAAGGCGACCTTGTCGGCGACGCGGTGGGCCTGGGCGAGGTTGTGGGTGACGATCACGACCGCCAGCTCGCGGCGCAGTTCGCCGATCAGCTCCTCGATCACGCCCGTGGAGATCGGGTCGAGCGCGCTGCACGGCTCGTCCATCAAGAGCACCTCGGGGCGCGGCGCGATCGCGCGGGCGATGCACAGGCGCTGCTGCTGGCCGCCGGAGAGGCGCAGCGCGGGCCGGTCGAGGTCGCCCTTGACCTCGTCGTAGAGGCCGGCGCGGCGCAGCGCGTCGGCGACGAGCGGCTCGAGCTCGCGGCGGCCGGGGCGCCTGCGGCCCTGCTCGCGCAGCGCGAACGCGACGTTGTCGAAGATCGACATCGGGAAGGGGTTGGGCTGCTGGAAGACCATCGCCACGCGCGAGCGCAGGGTGGTGTCGACGAGCTCGTGGATGTCCTCGCCGTCGAGCAGCAGCTGGCCGGAGCGCGCGGCGCTCGGCGTCAGCTCGGTCAGGCGGTTGAGCGTGCGCAGCAGCGTCGTCTTGCCGCAGCCGGAGGGGCCGATCAGCGCCAGCACCTCCCCCTGGTGGATCGACAGCGAGACGCCCTTGACGGCCTCCTTGCCGGCGTAGGAGACGCTCACGTCGCGCAGCGTCAGACGTTCGGGCCCGGCGCTCGAGGAGACGACGCGCACGGCCTCGCGCTCGGGCACCGGGCGCACCGGCGTGGGCGGACGGTCGAGCACGATCGTGCGCACCGGCGGCACCGCGCCGGGGGAGGCGACGGCGTGCATCGGCGCGGCGGCGTGGGCCGCGCTCAGGGCCGGCGCGCTGCCGGGCAGCTCGTCGGGGCGATCCTTCGCGGTGCTCCAGGGATCGAGAACCATCTCGTCAGCACGCATCGAGCACTATCTCCATAGACTTGACTTTGGCAACCAGAGCACTGAGGTTAGCGGCTTTCGAGGCACTTGTAAACACCCCCGCCGCGAGGGGCCGCGAGCGCAAGCCGGCCGCGAGCAGGTGGCCCTAGACGCTCCGTGAAGCTCCGGATCCGAGAGGCCACACAATATATTAATAAAGTCGTACTGGAAGTGCTCCGTGCTATTTTATTAGTATATGGCCAAGCACCGGCGCGCATATCCACCAATCGTGCACGACGCGGCGCAACTGCTCGGCGCCGAGGTCCGCGAAGCGCGAGTGCAACGACGCTGGCGCGTACGCGAGCTCGCCGAGCGAGCGGGGGTGAGCGTCGACACCCTGCGCAAGGTCGAAACGGGCGACCCCACCGTCGCGCTCGGCACCGCGTTCGATGTCGCGGCGCTGCTCGGGGTGCCACTGTTCTACGAGCGCTCTCGACTCGGCGAGGAGGCCGCACGCGTCCGCAGCCGGCCGGTCCTGCTCCCCCGCACCGTCCGCGCCCGCGCCCGGGACCTCGACAATGAGTTCTGAAGGGCCCCGCCAGGCATACGTGTGGATCTGGCTGCCGGGCGAGCAGGAGCCGGTCGTCGCAGGGCGCATCGACGAGGAGGGCGGCGAGACCACCTTCGTCTACGGCCGGAGCTACCTCGAGCGTGCGGAGGCGATCAGCCTCTACACGCCGGAGCTGCCGCTGCTGGACGAGCGGATCCGCCCGCTCGAGGGTCTCGACGCACCGGGCTGCATCCTCGACGGCCGCCCCGACGCGTGGGGACAGCGCGTGATCATGAGCCGCTTGCTCGGCGCGGCCGGGAGGGACGCGGACCCCGAGGACGTGGGCCTCGTCACGATGCTGCTCGCGTCCGGCTCCGATCGCACGGGTGCGCTCGACTTCCAGGAGTCGGCAGGCGTATACGTGCCGCGCGAGCACGAGAACGCGACGCTGGACGAGCTCGCGAGCTCAGCCCAGCGCCTGGAGGAAGGCATACCGCTCACGGAGGCACTCGACGCCGCGCTGCTGCACGGGACGTCGATCGGCGGAGCACGCCCGAAGGCGCTGATCGACGATGGCCCGCGGCGGCTGATCGCGAAGTTCGCGGCGCGCGGGGACATCCAGCCGACCGTGCAGGGCGAGTTCGTCGCGATGACGCTCGCGCGGCGCGCGGGGCTGGACGTGGCGCCGGTCGAGTTGACGGAGGCGCTCGGCAAGAAGGCCCTACTCGTCGAGCGCTTCGACCGGGTGCAGGGCGGCAGCGAACGGCTCGCCTTCGTCTCGGCGCTGACGATCCTCGAGCTGAACGAGCTCGCCGCGCGGCACGCGAGCTACTGGGCGCTCGCGCAGGCGATCCGCGCGTCGTTCACGAGCCCGGCGGCGACGCTGCGCGAGCTGTTCGCGCGGATCACGTTCAACGTCCTCGTCGGGAACACCGACGATCACGCCCGCAACCACGCCGCCTTCTGGGACGGGGAGATGCTGACGCTCACCCCCGCGTTCGACATCTGCCCGCAGCCCCGCCACACGGGCCGCGCGACCCAGGCGATGATCATCGGCGAGGACGGCTGGAAGGAGAGCCAGGTGGCCGGCTGTATCGCGCGCGCACACCTGTACCAGCTGACCGAGCCCGCGGCCCGCGAGATCGTCGAGCGCCAGATCGCGGTGATCGAGCGCGACTGGCGCGAGGTCTGCGATCGGGCCGAGCTCACCGAAGCCGACCGAGATCGCTTGTGGCACCGTGCGTTCCTGAATCCTTATGCGCTCGAGGGATACGCCGGCTGATCGCGGGCCGCCGCCCCGAGCGTGCTCGCTACACGACCGCCCCGACCGTCCCGAGCCCGCTCGCCTTCGCCTGAGCCCGGCCGATCCGCTCGATCACGAGGTTGAGCGCCAGCACGAACACGAGCAGCACGAAAGCAGCGGCGTAGGCCTTCTGCGGGGCCTCCCCTTCGCCGGCGGGCGAGTTCTGGAAGATGTAGGTGGTCAGCGAGGAGCCGGTGCCGCGCAGCAGGTTGACGACCGGCGCCGAGCCCTGCGTTTCGATGCGCAGCGTGGCGCCCAGCAGGAACAGCACCATCGCCGTCGAGCCGATGATGCGGCTGATGCCGAGCGTCGTGCCGGTGGCGATGTTCGTGCGCACGTTGGGCAGCAGCACCCGGCGGATCGTCGTGATGCGCGTCTTGCCGAGCGCGAAGGCCGCCTCGCGCATGTGCGCGGGCACCGTCTGCAGGCCATCGCGGGTGGCCGCGTACAGCGGCGGCAGCGCCAGCAGCGAGAGCATGATCCCGCAGGCGATGAACGACTGGCCGTAGACGCCCCCGCCTTCGGCTCGGAAGGAGAAGGGCGCCAGCAGCGAGACCTGGAAGATGGCCAGCCCGAACAGCGCGATCACGATGTCGGGGGTGCCGGCGACGATCTCGATGCTCGACTCGACCACACGCGCCAGCCAGCTGGGGCGTCCGTACTCGACCACCCAGGCGGCGCTGGCCACGGCCACGGGCAGCGCGAACGCGATTCCGATCGCCGTCAGCAGCAGCGTGCCGAGCAGCGGATCGAGGAAGCCGCCGGAGCCGGCCTGGCTGGTGCTGGCCTGGGGGCGGCTGAAGATCAGGCTCGGACTGAGGTACTGGATGCCCTTCACGCCCAGGTACACGACGATCGAGCCGGCGATCAGGCACAGCAGCAGCCCCACCAGCCAGGCGGCCACGAGCATCAGCCGGTCGCTCCAGCGCCAGCTCATCGGCGAGGAGCGCCGCCCCTTGCCCGGGCCGGCTTTGTAGGGAGCCGGCTTGAGGCTCTCGAGGACCCACTGGACCGAGAAGGAGTTTGGCGGCGTGCTCATCCGCGCGTCTGGTAGCGGCGTAGGGGCAGCTTCACGAGATAGCCCCCGACGGACAGAGCGAAGGCGGAGAACAGGAGCAGCAGGGCGAAGGCGTAGACGGCGGCCTTCAGCGGCGGCGAGCCGATGCCTTCGTGATAGTCGAGGATCCCCGAGGCGAGCGTCCGCAGCGGCTCGAACAGGAAGACGCCCACTCCGTGGCTGAGGTTGGGCGAGAAGTCCTTGCCTCCGGAGACCATCTCGATCATCACCGCCTCGCCGAGGGCGCGGGCGGTGGCGAGCACGGCGGCCGCGACGATCGCCGGGCGGATCGCCTTGAGCGTGACGGCGCGCACGGCTCGCAGCGGATTCAGGCCGAGAGCGACGGCCCCCTCGCGCCAGGAGTCCGGGACCGCGACGAGCGCCTCACAGACCAGCGCGACCATGATCGGCGTGACCATCACCGTGAGGATCACGGCGGTTACGAGCAGCGACTGGCCGGTCAGCTGCGCCACGCCCTGCACCGAACGTCGCTCTTGGTCGCTGACCAGGTGATTGCCGACGTAGGGGACGAGCACGAGGATTCCGATCAGCCCGTAGATCACGGACGGCACCGAGGCGAGCAGTCGCACGACCGGGATCACGAGCCGAGCCACGCGCGGGGGCGCCAGCTCGACGATGAACACCGAGGCGAGCACAGCCAGCACGATGCCCAACAGCACTGCTATGCCCGTCGTCAGCAGCGTCCCGTAGATGAGCGGCCACGCGCGCAGGTGGTACACCGCCGCCGGCGGATGCACGGCGGCAGCGTTCATCTGCGAGATCTCCGTTTCCAGGTTGCCGCCGCTACCCAGCCAATTGAGCCCGTTGTGCTGGAAGATCGGCCACGCGCGCGTGAACACGAACACGATCATCGCCACGATCGCTACGCACACGAGCAGGGAGATGGTGCAGAGGAGACGCTCCGCACGACGGTCGGACCAAGGCCTTTTGATGGCTTCCAGCACAGTCACTCTCAGCTATTTCCAACGACCACGGGCCCGGATGCGCCACAGCGCCGGGGTCCTCGTTCGCTTACGAGGACCCCGAGCCGAACTGCCCTGCGCAGGCCAGGGCGTTCGACGGCGCCGGGCACCGCCTAGCCGATCGGCACCCACTCGCTGGCGATGATCTTCTTCGCCGCCGCCGAGTGGTCGACCCAGTTGATGAACGCGGCCGCGCCGCCGGTGGCCGTGCCTTTGGTGACCTCGAAGAACACCGAGACGCCGGCGTACTGGCCGGAGGCGGCCGTTTCCTTGTTGCAGGCCACGCCGTTGAAGCTGACCGAGTTCAGCGTGCCTTTGTCGGCCTGGTAGTTGGAAAGAAAGCCGATGCCGCCCGGCGCGGTTTCGAGCGCCTGGCGCATCTGGCCCTCGGTGGCCTCTTCGGTCGCGCTTTTGACGACGCTCTTGCCTTCCAGCAACAGCGACTTGAAGCTGGTCAGCACGCCGGCCACGGACGTGCGCGTGAAGACCTCGATCGGGCCGGTCGCCGTCGCGCCGGGGATCTGGCTCCAGCTCGTGTCCTTGCCGGTGAAGATCGCCGTGACCTGCGCCTGGGTGAGGTTGGCGAGCGTGTTGGTCTTGTTCGTCGCCACGCAGATGCCGTACTTGGCGATCGGGTAGAAGTCGAGGCCGGCGTCGGCGCTCGTCGGTTCCTGGGCGACGTCGGCGATCGTCACGCTGCCCGCTTTGACGTCGTTGAGACCGACCGTCGTGCCGCCCTGCGCGATCTTGAAGCGGATCTTGTGCGGGTGCAGCTTCGTGTACTTGGCCGCGAGCAGGGCCACGAGCGGATACGACGAGGTCGCCCCGCTGATGGTGACGAGCGAAGTGGCGCTGGCGGCCGCGGGCGCCGCTACCCCGACCACGCCAGCCGCCGCTAGGGCGAGGGAGAGACGGCGAATTCGATGCATTTGAAGAAGAGCTCCGTTTCGGGTGTCGGTTGACAATCAGTTGACAACGTGGAAGGGAAAACATAGCATATCCCCACAGATCTGATCGACATTAGCTATTTTATGGCTAAGGTCCAGATTGGGGGCCGGGTAAGGGAAACCCTTGCGGGCCGACCTCGACCGAGTTCTACGCAATTCCGCTCTACTCGATGAACAACCCACACGAACCCGAGAAGTCGCGCCAGGTGGAGAGCCCCGAGGGCGCGCGCCCGCGCCGGGCGCCGTCGGCGCGCGTGACGGCCGCGCTGGCGGCCGCGACGCTCGCGCTGGGGATCGCCGTGGGCGCAGCGATCGGGCCCGCCCCCACCCCCTCCTTCGCCGTCGGCCAGCTGCTGCCGCAGCTGCTTCCCTCGCTGCTGCGAGCCCGCGAGGGCGCGACTCCCTCAGCGGTCGCGCCGCCGCCGGTCACCGCGCAGGCGACGCCCACGAGCGAAGCGGAACCGGGAACGCACCGCAAACGCCGACACCGCAAACGCAAAGCCGGCTCGGGCGAAGCTGCCGCGTCGGAAACGCCGAGCACGACCGAAACGACGACGACGCCGTCGAGCACGCCGAAGGGCTCCGGCAAGATCAAGACGGCGAAGCTGCCGCCGGTCTCGAAAGTCTGGCTGATCGAGCTCGCGGGCGCGAGCTTCTCGGGCGCCGGCGAACACACCACCGCGGCTCCCTATCTGACGGGCACGGCCGAGCCGATGGGCACGCTGCTGAGCGGCTGGTCGGCCCTGGAAGCGAGCGCGTTCGCGAACGACGCGGCGCTGATCGCGGGCAGCTCGCCGCAGCTGCTCGACACGATCGTGCAGCCGCCGTGCCCGGAAGGGGCGGCCGGCGCGGCCTGCGCGGCCGGCACCCCGGGCGCGCTCACGACCGCCGACGAATTCCTGAAGGCGACGCTGCCGACGATCGCCGCCTCGGCCGCCTACCGCGAAAACGGCCTGGTGGTCGTGACGTTCGCGACGGTCGCGAGCGCGAGCGCCACGGGGCTGCCGGCGGGCGCGAGCACGGCCACGCTCACCTCCCAGCCGCCCGCGGGGGCGCTCCTGATCTCGCCGTTCGTGGCGGTCGGAGCCAGCTCCTCGGCGGCGCTGAACACGACTTCACCGAAGCAGAGCCTCGAAAAGCTGCTGAGGCGATGAGATACACAACAACGACCGAACGGAGACACCCGTTGCACGCATTCCAGCCAGCCCACCGCAAAGCGACATGGTGGCTCGCCGCGATCGTGGGCTTCTTGGCCCTGCTTCTCGCGACCCCGGCGATCAGCCACGCCGAAGAAAGCAACCCCAACAACTACAACTGCCTCGGCAGCACCGCCGCCGGGCAGGCCGAAGAAGGAAGCGAAGAACAGCAGGTGCAGTACACGTTCTACTGCGACGGGCCGATCACCGGCTACCAGCTCGAGGCGCAGGTCCCGCTGACGGGACTCTCCGCCATCCCGACGGTCACGAGCAACGCGACCGGCAAGCCCGTGAGCGACGCCTTCTCGTGCTCCGGCGAAGTCCCCGGGTACGCGCTCAACTGCGTCGGCACCGCCGGCTTCCTCGGCGCGGGCTATGAAACGGTCACCGGCCAGTTCGCGATCGGCAGCAAGCTCTGCAAGGAGCCGCGCGTCGACCCGCTGCTCACGGTCACCTATGCCTACCTGGAAAAGGGCGTGATCCAGCAAGCCATATCGGGCCCGTTCGACCTCGGCCGCCCGAAGGGCTGCCCGCCCGACGCCGAAGCGGGCTTCGACCGCCTGAACCCGAAACCGGCGAGCGTCAAGCACCGCAAGAAGCACGGCAAGAAGGGCAAGAAGCCGAGCACGAAGAAGCAGGGCAAGAAGAAGTAGTAGGGACCGCCGGCCCCCTCCCACCCAGCCCCGGGCCG
>DASZFZ010000021.1:0-52139 GCA_035939315.1 Solirubrobacteraceae bacterium | reverse complement strand
CGATCAACCCTCGCATCACGCCCTCAGCCGTGGGCGAGCGGCAGATGTTGCCAAGGCATACGAACAGCAGGCGCACGAGGTCACTCCTCCCCCAGCTCGAGCACCGCCAGGAACGCCTCCTGCGGCACCTCCACCCGCCCCACCTGCTTCATCCGTTTCTTGCCCTCCTTCTGTTTGGCGAGCAGCTTTTTCTTGCGCGTGATGTCGCCGCCGTAGCAGCCCGCGATCACGTCCTTGCGGAAGGCTTTGACGGTCTCGCGCGCGATCACGTGCGCGCCGATCGCCGCCTGGATCGGCACGTCGTACTGCTGGCGCGGTATCCGTTTGCGCAGCTTTTCGGTGAGCGTGCGGCCCATCTCGTAGGCCTTCTCGCGGTGCACGATCATCGACAGCGCGTCGACCTTGTCGCCGGCGAGCAGCACGTCGAGCTTGACCAGGTCCGAGGGCTTGGAGCCGCTGATCTCGTAGTCCAGCGAGGCGTAGCCGCGCGTGCGCGACTTCAGCTGGTCGAAGAAGTCCAGCACGATTTCCGCGAGCGGCAGCTCGTAGGTCATCTGCACGCGCTCCGGGGACAGGTAGTGCATGCCGGTGTGCTCGCCGCGGCGCTCCTGGCACAGGCCCATGACGGCGCCGACGAACTCTTTCGGCGCGATCACCGAGGCGGTGATGAACGGCTCGCGGATCTCCTCGATCGTGCCCGGGTCGGGCATGTCCGAGGGGTTGTGCACCTCGAGCTCCTCGCCGCTTGTCAGCGTCACGTCGAACTCCACCGAGGGCATCGTCGCGAGCAGCTCGAGGTCGTACTCGCGCTCCAGGCGCTCGCGCACGATGTCCATGTGCAAGAGGCCCCGGAAGCCGCAGCGGAAGCCGAAGCCGAGCGCGTCGGAGGTCTCGGGCTCCCACGAGAGCGCCGCGTCGTTGAGCACAAGCTTCTCCAGCGCGTCGCGCAGGTCGGGGTAGTCGTCGGAGTCGATCGGGAAGAGGCCGCAGAAGACCATCGGCTTGACCTCGCGGTAGCCCGGCAGCGGCTCGGTCGCCTCGCCGGGGTGGGCACGGGCGGCCGAGCCGCCGGCCTTCGCCCGCGTCGTCAGCGTGTCTCCGACGCGCAGCAGCGTGACGTCCTTCAGGCCCGTGATCAGGTAGCCGACCTCGCCCGCCGCGAGCTGGTCGGTGGGCATCATCTGCGGGCTGAAGAAGCCGATGTCGTCGATGTCCGCCTCGGTGCCCGCCGCCATCGCGCGGATCGGCTCGCCCTTGCGGAACACGCCGTCGACCACGCGGATGTACGCGATCACGCCGCGGTACTGGTCGAACTCCGAGTCGAAGATCAGCGCCCTGGCCGGCGCGTCGGGGCTGCCCGACGGCGGCGGCACCCGCGCGATCAGCTCCTCGAGCACCTCGCCCACGCCCTCGCCCGTCTTGCCGCTGATCTTCAGGATCGACTCCGACGGCTCGCCGATCAGCTCCGCGACTTCGCCCGCGACCCGCTCCGGTTCGGCGCCCGGCAGGTCGATCTTGTTCAGGCACGGGATCAGCTCGAGGCCCGACTCGACCGCCAGGTAGGTGTTGGCGACCGTCTGCGCCTCGACCCCCTGGGCCGCGTCGACGACCAGCAGCGCGCCCTCGCAGGCCGCCAGCGAGCGCGAGACCTCGTAGGTGAAGTCGACGTGGCCGGGCGTGTCGATCAGGTGCAGCTGGTAGGTCTGGCCGTCCCTGGCCGTGTAGAACACGCGCACCGCCTGCGCCTTGATCGTGATGCCGCGCTCGCGCTCGAGGTCCATCGAGTCGAGCAGCTGCGCGCGCATCTCGCGCGCCTGCACCGTGTGCGTCAGCTCGAGGATGCGGTCGGCGAGCGTCGACTTGCCGTGGTCGATGTGGGCGATGATGCAGAAGTTGCGGATGTGCTGCTGGTCCATGGCCGCGTACAGCGTAGAGGCGTCCGGCGCGTGCCCTTGATCCGGCGCACGGAGGCGCGCCTTGCCTGGTCGCGGCCGTCAGCGCTTGCGCTTGATCTGCCGCGTCATCAACTTGGCCGAGCCCTCTTCCACCTCGGCGCTCATGCGCTGCTTGAACAGCGCCAGCAGCGCCTCCGAGGCGATCGGGGCGAGCGCGCCGATCGCGTCGGTCACCGCCTCCCAGCGCTCGTCGGGCTGGCCCGCCTCGGCGAACGGCTCCCACAGCTCCTTCAGATACAGCCGCACGAACGCCCTCGCGATCGATTCGCAGTCGCGGCTCACACGCTCGACCAGATCGAGCGCCGCGTGCAGCGAGACGCCGAGCGCGGTGACCTCCTCGGCGGCTCGCATCAGCGCCGGGCTCGGCACCTCGAAGCGTCCGTCTCCGAGCGGCCTGAGCAGCCTGAGCTTGAGGATCCGCTCGGCATCCTTGGTATCGACCATCCCGAAGCGCTCCCGCAGTTCGGAGGCCGTGACCATCTCCGGCGTCTCGCTCTCGAACGGCGCCGCCAGCGCGTGGCGCAGGTTCAGCAGCCGCTTGGTCGAGTCGCCCGAGGCGCTCAGCAGCCGCTCGATCGCGGTCAGGTTGAAGCCGTCGGCCTGCAGGTCGAGGATCAGCCGCAGCCGCTCGACGTGCTCCGCGCTGTAGTAGCCCACCCGCGCGCGCACCTCCGGCGGCGGCAGCAGGCCGCGCGAGTGGTGGTTGCGGATGTTGCGCACCGACATGCCGACAGCGGCCGCCAGCTGCTCGACCGTCAGATCCGCCGGCGGGCGCTCGCGCTCGGCCGGCACGGAAGCGCGCGCCGCCGGCCCCTCGGCCGCCTGCGCGTCCGCCCCGCCGTCCGCCCTGGCCTCCTGCGTGTCCAAGCTCACACTCGCCATGCTAAAGACAAGGATACTATGTTTGACGTAACCTCAAACGAGGTAACATGAGTCGAAGTCAGCGACCACGACGAAAGCGAGCCGATGGCCGAACGAGGCGCCACCCCCCAGGTCTCCCCCCTCCGCCGCCGGGCGCTGTCGATGATCGGCTCGTTCACCTCGCCGCTGGCGCCCGACGACTACCTCGAGCTGATCAACCCGCTGTGGACCACCCGCGAGCTGCGCGGCCGCGTCCTGCGTGTGCAGCGCGAGAGCGACGTCGCGGTCACGCTCACGATCAAGCCAGGCTGGGAATGGCCGGGGCACCTGCCCGGCCAGTACGTGCGCCTCGGCGTCGAGGTCGACGGCGTGCACCACTGGCGCGCCTACTCGCTGACCTCCGACCCCGGCCGCGCCGACGGCTGCATCGCGGTCACCCCCAAGCTCGTCCCCGACGGCAAGGTCTCGCCGTACCTATGCCGGCAGCTGCGCCCCGGCACCGTCGTGCGGCTCGGCGGCGTCGAAGGCGCGTTCGTGCTGCCCGAGCCGCTGCCCCGCAAGCTGCTGTTCGTGAGCGCCGGCAGCGGCATCACACCGATCATGAGCATGCTGCGCGCCATCGCCCGCCGCGGCGCGCTCGCCGACGTCGTCCACGTGCACTGCGCCCGCAGCTCCCGCGAGGCGATCTTCGCCGCCGAGCTGCACGCGCTCGCCGCCCGCCAGCGGGGCTACCGCCTGCACGAGCGCCTGACCGCCGCCCGCGGGCGCCTGCGGCCGGCCGAGCTCGACGGGCTGTGCCCCGACTGGCGCACGCGCCAGACCTTCGCCTGCGGGCCCGCCGGCCTCCTGGACACGCTCGCCGAGCACTGGCGCGAGCACGGCGACGCCGCCCTCCTGCACGTCGAGCACTTCACGCCCGCGGGCCTCGCGCCCGGCGGCGAGCACGGCTGCGGCGGCACGATCGAGTTCCTGGCGAGCGGCGTGCGGACCGACAGCGACGGCACCCAGCCGATCCTCCTCGCCGGCGAGCAAGCCGGCGCGCAGCTGCCCTTCGGCTGCCGCATGGGCATCTGCCACAGCTGCGTCGGGCGCCTGTGCTCCGGCCAGGTGCGCGACCTGCGCACCGGCCGCGTGCACGGCCAACCCGGGGAGATGCTGCGGACCTGCGTAAACGCGCCCGAGGGCGCGGTCGCGATCGACCTCTGACAGAGCCACGCGAAAACCTCTCTCTTAAACAAAAAAGGAACCAGCAATGTCCGCCACCCTCGCAGAGCCCCCGACCAGCACCGCCGCATCGTCCCCGCAGGGGGAGAGCCCGCTCGCGCGTCTCTCCGACGAGCAGCTCGACGCGCTCGGCCGCGAGCTCGACGCGATCCACGACGAGGTCTACTCAGAGCTCGGCGAGCGCGACTCGCGTTACATCCGCCGCACGATCCGCTTCCACCGCCAGCTCGTGATCGGCGCGCGCCTGGCCCTGCTCGGCTCGCGCAAACGCTCGCTGTGGCTGCTCGGCACCGCCGCCCTGTCGCTCGCCAAGGTGCTCGAGAACATGGAGATCGGCCACAACGTCATGCACGGCCAGTGGGACTGGATGAACGACCCCGACATCAACTCCCAGACCTGGGACTGGGACACCGCCTCGCCCGCCGACGCCTGGCGCCACTCGCACAACTACGAGCACCACACCTTCACCAACATCCGCGGCAAGGACCGCGACCTCGGCTACGAGATCATGCGCATCGACCCGCAGCAGAAGTGGCACCCCGTCTACCTCTTCCAGCCCCTCTACAACCTCGTGCTGATGGGCTTCTTCGAGTGGGGCGTGGCCCTGCACGACCTCAACTTCGAGGCGATCCGCAGGGGCGAGAAGTCAAAGGCGCAGGCGCTCGCCGAGCTGAAGGCGATCGGCGTCAAGGCCCGCCGGCAGGTCGTCAAGGACTACCTCGCCTTCCCCGCCCTGTCCGGCCTGCTGGCCGCGGCCCTCGCCGGGCTCGACACCGACAAGGATGCACCCGCGGGCCCGCGCGAGCGCGGCGAGGGCAAGCGGCCGGGCCTGAGCGCCCGCGGCAAATCCCCCGCGAGTGGGCTGCGCGCCCGCGGCGAGGCGGCCCGCCGGGCCTACAAGGCCACCCTCGTGGCCGACTTCACCGCCAACATCGTGCGCAACGTGTGGGCCCACTCGATCATCTTCTGCGGTCACTTCCCCGACGGCGTCCACACGTTCAGCGAGGACGAGGTCGCCGACGAGACCCGCGGCGGCTGGTACGTGCGCCAGCTGCTCGGCGCCGCCAACATCGACGGGCGCCCGCCGTTCCACTTCCTCTCCGGCAACCTCAGCTTCCAGATCGAGCACCACCTGTTCCCCGACATGCCCTCCAGCCGCTACGCCGAGATCGCCCCGCGCGTGCGCGAGGTGTGCGAGCGCTACGGCCTGCCCTACAACACCGGCCCCCTGCGCAAGCAGCTCGGCAGCGTCCACCGCACGATCCTGCGCCTGGCCTTCCCCGGCGGCCACAAGGACGCGCCCGCCGCGTAGGCCCGCCGCGGCCGCCGCGCCGAGCGCACAGCCCGCGGGACGGCGAGGTTCGCCGCGCCGGCCGCCATGCACTAGCCTGGTGGCACCGGCGGATCGTCTACTCGGCCTCGATCTCTAGGGATCAACCGTGGCTACGCGCTGATCGGGTTCCACCCGCCCAGCGGCCTGTCCAGGTGGCCGGGAGTGTCACGCCGCCCAGGCAAACGACACAAGTCCTGGGACGTAGTAGTTCAACGGCGATCCAGATCGGGTCGGCCGGGCGGGCCAAGCGCTCGTCCGGCCTTCTTCACGCCCGTCCCAGCCTGGCGCGCACGAGGCTGCCGACCTGGTGGGCCTCGGGGATCCGCATCGCCAGCACGGCGCGGGCGTAGACGAGCAGCCCCGCTACGCCGGCCGCTCCGAGGCTCACGATCTCGGCCGGCAGCGAGCCGCCCAGCAACTCGTCGAGCAGCTTCCACACGGCCCAGGAGACGCCCGCGAGCAGCGCCGAGGCGAGCACGATGCGAGCGGTGATCATGATCGTCTGAGCACCTTCCAGGCGACCGTTCAGGCCCGCCCGCAGGCGTTGCAGTTGCAGCCCCGTCATCACCACGTTCGCCGCGATCGTGCCGAGGATCAGCCCGGCGATGCCCAGCGGCTTGTAGAGGGCGACGCTCACGACGATGTCGACGACGATGTTCGTCGCCGCCAGGCGCGTCGGGATCCACGGCCGCTGGACGGCGAAGAAGGTGCGCGTCAGCAGCAGGTTGATGCCGCCAAACGGCAGGCTGAAGGCGAACCAGAAGAGCGCGATCGACACCAGGTGCGTCGAGCGCGCGTTGAATTCGCCGCGCTCGAACAGCAGTTTCACGATCGGCGTGGGCAGCGCGATCATGAAGGCCGCCGCCGGGATCAGCATCAGGTTGATCTGGCGCATGCCGTTGCCGACGGCGCGGCGCATCGCGCCGGGGTCGCGGTTGGACGCCATGCGGCTGAGCGCCGGGAACAGTACGGTCGCGACCGCGACGCTGAACATCCCCTGCGGCAGCATGTACACGCGAAAGCCGTTTTCGATCGCGCGCGGCGCTTCCGGGGAGACGAGCCCGCCGAACGCCGAGTTGATCAGCTGGTCGAGGTTGACGATCCCCAGCCCGATCGTCACCGGCAGCATCAGCATGAACACCTGGCGGATGCGCGGGTCGTGCCAGTCGATCTGCACCCGCAGCCGAAAGTCGATGCGGCTGAGGGCGCCGAAGGCGAGCAGCAGCTGCACGACCGTCGCGGCCAGCACGCCGATCGCGAACGCGTAGATCTCGTCTTCGCCGTGGAAGTGGGGCGCGAGCACCACCAGCAGCACGATGATCACCGCGTTCCACAGCGCCGGCGAGATCGCCGGGATCGTGAAGTGGTCATAGGTCTGAAGCACCCCGACGAGCAGCCCGTTGAGCCCGAGCAGCAGGATCACCGGGAACAGCACGCGCGCGAGGCCGACCGTCAACGCGCTCTGCGGGACGAGCTTCGGCGCGATGAACAGCGGCATCACGAAGCCCGCGACGAGGATGAAGAAGGCCGTCAGCGCCCCCAGCCCGATCAGCATGATCCAGAACAGCGTCGAGGCGAGCCGCACGGCCTCCTGGCGGCGCCCCTTCTGGAGCAGGTCGGTGAAGACCGGCACGAACGCCGCCGACAGAGCCGACTGGGCGAACAGCTGGGCGACGAGGTTCGGGACGAGGAAGGCGATCGTGTAGGCGGAGGAGAACGCCGTCGTGCCGAAGTAGCTCGCGAACACGATTTCGCGCACCAGGCCGACCAGACGCGAGATGCCCGTCGCGATCGAGAAGATCGCCGTGTTGCGCGCCACGCGCCCCCGCCCGCCGCCGCGCCCGCCCGCGGGCACGGGCGCTTCCTCAGCGAGTGCTTCTGCGCTGGCGGACAAGGCCGCTATAGTACGGCGCTCTGCGGCGAGCCCCGGCCGGTTCCGTGCGGCCCGCGGCGAGCCTCACACCGATATGGCCAACATCCACTCACAGAAGAAGCGCATCCTCCGCTCCGAGCGCGAGCGGCTGGAGAACCGCCGCTACACCTCGACGATCAAGACCTACTTCCGCCGCCTGGAGTCGCTGGTCGCCGGCGGCGACCAGCCGGCCGCCGAGACCGCCCACCGCGAGCTCGTCAGCACGATCGACAAGGCCGTCAAGCGCGGCGCGCTGCACCGCAACACGGGCGCCCGCAAGAAGTCCCGCGCCGCCCGCACCCTGGCAGGCAAGTAGCGCCTACGCCGGCCCGGCGATCTGCTCGATCGCCGCGAGCGCCAGCGTGTCCTCGTCGAGCCCCGCCAGCGGCGAGCGGCTGCTCGCCAGGGGGGCGCCGCCGCGCGTGTCGAGCTCCAGCTGGGCGAGCCGCGCCACCGCCGCGCGCAGGCGCTCGGGGTCGCCGCGGGCGACGTCGGCGACGAACCGCTCGGCGGCGCGGGCGGGCATGCGCAGCGTGCGCTTGACCTCGGCGACCGACTCGCCCGCCTGCAGGCGCGCGGCCACCGCAAGCGCGTCGCGCAGGCGCGCGGCGATCAGGTAGGTGAGGCCGGCCAGGCGCTCGCCCTGCTCGCGCAGGCGCAGGTAGGAGCGCGTCGCCTCGACCGCCTCGCCGCCCACGAGCGCGTCGGCGAGCGCGAACGCGCGCCACTCGCTGGAGTGGGCGGCGCGGCCTTCGACGTCCTCGGCGCCGACGCTCGTGGCGCCCTGCGCCGCCGGCGGGGATTCGAGCGCGAGCTTCTCCAGCTCGCGCAACAGGCGCTGCTGGCGCTCGCCGACCTGCCCCACGAGCGCCTTGGCGGCCGCCGCGTCGAGCTTCAGCCCCATGCGGTCGGCCTGCTCGCGCACCCACTTGGGCAGCTCCCACGGCCTGACGGTCATCTGCGAGACCACCTGGCCGCCGGCCTTCGCGACCGCCTTGTGCAACGCCGAGGGCGCCTTGGCGCGGCCCTCCTCGCGCGCGAACAGCGCGAGCGTCGTCTCCGGCGGCATCGCCGCCAGCGCCGGCGCGAGCTGCTGCTCGATCTCCGCCTCGCGCCAGCGCTCCACGCCGTCGACCACGATCACGCGGCGCCCCACCGCGAGCGTCATCGCCGCGAGCGCGCCCGCCACCCCCGCCGGCGTGGCCGACTCGCCCTCGAGCGTCTCGACGCTCGCGCTGTCGCCCTGCCGTTCTGCCAGCGCGCGCAGACCGGCGCGCCGCTCGGCCACCGCGCCGTGGTCGTCGCCGTGGATCAGGTAGACGGGCTTGAGCTCGGGCACGCGGGGACGCCCGTCTAGCGGACGACGAGGTTGACGAGCTTGCCGGGAACGACGATCTCCTTGACGATCTCGTGGCCGTCGACGTGGGCGATCACGTTGGGGGCCGCGCGGCACAGGTCCTTGAGCTCCTCGGCGCCGGCCCCGCTGCTCGCCTGCACGCGGTCGCGCACCTTGCCGTTGACCTGGCAGACGAGCTCGTAGGTGTCGCTCTCCAGCAGCGCCTCGTCGGCCTCGGGCCACGGCTGCTCCCACACGCGCTCGCCGGTCAGCAGCGCGTAGGCGTCGGCGCTGACGTGCGGCGCGAACGGGAACAGCAGCGAGGCGGCGCTCGCGAGCGCGAAGCGAAGGGTCTCGGTGTCGACCGTCTCGTGCAGGCGCGAGCAGTCGTTGAGCAGCTCCATCACCGCCGCGATCGCCGTGTTGAACGCGAAGCGCCGCAGGTCGCCGCTGACCTTGTCGATCGCCCAGTGGGTCTTGCGCGCGAGCGCCAGGTCATCGCCCCGGGCGCCCGCGAGGTCGGGGAAGCGCGGGTCGGGGGCGCCGGCGCGCTCGGCCGTCTCCGCCGCCATGCGCCACAGGCGCGAGAGGAAGCGGTGGACGCCCTCGACGCCCTTGTCCGACCAGTCGGCGTCCTGGTCGGGCGGGCCGACGAACAGGATGTAGCAGCGCGCCGTGTCGGCGCCCACCCGCTCGACGATCGCCGCCGGCGAGACGACGTTGCCCTTGGACTTGCTCATCTTCGAGCCGTCCTTGGTGACCATGCCCTGCGTGAACAGCGCCTGGAAGGGCTCCTGAAAGTCCAGCTGGCCGAGGTCCGCGAGCGCCTTGGTGAAGAAGCGCGCGTACATCAGGTGCAGGATCGCGTGCTCGACGCCGCCGATGTACTGGTCGACCGGCATCCACTGGCGCAGCGCGCCCTGGTCCCAGGCGGCGCGTTCGTTGCGCGCGTCGCAGTAGCGCATGTAGTACCAGGAGGAGTCGACGAACGTGTCCATCGTGTCCGTCTCGCGCCGCGCGCGCCCACCGCACGCCGGGCACTTGACGTTCACCCAATCCTCGGCCGCCGCCAGCGGCGAGCGGCCCTTGGGCGTGTAGTCCTCGATCTCCGGCAGCTCGACCGGCAGCTGCTCCTCGGGCACCGGCACCATGCCGCAGCCCTCGCAGTGGACGATCGGGATCGGCGCGCCCCAGTAGCGCTGGCGCGAGACGAGCCAGTCGCGCAGCCGGTAGTTGACCGAGGCGTGGCCTTTGCCCTCGCGGTCGAGCCAAGCGACGATCGCCGCGAGCGCCTCGCGGTTGGGCATGCCGTCGAAGTCACGGTGCGAGTTCACGAGCGGCCCGTCGCCGGCGTAGGGCAGCCCGTGCTCGTCCCCACCGTCCTCGGGCGTGCCTTCGATCACCCGCCTGATCGGCAGGCCGAAGGCGCGGGCGAACGCGTAGTCGCGCTCGTCGTGCCCGGGCACCGCCATGATCGCGCCGGTGCCGTACTCCATCAGCACGTAGTCGGCGACGTACATCGGGATTCGCTCGCCGTTGACGGGGTTCGTGACGGTGCGCCCCAGCGGCACCCCCGTCTTCGGCTTCTCGGCGTTGCCGCGTTCCTCGTTGGTCTCGTTCAGCGCGTGGTTGACGTAGTCGTGCACCGCCTGCTCGTGCTCGGTTCCCTGCGCCAGGCGCATCACGTCCGGGTGCTCGGGCGCCATCACGAAGAAGGTCGCCCCGAACAGCGTGTCCGGGCGGGTCGTGAAGACCGGGTAGTCGACCGGGTCGGCGGGATCCAGGTCCTCGCAGCGGAACGTGACCTCGGCGCCCTCGCTGCGCCCGATCCAGTTGCGCTGCATCGTCTTGACGTGCTCGGGCCAGTCGATCCCGTCGAGGTCGCTCAGCAGCCGCTCGGCGTAGTCGGTGATGCGGAAGAACCACTGCTCGAGCTGCCTGACTTCGACCAGCGCGCCGCAGCGCTCGCAGTGCCCCTCGGCGTCGACCTGCTCGTTGGCGAGCACCGTCTGGTCTTTGGGGCACCACTTGACGGCCGCCTCCTTGCGGTAGGCCAGGCCCGCCTCGAACAGCTGCAGGAAGATCCACTGCGTCCAGCGGTAGTAGGACGGTTCGTGCGTGGCCAGCTCGCGCGACCAGTCGATCGAGATGCCCCACGAGTGGAACTGCCGGCGGAAGGAGGCGATCGAGGCGGCCGTCGAGTCGCGCGGGTGCTCGCCCGTCTTGATCGCGTGGTTCTCGGCCGGCAGCCCGAAGGCGTCGTAGCCCATCGGGTGCAGCACGCGCGCGCCCAGGCGCCGGCGGAAGTGCGCGATCGCGTCTCCGACCGAGTAGCACTTGAGGTGGCCGATGTGGGGCTCGCCGCTCGGGTAGGGCAGCATCTCGAGCACGTAACAGTTGGCCGCGAGGCCGGCGCCCGCGGCCGGGCCACCGCGACCTTCGGCCGGCTCGTTGGTCACCTCCCAGGTGCGCTCGCGCGCCCACAGCTCCTGCCAGCGCGGCTCTATCTCGTGCGGTTCGTAGCGGCGCTCGGCCATCGGTGCTCGCAGGTTAGCGACGCGACCGCATGGCTCGCCCGCGCGGCCGGCCGGCGCTCGCCCGAGCCCGCGAGCGCCGCGCCCGGTCAGGCGACGCCGGCGCGCACCCCCGCCGCCGGCCCCTGCGCGCGCGGGCTCAGCGAACGCAGCAGCTCGACGACCTCCGCCGGCGCCTTATGCGGCGAGCCGGCGTCGAACGGCGGCTGCGGGTCGTACTCGATGCCCAGCTGGATCGCCTGCGCGACGAGCTCGCCGGCGAGCCGCGCGGCCAGCTCCAGCGCCATGTCGATCCCCGCGGAGACGCCGGCGGCGGTCACGAGCTTGCCGTCGAACACGACACGCTCCTCGACGGGCACCGTGCCCAGCCGCCGGAGCTCCTCCAGGGCCAGCCAGTGGCTGGTGGCGCGCCTGCCCGCGAGCAGCCCGGCGGCGGCGAGGATCAGCGAGCCGGTGCACACCGAGGTGGTCCACCTGCTCGTCCTGTCCGCCGCGCGCAGCCACTCGAGCACGCGCCCGCCGGCGCGGGCGGCCACGTCGCCGGGGCCGCCGGGGACGAGCACGACGTCGGGGCTCGGCAGCTCCTCCAGCGTGCGCGCCGCCAGCAGGCCGAGCATGCCGTTGTCCGTGGTCACCGGCCCGCGCTCGGCGCCCACGAACTCGACGCGCGCGCCGGGCAGGCGGCTGAGCACCTCGTAGGGACCGATCGCGTCGAGCGCCGTCACGCCCTCGTAGAGGACGATCGCGACGGTCGGCGCCCGGGCGGCGTCGGCCGCGCGTGGCTGCTCGCTGCTCCTGCTGGGCTCTGTGCTCATGCTGCCGTCTCCTCGCTGGCGGGGGTGGTCGGGAAGGCGCGGAAGCGCCTGCGGTACTCGGCGGGACCGACGTGGAGCGTGCGCAGGAAGCTGCGCCGCATCGTCTCGGCGCTGGCGAAGCCGCACGCGCTCGCGACGTTCGCGATCGGCCGCTCGCCCTCCTCCAGCAGCCGGCGGGCCGCCTCCAGGCGCACGAGCTCGACGTGCCTGGCCGGCGTCACGCCCGTCTCGGCGCGGAAGGCGCGCGCGAAGTGGCGCGGGCTCATGTGGGCGCGCTCGGCCATCGCCTGCACCGAGTGGTCGCCGGCCGGCTGCTCGAGCACCGCCCGCTGGACCTCGCGCAGCCGCTCGCGCCCGGCGCGCTGGGCGGCGAGCGTGGCGCTGAATTGCGCCTGGCCGCCGGGGCGGCGCAGGAACAGCACGAGCCGGCGGGCGATCGCGAGCGCGAGCTCGCGGCCGAGGTCCTGCTCGACGAGCGCCAGCGCGAGGTCCATGCCGGCCGTCACGCCCGCCGAGGTCCACACGTCGCCGTCGCGCACGAAGATCGGCTCGGGGTCCACGCGCACGGCCGGGTAGGCGCGCTGGAGCTCGCTCGCCGAGGCCCAGTGGGTGGTGGCGCGGCGCCCGTCCAGCAGGCCCGCGCCGGCCAGCAGGAAGGCGCCGGTGCACACCGAGGCGGTGCGCCTGGCGCGCTCGCTCGCGCGCGCGATCCAGCGCACGAGCGCGCCGTCCTCGAGCGCCTGCGCGTAGCCGAAGCCGCCGGCGACGATCAACGTGTCGATGCCCGCGGCGTCCTGGGGCAGCGGAGCGTCGGGGACGATCTCGAGGCCGCTCGAGCAGCGCAGCGGCGCGCCGTCGACGCTGAGCACGCGCACGCGGTAGCCGCGCTCGGGGCCGCCGCGGGCTTCGAGCATCAGCTGGGCGCCCGTGAACACCTCCAGCGGGCCCGTCAGGTCGAGGCTCTGCACCCCCGGGTACACGATGATCGCCACCTCGCGAGCTTCCATGCCGCCATCATGCTCCCCCGCGCCGCTGTCTGCAAGGACATATTTCCCACTATTTCTGCCACAGCCCACGCCCCCGCCGGGCGCTTTACGATTGGCCGATGGAGGAGCTGCGCGCCGACGAGTTCGAGTTCGACGAGCTCGCGGCCGCCGACGACGGCGGGCCGCTGAGCATGAGCGCGGCGCCTAGCCGCGTGGCGAACATCGTCGGCGCCGCCGAAAGCGCCGCCGCGCAGGTGCGCCAGCGCGCCGAGCAGCGCGCCCAGGAGCGCATCGAGGAGGCCGACCGCGCCGCCGAGATCCGCGTGCGCGCGGCCGAGGAGGAGGCCGAGGAGCTGCTCGCCTCAGCCCGCGCGCAGGCCGAGTCGACGAGCGCCGACGCCGAGGCCGCCGCCGCCAAGCTGCGCGGCGAGGCCAGCCGCCTGCAGGAGGAGGCCGCGCGCACGCTCGAGCGGACGCGCGAGCAGGCCGAGCGGCTGCTGGCCGACGCGCGCAAGGAGTCAGAGCAGGTGTGGTCCGCCGCCCACCAGGAGTCAGAGCGGGTGCGCGTCTCCGCGCGCGAGGAATCCGAGGAGCTGCGGGCCGCCGCCGACGCCCACGCCGAGCAGGTGCGCACGGCCGCCGAGACCCACGCGCGGGAGCTCGCCGCCGAGACCGAGTCGCAGGTCGAGCAGCTGCGCGCGGGCGCCGAGGCCGAGGCCGAGCGGCTGCTGGGCGACGCGCGCGCCCAGGCCGACGAGGTGCTCGCCAACGCCCGCCGGGGCGCCGAGCGGATCGCCCAGGAGACACGCGAACAAACCGAGAGCCTGCTGGAGGCCCGCCGCCAGCAGCTCGCGCGCCTCGGCGAGGAGGCCGAGGAGCAGGCGCGCGAGACCCGCGCGAAGGCCCGCGAGCAGGCCCGCGAAATCACCAGCGAGGCGCACCTCGTGGCGCGCGACATCCTCGACGACGGCGGCGAGATCTCCCACAACCTGCGCGAGCTCTCGACCTCCCTGCGCAACAACGCCGAGCGGCTGCTGCGCGACGTGCGCCTGACCCACGGCGCCATGACCGCGCGCCTGGACCAGGTCGTCACGGGCGGCGCCCACCGCGCCGGCGCCGGCCCGGACGAGCGCGCCGACAGGGATCCCCAGCCGGGCCCCGCGCGCACCCGCATCGCCCCCCCGGCCGCCGGCGACGCCAACGACGACCTCGACGTGCCCGAGTTCATCCCCCGGCGCTAGGCGCCGTGCCACGCGGGGCGGCCTGAGCCCGAAGTCCGCGCCGCGGCCGCCCAGCGGGCAGCAGCGGCCCGCCCCTCGCCACGAACCGGAGGCCGGCGGCGCGCTCGACCCGGCCGGCCGCCGCGGCCGGCCGCCGAGCTACACTTACGGCTGTCGCTCGGGGCTATAGCTCAGCTGGGAGAGCGCTTGCATGGCATGCAAGAGGTCGCCGGTTCGATCCCGGCTAGCTCCACCTTCACGGCAACGCAGGCTCTGGGATCGGCTCGGGGCTGCCGGCTGACTCCGCGCCACGGGTATTCGTGGCGCGAAGCGCGATGAGGGCCGCCGCGAGGAGGAACACGCTGGCGGCGACAAGCGCATCGCGGAAGCCGGACGTGAGCGCGACCGGCCTGGTCGCGTGCGCGCGCAGCAGGTGATCGGTGCGCGACGTGGCGATCGCCGAGAAGATCGCCAGGCCGAGCGCCGCCCCGAGCTGTTGCGAGGTATTGACGAGCGCGGCGGCCAGGCCCGCCTTGTCCGGCGGGACGCCTGCGTTGGCCGCCGTCTGGACGCCGACGAAGACGGCGCCGAGGCCCAGCGACATGATCACCATCGGGGGCAGCAGGTCGGCGAGGTAGGTGCCGTGCACCGGGACGCGCGAGAGCCAGAACACGCCGCCGGCGCCGACCAGCGCGCCCGCGGCGATGATCGGTCGTGTGCCCGTCCGGGTCAGCAGCTGGGTGCACACGCCGGCGCCGACCGCGACGCCGAAGGTCGTCGGCAGCCACGAGGAGCCGGCCTTGATCGGCGAGTAGTCGAGGACGTTCTGCATGTACAGCGTGATGAAGAAGAACATCGAGTAGAAGCCGGCGATCGCGATCATCTGCGTGGCGTCGGCGGCGGCGAGGCCGGGGATCCGCAGGATCGAGAATGGGAACAGTGGATTGCGGCTGCGCAGCTCGTTGAGCGCGAACGCCGCCAGCAACGCGCAGGCGCCTGCGAGCTCGCCGATCGTGCGCGCCGCCCCCCAGCCGACTTCCGGCGCCTTGACGATCGCGTAGACCAGCAACAGCATCCCGGCGGTGGCGAGCACCGCTCCGACCGCGTCGAAGTCGCGCAACCTCGAGTTGGGCCGCTCGCCGCTCAGCAGCCGGAATGCTCCGACCAGCACCAACGCGCAGACCGGCAGATTCACGAAGAACACCCAGCGCCAGCCGGGGCCCTGAGAGATCACACCGCCGAGGAAGACGCCGGCGGCGGACGCGAGCCCGGCGATCCCGCCCCACGCGCCGAGTGCGCGATGTCGATCGTTGCCCTCGTGAAACGTAGTGGTCAACGTCGACAGGGCCGCCGGGAAGGTCATCGCCGCGCCCAGGCCCTGCACGAGCCGGGCCGCGATCAGCGTGCCCTCGCTGCCTGCCAGCCCCGCCGTCAGAGACGAGGCGGCGAACAGCGATATTCCCCCCACCAGCAACCGGCGCCGCCCGAGCAGGTCCGCCGCGCGGCCGCCCAGCAGCATGAAGCCGCCGTACGTCAGCAGATAGCCGCTCAGGACCCATTGCAGGCTCTGGACCGAGAAGTGCAGGTGGTGGCGGATCGTGGGCAGCGCGACGTTGACGATCGACGCGTCGACGAAGTCGAGGAGCGCCACCGAGCACAGCAGTGCCAGCGTGAGCTTGCCGCGAGAGGTGGACAGGAACGACGGTTGAGCGGGTGGGGACGCCATGCGAATAGCCCTCCTGAGTTAGTGAGTCAACTAACTTAGCAGCTCTGTTCGCGGACGCTATCCTCGAAGTGAGATGACTGACTCAGACACCGGGCGCGCGAGCGCCGCCCCAAGCGGACGCGCGCCCGGGGACAAGCGCGAACGGCTCGTCGAGGGCGCACGGACGATGCTCCACCAGCAGGGCATCGAGGGGACGACGATCGCGGACATCGCGCAGGCCTCCGAGGTCCCGGTCGGGAACGTCTACTACCACTTCAAAACCAAGGATCAACTCGTGCAGGCGGCGATCGACGCTCACGCACAGGAAGTGCGCGCCGCGCTCGCCTCGCTCGACCAGAACCGGACCGCGAAGGCCCGCCTGAAGGCCTTCGTCCGCATGATCGCCAGCAAGAGCGACGAGGCGGCACGCTGGGGATGCCCCCAAGGCACGCTCTGCTCGGAACTGGACAAGCGCGGCGGCCCCCTCGCCGGCGACGCCGCGCCGCTGATGCGGATCCCGATCGAATGGGCCGAGCGGCAGTTCCGCGTCATGGGCAGGCGCGACGCGCGGGACCTTGCCGTCGCGCTGATCGCTTCCTACCAGGGAGTGTCGCTGCTCACCAACACGCTACGCGAGCCTGAGCTGATGGTCAAAGAGGCGCGACGGCTGGAGCGCTGGATCGACTCGCTCGCCTGACGCCGGAAGGGGCCCATGGCGAGCATCTCGGCTCCCGCGGGCTCCCGCGCATCGCAGTCGCCTACTCCACCCAGTCGAACGTCCTCGTAACGGCCTTCTTCCAGCGCGCATACTCGCGCTCGCGCTCGCCGGCCTCCATCGCAGGCTCCCAGCGGCGCTCCTCCGACCAGCGCTCGCGCAACGCGCTCTCCCCCGACCAGAAGCCGGTGGCCAGCCCGGCGGCGAAGGCGGCGCCGAGCGCCGTCGTCTCGGTGACCGCCGGCCGGACCACCGGCATGCCGAGCACGTCGGCCTGGAACTGCATCAGCAGCTCGTTGGCGGTCATGCCGCCGTCCACGCGCAGCTCGCTGAAGGGCGCACCGGTCGCCCCGCCCATCGCGTCGAGGACCTCGCGGGTCTGCCACGCCGTCGCCTCCAGCGCCGCGCGCGCCAGGTGGCCCGAGTTCGCGTAGGCGGTCAGCCCGACGATCGCCCCGCGCGCGTCATCGCGCCAGTAGGGGGCGAACAGCCCGGAGAACGCGGGCACGAAGTACACGCCGCCGTTGTCGCCCACGCTGCGCGCGAGCTCCTCGACCGACGGAGCGTCGGGGATCAGGCCGAGGCGGTCGCGCAGCCACTGCACGGCCGCGCCGGTGACCGCGATCGAGCCCTCGAGCACGTACCTGGCTGGCTCTGCGCCCACGCGGTAGCCGACGCTCGTCAGCAGGTTCTCCGAGCGCACGATCTCCTCGCCCGTGTTCACGAGCAGGAACGAGCCGGTGCCGTACGTGTTCTTCGCCTCGCCGCGCGCGAAGCAGCATTGGCCGAACAGCGCCGCCTGCTGGTCTCCCAGCATGCCCGCCACCGGACGCCCGCCGACGGCGGTCCCCGCGGCCTCGCCGTAGATCTCGCTGGAGGAGCGGATCTCCGGCAGCAGCGCGCGCGGGATCCCCATCAGCTCCAGGCTCGGCTCGTGCCAGTCGAGCGTCTCCAGGTCCATCAGCATCGTGCGGCTGGCGTTGCTCACGTCCGTGGCGTGCACGCCGCCGCGCCGGCCGCCGGTGAGGTTCCACAGCACCCACGTGTCCATCGTCCCGAACGCCAGCTCGCCGCGCTCGGCGCGCTCGCGGGCGCCCGGCACGTGCTCTAGCAGCCACGCGATCTTGGGCCCTGAGAAGTACGTGGATAGCGGCAGCCCCACGCGCTCGCGCAGACGATCGACCCCCTGCTCCCCCGCGAGCTCCCGCACGAGCCTGTCGGTGCGCGTGTCCTGCCACACGATCGCGCTGTGGATCGGCCGGCCGCTCTCGCGCTCCCACAGGACCGCCGTCTCGCGCTGGTTGGTGATGCCGATCGCCGCCACCTCGCCGGCCTCGGCGTCCGAGCGCGCCAGCGCGCCGGCGATCACCTCCCGCGTCCGGCCCCAGATCTCGGCCGCGTCGTGCTCGACCCAGCCCGCCCGCGGGTGGATCTGCTCGTGCTCGCGCTGGTCGACGCTCACGATCCGCCCGTCGCGGTCGAACAGGATGAAGCGCGTGCTCGTGGTGCCCTGGTCGATCGCCCCGACGTAGCCGCTCATCGCCGTGCCGCCATGCTACGCCGAAGCCTGCCTACTACCCGTCCCCCGCCGGCAGCGCCTCCAGCAGCTCGACGAGCCGCGCCCGGCAGTAGGTCCACTGCCTGCGGTTGCGCCCGCTGCCCGGGTGCAGGGTCTCCAGCAGCGCGAGGCCGCGCATCGTCGCCACGGCCATCTCCAGAAGCCGCTCGAAGCCCGGGCGCTCGGCGAGCTCGCCGAACAGCTCGCGCGAGACAATCGCCGTTTCCCGGTCCAGCCGGCGCTCGACGGGCGCCAGGCGATCGCGCAGCTCGGGGTCGGTGCGCGCGTGCGTCCAGAGGTCGAGCGCAGCCTGATAGAGGGGGCTGGCATAGCCCGACCACAGCAGGTCGAGCCCCTTGGCGATCCGCTCGCGCCCCTCTGGCAGCGTCTCGGCCGCCGCCAGCAGGTGCTCGCCGCGGCGCCCCGCGAGGTGCTCCATGGCCGCCGCCACGAGCGCCTGGCGGGTCTGGAAGTGATGCAGATGCGCCCCGCGCGAGACGCCAGCGCGCTGCGCCACGCGGCTCGTGGTCGTCTTCGCGTAGCCGTCCTCGACCAGGCAGGCGACGGTCGCGTCGAGCAGCGCCTGGCGGGTCGCGGCGCTGCGCTCCGACTGGCTGCGACGGCGCGGGGAGTCGTTGGCGGTGGCTGGCGCGGACACGGCCGGCCCGATTATATTTGCGTTCACGCACGAACGTTTCTGTGGTAGCCTCGGCGCCCCAGTATCGACCCCAGGAGGTTCCAGACCGATGGCCGCCACCGAGGCTTTGGTGTTCGACGCGATCCGAACGCCGCGCGGGAAGGGCAAGTTCAACGGCTCGCTGCACACGACGAAGCCCGTGGACCTCGTCGTCGGGCTGATGCACGAGACGCTCGTGCGCAACGAGAAACTCGACCCCGCGCGCGTGGACGACGTCGTGCTCGGCTGCGTCTCGCCGGTCGGCGACCAGGGCGCCGACATCGCCAAGACCGCCGCGATCAAGGCGGGCCTGCCCGACACCGTCGCCGGCATGCAGCTCAACCGCTTCTGCGCCTCGGGCCTTGAGGCGGTCAACGTCGCCGCCCAGAAGGTCGCCTCGGGCTGGGAGGACCTCGTGTTCGCCGGCGGCGTCGAGTCGATGTCGCGCGTGCCGATGGGCTCCGACGGGGGCGCGTGGGCGATGGACCCCGAGACCAACTACGACACCTCCTTCATCCCCCAGGGCGTGAGCGCCGACCTGATCGCGACGATCGAGCAGTTCAGCCGCGAGGACGTCGACGCCTACGCCGCGCGCTCGCAGGAGCGCGCCGCGAGCGCCGAGGCGGAGGGCCGCTTCGCCAGCTCGGTGATCCCCGTCAAGGACCTCAACGAGAACGTCGTGCTCGACCACGACGAGTTCATCCGCCGCGGCACCACCGTCGAGACGCTCGGCTCGCTCAAGCCCTCCTTCGCCGCGATCGGCGAGATGGGCGGCTTCGACGCCGTCGCGCTGCAGAAGTACCACTGGGTCGAGAAGATCGAGCACGTCCACACGCCCGGCAACTCCTCCGGGATCGTCGATGGCGCCTCGCTGCTGACGATCGGCAACGAGCGCACGGGCAGCGAGCTCGGCATGACCCCGCGCGCGCGGATCCTCGCGACCGCGCTCTCCGGCGCCGACCCGACGATCATGCTCACCGGCCCCGCGCCCGCGTCGCGCAAGGCGCTCGCGAAGGCCGGCCTGACCGTCGAGGACCTCGACCTCGTGGAGATCAACGAGGCGTTCGCCGCCGTCGTGCTGCGCTTCGTGCGCGACATGGGCCTGGACATGGAGAAGGTCAACGTCAACGGCGGCGCGATCGCCATGGGCCACCCGCTCGGCGCGACCGGCGGGATGATCCTCGGCACGCTGATCGACGAGCTGCACCGCACCGGCGGGCGCTACGGCCTCGCGACGCTGTGCATCGGCGGCGGCATGGGCATCGCGACGGTCGTGGAGGCGCTGCGATGAGCGACCCCTACACGAACACCATCAGCTGGGAGCAGGACGCCGACGGCGTCGTGATCCTGACGCTCGACGACCCGAACCAGTCGGCGAACACGATGAACGCCGACTACGCCGCCTCGATGGGCGCCGCCGTCTCGCGGCTAGAGACCGAGAAGGACGCGATCGCCGGCGTCGTGATCGCCTCCGCCAAGAAGACCTTCTTCGCCGGCGGCGACCTGCACGACCTGAAGGCCGTCACGCGCGAGCAGGCCGGCGAGTTCGCCGACGGGCTGCGCGAGCTCAAGGGCCAGCTGCGCCGCCTGGAGACGCTCGGCAAGCCCGTCGTGGCCGCCATCAACGGCGCCGCGCTCGGCGGCGGGCTGGAGATCGCGCTCGCCTGCCACCACCGGATCGCGGTGGACGACCCCGGCGTACAGCTCGGCTTTCCCGAGGTGCAGCTCGGGCTGCTCCCCGGCGGCGGCGGCGTGGCGCGCACCGTGCGCATGCTCGGCATCGTCGAAGCGCTGATGCAGCTTCTGATGCAGGGCCAGCGGCTGCGCCCGGCCAAGGCCAAGGAGCTCGGCATCCTCGACGAGATCGTCGCCACGCGCGAGCAGCTGATCCCCGCCGCCAAGGCCTGGATCGCGGCCAGGGCGGGCGGGGATCCGGTCATGCAGCCGTGGGACGTCAAGGGCTACAAGATCCCCGGCGGCACGCCGTCGAACCCGAAGCTCGCGCAGAACCTGCCGGCGTTCCCGGCGAACCTGCGCAAGCAGCTCAAGGGCGCGAACTACCCCGCGCCGCACCACATCATGGCCGCCGCCGTCGAGGGCGCCCAGGTCGACTTCGACGGCGCGATCGAGATCGAGGGGCGCTACTTCGTCGACCTCGCCACCGGCCAGGTCGCCAAGAACATGATCCAGGCGTTCTTCTTCGACATGCAGGCCGTCAGCGGCGACCGCGGCCGCCCCGAGGGCCTCGAGCCGTTCGTCGCGAAGAAGGCGGTCGTGCTCGGCGCCGGCATGATGGGCGCCGCGATCGCCTACGTGTGCGCGAAAGCCGGCATCGAGGTCGTGCTCAAGGACGTCTCGCTCGAGGCCGCCGAGCGCGGCAGGGCCTACTCGGCCAAGCTGCTCGAGAAGGCCGTCGCGCGCGGGCGCTCCACCCAGGAGAAGGCCGACGCGCTGCTCGCCCGCATCAAGGCCACCGCCGACCCGGCGGACGCCGCCGGCGCGGACCTCGTGATCGAGGCCGTGTTCGAGGACCCGGCCGTCAAGGCGCAGGTGTTCGCCGAGATCGAGCCGCACCTCGCGCCGGACGCGCTGCTCGGCTCGAACACCTCGACGTTGCCGATCACCAACCTCGCCGAGGGCGTCTCGCGGCCCGAGGAGTTCATCGGCCTGCACTTCTTCAGCCCCGTCGACAAGATGCCGCTGCTGGAGATCATCAAGGGCGAGCGGACCAGCGAGGAGACGCTGTACCGGGCCCTGGACCTCGCCAGGCAGATCAAGAAGACGCCGATCGTCGTCAACGACTCGCGCGGCTTCTTCACCAGCCGCGTGATCGGCACGTTCATCAACGAGGGCATCGCGATGCTGCTCGAGGGCGTGCCCGCGCCGACGATCGAGCAGGCCTCCTCGCAGGCCGGCTACCCGGCGCCCGTGCTGCAGCTCTCCGACGAGCTGAACCTGAAGCTGATGCGCAAAATCAGGCTCGCGGCCAAGGAGGCCGCCGACGCGGCGTCCAGCGGCTGGGACGCCCATCCCTCCGAACAGGTCATCGACCGCATGCTCGACGACTACGACCGCCCCGGCCGCCTGGAGGGCGCCGGCTTCTACGAGTACGCCGACGGCGCCCGCGCCGGCCTGTGGAAGGGACTCGCCGAGGCCTTCCCGCCCGTCGCCGACCCCTCCTCGCTGAACCTCGCCGACCTGGAGGAGCGGATGCTGTTCATCGAGTCGATCGAGGCCGTCAAGTGCCTGGACGAGGGCGTGATCGAGACGATCGCCGACGCGAACGTCGGCTCGATCCTCGGGATCGGCTACCCCGGCTGGACCGGCGGCGTGCTGCAGTACATAAACGGATACAGGAGCCCCGCCCTCCCTGCCCACCTCCCCCAGACCGCCGGCCTCGCCGGGTTCGTCGCCCGCGCGCGCGAGCTCGCCGCGCGCTACGGCGAGCGCTTCGAGCCGCCCGCCTCGCTCGTCGAGAGGGCCGAACGCGGCGAGAGCTACGAAGACGCGCCCGCCCTCGCCGCGACCTCCGGCTAGCTAGCAAGCCTGCCCGCGATGTGACATCCACCGCGGGGATTGCGGCGGGGCCAGCAGCGCCGTCTCGGCGGCGCAGCGCTCAGCAGTCGACGTGCAGCGCGGGAAGGCGGTCGGCCTCGACGCCTTCCTGCACGCACGCCAGGTAGGCGATCCCGCGGTGGGTCCCGTCGATCACGCGCACCTCGCCGTCGAACACACCGATGCGCATCACGAGATCCTCGCGCCAGCGCTCGCCGATCATGTCCTCGACGAAGTCCTCGACGCGCAGAGTGCAGTCGGGGTCCTGCGCCGCGTCGATCTGCGTGCAGCGATCGCGGTAGATCGCGAGCAGCTCGCCGACCGTACGGCGGCGCCGTCCCTCGCAGCCCATGAAGCTCGCGAACAGCGTCGGCGTCGCGGCCAGCTCCTGCGCGGATAGCGGTCTGAGCGCCATAGATCGCAGGGTCCTGCGCCGCGAGCACGCGCCATATGGCCAGGTGTCCAAAGATCCTCGCGCCCTACACCCACGGGTGGAGACGCAGCTTGGACCCCTGGGCCGATGAAGCCGGCCTTGGAGCGTTGTAGCGTTGCGGGCATGTCAGCCAACCCATCAGACACAGCGAACGGCGACGGCGCGGGGCGCGCCGCGATCGTGCAGGCCTCGAACCTCTCGCGCCGCTACGGCGAGGGCGAGGCAGCCGTGGACGCGCTCGTCGACGTGACGGTCGCGTTCCCCGAGGGGCGCTTCGCGGCGATCATGGGCCCCTCCGGCTCGGGCAAGTCGACGCTCATGCACCTGCTGGCCGGGCTCGACCGGCCCACGTCCGGCAGGGTCAGCATCGGCGGGACCGAGCTGACCGAGCTGGACGACGGCGCGCTCACGCAGCTGCGGCGCGACCGCATCGGCTTCATCTTCCAGACCTTCAACCTGCTGCCGGTGCTGAACGCCGAAGAGAACATCCTGCTGCCGCTCTCGATCGCCGGGCGCCAGGTCGACCGCGCGTGGTTCGACCAGCTGATCGACACGGTCGGCATGCGCGAGCGCCTCAGCCATCGCCCGGCCGAGCTCTCCGGCGGCCAGCAGCAGCGCGTGGCCGTTGCGCGGGCGCTGGTCTCGCGCCCCGCCGTCGTGTTCGCCGACGAGCCGTCGGGCAACCTCGACTCGAAGTCCTCGGGCGACGTGCTGGAGCTGCTGCGCCACGCCGTCGACGACTTCAAGCAGACCGTCGTGATGGTCACCCACGACGCCCACGCCGCCTCCTTCGCCGATCGCCTGCTGGTGCTGGCCGACGGCAGGATCGTGCACGACGGCCAGGCCACCAGCGCCGAGCAGGCGCTCGACCTGATGAAGGCCGTCGGCTGATGGGCAAGCTCGTGGTGCGCGGCTTCGCCCAGCGCAAGGTGCGGGTGGCGCTGACGGGGGTCGCGATCGCGCTCGGCGTGGCGCTGATGGCGGGCACCTACATCCTCACAGACACCATCAACCGCTCCTTCTCGGAAGTCTTCGCGACCTCCTACAAGAACAAGGCGGTGGTCGTCACCGAGAAGGAAGCGCTCGGGCGCGGAACCCGCTCGCAGGCCTCGCTGATCGACGAAGCGACGCTCGCACGGGTGCGCGCCGTCGCCGGCGTGGCCGCCGCCGCCGGCGACATCTCGACCCGCGCGACGCTGCTCACGAGCGCCGACAAGCGGATCAGCAGCGCCACCGCCCCCTCGCTGGTCGCCGCCCTGCAGCCGGCGCGCTTCGAGTCCTTCACCGCCGCCGAGGGCCACCTGCCGCGCGGTGCCGGCGAAGTCGCGATCGACCAGTCGACCGCCGCGCGCGAGCACCTGAAGCTCGGCCAGCAGATCGTGATCGCCGGCCGCGCGCCGGCCCGCTCCTACACGATCTCCGGCATCGCCAGGTTCGCGGGCAGCGAATCGTTCGGCGGCACGAGCGTCGCGCTGCTGACCACGCCGCAGGCTCAATACGTCGCCGACAAGCAGGGCCAGTACGACAGCATCAACGTCGCCGCCGCCGGCGGCGTCAGTCCGGGCGAGCTCGCCTCGCGCGTGCGCGCGGCGCTGCCGAACACGCTGACTGTGCGCACCGGCGCCCAGGAAGCGGCCAACCAGACCGCCGAACTGGAAGAAGACCTGGGCTTCCTGCGCACCTTCCTGCTGATCTTCGCCTACGTCGCGCTGGTCGTCGGCGCGTTCATCATCTTCAACACCTTCTCGATCACCGTCGCGCAGCGCACGCGCGAGTTCGGGCTGCTGCGCACGCTCGGCGCCTCCCGCCGGCAGATCATGCGCGCGGTCGTAGAGGAAGGCCTGCTGCTGGGCGTCGGCGGCGCGGTCGTCGGGCTGTTCGCGGGCGTCGGCCTCGCGCCGGCGCTCGACGGGCTGTTCAAGGCCTTCGGCGCCGACCTGCCCGACAACGGCACCGTGATCGAGACGCGCACGGTGATCGTCTCGCTGGCCGTGGGCGTCGTGATCACGGTGCTGGCCGGCCTGTTCCCGGCGCTGCGCGCGACGCGCGTGCCGCCGATCGCGGCGATGCGCGAGGGCGTCTCGATCCCGCCCAAACCGCTGCCGACGCGGCGCACGCTGATCGCGCGCTTCGTGGTCGGCCTGGTCGTGGTGTTCGCGCTCGGCGGCGTGCTCGGGCACGGCGTCGGGCTGGTGCTGGTGATCCTGTGGGTGGGCCGGGCGATCAGGCTGTGGGTGCGCCTGCGCCGCGAAGGCGAGCGTCCCGCGCGCCACTACCGCGTCGTGCCGGCGCTGGCCGGAGCGATCGGACTGCTCGTCAGCTGGCGCGGAATCACCGGAAGGCTCGCGCGAGAGAACTCGGTACGCCAGCCCGGACGCACGCTCGTGACCGCGCTGGCGCTGACCGTCGGACTCGGGCTGGTCGCATTCATCTCGGTGCTGGCGGCGGGCACCAAGGCGACGATCGACGAAGCCGTCCACAACTCCTTCGCCGGTAACCTGATCATCCAGAACACCCAGGCCCAGCAGGGCATCCCAGGTGTCGTCGCGCCAGCGGTCAGGACCGTCTCCGGCGTCGGCACCGTGACCGCGGTGGCCTTCACGAAGGGCACCGTGCGCGACCTCTCAAAGCCCGGTGCGCCGGTGATCGAAGAAGCCGGTCGCGTGAGCGCGATCGAACCCGAATCGTTCACCAGGATGTACAAGGCCAAATGGGAACACGGCTCCGAGGCGACGCTCGGCGAACTCGGTGAACGGGGCACGGTCATCTCCAAGAAGTTCGCGAGCGCCAACCACCTCCAGGTCGGAGACCGCCTGTCGGTGCTCACGCCCTCGAACCAAACCGTCGCGCTGACCGTGCGCGGCGTGCTCAAAGAAGAAGTGCTGGGCCTGCTGGCTGCCCTCACGATCACCCGCGCGCTCGCGCAGTCGGCCTTCGGGCAACGCGAAGACGGGGTCGACTTCGTCGCCTACGCACCCGGCGCCGACAGCGAACGCACGCGCGGCGCCATCGACGCGCTGCTGCGCCGCAGCTTCCCCCAGACGCACGCGCAGACGGCCGCCCAGTTCACCAAGGAAGAGAGCGAAGGCGTCAACAAGTTCCTCGTGCTGGTGTACGTGCTGCTCGCCCTGTCGGTGATCGTGTCGCTGTTCGGGATCGTCAACACGCTGATCCTCTCGATCTACGAGCGCACGCACGAGCTCGGGATGATGCGCGCGATCGGCACCTCGCGCCGCCAGATCCGTCAGATGATCCGCTACGAGTCGGTCATCACCGCGTTGATCGGCGGCGTGCTCGGGCTGATCTTCGGCGTCGTCGGGGGCGTGCTCGTGACGGCGCTGCTGCTGTCAGGCTCCGGCTACGTGCTCTCGATCCCCGTCGGCACGCTGGTCATCCTGCTGATCGCCGCCGCCGTCGCCGGCCTGCTGGCGGCCCAGGCGCCCGCGCGTCGCGCCGCCAAGCTGGAGATCCTGAGCGCGCTCGCGACCGAGTAGCCCGTGCGGGTCGCCACCTGGAACGTCAACTCGGTCAAGCAGCGCCTGCCCAGGCTGCTGCCCTGGCTGGAGCAGCGCCGGCCCGACGTCGTGTGCCTGCAGGAGACCAAGCTCGCCGACGCCGCCTTCGACGAGCTGCTCGGCGAGGAGCTCGCCGCCCGCGGCTACGCGTTCGCGCGCCACGGCGAGCCGCAGTGGAACGGCGTCGCGATCCTCTCGCGCGTCGGCCTGGAGGACGTCGCCTACGGCCTGGATGGAGCGCCGGGCTTCCCGCACCCGGAGGCGCGCGCGGTCGCCGCGACCTGCGCGGGCGCGCGCGTGCGGTGCGTGTACGTGCCCAACGGGCGCGAGCCGGGCTCCGAGCACTTCGACTACAAGCTCGCCTGGCTGGCGGCGCTCGCCCGCACGGTCTCGACGGACGCCGAGCGCACGCTCGTGTGCGGCGACGTGAACATCGCGCCAACCGATCGCGACGTGTTCGACCCCGCGGCCTACGCCGGCCACACCCACGTCACGCCCGCCGAGCGCGCGGCGCTCGCCGAGCTGCAGGCGCTCGGCCTGCACGACGTCGTGCGCGAGCGCTGGCCCGAGCAGCGCATATTCACCTACTGGGACTACCGCGCGGGCATGTTCCACCAGGATCTCGGCATGCGCATCGACCTGGTGCTCGCGGGCGAGGCGCTTACCGGCAGGGTGCGCGCCGCGTGGGTCGACAGGCAGGCGCGCAAGGGCGGCAAGCCGAGCGACCACGCGCCCGTGATCGTCGACCTCGACGAGGCGCCCGACGGCGACATCGGGCCGGTCGTGCCGCCCCCCTCCGCCCGCGCGCCCGCGCGCGGCGCGGTCAGGCTGCCCCAGCAGCCCGCCGTGCGCGGCGACTGACCCGCGCGAGCAGGCCGCGCACGACGAGCGGTGTGCCCCCGATCGTCGCTCATCCTGCCACCGGCCCGTCAACCCAGAAGTCCCGCGCGAGCCCGCGCCGCTCTCGCCACAGCTCGGCCTTGCCGACGAACCCGAGCACGCCCGCCCCCTGGTCGGCGTCGGGCACCTGCCAGGCGCCGTTGACCGCCCCGCTGAGGCCGGCCGAGAGCGCCTCGAAGCCCTGCGCGGTGTGCAGGTCGGTCTCCGCGCCCCGGTCGATGATGAGCTTCAGCTGGCGCAGCGCCTGCTGGTTCTTGGACAGCAGCACCTCGACGAACGCGTCCACCTCGGGCGCGAGCCGCCCGTCGGCGACGATGCGGTTCCACAGGCCGAGCTCGGCGGCGCGGCTCGCCGGGTGCAGCGCGCCGAGGAGGTTGACCTCCTTGGCCATGCGCCGCCCGACCAGGCGCGTCAACCGCGTCGTCCCGCCCCAGCCGGGCGTGATCCCGACGTCGACCTCGGGCATGCCCCAGCGCGAGCGGGCCGTCGCGATCACGAAGTCGCACGCCATCGTCAGCTCCAGCCCACCGCCCACCGCGTACCCGTCGACGGCGGCGAGCGTGACCTTGTCCAGCTCGGCGAGCGTGTCGGCCATCAGCTGATAGCCGCGCACCCGCCGCACGATCTCGTTGGCGTTCCCCCACAATCCCATCTCGCTGATGTCATCGCCGGCGCAGAAGCTCCCGCCCGCCCCCTGCAGCACCAGCACCTTGACCGTCGGCGAGCTGCGCACGCGCTCCAGCGCTGCCATCAGCTCCTCGGAGAGCTGCATCGACAGCGCGTTGTGGCGCTCGGGCCGGTCGAGCTTGATCCGCGCCACCGAGCCCTCCTGCTCGTAGCGCAGCTGCTCGAAGTCGACGCCGGGGCGCTCCGAGGAGGACCCGCTGACCGTCGGCGCGCCGGCGCGAACCGGGTGAGATCGGCCTTCCGCCCGATCGGCGAGCGCCGGATGGTCGATCACGTACAGCCAGTCCCCGGCGGCCTGCCGGCGAGCGACCTCGCGGCTGGCGCCGTCGAAGCCGTCGGCCGCCCCGCCCAGGCGCATCCGCCAGCGGTTGCTGATCAGCGCCACGTCGCCGGCGAGCACCGTCTCGCTGGCAAGCGTCTCGATCTGCGGCGAGAGCGCCAGCAGCTCGGCCAGACGCGCGCGGATCGCCGAGCTGCCGACGACCGACACGCCGTCGGGTCCTGTGAAGGTGGCGTCGGGCTCATACAGCTCGACGATCCCGTCCAGGTCGCCGGCGTTGGCGCGCTCGGCGAACAGATGCTGCAGTTGCTCGGGGTGGCTCGCGCTCATCGCGATCTCCTCCTTTTCACACGTGGCCTGGCGGTCCAGCGGATGCGCCATGGCACCCGTCGGATGCAATCGCGGCGCATGGTAGCCTCCTGCAACCAGTTGCACAACGAGATTATTTTGGGATTGAAACTAGTTGTCGGACGAGAACCACTCCAAGCAGCCGCCTGACGCCGCCGAGGCCCAGCAGGCGCTCGCGCTCCTGGCCGACCGCTGGACCTTCCTGATCGTCCGCGACGCCTACCTGGGGATCCACCGTTTCGGCGAGCTGCAGCGCAACCTCGGCATCGCGCGCAACGTGCTGGCCGACCGCCTCTCCAAGCTGGTGCGGCACGGCCTGCTCGAACGCGTGCGCTACCGGACCGAACCGGACTGGTACGAGTACCGGCTGACCAAGCGCGGGCTCGACCTGTATCCGGCGATCCTTGCCTTCTTCCACTGGGTCGAGACCCACTACGGCGACCCGGCGCGGCCGGCGATGCGCCTGCGCCACCGCGCCTGCGGAAAGGTCACACAGCCGCGGCTGGTGTGCTCGAAGTGCGGGAAGCCGATCGGTGCGCTGGACGTTGAAGTGCTGGCCTGAGCAGCGATCCTGCACGTCGGCATCCAGCTCGCGAAGCCGTGGCTCATGCTCGCGCGCTCGCGCGCGTGCGGCCTCCCTGCGCGCCCTCGCGCGAGCCCAGCCAATGCACGATCTCCAGCGCGAGACCGACCTGCAGCTCGCGCCCGAGCAGCGGCGCGGGCAGCAGCTCGCGCGCGCGGGCGAGGCGGTTGAGCACGGTGTTGCGGTGCGCGAACAGCGCGCGGGCGGCGCGCGAGGCGCCGCATCCTTCGCGGATGTAGACGCGCAGCGTCTCGCGCAGGTCCTCCTCGGCGCCCGCCAGCGCACCGAGGGTGCGGGCGACGAACTCGCCGGCTCGCTCCTCGTCCTGCGCGCACAGGGCGACCAGCTGCACGTCCTCGTAGCTGGCGAAGCGCAGCTCGCGCGAGGTGCGGTTCATCAGGCGCTGGGTCGCAAGCGCGTCGAGATGGCTGCGGCGAAAGCCGTCGATGCCGGTCGCGCTCGAGCCGAGCGCCACGCGCACGCCCGGCGCCTGCGCGAGCTGCTCGACCAGCACCGCGCCGTCTGGCGCACGCCCGTCGGCGAGCCACACCCACAGCGAGCGTGTGCTCGCCACCACGGTGAACGGCCGCCGCACGCCGGCGGCCCGCGCGAGCCCGTCGGCGACCCGCTCGAGCTCCCGCGCCTCCCCCGCCTCGCCCTCGCTCCAGACCGCCGCCGCGGTGTGGCGGCGCTCGAGCTCGTAGCGCAGGCGCGCGCTCGCGCGCGAGCTCGTGATCGGGGCGCCTTCGAGGATCAGGTTGACAGTCTCCAGGCGCTCGGCGTGGGTGCCGCCGACGAGCTGCTCGCGCTCGCGGTCGATCAGCTCGAGGATGCCGGCGACCGTCTCGTCGACGAACGCGAAGATCGAGCGCGCGGTCACGTCGAGCAGCTCACGCAGCTCCGCGGGATCGTCGGTGAGCATGAACGCCTCGCGCATCCACACACGCCACGCGACGTTCTGGCCGATTCGGTAAGTGTTCAGGGTCGTGTCGTCCAGACCGCGGCGCACGATGTCGCGTGCCAGGTCGAGCACCTCGGGGCTGAGGTTGGCGGGGACCGGCGCACCCGGCCGGCGCATGTTCGCGCTCGCCCAGTGCACGATGTTGGCGCGGTCGGTGGCGATCGTGGCGGCGGTGATCGCGGGATCCTCGGCCAGACGCCGGGGCGCGGCGGCGAGCACCGCGGCGTCGACCTGCTCGAACAGCGCCTCGGGGTCGGCCAGCAGCGCGCTCACGCCCGTGCGGATCAGCTCGGCGACGCGCTCGCTGGGCGGCTCCCACGCGTGAACCGCGTCCATCCCGCGAACAATACCCCACTACCTTGTGCAATATGCATCGTTGTGCCCGAAAACCTGAGCGTAATGCCCTGGCAGCCGCTCCGCAAAGCCGGCAAGCTGTATCCAACGAGCAGCCGCCGGCCGAGAGCGAGAGGAAGCACGTGTCCATGAGCATGACCGCCACAGAGCAGACCGACGCAGCGCCGGCGCGGGTCGAGCACTTCGACGTGCTGATCGTGGGCGCGGGCGTCTCGGGCATCGGCTGCGCCTACCACCTCCAGACCGAGCAGCCGGGCAAGAGCTATGCGATCCTCGAGGCGCGCGAAGCCACGGGCGGCACCTGGGACCTGTTCCGCTACCCCGGCATCCGCTCGGACTCCGATCTTCACACGTTCGGCTACGCGTTCAAGCCGTGGCGGGACGAGAAGGCGATCGCCGACGGGCCCGCGATCCTCCGCTACATCCGCGAGACCGCCAGCGAGAACGGCATCGACGCGCACATCCGACTCGGCCACAGGGTGCTGCGCGCCGCCTGGAGCAGCGAGCACGCGCGCTGGCGCGTCGAGGTCGCCCGCGCGGCGACCGGCGAGACGCTCGCCTTCACCTGCGGCTGGCTGTTCTGCGCCGGCGGCTACTACCGCTACGACGAGGGCTACACCCCGGACTTCCCAGGACGCGAGCGCTTCGAGGGGACGATCGTGCACCCACAGCATTGGCCCGAGCAGCTCGACTACGAGGGCAAGCGGGTGGTCGTGATCGGCAGCGGCGCCACGGCGGTCACGCTCGCGCCCGCGATGGCCGCGCGGGCCGCGCACGTGACGATGCTGCAGCGCTCGCCCACGTACGTCGTCTCGGTGCCCGAGCGCGACCCGATCGCCAACGCGCTGAAGCGCGTGCTGCCCGCACGGCTCGCCTACGAGCTCACGCGGCGCAAGAACGTGTGGCTGCAGCGCACCGTCTACAACCTCAGCCAGAGCCGCCCGCGGCTCGTGCGCGGGCTCGTGCGCGCCGGCGCCAGGCGCCAGCTGCCCGCCGGCTATCCGGTCGACCTGCACTTCAACCCGCGCTATGACCCGTGGGACCAGCGCCTGTGCGCGGTCCCCGACGGCGACCTGTTCAAGGAGATCGGCCGCGGCCGCGTCTCGATCGTGACCGACCGCATCGAGGGCTTCGCCGAGCACGGCGTCGAGCTCGCCTCGGGGCGCACGCTGGAGGCCGACGTGATCGTCACCGCCACGGGGCTCAACCTGCTGGCGCTGGGCGGCATCGAGCTGAGCGTCGACGGCGAGCGCGTGCACCTGCCGGACACGATGGCCTACAAGGCGATGATGCTCAGCGACGTACCCAACTTCGCCTACGCGGTCGGCTACACCAACGCCTCGTGGACGCTCAAGGTCGACCTCGTCTGCGAGCACCTCGGCCGCCTGCTCGCCCACATGGACGAGCACGGCTACGACACCTGCGTGCCCCACAACGACGACCCAACGGTCGCGCGCCGGCCGCTGCTCGACTTCGGCGCCGGCTACGTGCAGCGCTCGGTGCATGAGTGGCCGCGCCAGGGCTCCCGCTTCCCGTGGTCGCTCGCGATGAACTACGCGCAGGACACCAAGAACCTGCGCCACGGCGCGGTCGCCGACCCCGCGCTGCGCTTCTCGCGCGGGCGCGTCGCCGAGACCGACGAGCCGGCCGCCGTGGCCGCCTGAGCGGCGCGCGCACGCCGGCTCAGCGCCAGCGCCAGCTGCTCATCAGCGCTGCGAAGCCGGCCTGCGCCGAGCGCGCCGCGCTCGGTTCGCCGTCGAGCTCGACGAGCACGAGCCGCTCGCCGCGCAGCGCGAGCACGTCGGACTGGACGTTCTGCCGGCCCCCGTAGCTGTACGTGTAGGACTCTTCGGCGGCTTCGACGCCGTCGAGCTGCACCGTGCGGGCAGGCGCGCTGAGGGCCACGTCGAGCGCCCCGCGCGGTGTGCCGACGCTCAGCGGCAGCAGCCGCGCGGCGTCGTGGGCGAAGGCCCGCAGCCGGCTCTCGGGCCGCGACTCGTCGACGGTCACGCCGACCGTGCCCGCCGGGCCGATGCCGAGGCTCCCGATCGGGGCGCCGGTCGTGCTCAGCTGGAAGCGCGCCGCGCCGTTCGCGCGCGCGCTGCTGAGGTGCCAGCCGACCGGATAGGAAGCCATGAACAGGCCGCCGTTCAGGCCGCCGGCGCCGGCGGCCCGGGCCGCGGCCTCGCGCGCCACGGGGACGGCCGCAGACTCGACGCCGGCGACGGGGGCGTGCGCCGCGGCCGTCGAGGTCGAGGCACTGCGCCGCGCTGGCGGCGAAGCCGGAGGCGTGCTCGCGGACGGCGCCGAGGCTGCCGAGGGAGCCGATGGCACGGGTTCGTGCGTCTGGGGCATGACCAGCACGACGACCGCCGCGACCAGCACGGCGACCGCGGCAAGCGCACCGACGGCGATGTAGCGACGCATCATGGGCGCCGTATCGACAGAGCCGTTCGCAGCCTTGAACGCGAGCGCAGCCGAGGGGACGGAGTTTCGGCGGACGCTATGCGGCCCGCGCGAACACCGGGCTGCCACGCCCCTCGCCCTTGGAGCTGTACATGGCGGTGTCGGCGCGCTCGATCAGCTCGGCCACGGTGACACGCTCGCCGGGTTGCGTGCAGGCGACGCCGATGCTCGCGCGCAGTTGCACCTTCCCCGAGGACAGGGTCACGGTGTCGCGCAGCGACGCGCCGATGCGCTCGGCCAGCTCGAGCCCGCGCGCGCACTCGGGGATGTCGCGCATCAGCACGAGGAACTCGTCGCCGCCGAGCCGGCCCACGTCATCCTCGCCGCGGCTCGCGGATCGCAGGCGCTCGGCGGCCAGCGCGAGCAGCTCGTCGCCGGCGGCGTGGCCGAGCGTGTCGTTGACCGCCTTGAAGCCGTCGAGGTCGACATACAGCACGCAGGTGCAGCCGTGGCGCTCGTGCTCGAGCTCGCGTTCGAGCGCGGTGAGGATCGAGGAGCGGTTGTGACAGTGGGTCAGCGCGTCGAAGGTGGCGCGCCGCTCGAGCTCCAGGCGGGCGCGCGCGCTGTCGGTGACGTCGAGGGCGCTCGCGATCGCACCGCTGACGTGCCCGTCGCCGCGCAGCAGCACGCGGATCGTCATCAGCACACGCCGGTGCTCGCCCGAGGACAGCACGACCTCGACCTCGACGTCGCGATCGACGCCCTGTTCGAGCACCTCGCCGAGCGCAGCCTCGAAGGAGACCATCGCGTCGGCCGTGAGCGTCGCGAGCAGCGCCGCCAGCGAGCGCTCGGGCTGCTCCGTCGTTGCGGCGGCGGCCTCCTCCTCGCTCGCGCGCGCCGGCCCGCGCAACAGCTCCAGCAGGCGCGAGTTGCAGTAGACGACGTTGCGGTCGGGGTCGAGCTGCAACAGCCCGTCGGGCATCGCCTCGATCAACCGTCGCAGCAGCTCGCCCTGCTGTTGCAGGGCCTCCTGCGCTGCCATCTCGGCGGACACGTCGATGTTCTCGATCAGCACGTGCCGGCGCTCGGGGTCGTGGAGATAGTTGTGCAGGGTCGTGTCGACCCACACGTAGGTGCCGTCGCGGCGCTGACGGCGCAGCCGCGTCTGCTGCACGCGTTTGCTCGAGAGCATCGTCACCCACCCTTCGACCGCCCGCGCCTGGTCGTCGGGATGGATGTGGTTGAGCACCGCCTTGCCGATCAGCTCCTCGGCCTCGTATCCGAACATCTGCGTGAACGCCCGATCGCAGTCCAAGACGACGCCACCCGCGTCCTCGATCAGCGTCGAGAAGCGCGGCGCGGCGGCCGACCCACGATCGCCGCCCTCCCCTCCGGCGGACTCGCTTTCGGATCCCTCCGTCGGCACCAGCACGCCGAGCAGCACGCCGTGAAGCTCGCGCAGATCGAAGAAGTACAGCATCAGCGGCTGCGTGGGCTCGCTCAGGAGATGCACTTCGCCGTGCCCCGAGCCCCGCTGTTTGGCCCGCCACCAGACCGTCACGACCATCATGCGGTCGTCGCTGCAGACGACGTCGGTGACGGCGCGTGCGTCGAGCAACTGCTGATCGCCCAGCGACACGCTCCGCGGCATCGGCACGATCAGCCCCTCGGCGGTGATGGCGCACACGAGCGCGTTCGGGTAGGCGCGCAGCAGCGCCTCGACGCCGTGCGCGAGTCGCTTCACGTCGAACTCGCGTGCGCCGATCTCGAATACGTGCTTGGTGTCTACCTCGCTCATGGGCTGTGGCGAAAGGCTCGCCATCGGCTGCATCGACAGGTTGCGAGCGCTGGCGCTCCGCAGTTGCCCGCGATCGACGGGTGGTAACTACGCGCCCGCGCGGGCGCCGGCGGAGCAGGCCCGCAGCACGCTGGCGCCGCTCGGGAGCGCGACCGTGACGGTGCCGTCCGCGGGCACCGCGGCGAGCGTCGCGCCTTCGTCGGTGACCGCGCTCTGGGGCCGCAGGCGCGTGAGCGTGAGCGCGCTCGCCCCGTCGCTCGTGACCGTGATCGCCGCGCACTTCAGCTTCGCGGCCGCCGTGTCGACGGTGAGCGCGGCGACGTCGGTGAGCCCGAGCGTCAGCGTCTGGCGGGCCGGCGGCGTCGCGCCGGGCGCCCACGTCAGCGAGTCGGTGACCGCGGGCGTCGGGCCGTCGGCGGTGCCCGTGTGGTGTTCGAGCAGCGCTTCGGGTTCGCGGATCGCGCCCGAGGACGCGCTGACGCTCGCGAGCGCCCCCGGCGCGTCATCGCGCGCCTGCAACCCGCTGATCCAGTAGTCGCCGGTGGGTCCGATGCCCAGCGAGCTCGAGTCGAGGTCCGGATACCAGGCGAACGTGAACGACGCCGGGTCCTGCTTGCGTTCGAGCGCGCCCAGCTGCGAGGTCGCGGGCGCGAAGTCGTTCTGGGTGGCGAACACGAGGTGGTCCTCGGCCGGGTAGAGCACGGCGTAGTAGCGGTAGCCGAGCCGATCGAAGGCTTCCACCTGTTCCACGCCACCGGTGAACGGGACCAGCTCGTCGAGCGCGCCGTAGGTCATCACGTAGGGGATCCACTTGGCGTTGACGACCAGCGGCGTCGTGTTGCCGTCGCTTTCGCACTGTTCTCCCCCGGCCGCCGTTTCGAGCTCGCCGAGGACGCGCTCTCCGCACACCACGGGCCCCTCGAGCGGCATCGCCTGCGCGAACAGGTCGGGGTACTCCAGCGCGAGCTTGTAGGAGGCGAAGCCGCCCATCGAGTAGCCCGAGATGACGGTCGCGTCGGGGTTCAGGTCGTAGTCGGCGGCGAGCTGGTGCCAGACGTCCCAGAAGTCGACCTCGGCCGGGCCGAAGTACCACTGGCCGTCGCTGAAGCCCTCGGTGGTCGCGCAGATGCTGTCACGGTCCTGGCACTCCTCTTCCAGCTGCGTCGGCGCGAGGCCGCCGTACTGGTTGAGGTTGGCGCCGAGCGAGTGCAGGATCCAGGTCAGCGGCGTCGGCGTCGAGGCTTTGTACGTGCTCGGCACGTAGACGGCGTATGGCTGGATGCGCCCGAGATAGGTGGGGCCGGTGTAGGTGTTCGGCGCTTTGGCTTCGACGACGCCTTCGCCGAGCGCCAGCGGCGTCGCGTACCAGCGGTTGCTGTAGCCGGTCGGCTCGGGTTCGGGCGTGTGCTTCCTGGCGGCCAGCTGAGCCCAGTCGACCGTCAGCGCGTACTTCGAGACGTCGCCCGTGGCGAGTGTGTTGGCCTGGTCGTTCTCCATCCAGAAGTTGCCGCACTCGACGACCGGGACGTGATCCTCTTCGGCGTCTTCACCGCCGAGCTCGCCTTCGAGCGCCGGCGCGATCGAGGAGTCCGCGAGCGCTTCCGTGGGGCACACCAGCGGCGCCTCCTGCTGGTAGCCACGGAAGGTGACGTTGTAGACGTTGGTCCCGCCGGGCACGCCCCCGTCCTGGGCGGGCACGGTTTCGAATTCCGTGCCTTCGGGATTGGAAAGCCCCGCGGCCAGCCGCACCTGCCAGCTCCCCTTGACGGGCAGCACGCTGGTGGGGATGCGCACGACGAACGAGTGCGCCGCCATGTTCACTTCGGTGTGCAGTTCGGCGCCGCTCACGGGCACGCCGCTCGCGACCTCCAGCAGGCGCGCGTGTTGCGCGGAGACCACGAGCGCATATTGGATGCCGGCCGAGCGCAGGTTGGCGTTGGCGGGCCATCGTTCCGCGCTCGCGGGCTCCTTCGAGCCGGTGCCGAAGGTCCACTCGGCGATCGGCACGTCGGCGTCGGCGAGCGTGTTCCAGTCCACCCGCCAGTAGGTCGCTTCCGGTGTGTAGCCGACGGCCGCCGCGAAGATGTCGGCGCCGTCTTTGTCAGCTGGCCCTGCGGGGTATTCGAAGCCCCCGTGCACCTCGGCGAGCGAGGAGACCTCGAGGTTGTCGGCGATCCCGATCGGGCTGCCCAGCGGGCCGTGGTCGTCGTAGAGGAAGTCGGTCCACAGGCTCGCGCCACCCGCGAGCAGCCCCGTGCCGGAGGTGTGCGAGAAGTCGCTCGGGAACGGCCATTCGGCGCTGGTCGGCTCGGGCAGCGCCGGTTCGGGCGCGCTCGCCGCGGGGGGCGCCCCGCTCGGCAGGCCGGGCACCCCCGGCACGCTGTCGGCGCGCTGGCGCGCTCTGGTGATCGCCTGCGCGCCCGCGGTCGCGGTCGCGGCAAGCGCCACGGTCGCGGCAAGCGCCAGCCAGCAGACGCTCGACGTCACGCACACACCCCGCGCGAGCGCGTTCCCTCTCCCCTGTGCCATCTCCTCCCCTTCCTCAGACCGCCCTGCTCGCAATCCGCGACGAACCGTAGTTGCCCTGAAACAGGTGCGGTCAAACGTCCTATTCGTGATGAGACATGAGGAGAGAATCCGAGGATTGCGTACTTATGTGGCTTGGCGTTTCCTTGACTTCCTGGACGAATGATGTAGCCTCGGCGACCATGCGACTTCGGGGGAAGTTTGGGATATTGCTCTTTGCCGTGCTCGTGGCGCTGGCGCTGCAGGTCGCCACGGCATCCGCGGCCAGCACCGTGACGGTCGACAGCACCGCCGACGAAACGCTGTCGAGCGCCGGCCTGTCGCTCGACAGTTGCGAATCGGAAGCTGGCAAGTGCACGCTTCGCGCAGCAGTGGAACTCGCGGATGAAACTAGCGAAGACGTCACGATCGATCTGCCTGAAGGGACCTACACGGAGTCGCACATGCCCGCCCCGCTGCTCGTCCGCGAGGACGCGGAGGTCACGATCGACGGCGCCGGCGCGAGCAGCACGATCATCGCCGGCGACGAGGAAGGATCGGTGCTCGAAGTCGCCGGGAACAGCTCGCTGACACTGAACGGCGTGACGGTCGAGCACGGAGTGGAATTCGAAGGCGGAGGCATCTTCGTGTTCTCCGGAGCGACGCTGATCGTGGAACACTCGGTCGTCACCGAAAACCTGGCAGAGGACGTGGGCGGCGGCATTCTCGGCGCGCCCGACTCGACCACCGAGGTGCTCGGATCCTCGGTTACCGACAACCTCGCCGGCTCCGGTGGAGGCATCGCGTTCGAGACCGAAGACGAGTGCGACGACGCCCGCAGCGCCAATCGCGCCGGGCGTGTCGAGCACGCGGCGCTGCCGGCGGATCTCGAAATCGGGCTCACGGTCTCCCAGTCGACGGTCGAAGGCAACCATGCAGAATTCGGAGTCGGAGGCGGGATCCTGGCGGCGCCCGAACGCTGCGAGGAGGTGGCGGCGCGAGCTTCCTCGACACGTGCTTCCTCGCGCCCCGCGATCGAAGCTCTCCCCTCCGAAGCGAACCTCACGGTGGAGCAGTCGACGATCGCCTCGAACAGCGCGGTCGACGACGAAGACGGCGAGTCCGCCGGGGTCGGTGGCGGCATCTACGAGGAAGCGTTCCTCGACGACCCGATCGTCGACTCCACGATCGCCGAGAACGTCGCGGGCTCCACCGGCGGCGGGGTCGCCGTCGGCGAAGGTCGCGCGGTCCTGGTGAGCGACACCGTGTCCGGCAACGAAGTGGAACCCGGTGAAGGCGAACCCGAACCCGAACCAGGGATCTCGCCGACGTGGAGGAGCGCTCGCCGCGGCGCGGCGCGCGCACGTCGGGACGCAGGCGCAAGCGAACCGCTCACCGGCGGCAACCTCGCAGCCGATCCCGACGCCCCCGCGGCGATCGAGCTGCGCAACACGATCGTCGCGGAGCCGGAAGGCAGCGAATCGGAGAACTGCGGCGAAGGCCGCGTCGAATCGCTGATCGAAGGCGCCGGCTTCAACCTCGACTATCCCTCGGTCACGGCCGAAGGCGAAACGCTCGACAACTGCGGACTGAGCTCCGAAGATCAGGACCTCGTCGGCGTGAACCCCGACTTCGCCAAGGCCGGCCTGCACGAAAACGGCGGCCCGACCGACACGATCGCGCTCGAACCCGAAAGCCCGGCGATCGGCGCGGTGCCGCTCGCCGAAGACTGCGAAGAAGAAGGCACCGGCCCGGCCCTGCCGAACGGCCTCGGCGAATCCAAGCCGGTCGACCAGCGCGGTGAACCGCGCCCCGGCATCGCCGGCAAGGGCTGCGACATCGGCGCCTACGAGTACCAGCTGGGGCCCGAAGAAAAGCACGAAGAACCCACGAAAACCACGCCGACGCCGCCCGTCCCGGTACCTGTCCCGACTCCCACTCCCGCGCCGGCTCCGGCCCCCGCCCCGGCCGCGCAGACCTCGGTGCTGCCCTTCAAAGTCGAAGTGCCGGCGCAATGCACGAGCAAGCGCGACTTCGTGATCCACATCCAGAACGTCAAGCAGTTCGGGATCGTCTCGGCGGTCGTGTCGATCGACGGGAAAGTCGTGCGGAAGCTCTCGGGCAAGCGCCTGCTGACCGCGATCGACCTGCGCGGGCTGCCCAAGGGCACCTTCACGGTGGAGATCGTGGCGCGCACACGCGGCGGACGGACGCTGCACGGCAAGCGGACCTACCACACCTGCCGCACCACCCCGCTGCCCGGGCACTCCTACCTGCCGCTGTAGGGGCTTGGCCGCGGTAGGCGGTGCAGCCCGGCCGGCGAGGATCTAGGCTCAGGGGCACCGTGCCGATCGCCGAGCTGCCCCAGGCCCTGCTCCACTACGAGCTCGCCGGCGACGGCGCGCGGGTGCTGACGATCGGCGGCACCGGCGGGGACCTGCGCAACGCCCCCGGGCCCTTCGCCTGGCCGGGCGCGCAGGCGTTCACGCTGCTGGCATACGACCACCGTGGCCTCGGCCGCTCGCGCGAGCTGACGGACGCGCAGCCGACGATGGGCGACTTCGCCGGCGACGCGCTCGCGCTCGTCGACCAGCTCGGCTGGGAGCGCTTCGCGGTGATCGGCACGTCCTTCGGCGGCATGGTCGCGCAGGAGCTCGCGCTGCGCGCCGGCGAGCGGATCGAGCGCCTTGCGCTGCTGTGCACCTCGGCCGGGGGCCGCTGCGGCGCCTCCTACCCGCTGCACGAGCTCTACGCGCTGGCGCCCCCACAGCGCGTGCGGACGCTCGTGGGACTGCTCGACACCCGCGCCGAGCACGACGCCGAGCTCGCGGCGGCGATCGCCGGCTATCTCGAGCTCGACCGCAGCCTCGCCGCCACCGACGAGCCTTCCGCGGGACTGCTGCGCCAGCTCGAGGCTCGTGGCGAGCACGACACGTGCGAGCGCCTCGGGACGCTCGATGTCCCCACGCTCGTCGCCGCCGGGCGCTATGACGGGATCGCGCCACCCGCCAGGGCGAAAGAGCTCGCCCGCGCGATCCCCGGCGCCCGGCTCGAGCTGTTCGACGGCGGCCACGGCTTCTTCCTGCAGGACCCCAGAGCCTGGCCCAAGATCGCCGAGTTCCTCGCGGGCGATCGGCCCTAGCGGCACCTCGCGGCCGCCTGCGGCGCGGCTTCGCGACGAGGTGCCGCGCACGGCGCATCCGAGCGCTACTGTGGGACAGCGATGGAGTCGGCGGCTGGCAACTGCTCTCTGGGGGATGCGAACGGGTCATGGAGCGTGGTGCCATGAGCGGCCTAGTGAGCGCCCTGGTGCTCGCCAGCTACCGCGGCGGCAGCACCTACGCCCCCTCCTACGAAACCTTCGTGATCGTGCCGCTGATCGTGCTGATGGCGACCGGCGCCGTGGGCATCGGCGTCTACCTGCGCCGGCGCCAGCAGAAGCCGACGCCGGTCTCCGACCAGTGGCAGGCGCTCGCCGTCATGGGCGAGCTCTGCCCGCACGGCTGGCAGGCCCAGATAACCCTGTACGGCTGGGGCGCGCCGGTGCCCGCCGACGCGCCCAGCTCGCGCGTGCCGCTGGTCGAGCTCGAGTGGAAGCAGTTCGACGAGGAATCCGGGCGCGTCGTGGTCGCGCGACGCGTGTGGGCTCCAACGATCGGCGAGGCGCTGCAGCTGATGGTCGAGGACCGGCGGACCGACCTCGCGCTGGAGCAGATCGAGCAGGAGGCCGCGCAGGACGGCGAGTCCTGGTGGGACGAGTGAGCCGCGAGTGAGCCGGCCCGCCGACGCGTGAGCGCCCGGCGTGCGCCGGGCCGCCGGCGGCCCGCGCGCAGGCGCCTCGGAGCGCCGATTGCGGGGCTCAAGTGGGAGGGTGGCTCCAGCCGATAGGGGGACATGGTCGCAGCGCGCGGCCGCGGGGACCGGCTCCAAGCGGGAGCCCGACCGGGCGAGCAACGCGCTTTTCAGCGAGCGACCGACGCCACGCAACGTTCCCTCGAATCCGGAGCAGACCAATGGACATAGGCACGAAGCCAGCAGTCGGCGGCACGAAGCCCGCAGCCCCCAGGCCCACCGCACCCGAGGTGCTCGCCACCTGGGAGGAGTACAGCCTGAGCGGCGATCGGCGCACACGCGACCGGCTGATCTTCATGCTGATGCCGATGGTCCGCTACATCGTGCACCGCAAGGTGCGCTCGGTCCCGGCTCACTGCGACGTCGAGGACTTCCTCTCCTGCGGCCTCGAGGCGCTGATCGGCGCGATCGAGCGCTATGACCCCGCGCGCGGCGCGACGCTCGAACAGTACGCGTGGACCCGCATCCAGGGCGCCGTGCTCGACGAGCTGCGCCGCCAGGACTGGGCGCCGCGCTCGCTGCGCCGCGACGAGCGCGCGATCAACGCCGCCCGGGAGAGCTTCGCCGCAAGCCACGAGCGCCGGCCGACGCACGAGGAGCTGGCCGGCGAGCTCGGCGTGAGCGCGCCCGGGCTGCGCCTGCGCCTGGACGAGCTCGCGCTCGCCGAGGTCAGCTCGCTCAACCGGCCGGTGAGCGCCGAGCAGGGCGCCACGGTCGAGCACATCGACACGCTGGAGAGCGAGGACAGGGATGCCGACCCGGTCGCCAGCGCCGAACGCCGGGAAGCCAAGGCGCGCTTTCGCAGGGCCTTCGCGCGGCTCAGCCGCCAGGAGCGCGAAGTCGCGGTGCTGCTGTATGTCGAGGGCATGACGTTGCGACGCATCGGCGAGCGGCTCGGGGTCTCCGAGAGCCGCATCTCGCAGATCCACACGCGCATGCGCCGGCGTCTGTACGAACAGCTCTCCGGCGAGCTGTCGCTCTTCAGCCAGATCGGCTGAGCCTCCGCGCGCGCCAGGGTTTCGGACGCACCGCCTTTTCGGCGATCATGTAAGGGTGCTGCTCGCCGTCAAGCTGCTGCTCGCGCCCGCCTTCGTGGTCGGCGCGTCGCTGGTCGCGCGGCGCTTCGGCACCGTCGTCGGCGGCCTGGTCGGCGGGCTGCCGGTCGTCGCCGGGCCGATCCTGCTGGTGTACGCGCTCGCGCACGGCCGCGGCTTCGCCGCCGGCGCGGCCCAGGGCACGCTGCTCGGCCTGGTCTCGCTGATCGCGTTCGTGCTCGTGTACGCGCGCCTGGCGCCGCGCCTGTTCTGGGGCACGAGCATGCTCGCCGGCTGGCTCGCGTTCGGCGTGGCGACGGTCATCTTCAGCGCCCTCTCACCGCCACCGGGAGTTGCGCTCGCGCTCGTGGCCGTGGCGCTGGCGGCCGGCCTCGTGCTGCTCCCGCGGCCCGCTTCGCACCTGCGCGAGCACGCGGCGCCGCCCGGCTGGGACCTGCCGCTGCGGGCATCCTGCGCCCTCTCGCTGGTGCTCGCGCTGACCGCCGTCTCCGGCTGGCTCGGCCCGCAGCTGAGCGGCCTGCTCGCGCCGTTCCCCGTGATCACGACGGTGCTCGCGACCTTCACCCACGCCCAGCGGGGGCTCGACGAGCTGCTGCGGCTGCTGCGCGGCCTGGTCAGCGGCTTCGGCGCCTTCGCGCTGTTCTGCTTCTCGCTGTCGCTGGCGCTGCACCACCTGCAGACGGGCGCCGCCTTCGCGCTCGCCACCGCGCTCGCGCTGCTCGTGCAGGGACTGATGCTGGCGCTCGTGCGCGCCCGCCTGGCGCCGGTCGCGCCCGCCGCGAGCGCGGCCTCCGCGCTCCCCGAGGGCTAGGCGGAGATCCCCTCGGCCGGGCGGTGCCGCACGCGCTCGCGCACCTCGGCATAGCGCAGGACCTCGTAGGCGATCAGCGCCACCAGCGCCGCCGCGAGCAGGCCGAGCGTGGCGAGCGCCGGCAGCGCGGCGCCGGCGGGCACGAGCGCGAGCAGCACGAGCGCGCACACCAGGCGCCTGACGCTCAGCGCGTGCATGTTGCGCAGACGGAAGGCGACGTGGGCGAGCAGGTACATGGCGGCGCCGCCCAGCAGCGCGACCGCCGGCACGAGCTTCAACGGGTCGTCGACGTAGAGCAGCGTGCGCTTGATGCCGACCGCGACCAGCGCGATGCCGGCGATCATCGGGAAGTGCAGGTAGGAGTAGGAGTCGCGCGCGATCGCGTTGCGCTCGCGGCCTTCCGGGGCCGCCGCGAGGCGACGCCCGGCGACGATCGCGCTGACGTCGAAGTAGGTCCACCACAGCCCCCCGGCGACGGCCATGCCGAGGACCGCCGCGACCACGACGCCCGCGCCGATCGCCGGCCGCGCGCCGATCCCGATCGCCGCCACCGACTCGCCCAGCGCGATGATCACGATCGCGCCGTGGCGCTCGGCGAAGTGGCCCGGCACGAGCTTCCAGCCCTCGACGCCGAACAGGTAGGGGCCGCCGGCGTCGATCAGCAGCGCCGCGCCCCACAGCGCCAGCTGCGCGGCGCCGCCGGCCAGAGCCGCCACGAGCAGCAGGCCGACGCCGATCGCGGTGCTGACCGAGAGCGCTAGCACGGAGTGGCGCAGCTCGTGGTCGTCGCGGCTGGCGATCAGGAACAGCGCGATGTGCGCGGCGCGCACGACCGCGTAGGCGCAGGCGAACAGCACGGCCTCCGAGCCGAACGCGCCGGGCAGGCACAGGGCCGCTACCAGGAACGCGGCCATCGCCGCGAACATCGCCAGTCGCACCGTCCCCTCCTCCGGGTCGAGCACGCTCGTCAGCCACGCGTAGCCGCCCCACGACCACCACAGCACGGCCAGCGCGAGCACGGCGCGCAGCATCCCCCGCCACGTCGGCGTGCGCGTGATCAGCGTCGTGCACTGGGTGAGCGCCAGCACGAACACGAGGTCGAAGAACAGCTCGAGCGGCGTGACCCGCTCGCCGTCGCGCATCACCGCTCTGACCCGCGGCGTGTGGCTGGCGCCCCCGGAGCTCACCCACCGCATCTTGGCAGCAAGCGGGGCGCGAAAAGACGGACGCCGGCGGGCTTGGCAAGCGCAACCGAGCGGGCATGGCGCCGGGAGGGTGGGCCACCCTCCCGGCGCCCCCAGTGGCCGAACGGCCGCTGGTCAGTGCAGCGACATGTTCGGCTCGCCCGCTGAGTTGAGGCCTTTCGCTGAGATGGTACAGGTCCCGCCCTTCGGCGTCCCGCCGTTGTAGGCCTGCGTCAGGCAGTTGCGCAGCGCAAGCTGCGCCCAGTAGTTGGGGTGCAGGTCTTCCTGGATCTCATAAGGCGGGAAGATCGCCGTGATCGTGCGGATCTGGTTGATCCACTCGGTCTTGTTGACCGCTTCGGCGGCTTTCCAGGAGGACAGGCCCTCTTCCTCGAGCAGCCCGACGCCCTTTTCGCAGAGCCTGTGGCCGTTGAAGGCGGAGGACAGCTGCATCAGCTTGACGTTGGACAGGCCGCTGGCTTCGGCCGCGCCGAACACGGCGCCGTCGATCGTCGGCAGCATCGTCGAGTTGGCGTAGTTGGCGTCTTTGTTCCAGAATCCGCAGCCGCCGACTTCCTGGCGCGTGTAGCCGCTCTGCGAGTAGCGGAATTCAGAGCCGTTGGGGATCGGCGAGGGGTAGTCCTGCACGAGGATCGAGTACTGCGAGGAGCTGTAGCCGGCGTTCGTCATCGCGCTCGCGACGTTCTTGATCGCCGTCTCGATTTCGCCCTTGACCTTGGAGACGTTGCTCGAGCTGAAGTTGTTCGTGACCGAGCTTTCTTCGCTGCAGTAGTCGGGCCACCATTCGGGCGAGAGCAGCCAGTCCTCCACGCACGTCTCGACGATGCTCGCGAAGTTGAAGTTGTTGCCGCCGATCGAGATCGCCACGAGCTTGACGTTGTGGGCGGCGGCGAAGTGCTGGAGCATCAGCGCCTGGCCTTCGTGGCCGCCTGAGTTGTAGAAGTCGAGGCCCGGCTTGAATTCGCCTTCTTCGTTGGTGAAGCTCGATGTCTTGGCGCCCGAGCACGCGAGGTTCTCGCCTTCGACGCCGCCGCCGATGTGCACCTCGGCCGATTTCGAGCGGTGGCAGCCCTTGATCAGTTCGCCCGTATCCGTCGAGTTGTCGTAGTAGGCGGTTTCCCCGAGCGCGTCGATCTTGGAGGAGCTTTCGTTGGTGTTGCCGGCCCAGCGGCCGGCCTCCCCGGAGATGTAGGAGTCGCCGAGGCTGACCGTGTAGGGCGTGCCGTTGCCCGGGCCTTCGGCGTGGGCGCTCTGCGCGCACGCGCCCAGATAGACGAGCGTCGCGCAGGCCAGCAACGCCAGGGTTGGCAATACGTGACCGGTCCCTCGACCGGCGATCGAGCGAGGCATGGATGGTCCCCTTTCGAGCCGCGGCGGACGGGACCGCGCACGGCTCCTGTTCCACGCGCCGCCCTCCGCGGCGCTATCGCTGCGACCCTAACCGCTGGCTGTCCGGCCAGTCAACCCGAATTGGAAAGTTCGGATGACTCGTCTCCGACTGGCGTGCGCGCCGGCGCCTCCCCCCACAGCTGCTCCAGGCGGTAGAACTCGCGCGTCTCGGGCGTGAAGACGTGGACGACCACGTCGAGGTAGTCCATCAGGATCCAGCCCGTGTCGGCCGAGCCCTCGACGCGGCGCGGCAGGCGCTCGTGCTCGCGCTTGAGCCCCTCGAGGATGCCGTCGTGGATCGCCTTGGCCTGGCGGCCGGTGTTGCCCGAGCAGATCACGAAGTAGTCGGTGTAGCCGAGCACGCCGCGCAGGTCGAGCTCGACGAGGTCGATCGCCTTCTTGTCCTCGGCGTAGCGCACGATCTCGCCGAGCAGCTGCTCGCCCTGCATTCTCGCCTGGCCGCGGCCGGCCGGCCCGCGTGTCGCCGGGGAGCCGCTGGGCCGGGCGCTCACGAGTCGCCTCCGGGCCGGTCGCGATACAGGCCGTGCTCGGCGATGTAGCGCGCGACGGGGCCGCCGACGAGCTCCTGCACCGGCTCGCCCGCCGCGACCCGCGCGCGCACGGTCGAGGAGGACGCGTCGATCGCCGGCATCTCCAGGAAGCTCGCGCGCGCGCCCGCCGGCAGCGCGCGCCGGGGCGCGCCCGGCCGCGTCGCGACCGCCACGTCGGCCAGCTCCAGCAGTCGCTCGGGCTCGCGCCAGGACGCGAGCGTGCCGGCCACGTCGGCTCCTACGATCAACGTCAGCTCCGCCTCAGGATGGCTGGCATGCAGTGAGCTCAGGGTATCGACGGTGTAGGACACGCCGCCCCGCTCGATCTCCAGGGCGCACACGTCGACGCCGTCGACGCCCTCGGCGGCCAGCCGGCACATGCGCAGGCGGTGCTCGGGCCCGGGGTCGGAGCCGCCCTCGCCGCGCGCCTTGAAGGGCGCCGTGTGGGCGGGCATCAGCAGCACCCGCCCGAGCGCCAGCTCGCTGCGGGCGTGGCGCGCGAGCTCGAGGTGGCCCCGGTGGGGCGGGTTGAAAGTCCCCCCGAGCACCCCGAGCCTGCCGCGCTCGGCCGTGGGAGCGGGGCGCTCAGTCGCGGACGTGTCCGTCGCCCTCGACGAGGTACTTGAACGTGCACAGCTCGCGCAGGCCGATCGGACCGCGCGCGTGCAGCTTCTGGGTGGAGTTGCCGATCTCCGCGCCCATGCCGAACTCGCCCCCGTCGGTGAAGCGCGTGGAGGCGTTGACGTACACGCAGGCCGCGTCCACGCCGAGCTGGAAGGCCCGCGCCGCGGCCGTGTCACGGGTCACGATCGCCTCCGAGTGGCCGCTGCCGTAGCGCGCGATGTGCTCGATCGCCTGCTCGACCGAGTCGACCACGCCGACCGCGAGGATCGGCGCGAGGTACTCGCTCGCCCAGTCCTCCTCGGTGGCGTCGTCGATTTTTAGATCGGGGATCGCGTGGTGCTCGCCGAGAGCGTCGCGGCAGCGTGCGTCGGCGCGGATCGCCACGCCGGCCGCCGCGAGCGCGGACACCAGCCCGGGCAGCAGCTCGTCAGCGATACGCTCGTGCACGAGCAGCGTCTCGGCCGCGTTGCAGACGCCCGGACGCTGGGTCTTGGCGTTGAGGACGATCCGCTGCGCCTGCTCGCGGTCGGCGGACGCGTCGACGTACACGTGGCAGTTGCCCGAGGCCGCGTACATGACGGGCACGGTCGCAACCGCCTGCAGCGCCTCCTTCAGCCCCTCGCCGCCGCGCGGGATGATCAGGTCGACGCTCTGCCTCTGGGTGGCGAGCTCGGCGAGCTCCTCGCGCCCGCCGCCCGCGACGAGGCCGATCGCCCCCGCCGGCAGCCCGGCGTCGAGCGCGGCATCGGCGGCGATCTGCGCGAGCGCGGCGTTGGAGTGGGTCGCCGAGGAGGAGCCGCGCAGCACGATCGCGTTGCCCGACTTCAGGCACAGCGCGGCCGCGTCGATCGTGACGTTCGGGCGCGCCTCGTAGACGACCGCGACGACGCCCAGCGGCACGCGCACCTTGCGCACGTCCAGGCCGTTCGGCAGGCGCCGCCCGTCGATCACCTCGCCGACGGGGTCCGCCAGCGCGGCGATCTGGCGCACGGCGCGCGCGACCTGCGCGACGCGATCCGCGTTCAGGCGCAGCCGATCCAGCAGCGCCGCGCCGATGCCGGCCTCGCGCGCCGCCCGCACGTCGGTCTCGTTGGCCTCGAGGATCTCCTCGAGGCGCCCTTCGAGGGCCGCCGCGATCGCCTCGAGCGCCGCGTCCTTGACGGCCGTGTCGGCCTGCGCGAGCGCGCGCGCCGCGCGCTTGGCCTCGCGGCAGGTGTCGGCGACGCTGACGGCGACGGTTGCCATCGATACAGGGTACGACAGCTCGGGCGCCGATCAGTCGAGCACGAGGTAGTCGCGGTGCACGGCCTCCTCGGTCGCACGCGGCAGCACGTTGCGGACCGACGCGGACTTCATTCCGGCGACGCTCTCGAGCTCATCGGACGAGTAGCTGGTGATTCCCTTGGCGACGGGCCGCAGCCTGCCCCCGGCGGGCTCGTCGCGTTCGACGATCTCGACCGCGTCACCCGCGTCGAAGCTGCCCTTGACTTCGGTCACGCCGACGGGAAGCAGGCTGGCGGCGCCCTCGCGCAGCGCCCGCGCGGCGCCCGCGTCGACCACCACGGTGCCGCGCGCCGGCTTGGCGTACTTCAGCCACAGCTTGAAGCTCGAGTAGCGCGCCTCGCGCGCGGGGAAGCGCGTGCCCTCGCGCTCGCCCGCGAGCACCGCCGCGAGCGCCTCCGGGCGCAGGCCGTTGCAGATCACGGTCGCGATCCCGGCGGCGGTCGCCATCTCGGCCGCCACGACCTTCGAGCGCATCCCGCCCGAGCCCAGCGGCGAGGTCGTGTGGCCGATCTCGAGATCCTGCAGCGCCTGGAAGTCGCTCACCTCGGCGACCACGCGCGCGTCGGGATGCAGGCGCGGGTCGGCCGTGAACAGGCCGTCGATGTCGGTCGCGAGGATCAGCTCGTCGGCGGCCACCAGCACCGCCACCTGCGCGGCCAGGAAGTCGTTGTCGCCGAAGGAGATCTCGTCGGTGGCGGTCGTGTCGTTCTCGTTGATCACCGGCAGCACCCGCCATTCCAGCAGCGTGCTGAGCGTCTGGCGCGCGTTCAGGTAGTGGGTGCGCGCGCTCATGTCGAAGAACGTCAGCAGCACCTGCGCGCTGGTCACGCCGCGCGCGCGCAGCAGCTCGTCGTAGACGCGGTAGAGCTTGCCCTGGCCGACGGCGCTGGCCGCCTGCAGCGCGCCGATCGAGCTCGGCCGCTGCGGCAGGTCCATCACGCGCATCCCGCGCGCGATCGCGCCGCTGGTCACGACGATCACCTCGCCGCCCTGCCCGTGCAGGCCGGCGGCGACGTCGCAGACGCGCGCGAGCGTCTGCTCGCGCAGCTCCCCCTGCTCGTCGGCGACGACGCTCGAGCCGAGCTTGATGACCACGCGTCTCATGGCCGGGTGAGCCTAGACGGTCGCACGCCCGGGCCGAGGCGGGCTATGAGGGCGCCTCGCTCGGGTCCAGCTCGAAGCTGACCCCGGCGATCTCGATCTCGTCGCCTGGCTGGAAGCCCTTGGCCTCGAGCGCCGCGAGCACCCCGATCCGGCGCAGCCGGCCCTCGAAGTAGGCCATCGCGTCCTCGTTGTCGATGTCGAAGCGCGCGAGCAGGCGCTCGATGCCGCGCCCGCGCACCGCGAAGGTCCCGGGGGCGAGCTGCTCCACGCGGAAGCCCGCGCCCGCGGCCGGCCGGAAGATCATGTGCTCGGCCAGCTCCGGCTCGCCGGCGTCGCCGTTTGCGGCTGCCTGGGCGGCTGCTCGCCGCACGCCGCCGGCGCCTTCGGGCCCCGCGGCGGCGGCGCCGTCGTCCCGCTCGAGGCCCGCGAAGCATCGCAGCAGCTCGCCGCGCAGCTGCTCGAGCCCGGCGCCGGTGGCGCTCGAGGTGGCGATCACCGGCACCTGCGGGCCGAGCTCGCGCTGCCACTCGGCGACGCCCGCGGCGGCGCGCTCGGGGGTCACGAGGTCGCACTTGGAGAGCACGAGCACGCGCGGCAGGCGGGCGAGTCGCGCGTCGTGCGCGGCCAGCTCCCGCTCGATCGTCGCGTGGTTGGCGCGCGCGTCGGCGGGGTCGGCGGGATCGGCATATCCCGAGAGCTCGGGCGCGAGCTCGAGCACGTGCACGAGCAGGCGCGTGCGCTCGACGTGCGCGAGGAAGTCGTGGCCGAGACCGGCGCCGTCGCTCGCGCCCTCGATCAGGCCGGGGATGTCGGCCAGCACCAGCTGGCGGTCCTCGCCTTCGAGCACGCCGAGCACCGGCGAGAGGGTCGTGAAGGGGTAGTCGGCGACCTTTGGCGCGGCGCGCGTCAGGCGCGCCAGCAGCGAGGACTTGCCGGCGTTGGGCAGGCCCACGAGGCCGACGTCGGCGAGCAGCTTCAGCTGAAGCTCGAGCCAGCCTTCCTCGCCGGGCAGCCCGCGCTCGGCGAAGCGCGGCGCCTGGCGCGTGGCGGTCGCGAAGCGCTTGTTGCCCCGCCCGCCGCTGCCGCCGCGGGCGACCGTCGCGCGCTGGCCCGCCGCCAACAGCTCCCAGCGGCGGCCTTCGAGGTCGCCGCCGACCGCGTCGGGCCCGACGATCTCGGTGCCGGGCGGCACGCGGATCGTCAGCTGCTCGCCGTCGGCGCCGTGACGCAGGGCGCCCTCGCCGTGGCCCCCGCGGCCGGCGCCGTAGTGGGTGCGGCGCTTGTAGGTCTGCAGGTCGCGCAGCGAGTCGTCGCAGAGCACGACCACGGCCCCGCCGTGTCCACCGTCGCCGCCGTCGGGGCCGCCCCGCGGCACGTGCGCTTCGCGGCGAAAGCTCATGCAGCCGTCGCCGCCGGCGCCCGCCTGGACGTGGATTCTCGCGCGATCGTGGAGCATCTCGGGGAAATCGTGACAGCCCGGACGCCGCGATCGGCTATCGGTAGGGGCTGCACTTGACGATTTCGAGCAGAGGAGCCACAGGCACATGAACAGCGAGCGACCCGAGCAGGAAACAGACCGCGTCCTTTTGATCACCGGGGCCTCCTCGGGGATCGGCGCCGCCAGCGCGCGCCACGCCGCGGCCGCCGGCTGGCGCGTGGCGCTGGCCGCCCGCTCGCAGGAGCGCCTGGAGGCGCTCGCGCGGGAGCTGGGCGGGCCCGCGCGGGCGCTCGCGATCCGCTGCGACGTCACCGAGTGGGCCGAGCAGCAGGAGCTGGTCGCGCGCACGCTCGCCGCCTTCGGGCGGATCGACGCGGCCTTCGCGAACGCCGGCTTCGGCGGCGCGCGCGGCTTCCTGAACGACACCCCCGAGCACTGGCGCGAGATGGTGCTGACGAACGTCTACGGCGCGGCGCTGACGATCCGTGCGTGCGTGACGGCGCTCACCGACTCGCGCGGGCACCTGCTGCTGACCTCCAGCGTCGCGGGCCGGCGCGTGCTGCCGGGCTCGCTGTACTCGTGCACCAAGCACGCGGTCACCGCGATGGGCGAGGCCGCCCGCCAGGACCTGCACGGCACGGGCGTGCGCGTGACGCTGGTCGAGCCCGGCATGACCGATACGCCGTTCTTCGAGAACCGCCCGCAGGAGGCGCTCGAGGACGAGGACATCGCGCGCGCGGTGATCTACGCGCTCTCCCAGCCCCCGCACGTCAACGTCAACGAGATCCTGATCCGCCCGACCGGGCAGCAGGGCTAGTGCGCCTCAGCCCTGCTCGGCCGGCAGCACGCTGACGACGCGCCCGCGCCTGCCCGTCGTGAACCGCACGGTGCCGGCGGCGCGCGCGTAGAGCGTGTCGTCCTTGCCGATGCCCACGCCGGCGCCCGGCTTGAATTTGGTGCCGCGCTGGCGCACGATGATCTCGCCGCCGCTCACGCTCTGGCCGGCGAAGGTCTTCACGCCGAGCCGCTGGGCGTTGGAGTCGCGGCCGTTGCGGCTCGACCCGAGCCCCTTCTTATGCGCCATCGCGCTCGTCCTCCTGTTTGGCCTTGGCCGCCCGCCTGGCGCCCGCGGCGATCTCGGTGACCTCGATCTGGGTGAGCTCCTGGCGGTGGCCGTTGCGGCGTTTGTAGCCGCGCTTGGGCTTGAACTTGAACACGCGCAGCTTCTCGCCGCGCACGTGCGCGATCACCTTGGCGGTGACCTTAACGCCCGCCAGGCCCTCGGCGTCGAAGATCGCCTCCTCGGAGCGGTAGAGCATCGGCTCGAGCGCCACGTCGGCGCCCTCGGGCGCCGCCAGGCGCTCGACGAGCAGCCGCTGGCCGCTCTCGACGCGGTACTGCTTGCCGCCTGTCTTCACGATCGCGTACATGTCTTGGATGGGGGTCGGGTTCGCCGGCGCGGGAGCGCGCCGGCCGGGCGTCACTCGGGCGCCGCCTCGGCCTTTGCAGCCGAACGGCGCCGTCCGCCCCTGCGGCCACGACGCCGAGGCTTGGATTGTAGGCCATCCTCGCCCTGCTCGTCCGCCGCGCGCTCCTCGGCCGCCGCGAGCGCGCTCGCCGCCGGCGCGCTTGACAGCGCCGATGCACCCGAGGACGGGGCCGCCGAGGATG
>DASZFZ010000020.1:0-5353 GCA_035939315.1 Solirubrobacteraceae bacterium | reverse complement strand
GTTCACGCAGTCGAACATCGAAACCTACAGCCAGAACCTGACTTCGGCTGTGAGTGCGCTGGACGACGTGAACATGGCCACGGAAATGACCAACTTCACGAAGGACCAGGTGCTCCAGCAGGCTGGCGTGTCGATTCTCGCACAGGCCAACCAGCTGCCGGACGCGACCCTGAAGCTGCTGGAAGGCTGATCCGGGTCGTAGATGACTTCCTCAGCGGTGGCGCTCTCACAAGCGCCGCCGCTGCAGCGAAGCCCGCCCGAGAACGGCGAGCACCCTCCGGGTGCTGAGGCCGGGGCCGGGCGGGTACATAACGCTTCGAGCGGCCCGGGAAGGCCGGCGGAGCCACATACCGCCGCTTCATCGAGGGAACGGTGGTCCAAAGCGGGCGGGCGACGACGGTCGCTCGCCCGCTTTATCTTTCGTTGTGCCGATCGTCACTGGAGATCCACGGCCGGCTGCCGATAACGGTGGTGATGAGCCTCGAAGCGACGCTCGCGCGCGTGTCGGCGATCCGCCAGGCGCTGGCCGACCCGGCGATGGTGCTGGGCACGAGCGTCGGCGCGAGCGGCGGCACGGCCGCGCCATCGGAATCCTCGGGCGCACAGGCCGCGGGCCCGTCGAGCTTCGCCGCCGCGCTCCAACGCGCCGCGGGCAGCAATGAAGAAGCGGACGCAGCCGGGGGCACACTCGGCGCCTCCGCGCCGGGCGCGCTCGAGTCCGCGTCGCTACAGACGCCGGCCGCGCTGGGGTCCTCCGCGGCGCTGGCCTCTTCCTACTCGACCGCCGCGGGCGCCTCGCTCGCCGGGGCGGGAGGGCTCGCCTCGCTCGACGGCGTCGCCGGCGGCGCGGCGCTGTCTCAGGCGGCGGGCGCCGACACGCCGGGCCAGCGGATCGTGGCGATCGCCGAAAGCCAGATCGGTCAGGCCGAGCAGCCGCTGGGCTCCAACGAATCGCCGGCGATCGCCCAGTACCGCACGGCGACCGCGGGCGCGATCCCCGGTGCGCCGTGGTGCGCCTACTTCGCCTCGTGGGTGGCGCGCCAGGCCGGCGAGCCGATCGGCCAGGACGGCCAGGGCGCGGGCGCGGTCTCGGAGGTGTGGTCGTGGGCGCAGAGCACCGGGCGGGCGATCGCCAACGGGCCGGGCGTGGTGCCCAAGCCGGGCGACCTGATCGTGTTCGGCGACGAACACGTAGGCATCGTCAGAGACGTACTGCCCAACGGGCAGATCCAGACGATCGAGGGCAACTACGAAAACAAGGTGGCGGCCAACGTGCGCTCGCCGACCGAAGCCACGGGCTACGTGGAAATGAGCTGAGCCACGCCGCCTGCCGCCGGGCCGCGGCGGGTACGATGGCCGCTTGGAGCCCTCCCAGCCGACACCGACGCGGAGCGCGGCGGACGCCTCGGAGGCGGCCGGCGCGCACGGTCCCGCGGACGCGCCGGGCGAGCCCGCGAAAGCGCGGGCTACGCGCGCGCGCGTGCCCGAGCGCCCGTCGCTGGAGGGGCTCGAGCAGAAGTGGGGCGCGGTGTGGGAGCGCGACGGCACCTACCGCTTCGACCGCTCCGCGCCGCGCGAGCGGGTGTTCGCGATCGACACGCCGCCGCCGACGGTCAGCGGCTCGCTGCACGTGGGGCACGTGTTCTCGTTCACCCACACGGACACGGTCGCGCGCTACCAGCGCATGCGCGGGCGCGAGGTCTTCTACCCGATGGGCTGGGACGACAACGGCCTGCCGACCGAGCGGCGCGTGCAGAACCACTACGGCGTGCGCTGCGACCCGGCGGTGCCCTACAACCCCGACTTCGTGGCGCCGGTCGGCGGCGGCGCCGACGCGGGCAAAGAGCCCGTGTCGATCTCGCGGCCGAACTTCGTCGAGCTGTGCCTGACGCTGACCGAGAGCGACGAGCGCGCCTTCGAGCAGCTGTGGCGCACGCTCGGGCTGTCGGTCGACTGGTCGCTGACCTACACGACGATCGGCAGGCGCGCCCAGCGCCTCTCCCAGCGCTCGTTCCTGGGCCTGCTCGAGCGCGGCCAGGCCTACCAGCTGGAGGCGCCGACGCTGTGGGACGTGGACTTCCAGACGGCGGTCGCGCAGGCCGAGCTCGAGGATCGCGAGCGGCCCGGCGCCATGCACCGGGTGCGCTTCGCGCGGGCGGGCGACTGCGCCGCCGACCCCGACGACGCCGAGCCCGCGCTGATCGAAACGACGCGCCCCGAGCTGATCGGGGCGTGCGTGGCGCTGCTCGCCCACCCCGACGACGAGCGCCACGCCGGGCTCGTGGGCGGCGAGGCGCTGACGCCGCTGTTCGGCACGCGCGTGCCGGTGCTCAGCCACCCGCTGGTCGAGCGCGACAAGGGCACGGGCCTGGTGATGGTCTGCACGTTCGGCGACCTCACCGACGTCACCTGGTGGCGCGAGCTCGGGCTGCCGGTGCGGGCGCTTCTGGGCCAGGACGGGCGGCTGCTGGACGTCCCCTGGGGCGCTCCCGGCTGGGAGAGCGCCGACGTCGAGCGGGCGCGCGCGAGCTACGGCGAGCTGGTCGGCAGGACGGTCAACCAGGCGCGCCGCGCGATCGTCGAGCAGCTCGCGGCCTCCGGCGACCTGATCGGCGAGCCCCAGCCGGTGAGCCGCGCGGTCAAGTTCTTCGAGAAGGGCGAGCGGCCGGTCGAGATCGTCACGAGCCGCCAGTGGTTCATCCGCACGCTCGAGCACCGCGAGCGGCTGCTGGAGCGCGGCGCGCAGCTGCGCTGGCATCCGCCCTACATGCGGGCGCGCTTCGAGGACTGGGTAAGCGGGCTGACCGGCGACTGGTGCATCAGCCGCCAGCGCTTCTTCGGCGTGCCCTTCCCGGTGTGGTATCCGCTCGACGCCGGCGGCGCGGTGCTCTACGACCAGCCGATCGCGCCCACGCCCGAGCGGCTGCCGGTGGACCCGTCGACCGACGTGCCCGACGGCTACGAGCCGGCGCAGCGCGGCCAGCCGGGCGGCTTCGTCGGGGACCCGGACGTGATGGACACGTGGGCGACCTCCTCGCTTACGCCGCAGATCGCGGGCACGGCCGACGAGGGCGAAGACGCGCCCGGCGCTCCTGGCGCGGGCGGCCTCGCCGGTGCCGGCGGCGAGGGCGGCGGGGGGCTGCTCGCGAAGGTGTTCCCGATGGACCTGCGCCCGCAGGCGCACGACATCATCAGGACGTGGCTGTTCACGACGGTGCTGCGCTCGCAGCTCGACCACGACGAGCTGCCGTGGGCCAACGCGGCGATCTCCGGCTGGGTGCTCGACCCCGATCGCAAGAAGATGTCCAAGTCGAAGGGCAACGTGGTCACGCCGATGCACCTGCTGGAGGAGCACGGGGCGGACGCGGCGCGCTACTGGGCGGCGAGCGGGCGGCCGGGCACCGACACGGCCTTCGACGCCAAACAGATGAAGGTCGGGCGCAAGCTCGCGGTCAAGCTGCTCAACGCGTCCAAGTTCGCGCTCGCCGACCTGCCGATCCCGCCGGGCGGCGAGCGGGCGCCGGGCGAGCAGCTGACCCATCCGCTCGACCGCGCGCTGGTCGCGCGGCTGGCGGGCGTGGTGCGCGAGGCGACCGACAGCTTCGAGCGCTACGACTACGCGCGCGCGCTGGAGCGCACCGAGACCTTCTTCTGGTGGTACTGCGACTCCTACGTGGAGCTCGTCAAGGGCAGGCGCTATGACGCCGACCCGCAGGTGAGCGCCTCCGTCGGGCTCTCGCTGCGCACGTCGCTTTCGGCGCTCCAGCGGCTGTTCGCGCCGTTCCTGCCGTTCGCCTGCGAGGAGGTGTGGTCGTGGTGGCGGGAGGGCTCGGTGCACCGCGCGCCGTGGCCGGCCGCGGAGGAGCTCGAGGCGCTGCTGGAGCCCGGCGCCGAGCAGCGTGCGCGGGAGGAGCTCGCGCTGACGGTCACCGTCGAGGTGCTGGCGGAGGTGCGCAAGGCCAAGTCGCAGGCGCGCCGGCCGATGCGCGCGCCCGTCACGCGGGTGGCCGTGCGCGACACCGAGCCGCGGCTGGCCGCGCTGGAGCTCGGCGCGGGCGACCTGCGCCAGGCCGGCGCGATCGAGACGCTCGAGCGGCTCCCCGGCGAGGAGCTCGCGGTCGAGGTCGAGCTGGCGCCCGCCGAGGACGCCTGAGCGGCTGGCTCACCGTCTGCACACGGTGATGGCGTCGCCGAACGCGCTCAGGTCATAGCGCCCGTCGGCTCCCCACGAGTCGAACTGCGACACGACCGCCAGGCCGCGCTCCTTAGCCAGCGCAGCGAAGAGTTGCCGCGACATCGGTGAGCGCCAGCCGGCCCGGGAGGGCAGCTGACCACGGTTGCGGCCGTCGGCGTGGTGTATGACAGCCAAGCCGCCGGGAGCGAGGACACGCGCGACCTCCGAAAGGTAGGCGGCCTGGTCGAGGGGGGCGACGTGAACGAAGACGTCAAACGACCACACGGCGTCGATCGAGTCGTCCGCGACGTCGGGAAGATCGCTGCCGGTCGAGAGGACGTACTGGATGCGATCGTCGCCCGCGAAGCGCTCTCGACAGAGCTCCAGCGGTCGCTCGCTCACGTCCACGAGGACGAGGCGCCCGGCGCGTTTGGAAAGGCTCTCCGACCAGCGGCCGGCGCCGGGGCCGATCTCCAGCACCGTCTTATCCTCGGGAATCCATCTAGCGAGCACCTCCTCGATCAGTGCCTGCTTCCACTCCGGTGAGGCATTCCACTCCTCGCCGCGCTCGCTCCAGTCGTAGTCCGCCCAATATCGTCGGTGACTATCGGTGGGGGCTCGCCAGTGCCTATGCGCCGGTCCGAGCACGTTGCGACGTTGCTCTCGCGTCAGACGCCGATCCTCATATGACCACCTCAACCGTCTAGCCGCACGGCGCGCCTCGCCGAGAATGCGCCGAGGCGCGGTGCCGCGAAGTCGTGCCTGGCTCGGTTCTGTGAGGCGCTGACCGTGAGTGTCGTCCGCTGGCATCTCTGGCGCATCCTAGCCTTGCTCGCAGAGGAGCCGCGGTTTCGTGTGCAGCGCAATCCCCGAAGGCTCCGCAGCGGCAGGACCCACTCCTTCACTCTGGGTTGTTGGGGCTCGAACCACCGTTCATACTGAAAGACGTTTCGTAGCCCGACCCCGACGAGGACTGGTATGCCCATAGTTTATAGTTGTTTGCCTGAAACAGTACTTCGCCGAAGCCACCGATGCTGGGGCTAGTGGAGTGTCAGGCAACGTTTGCCGTGTTGATGAGGCGTTTTAGGCGGGGGTTGTCTGTGTTGCGGTTGCGCCAGTGGATGTATCGGCGGATGAGGCGGGCTTGGGTGGCGTGGTCGGGGTGGTCGGTGCCGGCGA
>DASZFZ010000019.1:0-23687 GCA_035939315.1 Solirubrobacteraceae bacterium | reverse complement strand
CGCCGAAGGCGGCGTGCACTTCGCCGGCGAGCACACCTCGCACCGTTACCAGGGCTTCATGGAGGGTGCCGTCAGCTCCGGCGAACGGGCCGCGCGCGAGCTGATGCGGGAGCTCCCGCCCGCCGGCGGCGCCTGAGCCGGCAGCGACCCACCGCCCGCGCCGCAAGCAGTCCGAAACACACGTTCCATTTGCCGGAATCGCGGGTAGTGTCGACTTCGGTCGCGGGAGCGCGCGCTCGAGCGCGCGCCCGCGGTCCCGAGCGCGGCCGAGGGGCCCGCCCGGCCGAAGCCGATCATCAAGGGAGAAAGGAATGTCGATGTCTGACGTATCGCCTTGCGGCCCGCCCCGCGGCGGGCGCAGCACACGGACGCCGGCCGCCCGCCGGTGTCTCCGCGTGGCCGCCCTGAGCGCGCTCGTCGTGGCGCTCGGCGCGCTCGCGGCGCCCGCGCTCGCGAGCGCCGCGCCGTCGTACGTGGCGCTCGGAGACTCCTACGTCTCCGGCCCGTTCATCCTGCCGCCCGCGGCCGAAGCGCCGCTCGAATGCCTCCAGTCGGCGCGCAACTACCCCCACCTCGCCGCCAGCGCGCTGGGGCTGTCGCTGCGCGACGTCAGCTGCTCGGGGGCCACCACCGCGAACCTCACCAGCGAAGCGCAGTACGCCGACCAGCCGCCCCAGCTCGACGCCCTCAGCAGCTCCACCCAGGTCGTCTCGGTGGGCATCGGCGGCAACGACAAAGGGCTGTTCCTGAACACGCTGATCGTGTGCGGCGCCGAGGACCTGGTGTTCCCGTTCGGCACGCCCTGCAAGGACACCTACGGCCACAAACTCGCCGAAGAGATCGCCGAAGACGGGCCGGTGGTGGGAGCCGCCTTCCACGAGATCCACACGCTCTCGCCCTCGGCGAAGGTGTTCGTGGTCGGCTACCCCGACATCCTGCCCCAGAGCGGCAACTGCTGGCCGACCGTGCCGCTCACGACCGGCGACGTCAGCTACCTCAACGGCGTCGAGAAGGAACTGAACGCGATGCTCGCCAACGAGGCCGCCGCCAACGGCGCCACCTACGTGGACACCTACACGCCGAGCATCGGCCACGACGCCTGCAAGTCGCTGAGCGTGCGCTACGTCGAACCGGTGATCCCCGAATCGGACGCCTTCTCGGTGCACGCCAACGAACGCGGCATGGAAGCGGACGCCTCCGAGCTCGAGGCGGCGATGCGCGCCCACGGCATCTCCTGAGCGCCCGCGCCTGAGCGCTTGCGCGCGCCGGCGGCGGGGTGACGCCGGCGCGCGCGGGGCCGTCACCTTCGCCCCTCAGAACACCTGCCCATCCAGGAAGCCGGCCACCAACACCAGCCACCCACCGATCTCGGCCAGTATCAGAGTGACCATGAAAGCATGTGTTCCCGGGGCGGGATCGCGAAACTGGTTGTCGGTCTCGCGGCGCCAGCCCTGCGCGGTGTACGTGGCGACCGCGGCGTAGAAGTAGAGCGCCATCGCGCCCCCGGCGAGCAGGTTCACGAGCTCGCTCCAGCCGCTCAATTGGACGAAGGCCGCGACCAGCAGCAGGGCAAAGCTGTACAGAAGCGCGGCCCGGTGGGCAATGTCGACGTAGGGATGCGCCAGGTGGTTCTCGGACGTCGCGATCTGGCGGTACTTCCAGACCCCGAGCAGCAGCGCCCAGAGGAACATGACCGCGGACGCCAGCAGTGCCGCCTTGGTGTCCGCGGCGATGTCCACGGGCCTCATGGCCGCGAGCCGACCCCCGTCGAGGAGAGATCCGCGAAGCGGACGATAAACGGATGGGCCATACGCTCGTATAGCGTACACTACGACCGTATGGGAATGGTGGCGTCCGACTTGACCGGCTTGGCGCGCATCCGCAACGCCGCCCTTGCGAGCTTCGCCAGGGATGGCGTGGCGGCCACGTCGATCCGAGACGTCGCAAAGGAGGCAGGGGTCTCGCCCGGTCTGGTTCAGCACTACTTCTCGACCAAGGCGGCGCTCGTCGAGGCCCTCAACGGACACGTGGTCGCAATCGCGACAGATGCCTTCAGCGAGCTCTCCGAGAGCAGCTCGCCAGCCGACGCGCAACAGGAGCTTGGCGATCGCGTCACCGCATTCGTGCGCGAGCACCCCACGGCGGTGCTCTACGTAGCGAGATCTGCGGCCGACGGCGATCGGGCCGCGCTCGAGATCTTCGACGCGTTCGTCGCGATCGCCCGCCGCCAATGGCAGCGGCTGGCCGATCACGGCCTGCTGCGACCAGACACCGACCTCACCTGGACCGCTCTGCACGCGGTCGTGCTCGTGCTCGGCACCGTCCTGCTCGGGGACGCCGTCCAACGCCACCTGCCCCAGCCCTTCTACACGCCCGAGCAGCTCGAGCGCTGGAACGCTGCGAGCAACGCGCTGTTCCGCGAAGGCACCTACCGAGCGGCACCCGGCGGATGACGGCCTCGGCGCAGGCCGGCGTTGGTGAGGCGGCCGACCCCGCCTCGTTCCAGCGAGCGCTCGGAACGCTGCACACGGCGTCGCTCTCGTCGGGGCCGCTGCGCTACCGCGACCACGGCAGCGGCGTCCCCGTCGTGTTCCTCGCGGGGCTGGTGCTGGCGAGCGGGTTCTGGCGGCGCGTGGTGCCAGCGCTCGCCCAACCGATCCGCGCGATCGTCCCCGACCTGCCGCTCGGAGCGCACACGATCGCCATGCGCCCCGACGCCGACCTCTCGCCCGCCGCGATCGCCGCCCTGGTCCCCGAGCTGCTCGACACGCTGGGCATCGGCGAGGCGGTGATCGTCGGAAACGACACCGGCGGCGTGATCGCCAAGCTGCTCGCGACGCGCCACCCCGAGCGGGTCAGCGGGCTCGTGCTGACGCCATGCGAGTGCTTCGAGAACTTCCTGCCGCCGCTCTACCGTTACCTGCAGGTCCTCGCCCGCGTGCCCGGGGCCCTCTGGCCGCTCGTGCAGTCGATGCGCTTCGCCCCGATCCGCCGGCTGCCGATCGCATTCGGCCGGCTCACCAAGCGGCCGCTCGACAAGCAGGCATATGACAGCTTCCTCACACCAGGGCGCATCGACAGCGGCGTCCGTCGCGACACGGCCAAGATGCTGCGAGCGATCAGCCGCCGCTACACGGTTCAGGCGGACGCCGAGCTCGCGCGCTTCGACCGCCCCGCGCTGATCGCATGGGCCAACGAAGACCGGGTCTTTCCCTACCGCCACGCCGAAGCGCTCGCCGAGACCCTGCCCAACGCCCGGCTGATCTCGGTCGCAGACACCTACACCTACATCCCCGAAGACCAGCCCCTGGTCCTCGCGGGACACATCGACCGGTTCGTCGGGACGACCCCGCGGTTCGCGATCCCGGCGGCCGGGTTTCCAACCCATTGACCGGGGCCGGGCGGCGCGGCTATGTTTGCCCCTGCTGGCGACAGGGCGAACGAGGCTGACAGTCGGTCCGTCTCCAGCAGTCAAAGGGGACCTATAGAGAGGGGATTCGATGCTGAAGCTCAGAGCGACGCTCATCGCCGCGATGGCGCTCGCCGTATGCGCCGCGGCGCCCGCGGTCGCAAGTGCGAAGTACTCCGTGCCGTATGGCAACAGCGCGCTGTCGCAGGCGATCTGGAACGAGACCTGGGAACCGGAAGCCTTGACGGGCGGCAACAACGGCTGCAAGCCGAGCTCGGCGCACCCCTACCCGGTGGTGCTCGTGCACGCGACGCTCGCCGACGAGGGCTCCAACTGGGTCACGCTGGCGCCGCTGCTGGCCAACGAAGGCTATTGCGTCTACGGCTTCAACTACGGCGCGACGGCCGCGTCGCTGGAAGTGTGGCCGTTCATCGGACCGCGCATCGACGGCCTCGGCCACATCGAAAGATCGGCCGAAGAACTCTCGTCGTTCGTCAACAACGTGCTCTCGAAAACGAAGGCCGCGAAGGTCGACCTCGTCGGACACTCCCAGGGCGGCATGATGCCCAACTACTACATCAAGTTCCTGGGCGGCGCGGCCAAGGTGAACGAGCTGGTCGGCCTCGCGCCGAGCAACCACGGCACGACGCTCGACGGGCTCACCACGTTCGTCGAACAGTTCCCGTTCGCCGCCGAACTGATCAACGGCCTGATCGAATTCCTGGGCGCGCCGGCGCTCGACGAACAGGAGGAAACCTCGGCGTTCAACAAGAAGCTCTTCGGCTCGGGCGAACCGCTCGCGGCGGGGGTGAGGTACGTGGTCATCGAGACCGACCACGACGAGGTCGTCACCCCTTACACGCACGCGTTCCTGAGCGGGTCGAACGTCACCGACATCCTCATCCAGAACCAGTGCCCGAGCGACCCGGTCGCGCACATCGGCATGTTCGACGACTCGCCGTCGCTGCAGAACGTGCTCAACCAGCTCGGCGCGAGCCCCAACCCGTCGTTCAAAGCCAGCTGCACCAACTACGGGCAGGGAATCTAGGCAGGACTGCTCATCGGGGCGCCAGGGCCTGCCTGGCGCCCCGAAAGCGCGCGAGGCATCAGCGGAGCTGCGACGCCTTCGGGGGCTTGCGCTTGCCTCGGGCGCCTTTGAGCGAGGGCAGCGCTATGGCGAGGCCACCTGCGACTGCTGGACACCCGATCGAGCGGCCACGCGGGCCAGGCGCCGGTGCACGAACTGGACGACGGCAGCGCCCTCGCCGACCGCTGTCGCGCAGCGCTTGACCGAGCCTGCGCGCACGTCGCCGGCCGCGTAGACCCCTGGCACGCTCGTCTCGAGCAGGCCCTCGGCGCCGGCGTCCACGCCGGTCAGGATGAAGCCGTCGCCGTCGCGCGCGAGCACGTCGTCGAGCCACTCGGTGCAGGGCTTGGCACCAAGGAACAGGAACACGTAGGAGAACGGCAACCGCTCGCCGTCGGCGAGCGTTACCTCGTGCAGATGCCCGCGCTCTCCTTGCAGGCCGACGATCTCCGAGCGGTCGCGCACGGCGACGCCGTAGCGGTCGAGCTCGTCGATCAGATACTGCGACATCGTCTCCCGCAGGTCGCCGCGGCGGTGCAGGAGCGTGACGAGCGCGCCCCCGCGTGCCAGCCACACGGCAGCCTGGGCCGCCGAGTTGCCCCCGCCGACGACCGCCACCCGTTTTGCGGTGCACAGCTGGCCCTCCGGCGGCCCGGCGGCGTAGAACACGCTCACGCCCTCGTACTCCTCGAGCCCCGCCACGGGCAGCCGGCGGTATTCGGCGCCCGTGGTGAGCAGCACTGCGCGAGCAGCGATCTCGTTGCCGTCCTCGAGCTTCACGAGATGGCGCGCGATCCCTGGGCGGAGCTCTTGGGCGCGGTAGGGCGAGGCCAGGCGGGCGCCGAACTTGCGCGCCTGGGTGGCGGCGCGGCCGATCAGTTCGCTGCCGCTGATGCCGGCGGGGAAGCCCAGGTAGTTCTCGATCCTGCGCGAGGTGCCGGCCTGGCCGCCGATGCCGCCGCTCTCCACGATCAGCGTGTCCAATCCCTCCGAAGCGCCGTACACAGCCGCGCCCATCCCCGCGGGGCCGCCGCCGACGATCAGCAGGTCGACCTCCTCGCGCTGGGCTAGCTCCCTGCCGATGCCGAGCGCCCGCGAGAGCTCGCCGTTGCTCGGGTTCACGAGCTCGGGGCCGCCGGGCAGGCGCACCAGTGGCACGGCACGCTCGGCGGGCTGCGCCGGCGGACCAACACCGTCGGCCGTATCGCCGGGATCGACCCAGGTGTACGGAAGCCGCTGGGCTCGCGCGAACTCGAGCAGCCGGCGCGTGTCGGGCCAGTCGTGCGAGCCGACGATCTCCGGGCCGACGCCCTGGCGGCGCTGAAGCAGCTCGCGGCGCTCCACCAGGGCGCCGAGGATCAGGTCCGACAGGGCTGGATCGTCGAACAGCAACGCCCGCAGGCCCTCGCGCGGAACGGCGATGTAGCGCAGCGGCTGGGTGACGACCGCGGTGAGGAACACCGACTGCCCGCTCAGGAGGTTGACCTCGCCGAGGAAGCCCGACGCGCCGTGACGCACGATCTCGTGCCCGGCGCCGTCCAGCACCGCCGCCTCGCCCTCGAGGATTGCGATGAACGGGTAGGTCGCGTCGCCGATCTCGTACAGCTTCTCGCCCACCTCCGCCGTGAGCACCTCGCCGCGCTCGGCGAGCAGCGCGAGCTGAGTGCTCGAAAGCACCCGAGATGGAACCGCAGCCCACTCGTCGGCATCAAGCGTCATGCGAGGGACAAGCGTAGTCCGGATCGGCCGGGTGTGGGTCCTCCGCCGGATCGGGATCGTCGGGGAGATCGTCGCGCTCGACGCAGACGTTTGCGCTCTAATGTTCCGCGCATGGCCGCGGCGGATCGGATCGAGGTGGCCGACGCGCCTGAGCGTGAGCGCTACGAGCTGTCGATCGACGGCGAGGTGGTTGGCTTCAGCGCGTATCGCGCACGGCCCGGCCTGATCGCGTTCGTCCACACCGAGGTCGACGAGCGCTTCCAGGGTCGTGGCCTCGCCGATCGACTGATCCGGTTCGCCCTGGAAGACGCTCGCGCACGAGGTCTCGCGGTGCTGCCGTTCTGCCCCTTCGTCAAAGCGTTCATCGAACGCCATCGCGAGTTCGAGGGGCTCGTCCCAGATACCTACAGGGAGCGGTTCGGCCTGTGAAGGGCTATGCGGGTGCGTATGTCGAGGTGGCCTGCGACACGGCGCGGTGCCTTCACGCCGCCTGACCCGGCGCATTCGCCTGGATTCCTACCGTGGTAGGACTATAGGATGGCCAGCCAGAAGCGATCAATCTCGTTCGATGAAGCCGTGCTGCACGAGGCCGAGGAACGTCTCGCTTAGTCTGGCGGCAGCCTGTCGGCGCTCGTGAACGCGGCGGTCTTGCATGAGTTGCAGGTCGCCCGCGGAGCCAAGCTGCTCGCGGAGGACGAAGCCGGCTCGCTCGCACAGCCCGGGGCGCGGTAAGTCGGGCGTCGCGGTTAGGAGCCGGCGCAAGGTCTGTCCCAGGTCCCGGGACTGGGGACATGGCTAAGTAGCATATACCCATGCTCAAGGGTGAGGACATCGTTGTCTTGCTCCGGCTGACGGACGGTTCGCCTTCCTGGACACTTCGCTCGCTTGAGGCCGAGATTGCCATTCCGCGTAGCGTGATCCAGCGCTCGCTCGTGCGTCTCGAGCAGGCGAGACTGCTCGAGGACATGCGTCGCCGCGTGAACGTGGGTCGTGCCGAGGAGTTCTTGGTCCACGCAGTGAAGTACATGTTTCCGCCGGTGCGGGGCGGTGAGACGCGTGGGGTCCCGACGGCGTGGGCGGCGCCACCGTTGCGGGACAAGCTGGCCGATTCTGGCGAGCTGCCGCCGGTCTGGCCGGACCCGATGGGGAGCGTGCGCGGGATCGCTCTCGAGCCACTCTACGGCGCCGCGCCGGAGATCTCGCGTCGCGATCCGGCGCTTACCGAGCTCTTGACGCTGACGGACGGGCTCCGGATCGGCGATGCGCGCGTACGTGGCATAGCTGAGGAACTGTTGCGTGCGCGTCTGGGCTCTACGGCTGCGGCATGAGTGTTGAGCTTCTCGAGCGTGCCGCCCAAGCGCTGGAGCCTGTGCTTGGCGATGTCGTGTTCCTCGGCGGCGCCAGCATCGTGCTCTGGATCACCGATCCGGCGGCGCCAGCTCCGCGGCCGACCAAGGATGTCGATGTCGTAGTCGAGGTCACCTCGCGCGCTGCGTTCCATACTTTCGAGGAGCGGTTGCGCTCGCTGGGTTTCAAGGACGACCAAGGGACGGCATCATCTGCCGCTGGCGTCACCGGGACAACGATCTGGTCCTCGACGCGATGCCGGCAGACGCAGCGATCCTCGGGTTCGAGAACCGCTGGCAGGGAGCCTCGATCCCGCACGCTGTCGAGCGTGTGCTGCCGTCTGGCGCGATGATCCTCGCGACGAGGCCCGACTACCTCTTGGCGACGAAGATCGAGGCGTTCAATGGTCGCGGTCACGAGGATTTCCTGGGAAGCCGCGACTTCGGCGACATGATCTCTTTGATTGACGGTCGCATAGAGCTCGTTGTCGAAGCCCAGCAATCCGACCCTGATTTGCGCGCCTACCTCGTCAGCGAACTAAGCCGTCTGCGCGAGCATCCACGCTTCCGCGAAGGGATCTCTGGAGCTCTACGAGCCGACTTCGCCAGCCAGGCGCGAGCCGAGGCGGTCGTACTGCCGCGCCTTGAGCAGATCGTCCCGTTTACAACGCCGTAAACCCTCAAGCAACTTCCCCGTTTGCGCGCCAATTGCGCGCCAGCCCATATGCCGCCCAGGCGGTTTCAGGCAGCTTCCTGCGGTCTCGCCCCCATAGCCGACTACAGCTCGCAGCGACCAGATTCCGTGCAACCAAGCGGGAATCCGACGAATCCGGCCAAAACGGGGATGGCGGGAAAGTCCTCGAAATCTCCGTGGCCCCTGATCCGACGGCTCCACGAGGAGCGATTCGGGCCAAGGATCGATTAGGCGCCTGGGGACCGCTCAGCCGTCAGGCAGCTTTGGCTGAAGCTGCCCGGATCAGCGACCTGACGACCTCGCCCGGCCGCTCCCCCTGGTTATCAGCGATCCGTTGCAGCGCCACCGCGTCGTCTCCCTCGAGCGTGAACTGCACAATCAGATGGTGCTCGCGCGAAGGCTGGGCAATCTGGACATCAGAGGAGTCCAGATTGCCGAGCTCCTCGTCGAAGTCCCCCGGCAAAGGGTCTGGGTGGGAGGGCGTCATGATCTCTCCAAGATCTTACGCTCGGCAGACGTGGAATCCCACCCCGTGACGAGAAGCCAGGTGGTCGGCTCTATCGTCTCCTCGATCACGAGCGTCAGGACTCGGTTGGCATCGGTCTGGCCGATGATGAGTCTGCGCGCATCGGGCTGACGCCGCTCCGGGCTACCGCGCCGGTTCCGGACAATCACGTGGCGGTTCCAGATCGTCTGGCCCGCCTCGGCGAGGGAGATACCCCGAGCCCCGAGCTTGTCCAGGGCAGCCTCCGTTGCGAGCAGCTGATTGACGGCGTCGGGCACCCGCTAAGCATGATCGACGCTTGGGACATCCCGGCGCGCCAAAGTTCGAGCAACGACCTCATACCGGTGAAAACGGAGGGGGGAGATTCGAACTCCCGGTACGCCAATAAGACGCACAACGGTTTTCGAGACCGCTAAGATTTGGCTCTAGAAAGCCAAAAGTTGGAGGTGCGCGCCAGTATTCGCGCCAGTCCGGCGGAAACGCTACTTGAGGGTTGGGCTGGGGCGGGCACTGATCCAGCCCGACTGAACAACAAGTTATAAGAAGTTATAGATATCCGTAATCTTTGCTAACTTCCTGTCATGGCTCGGAACCCCTACAGCCCCGGCGTGGGCACCAGGCCGCCATACCTGGCCGGTCGCGAGCAGCAGATTCATCGCTTCCAGCGTCTGCTCGAGGACTACCCCGAGAAGCGACGCAACCTGCGGATCACCGGGCTGCGGGGGGTCGGCAAGACGGTGCTGCTCAAGGAGTACGAGCGCATCGCCAGGCGCCAGGACTGGGTGGTCGTGCGCCGGGACTGGAGCACCCGATTCTGCGAGGAGGCCGACTTCGCGACCGCGCTCGCCGGCTACCTGGCAGAAGCTGTGGAAGCGTTGAGCGTCAAGGCGAGGATCAAGAAGCGCGTCGCCGCAGCGACAAACGCGATCGGCCAGATCCAGCTGCACATCGCCGACGGGGTGAGCGTGTCGGTCCGGGCAGGCACTGGGCAGACTGCGCCTACCCTGCTCGAGGACCGGCTACGCGAGGCGCTCACCTGTGTCGGCGAGCTCGCTCAAACACAAGGGCGAGGGGTGGCGCTCCTGTTCGACGAGGCCCACAGCGTCTACGACCGCCAGGCGAAGCACCAGTTTCCCCTCGGGGCGCTCCTCTCTGCGCTCGTGGCGGCCCAGGACGCCGACGAGCACCCGATGCCGATCATGTTGGTGCTCTGTGGCCTGCCGCCGCTAATCGGCAACATCCACGCCGCACGCAGCAACGCCGAGCGCCTGTTCCGTGCAGAGGCCATCGACAACCTATCGCTCACGCCAGAGCCACCAGAGCACCTCAGCGCAGCCGCACAGGCGCTCGTGCGCCCGGCCACCGACATCGCCTACGCGCCCGGAGTCGCGGAGCGCGTCGCACGCGACGTCGACGGCTACCCCTACTTCATCCAGTGGTTCGGCGAGACACTGTGGGAAGCAGCCGACCTCGAGGGCACGGCGACGATCACCGCAGAGCTATACGACCGCGAGCGCCTCGTAATCCAGCGCAGTCTCGACGAGGAGTTCTTCGAGCCACGCTACCGGGACGCCCGCCAAGCTGACCAGGGCGCCCTGCGCGTCGCGGCATCGCTCGGCGGTGAGCGCTTCGCCAAGGCCGATCTGGTCGCAGTCACCGGTCGCTCCACGGGTGCGCTCTCGCAAAGCCTCATCCGCCTCATAGACGACAACCTCATCTACCGCGACGATCACGGCGTCTACGCGTACACCGCGCCGATGTTCGGCGACTTCATGCGGCGCAGGCATCCACGGCTCGCGGAAGATGATTAGCGGCCCGCCTCAAATAGACAACGGCGGACCACGCCAAACCTCTATTCGATGATCGAGGTCATCGTGGGGTCGCAGGTTTGAGTCCCGTCGCTCCGGCTCTTTACACATCCCCCTTTCCGGCGGTTTCGGAGGGCTCTGGAAGAACGGCGCGAGTGAGGGCTTGGGGCTGGACAGCGACGACGCGTTGTTCCTCGAGCCAGATGCGCTCGAGGGATGAGGTCTTACCGCTAAGCCAGCTCGCTCCGAAGCTTCTCCCAAGCGCGGCTGTTGCGCTCAACGACCTCGTCTTCGATGTCGAGTTTGAGTTCGAACGTGAGCGTTATCGGATGCTCGTGCGTTCCGTCGGCCGCCAGCTCGGGGAGTTGTGCGGTCTGATGGGCCACGTGGTCGATGAACGCCCGGACCGACAAGATGGGCCCGTCAATGAGACAGGCTGTGGTCTCGAGGACCTCCTCGTACACTGGCGGCACGCTCGTGTTACGCAGTCCGGCAGCCCAGTCCAGCCAGGACTCGTACATCAAGAGAAGCCGGCGAGCCATGCCTTCGATCTTGGTCGGGTCGCCCGCCTCGCCCGGAGCCCCGAAAGCCTGCCTGTAGATGGATGGGGACAGGATACGGTCGAGGACGATGCATTTCCGGATCCACCCGATCTCGCGGTCGAGGAAGTCATTCGCGGATGCCAGATCGAATTCACGGCGTTGCCCGCGCGGCAGACGCAGCTCGTGGTCATCCCACTTGGTCTCAAGCTCTTGCTTGCCTTTCACTAGGACTCCTGCGAAGAGCAGGTACTCCCAAAACTCCGGGCGCTCCGCGATCACCTTGACCTGCTCTTCGCGGGTGCTAGGGATCTTCAGGCGGAAAACCCTAGCCTGACCGCCCTTTGGCTTTACCGGTGCCGCAATCGATACGGAAGCCTCGGTGGGGTTGCCGATGGTGTTGGCCTTCGCTAGGGCTCGCTCGATCTCGTGGACTATTACCGGGAGTCCCACGGTGGACTGCGCCGCGAGCTTGTCGGCAAGTGTCGGTGAGAACTTGGCTACGTACGCGTGGTCAACCTCATGCCACACGGGCAGGATCACCTTGGTTGGCCCCTCGATCTCGCGTGTGGTGAGTCCGTCGAGCTCGCGTTGTGGCCATTTCTTTGCAAAGAAGCTGGGGCTCAGGATGACCAGCCCAAAGCGGGACTCGGCGAGTCCGCGGTCGATCGACCGGCGCAGGCTGTCTCCCAGCGTCAGCTCAAACTCATCGAACCAAATGCTGTGCCCCCTTCGTAGCAGCTCCTCGGCGATCGGGCGCGCGATGACATCCTTGTCCTCGCTGGCGTGGGAGATGAAGACGTCTCGCTGCGCCTCGGATTCATTCGAAATCGTGACGGGCTCGATGCTTGCTTGGGCATGTGACTGTGGGCCGTGTTGCGTGGCTGCTGGAGTTTCTCGAAGGGCGGCCATCGGTGGCCACCCGAGTTGGGGCGAGCCGGCCAGCTCTCTAGCTCGCGTGCGCAAGTACGCCTCGGTGCTCTGAGAGTTCAAGTAACGCACGACATCGTCGGTGATCTCCCTGGTCCAGTCTTCCTCCGGGCCACCCGTGCCGCTACCGAGGAACGGGGCTCCAAGCAGTACGACGTCGCTGAGCGCCGTGACGTAGGGATCTGGGTCGAGGGTGCCGCGAGCGGCGTCGGCGCGCGTGATGACCGGATCGCTCTCGTCACTCAAGTAGCGTTCGGCGGCGAGCGTGAGGATCGCGGTGAACCCGGCGAGCAGCTTATGGCCGGCGTGAGTGGTTCGCAGTCCGAAGGGCGTGAGAATGACACGCTCCGGATTGTGGTTGATGAACCCCAAAGGTTTCGGCATCTCCCAGAAGATCGACCTTAGTGCCGCTGGGCGTCCTTCTCGCGCAAGCTTTCGAGTCAACTCCTTGAGCGGCTGCCAAGTCCCCGTTCTCAGGAACTCGTCAACGATGAACTCGAGCAGATCCCGATGCTCGTGCGCCCACGTCCGCGCATTCTCGGGCAGATAGTCCGGATAGTCGATCTCGGGAAGCACCCGGTCATTCTCTACGATCCGAGCCGGCGTCGAACCCTCGGCGGCGTGGCCGTCTCACCGGCCGATGCGCGGCAGGATCGGCCGTGGGAGCGGGATCAGAGCGGCGTCTCGTCGCTTCGTTGGTTACACGAACTCTGGCACGGAGACCTGCACGCGGCTACGCAGCCATGCGAAACTTGGTCCCTCGCTGTAAAGACCGGCCCGGACTCCATCGCTCCCGCGACCACAGCCAAGAGGGTCACCTGTCGAGAACCAACCCCCGGAGACCAGTTAGGGAGCCGCAATTGAGGTCGCCGCGGGCGGTCGAAGGGCTCTTGACAGGCCGCATCGCGCGGCACGCCAGCAAATTTCGGCGTCGCAACTCTGGGCGCTGCAACCCTCAACCAACTTCGCCGTTCGCGCGCCAATCGCGCGCCAGTCCTTGTGCCGATCAGGCGGCTTCGAGCGGCTTCCTGCGGTCTCGTCATCACAGCCAACTCCAGCTCGCAACACCCAGATCCCCAGTGACCAAGCGGGAATCCGGGAGCTCTGCACAAAAACGGAGGGGGGGAGATTCGAACTCCCGGTACGCCAATAAGACGCACAACGGTTTTCGAGACCGCCGCATTCAACCGCTCTGCCACCCCTCCTGGGTGACGACGGCCTGAAGGCTAGACGATTCCGGCCCGATCTTCGTGGCGCCGGGTGGCCCGGCGTTCATCGCATCGGCCGTCGCCAGCCGACGGGCGCGGCCGCGCGACGGCTACCGCTCGGCGCTCACGGCGCTGCCCTCCAGCGTCCGCCGCATCGCCTGCGCCCCCAGCTCCATCGCCGCATCCAGCCCAGCCGCGACCTCGTTGGGCAGGAAGTCGATGCGCCACACCAGGCGGCTGGCCCGCTCCTCGCCGGCCGAGACTTCGACGCACCCGTTGTAGTGGCTGGCGCCGATTGGCGAGTCGACCGCCGAGTAGACGAGCCGGCGGGCGTCGTCGTCGAGGTCGACGAGCGGCTCGCGCTGCACCATCCCGTTGCCGAACGTGACGACCCGGTCGTTGCCGTCGATCTCGGTGTCGACGGCGAAGCCGCTGGCCAGGCGCGTGTGGACCGCGCCCCAGTCGCGCACCGCGTCCCACGCCGCCTCGGGCGCCACGTCCAGCTCGAGCACCTTGCAGATCGATCCCATCGGATGGTCCTCCTTGGTCGTCGGTAACGGCGCCGGCCGGTGGCTGCGGCGCTCGCCCACGGTCGCACAGAGATCGCCGCGATGCGCGTGGAAATCGGACTTCACCATTGCGCCCCGCCGCCGGCGCTCGGGCGCCCACCACCCGATCCGACGCGCCTGCCACCCGACCCGAGGCCCCGGCTACCGGCGCGAGGCGAAGAACTCGCTGAGCAGCCCCCCGCACTCGCCCGCGAGCAGCCCGCCCGCCACCTCCGGGCGGTGGTTGAGCCGCTGGCCGTTCTCCGATCGGCCGCCGGTCACGTCGAGCACGCTCCCGCACGCCCCCGCCTTCGGGTCGCTCGCGCCGTAGACGACGCGCGCGACGCGCGCGAGCACGATCGCCCCGGCGCACATCGCGCACGGCTCCAGCGTCACGTACAGCACCGCGTTCAGCACCCGCCAGCTGCCCATCAGGCGTGCCGCCTCGCGCAGCGCGGTCACCTCGGCGTGAGCCGTCGGGTCCTGGCGCAGCTCGCGCTCGTTGTGAGCGCTCGCCACCACCTCGCCGTCGCGCACGAGCACCGCGCCGACCGGCACGTCCTCGTGCTCGAGCGCGCGCTCGGCCTCGCGCAGCGCCAGTCGCATGAAGTAGTCGTCGCGTGGAAAGAAGCGCTCGCTCATCGATCTTCGACCGTGACGTCTGCGACAGTGCCTCCCCCCGTCCCAGCGCCACGCCATCATCATTACCTAATGTCGATGCCGCTCCCGTCAGCCCGCCATCTCTGCATGTTCGGCGCGCCCTTCGCGCTCGCGCTGCTGGCCGGCCTATACGCGCCCGCGGGCCTGCCCGCCTCCTCGATCGCGCCCGCGATGCTGTTCGCGCGCCGCGCGGCCGCCGCCGCGGCGCCCTTCGCACCCGAGGAGATCGTCGTCGGCTACGCGCCACCCGCGACCAGCGCCCGGGACGACTCGATCAGCTTCGCGCGCATCGCCCGCAGTGTCGAAGGCTCCACCCAGCAAGAACCGCGGGGCGAGCGCACCGCGCTCGTGCGCCTGCGCTCGGGCGTGAGCGTCGCGAGCGCGCTCGCGAGCGCGCGCCGCGAACGAGGCGTGGCGTGGGCGGTGCCCGACTACATCGCCCACGTCGCCGGCGAACCGGCCCCCGCGGTGGCCCCGGGCGGCCCCGCGCCGGCGCCGCCGGAGCCAGCCGCCGAGACGATCCCCAACGACGAAGGCAAGGCGCACAAGCCAGGCGGCTGGGAGCAGCTGCAGTGGAACTTCGTGGGGCGCTTCGGCGTGAACGCGCCGCAGGCCTGGGCGAACGTCGCCGCCGACGGCGCGCCGGGCGCCAGGGGCGTGACGGTCGCCGTGCTCGACACCGGCGTCGCGTACGCCACGCGCGGGCCCTTCCGGCGCTCGCCCGACCTCAGCCGCTACACGTTCGTCAAAGGCTATGACTTCATCGCCAAAGGCCCGTATGCGTACGACCGCAACGGCCACGGCACGTTCGTCGCCAGCACGATCTCCGAGGAGACCAACAACCACTATGGCCTCACCGGCCTGGCCTTCGCGGCGCACATCATGCCCGTGCGCGTGCTCAACAGCCAGGGCGAAGGCGAAGCCTCGACGATCGCCGAAGGCGTGTACTTCGCCGTCCGCCACCACGCCCAGGTGATCAACCTGAGCCTCGAGTTCTCCCCGGGGGTGACCGCCGCCGACATCCCCGAGCTGATCGCCGCGCTCGGCTACGCCCACCGCCACGGCGTGCTGGTCGTGGCCGCCTCCGGCAACGAGGGCCACCGCGCGATCGCCTACCCGGCGCACGCCCCCAACGTCGTGTCCGTCGGCGCCACCACCGAACACGGCTGCCTGGCGGATTACTCCAACGACGGCACCGGCCTGACGCTCGTCGCCCCCGGCGGCGGCGGCGACGCCGATCTGCCCGGCGACCCCAACTGCAAACCCGAAGCTCCGCCGGGCCGGGACATCTACCAGGTGACCTTCACGGGCAGCTCGGTGAAGAAGTTCGGCATGCCCGGCGGCTACGAAGGGACCTCGATGGCGACCGCCCACGTCTCGGCGATCGCCGCGCTGATCATCGCCAGCGGGGTGATCGGACCCCACCCCACGCCCGACCAGATCACCGCGCGCCTACGCGCCACCGCGACCAAGCTCGGCGTTCCCAGCGACCGGCGGCTGTATGGCGCGGGGCTCGTCAACGCCGCCGCCGCGACCGCCCCCGGCGGCCCCGGCGCGGTCGCGGCCGCCGCGCGCTGACGGCACGCCCGCTGGCGCGCGCGCCGGCGCGCAACTACAGTTGCGCTGATGCAGACCGCCGGACAGCCGGCCGCGGGAGCCGCCGAGCAGCCGCCCGCGCGCTGCGATCTCGCGATCGTCGGCGGCGGCATCCTCGGCCTCGCCGTCGCGCGCGAGCTCGGCCGGCGCCACCCCGACGCCAGCATGTGCGTGCTCGAGCGCGAACCCGAGCTCGCGACCCACCAGACCGGCCACAACTCGGGCGTGATCCACGCGGGCGTCTACTACGCGCCCGGCTCGCTCAAGGCGCAGCTGTGCGTGCAGGGCGCGCGCGAGATGTACGAGTACTGCGAAGCGCGCGGGATCGCCGCCGAGCGCTGCGGCAAGCTGATCGTCGCCACCGACGCCTCGGAGCTCGAGCGCCTGGACGAGCTCGAGCGCCGCGCGAGCGCGAACGGCGTCAGCGACATGCGCAGGGTCGACGCCGCGGGCATCGAGGAGATCGAGCCGCACGCGCGCGGGATCGCGGCGCTGCACTCCCCGCACACCGGCATCGTCGACTTCAAGCAGGTCGCCGCCGCCTACGCGCAGGATGTGCGCGAGGCCGGCGCGAGCATCGTCACCGGCTGCGGCGTGGACACGGTCGCCCGCACGCCCGGCGGCCTGCGCCTGGGACACGCGCTCGGCGCGACCGAGGCCGGTCACGCCGTCTTCTGCGCCGGCGGCTGGGCCGACCGCCTGGCGGTCGCCGCCGGCGCCGACCCCGACCCGCGGATCGTGCCCTTCCGCGGCGCCTATCTGCGCCTGGCTCCCGAGCGCCGCCATCTGGTGCGCGCGCTCATCTACCCCGTCCCAGATCCCTCGCTGCCGTTCCTCGGCGTGCACCTGACCAAGCACGCCGGCGGCGACGTGCTGATCGGCCCGACCGCGCTAATGGCGCTCGCGCGCGACGCCTACAGCCTCAGGACCGTGCGCGGCCGGGACCTGCGCGAGACGCTCGCCTGGCCCGGCACGTGGCGGATGCTCGCGCGCTGGTGGCGCACGGGCGTCACCGAGCTCTCGCACGCGGCGCTGCGCAGCGCCTTCGTGCGCGCCGCCGCCCGCTACGTGCCCGGCCTCCAGCTCAAGGACGTGCAGCCGGCGTTCGCCGGCGTGCGCGCCCAGGCGCTGGCCCGCGACGGGCGCCTGGTCGACGACTTCGTCTTCTCGCACACCGAGCGCGCGCTGCACGTGCGCAACGCCCCGTCGCCGGCCGCGACCTCCTCGCTCGCGATCGCCCGGCACGTCGCCGACGAGGCCGAACGGGCCTTCGAGCTGAGCTGAGCACGCCCGGCCGCCGGCGCGCGCCACACGCGCCCGCGGCGCGACTCACATCTCGAAGGCCGTACGCCCGCCGCAGTCGACGAGATCCTGTAGCAGCGCCCGTCCGTTCTCGAGCACCGGCCCGCCGTGAGCCAGCAGCAGGCTGTCGAAGTCGAGCTCGCGCAGCAGTCGCGCGCACGCGTCCAGCAGCCCGCGCTTGGTCTCAGCCGGCGCGTCCATCAGCGAGTCCGGCACGAACCCGAGCGGCCCGCTGTCGCCGTAGGGGCCGCCGCGCACGATCGCGTCGGCGAACACCAGCGCGCGCTGCTCGGGCAGATGCAGCGCGGTCTCGTCCGGGCAGATGGCGCCCACCTCACAGGCCAGCACGCCCCCCGCCAGCCGCTCGCCCGGCTCGAAGCCGTGGACCTGCTCGCCCCGCGTGAACTCGTGCAGGCCGGCGCTGTTGCAGTGCGCGTCACAGCCGAAGCGCCCCGCGAAGCGATCCGCCTGGCGGTAGTGGTGGCGGTTGGAGAGCAGGATCGCGCGCGGCTCGCGGGGCCGCGTCGCGAACCACTCGAGCCCCTCCTCGACCGGGACCAGCGGGTCGATCAGCACCCCCTCGGCGTCCAGCCAGTAGCTGGAGACCTCGACGTGGATCTTGGGGTGCCTGGCCGTCCAGTGAAAGACGCCAGGTAGGACTTCCTGCACGCGGCGAGATTACCCAGATCGCGCCGGGGCATGCGTACGCAGCGCGGCGCGCTCGATCGCCGCCGCCATCTCCTCGTGAAACCGCGCCCGCCCGAAGCGCCGCGCGTTGGCGCGCACGTCCGCCTCCTGGAGCGTCAGCCCCTCGAAGCGCTCGATCGCCGCGGACAGCGACGCGGCGCTCTGCTCGGCGAACAGCACGCCGGTTCGCCCGTCGAGGACGGTCTCGCAAGCCCCGCCGACGCCGTAGGCGATCACCGGCAGGCCCGCGGCCTGCGCCTCGACCGGCACGATCCCGAAGTCCTCCTCTCCCGGGAACAGCAGCCCCCGCGCGCCGCTCAGCAGCTCGTCGCGCAGCTCGCCACTGACGGCCCCTAGCAGCTCGATCGACGCCGGCGGCGCCTGCGCGCGCACGGCCTCGAGCGCCCGCCCGTCGCCGGCGACCTTCAGCCTGCGGCCGAGGCTCGCGCAGGCCGCCACCGCGAGGTCGGCGCGCTTGTAGGGGACGACCCGCCCGAACACCAGGTAGTAGTCCCGTGGCGCGCGTTCGAGCGCGAGGAAGCGCTCGACGTCCACGGGCGGGTTGACCACCTCCGCCTCGCGCCCGTAGTGGCGGCGGATGCGCGCGGCGACGTGCGCCGAGTTGGCGACGAACGCGTCCGGGCCGGCGGCCCCCGCGAGGTCCTGCCGGCGCAGCCACGCAAGCAGCGGCGGCAGCGCCAGGCGCAGCGCGCGGGGGAGCTGCTCGCCGTCCATGAAGCCCGCGTCCCAGGCGTAGCGCATCGGCGTGTGGCAGTAGCAGACGTGCAGCACGTGCGGGGGCGTGCGCACGTTCTTTGCGCACGCGTGGCTGCTCGAGAGCACGAGATCGAAGCCGGACAGGTCGAACGCGCGGAAGGCCGCGCTCATCAGCGGCAGCAGCTTCGGGTAGTGGCGGCTCGCGCCCGGGATGCGGCCGAGCGGCGAGCTGTGCACCGGACGCTCGGTGATCCGCGCGGGCCACGGCGCAGGGTCGTACACCGACGTGAACAGCTCGGCGGCCGGGAACATCTCGAGCAGCTCCATCACGACCTGCTCGGAGCCGCCGGGGATCGTCAGCCAGTCGTGCACGACCGCGACGCGCGGGTAGCGCCGGCGCAACCGCTCGAGCGCTGAGGGGGCGTCCGTTTCTGGGGCGCTCGGCACGCGACGCGAGACTACACGCCCCACCGCCTGGGATCATGCCGCCGATGCGAGACGCCCCCGGCGACGGGCCGCCATCGGAGCTTCCCGGCCTGCGCGGCCGCGACATCGTGTGCGTGGGCTTCGCCGACTGGGACACCGACCTGTGGACCAACCAGCACCACCTGATGGCGCGCCTGGCGCGCGCCAACCGCGTGCTGTTCGTCGAGTCGCTGGGCCTGCGCCAGCCGCAGCTCGCGGGCCGCGACCTGGCGCGCATCGCGCGCCGCCTGCGCCGCGGGCTGGCGCCGCCGCGCGCCGTCGACGGCCTGCACGTGCTCTCCCCGCTGGTCCTCCCGTTTCACCGCAGCCGCGCGGTACGCGAGCTGAACGCCCGCCTGCTACCCGCGCAGGTGCGCCGCGCGGCGCGCGCGCTCGGCCTGCGCGCGCCGATCCTGTGGGGCTACGTGCCCCAGGCCGAGATGCTGATCGAGGCGCTCGCGCCGTCGCTGGTCGTCTACCACTGCGTCGACGACATCGCCGCGCACGGGCGCATCGACACGGCCAGCTTCCGCGCGGCCGAGGAGCGCTTCGCGGCGCGCGCCGACCTCGTGCTGGCGAGCGCGCCCGCGCTCGCCGAGCGGATGCGCGCGCTCGCCGGCAACGTCCTGTACGCGCCCAACGTCGCCGACACCGAGCTGTTTTCGCGCGCGCTGGCCCACGACGAGGGCGACCCGCCGGACCCGCAGATGCAGGCGCTGCCCTCGCCGCGCATCGTGTTCACGGGCGCGATCGTCGCGCTCAAGCTCGACTTCGCGCTGCTCGCCGAGCTCGCGCGGCTGCGGCCGTCGTGGTCGTTCGCGCTCGTCGGCCCCGTCGGGCCCGGCGAACCCGACGCGGACGTCTCCGTGCTCGAAGCCGAGCCCAACATCCACCTGCTGGGCGCCCGCTCCTACCGGCAGCTGCCCGGCGTGCTGCGCGCCGCCGACGCGGGACTGATCCCGTACGCGCGCAACGAGCTGACCGCGAGCATCTTCCCGATGAAGGTCTACGAGTATCTGGCCGCCGGCCTGCCGGTGCTCGCCACGCCCCTGCCCGCGCTCGAGGGCGTGGCCGAGGTGCGGACCGCGGCCAGCGCCCCGGAGCTGGCCGAGCAACTCGAGCGGGCGCTCGCCGAGGACTCCCCCGAGCGCCGCGCGCAACGCTCGCGGGCCGCCGCCGAGCACTCGTGGGAGCGACGCCTGGCGCAGGTGGCGGAGGCGGTGACGGCGATCGAGCGCGCCCGGGTCGAGGCCTCTTGAGAGACCTGCTCGTGACCTCGCACACGCCCGTGCTGCGCACGGGCAGGGCGATGCGCACGTACACGATCGCGCGCGCGCTCGCCGCGCAGGACGGGCTCGACCTGCTGTACGTGCGCTACGAAGGCGACGAGCCCGACGAGGCGTTCTCCTCGATCCCGGGCGTGCGCATGCACGCCGTCGTCTCCTCACGCGGCGCCAGGCGCCTTGGCGTCTTCGCGGCGGCGCGCCTGCGCGGCCTGCCCGCGACCGTGGCGCGCTCGCTGTCGCCCGAGCTGGCCGCGGCCGCGGCCGAGCTCGGCCGCGGCCCGGGCCGCGCGCGCGTGATCGCCGACGGGCCGATCGTCGCCGAGACGCTCGCGAAGCTCTCCCGGCAGCGGCCGGTCATCTACAACGCCCACAACTTCGAGTCGGGCTTCCGCAACGAGCTGAACCTGCCCGGAACCGGCACGCTGCGCGCCAACCGCGCGTTCGAGCGGCGCGTGCTCGAACGCGCCAGCGAGGCGTGGATGGTCAGCGAGCGCGACATCGAAGGCGCACGCGAGCTGTGCCCCGGCGTGCGCCTGCGCCTCGTGCCCAACGTCGTCGACGTCGCCGCGATCGAGCCCGTCGCCGGCTCGATCGAGGCCCGCCGCGTGATCTTCGTGGCGAGCTTCGCCTACGAGCCCAACAGGACCGGCCTGCGCTTCCTGCTCGACGAGGTCCTCCCGCTGGTCTGGCGCGAGCTCCCCGACGTGCGCCTGTCGCTGGTGGGCGGCGGCCTCGAGCATCCCCCCAGCGAGGACCCGCGGGTACAGGCGCTGGGCTTCGTCGACGATCTCGCCGCGGCCTACGCGAGCGCGACCTGCGCCGTCGTGCCCCTCCTGCAGGGGGGCGGAACGCCGTTGAAGTTCATCGAGGCGCTCGCCTATGGCCTGCCGGTGATCGCCACCTCGCGCGCGGCCGCGGGTCTGGACGTGGTCGACGGCGAGCACTGCCTGATCGCCGATCGCGCCGCCGACTTCGCGCAGGCGCTCGTGGGCGTGCTGCGCGACGGCGCGGCCGAGATCGCCGGGCGCGGCCGCGAGCTGGCCGAGCAGCGCTACTCGATCCAGGCGCTGCAAGCAGCCTTGCACTGATCCACAAGCGTCCAGGAAGCCCGGCGCCGCTCACGGACCTCGCGCTCCCGCCCGAAAGATCGCATGCAGAGCTAAAGAGGGCGGCCATGGGGCAGGACCGGAGATAGGCCGCTTTTCCCGACAAGGGCACCCCCGTCGCGAGACGGGCCCGCAAAGCCAGGGGTCTCACGCAGACAGCCCAGCCACCGAAGGAGAAAAATGTCGCCTCGTTTCCGCGTCCGCAGGACGCATGTCCTACAGCTGGGGAGCTCGAAGGTCGCGATCGGCGCCACGCTGCTCGCGATCGCCGCCACGGCCGGCGCAGCCCCCTCGCAGCACTCGCGCGAGCCCGAACGGGTCGCCACCGCCGCAAGCGTCGAACGCGCCAGCACCTCCGCCGAGCGCAGGCTCGCGGCGAGCACGCGCGCCCTCGACGAATGCCTTCGCGCAGGCCGCTCGAGCTGCGCCCAGTACAAGCGCGCCGTACGCGAAGCCACGAACAGGCTCGAAGCCGACCAGCGTGCGCTCGCGAGCGCCACGCACGACCTCGCCGACGCGCGCGTCGCGCCCACGCTCACCGTCTCCAAGCAGACGCTCAGCTGGAACGCGATCGCCGGCGTGAAGACCTACGTGATCAAGCGCAAGGCCACCGGCCAGGCCGCCGTCTACGGACTCGTCCACGCCACGACCCTCGCGCCGCACGTCCTCCCCGGCAAGACCGTCTACTACACGGTGCGCACGAACATCCCGGGCAGCGCATGGGCCAACCCGGTCTCGATCGCCTATCCCTCCTCTCCGAAATCCAGCGCCGGCGAAGGCGCCGGCAAAGGCGCCGAAGAACCGGAAAGCAAGGAAGGCAGCGGCTCGGAAGGCTCCGGCTCCGGCAGCGAAGGCTCGAGCGGCTCAGGCTCGGAAGGCTCCGGCTCCAGTGGCTCGGGCTCCGGCTCGGAAGGCTCCGGCTCCGGCAGCGGCTCCGGCTCCGGCTCGGGCTCGGGCTCGGGCTCCGGCTCGGGCTCCGGCTCGGGCTCCGGCTCGGAAGGGTCCGGCTCAGGCAGTGGCTCCGGCAGCGGCTCCGGCTCCGGCTCGGGCTCCGGCTCGGGCTCCGGCTCCGGCGAAACCGGCTCGGAAACGTTCGGCCTCCCGTTCGTCCGAGGCATGAACGCGAACTTCGAGGGCGAAGGCCCCGGCAACGTGCCCCAGGAGGTCGCCGAGATGAGCTCGGTGGGCGCCAACTGGACGCGCGAGGAAATCGCGTGGAGCGAAGTCGAGCCCGAACGCGGCGTGTTCCACTGGTCGAGCGTCGATCAGATGGTGGCCGAGGCCAAAGCCAACGGCATCTCGGTGCTGCCGGTCGTCGGCTATGCCCCCTCGTGGACGAGCCCGACGAACGCGAGCGCCTACGCGGAATTCCTGGCGGCGGCAGTCGCCCGCTACGGTCCGGGCACGACCGCGAACCTGCAGTGGTGGGAACTGTGGAACGAGCCCTACTTCGCCTACGCGTGGTCGGGCAAAACGCCCGAACCCGAGGCCTACGCCCGCGACTTCCAGGCTGCGGCCGAAGCCGCCAGGAAGGTCGCGCCGTCGATCAAACTGCTGATCGCCGCCGACTACCAGGAGGCGGGCCAGACGGGAGGGCTGAGCAGCGAAGAGAAGACCTGGATCGAAAGCATGTTCGCGGCCGCGCCGACGCTCGGCGACTGGGTCAGCGGCGTCTCGGTCCACCCCTATGGCGGCGACCCCTCGCTGCCGCTGAAGGAAAAGGGCGGCTATCTCGACACGAGCGGCCAGTGGGGCTTCCAGCGCGTCGACACCATCCGCGAAAAGTTCCTGGCGCACGGGGTCAACGTGCCCTTCTGGATCACCGAGGAGGGCTGGTCGACGTGGGAAGTCAGCGAAGCCACGCTCGCGCACAACTACTCAGACCTGTTCACGCAGATCAAACTGCGCCCCTGGATCAGGGCCCTGTTCCCGTTCGGGCTGCGCGAAGACGACGCTCACCCGACCAACAACCAGCCTGGGTTCGGGCTGCTGCGGTACGGCACCCGCGAACCGAAGTCCGCGTGGCCGGTCCTGCAGGAAGGCTTCAAGGCGCTCAGCTGAGCGCCCGCGGCGGC
>DASZFZ010000018.1:0-4814 GCA_035939315.1 Solirubrobacteraceae bacterium | reverse complement strand
GGTCGCCGAGCTGACGCTCGTGCTCGCTGACGGCTCCACGCTCGTGTGCTCGGAGGAGCGCGAGCCGGAGGTGTTCCGCGCCGCGCGGGTCGGCCTCGGCTCGCTGGGGGCGATCGCCGAGGTGACGTTGCGGTGCGTGCCGTCGTTCACGCTGCGCGGCGTCGACGCGCCGGCGCCTCTGGACGCCGTGCTCGCCTCGTTCGAGGAGCGCGCGCTCGCCAACGACCACTTCGAGTTCTTCGTCTTCCCGCATGCGAAGGCGGCGCTGACGCGGACGAACAACCGCACCGGCGAGCCGGCGCGCCCACGCGGGCGCGTGAGCGCCTACGCCAACGACGTCGTGCTGACCAACCACGCCTTCGGCGCGATCTGCCGGATCGGACGCCGCTTCCCGAGCCGCATCCCTGAGCTCAACCGTCTCGTGACGAAGCTCGCGGGCAGCTCGACGCGGATCGAACGCTCGGCTTCGATCTTCGCCAGTCCTCGCCTCGTACGCTTCACGGAGATGGAGTACGCGGTGCCGCGCGAGCGAACGGCCGAGGCCGTCGCGGAGATCCTCGCCCTGATCCCGCGCGCGGGCTTCCGGGTGCCCTTCCCGATAGAGGCGCGGACCGTCGCCGGCGACGATGCGATGCTCAGCACCGCTCAGGGCCGCGACAGCGGGTTCGTAGCCGTGCACATGTTCGAGGGCATGGAGTGGGAGCCGTACTTCCGCGCCGTCGAGGCGCTGATGGACCGCTTCGACGGCCGCCCGCATTGGGGCAAGCGCCACTTCCAGACGGCGGCGACCCTGCGTGCGCGCTACCCGGAATGGGACGCCTTCCAGCGTGTGCGCGCCCGTCTGGATCCGGGCGGCGTGTTCGCCAACGACTGGACCGACCGGGTGCTCGGCGCCGTCGCAGCCCCGGCGGCTGCGGCCGTGACGGGTCAGGCGCCATCGCGGGGGGCCGAAGGGTGAGCGCTGCGGCCGCGCCCGCACAGGCACCCGCCGCTTCGGCCTACGAGCGGCTCGAGCGGGCGACCGCGGAGCTGACGCCGCCCTTCGCGCTGGTCGACCTCGATGCGATGGAGCACAACGCGCGCGACATGGAACAACGTGCGGGCGGCAAGCCGATCCGGCTTGCGAGCAAGTCGGTCCGATGCCGCGCGCTGCAGGAGCGCGTGCTGGCGCGAGCCGGCTTCCGCGGCACGATGGCCTTCACGCTGCCCGAGGCGCTCTGGCTCGCCTCCGAGGGGACGGAGGACCTTCTCGTCGCCTACCCGACCGCGGACGCCGAGGCGCTGCGCGAGCTGGCCGCGGGCGCGGCGGACGTGACCGTGATGGTCGACTCAGCGGAGGGGCTGCGGCTGATCGACCGCGCTCTGGACGGCGCGCCCGGCGGACCGGTCTCCGTCTGTCTGGACATCGACGCCGGCTGGCGCGCCGCCGGCGGGCGCATCCGTGTCGGTGCGCGGCGCTCACCCGTCCGGACACCCGCAGATGCCGCCGCGCTGGCGCGTGAGGTGCTCGCGCGCGAGCGTCTCCAGGTCGCCGGGATCATGGCCTATGAGGCCCAGATCGCGGGCGTGGGGGACGAGCCGCCCGGCAGCCCGCTGCGGGGGCGCGCGATCCGCGCCATGCAGGTTCGTTCCGCGCGCGAGCTCGCCGCGCGCCGGGGAGCGATCGTCGCCGCCGTGGCCGAGGTGCTGTCCGCCGCGGGCGCCCCGCCGCTGCGGTTCGTCAACGGCGGCGGGACCGGCAGCCTGCACGGAACGGCCGCCGAGGCCGCCGTCACCGAGGTCGCGGCGGGCTCCGGCCTCTACGGCCCGACGCTGTTCGACGCGTACAGCGCGTTCACGCCCCGGCCTGCCGCGCTGTTCGCACTGCCGGTCGTCCGCCGCCCCGGCCGCGGCGTGGTGACCGCGCTCGGCGGCGGCTACCTCGCATCCGGTCCCGCGGACGCTGCCCGGCTGCCGCGCCCATATCTGCCGGAGGGGCTGCGCCTGGACCGACAGGAGGGGGCGGGCGAGGTGCAGACGCCGCTGCTCGGCGAGGCCGCCGAGAAGCTTGCGCTCGGGGATCGCGTCTACTTCCGCCACGCGAAGGCCGGCGAGCTGTGCGAGCGCTTCGACGCGCTGCACCTGATCGAGGGCGAGCGCGTCGTCGAGCAGGCGCCGACCTACCGAGGCGAGGGGAGGTGCTTCCTGTGAGGAGCGAGCGCTTGGAGGAGGTCCTGCGGGAAGTGGTCGAGACGCTCGCCCCGCTGGATCGCACGCCGTGCTCGCCGGGCGAGCGCGAGGCGGCCGAGTGGCTGGCCGCCCGCCTCAGCGCGGTGGAGGGGGTGTCCGTGACGCTCGAGGACGAGCCGTCCTGGGGCACGTTCCCGCCGAACGCGACCCTCGTCGGCCTGGTCGGGCTGGCGGCCGCAGCGGCGGCTTTCCGCGGGCGCCGCGCCGCCGCCCTGGCGCTCGGGCTCGGCTGCGTGGGAGGGTTGCTCGACGAGGCGCAGAACGGCCCGCGGATCCTGCGCCGCGTGACCCGGCGGCGCCGGCGCACCGTGAACGTCGTGGCACGCGCCGGCGACCAGGAGGCGATCGAGACGCTCGTCATGCTGGCGCACCACGACGCGCCGCAGACGGGTCTGCTGTTCGACCAGACGCTGCTCCGGCGCGCGTGGGAACGCAACCCCGAGCGCCTGGGGCGGGCCAAAACGCCGCTGCCGCAGTGGTGGGCGGGCCTTGCCTCGCCCACCGGCGTGCTGCTGAGCGTGCTGACGCGCCGCCGCGCGCCGGCCGCGGCCGGGCTCGTGCTCGGCGCGCTGGCAACGGCAGCCGTCGCGGATGTGTGGCGCGGGCAGACCGTCCAGGGGGCCAACGACAACCTCTCGGGCGTGGCTGCTCTCGTCGCGCTCGCCGAGATGCTGGCCGCCGAGCGCCCGCAGGGTCTGCGCGTGATGCTCGTCTCCTGCGGGGCCGAGGAGACCCTGCAGGACGGCATCCGTGCCTTCGTGGCCCGCCATGGCGCCTCGCTGCCGCCGCAGAGCACGACGTTCGTGAACCTCGACACCGTCGGCTCGCCGCATCTGATCATGCTGGAGGCCGAGGGGCCGATCTGGATGGAGCACTACACGGGCCCCTGGCTGCGCGACCTCGTTGCAACGCTCGCCGAGCGCTTGGAGATCCCGCTGGAGCGGGGCTTCCGCGCCCGCGCCTCCACCGACTCCGTGATCCCCAGCCGGGCCGGCTACCCGACGGCGACGCTCGTCTCGATCACCGACTGGCGCGCGCCTGCCAACTACCACCTGCCGAGCGACATCCCGGAGAACCTCGACTACGGGACGGTCGCCGCCGCGACCCGTCTCGTCGAGAGCGTCGCCCGAGAGCTGGCCGCCAGGGGCGCCGGCGAGCAGGAGGCGGCCGCCGCCCTACGCTCGTAGGCGATGCCCGAGGGCGACACGATCCACCGCGCGGCGGCACGCCTGCGCGGCGCGTTCGAGGGCCGTGCCCCCGAGGTGATCGAGACGCCGCAGCCCCGCCACCGCCACGATCGCTGGCCGGAGAAGCTGGCAGGCCGCGCCGTGCGCTCCGTCGACGCCCAAGGAAAGCACCTGCTGCTGCGCTTCGAGGGCGGGCTGACACTGCACTCCCACCTGCGCATGACCGGCCGCTGGTCGATCCGGCCGCAGGGCACGACGGCGCGCGGCGCCCGCCGCCACGCCTGGCTCGTGCTGGCGGGCGGCGGCTGGGAAGCCGTCCAGTACGGAGGCCCCGTGCTCGAGCTGATGAGCGACTCCCGCGCGCGCACCGACCCGCGGCTCGCTCTGCTCGGTCCCGACGTGATCGGCGCGAGCTTCGACGAGCGGGCGTTCCTGCGGCGCCTGCGCGAAGACGACCCGACACGGCCGATCGGCGACGCGCTGCTCGACCAGCGCACGATCGCCGGCATCGGCAACATGTGGAAGGCGGAGTGCTGCTGGGCCGCGGAGCTCGACCCGTGGCGCGAGACGGGTCTCGTCGCAGATGCGACGGTGCTTGCCGCCGTCGCCTTCGCCCGAGAGGAGATGTCGCGCTCGGTCCGTGAGGGGGCGCATGCGCGTCCCCACGCCGTCTACCGCCGCCAGGGCAGGCCCTGTCCCCGGTGCGGGACCGCGATCCGCGTGATGGGGCAGTGGGAGAACAACAGGGTGACGTTCTGGTGCCCCGGCTGCCAGTGCTGACCCGCGATGAGCACCAGCGCTCCCCCGCACGCCCGCCGCACGGGCCTCAGACGATCCCGGCCAGGCGTTCGCCCGCCGTGCGGAGCGTGCCGACCCCCCGCGCATGCAGGACGAGCTGCAGGTCGAGGATGCGCAGGTCGAACTCGTTCAGCTCGAGGTGCGCTGCCACCGCATAGCAGGGGACGCCGTTCTGCCTGGCGAGTGTCGCGACCTCGAAGGCTGCGCTGCCCGGCAGCGTCCGCTCGGAGAGCGCGGAGACGGCGACGATCACCGCCCGCGAGGCGAGCATGCGCGCGCGGAACCCGGCCCTTTCGAGGAGCGCCGCGGCGCCGCGGTCGTCGATGTCGCCGGGCAGCTCGACCGCGTCGGGCTCCGGGGCGCCGGCTGCGAGAAGGCCCGCCGCGAGGGCCCCGGCCACACGTGCGGCGCTCAGCCGCGGGGAGAACGGCTCGCACGCCAGCAGTGCGTGGCGGCGGATCGGAGGGTTGCGGGCGGGCACGATCCGGCATCCTTCCAGCTCATGGCGCCCGCATCCGAGCACGAGATCGTCGAGGTGGCCGGCAGGGAGGTGAGGGTCAGCAACCCGGGCAAGCTCTACTTCCCGGCCGTCAAGCTCAC
>DASZFZ010000017.1:0-29184 GCA_035939315.1 Solirubrobacteraceae bacterium | reverse complement strand
ACATCTCGTCCAACCAGGGGCAAATAGGTTTTGGCTTTCTAGAGCCAAAAATGACCACCGCAAGACTGCAATCTCCGGGCGGTCTGGATCACGACGCTGCCCGCATCTACGCCGGCTGAACCGAGCGAGACCCTCCCCCGGTGATCCTGGTGCGCCAGACGCCAATGTGGAGCGTGACGACGACAAGCCCCCGTGCTGCGAGCACGGGGAGTGTTCGCGGGAGCCGACCGCAAGCGCGGAGCTACCCAGTGGCACTGCCCGACCGGCGAGCGCAAGCCCGCGTCCGTTGGTCCCACCCGAGACGCTGCGCTGGCGTGGCCCCTGCCGTCGCCGTGCGTCCGCTGAGCGCCAGTCCGGGCGCCTCAAGCAGAATGGGACGTCGCGCCGCGAGGGTTCGTCGTCCGGAGCGTGTGCAGCTTCGCCCCGACCTCACGATTCTCACGCAGCTTGCGTGCTCACTGAACTGGGCGCGGAATCAGGCGATGTTGGCGGCGTAGCCTCTCGGCGATGGCAGACGAGCTGGCGGGGATTGAGCTGAAGATCGAGCGGGCGCAGACCCACCTTGCCGACCTGAAGGAGCGCTTGCGAGCCGTCCTCGACCCGAAACGATACGACTTCTCAGCAGAGTTCGACAGCAAGACGAAGCGTCAGGTCTACAAGGTGCGCGACCTCCCTGCCGTTGAGCCAGAGTGGTCGATCCTGATTGGCGAGGCCCTGTACCAGCTTCGGTCCGCGCTCGACCACCTGGCCTGGCGACTCGTCGAGTACGACGGGGGGACGCCTAACAAGCAGACCCAGTTTCCGATCCGCGACTCGTTCCTCGACAAGCAAGGAAACCTGCGTCCGCTCGGCGACCTCATGCCACAGATCAACAGTCCGGACATCCTCCAAGCGCTCCACGAAGCTCAGCCGTACTACGGAGGCCCAAAGGCCCACAGGAGCCGGATGGACGCCCACCGACATCCCCTCTGGATTCTTCGGGTACTCAACAACATCGACAAGCACCGGCTCCTCTTGGTCGTCGTCCACACCCTCAACATCGAGCGCATGTATTGGGGCAACTCCCCGGGACTGCCAACTCCATCGCCGTACCTCAACACGGTGGCGCTCAAAGAGGGCACGCCAGTAGCGGCCTTCGACTTCGGGGGCCAGGAACCGCCCGCCGATTTCGATCCGCACCTTTCCCTCAAGGTGGTCCTGCGCGAGCCCGAGGCAGCGTTCATCAGCCACGTCGAGGTCACGGGCGCCCTCGACAGCCTCCGCTCGTGGGTCGAATGGGATGTCGTAAACAGTTTTCGACCCCTTCTTGGACTCACCCCGAGAATCTGAGCGCCGCACGGTTATGACGCGCCACCTCTGAGTAGCGCGTAGGGCGACTCTGGGTAGCGTTCGGACCGACGGCTGCGTTCGCCCATGGTTAGTGGGCCTGCGAGTTTCGCCAAACCCGCCTAGCATGGCGTCATGGCCAGCCCGCACGCCCTCGCGCTCGTCCTCGCCCACGCGCGCGCCCACGGCGGCTCGACCAGGCTGTCCGGCGGCGCCATCGCCGCCGCCGCCGTGGCCGCGCTGATCGCCCTCGCCTGCCTGCTCTGGGGCCTCGCCCGCTGGCTCGCCTTCGAGCCCCGCTGGACGCTCTCCCTGCGCCACTCGCTCGCCGAGGCCGGCTTTCGCCTGTCGGCCACCTGGGCCGAATTCGGGGACTGGCTGCGGCTGGGGCGGTGAGGGGCGGCCACGCGCGCGCGGCCGGCGAGAGGACGGCCGGCATCACCTCCAGGCCTCCCGCTACGACCGCGAAATTTCGCTTGCAAGCCGGCTGCGGCTCGCGGTGCGGACGCGCCGCCGAGCGCCCGGCGATATCCGCTTCAGGCCCCTCTAACAAATCGCAAAATACCTGCTAATTGCAGGCTTTTATGACCCGCGCGGATGCCGCCGGCGTAGTAGAATGAGGGGTACTTCTCGCGCCCCTCGAAGCCGCGTTTCCGTCCGCCGCGCGCGCGACGATCCTTGACCCCCGACAACAGCTTCGAATGGGCGCCCGCGATGCCGGTGCAGCCGAGGAGGATGGCCGATGAACCTGCTTTCGCACCCCACGACCACAGAGCCCGCGAGCACCGGCGGCAACCTGTCGATCCGGCGCCTGTTCACCGAGCCCGGCACCCACCCCTTCGACGCCGTCGAGTGGGAGCGCCGCGACGCGCGCATCGGCCACGGCGACCGCGTCGCCTTCGAGCAGACGGGCGTCGAGTTCCCCAAGAGCTGGTCCCAGAACGCCACCAACATCGTCGCCCAGAAGTACTTCCGCGGCCAGCTCGGCACGCCCGAGCGCGAGAGCTCGGTCAGGGAGATGATCAGCCGCGTCGCCGGCACGATCACCGGCTGGGGCCGCGCCGGCGGCTACTTCGCGAGCGAAGACGACGCCCGTGCCTTCAACCACGAGCTGACCTACATCCTGCTGCACCAGATGGCCGCGTTCAACTCGCCCGTGTGGTTCAACTGCGGATGGCACCCCCAGGACAGCCCCAAGAATCAGATGAGCGCATGCTTCATTCTGAGCGTCGAGGACACAATGGAGTCGATCCTCGCGTGGAACACCAAGGAGGGCATGATCTTCCGCGGCGGTTCGGGCTCGGGCATCAACCTGTCGAAGATCCGCGGCTCGATGGAGCCGCTGGCCAAGGGCGGAACGGCTTCGGGACCAGTGTCCTTCATGCGCGGCGCGGACTCATGGGCCGGTTCGATCAAGTCGGGGGGAGGCACTCGCCGCGCGGCCAAGATGGTCGTGCTCGACGTCGACCACCCGGACATCCGCGAGTTCATCTGGTGCAAGGCCAAGGAGGAGGACAAGGCCGCCGCGCTGCGCGACGCCGGCTTCGACATGTCGATCGACGGCGAGGGCTTCTTCTCGATCCAGTACCAGAACGCCAACAACTCGGTGCGCGTCACCGACGAGTTCATGCGCGCGGTCGAGGAGGACGGCGAGTGGCGCCTGAGCTCCCGCGTGACCGGCGAGCCGATCGGCGAGCCGATCCCCGCGCGCGAGCTGATGCGCGAGATCGCCGAGGCCGCCTGGCGCTGCGCCGACCCGGGCGTGCAGTACGACACGACCATCAACCAGTGGCACACGTGCCCGGTCAGCGGGCGCATCAACGCGTCCAACCCGTGCTCGGAGTACATGCACGTCGACGACTCCGCCTGCAACCTCGCCTCGCTGAACCTGATGAAGTTCCGCCGCGCCGACGGGACGCTCGACGTCGCCGCCTTCGAGCACACCGTCGACATCGTGCTGCTCGCCCAGGAGATCATCGTCGGACCCTCCAGCTACCCCACGCCGGAGATCGGCACGAACGCGCGCGCCTTCCGCCAGCTCGGCCTCGGCTACGCCAACCTCGGCGCCTACCTGATGAGCAACGGCATGCCCTACGACTCCGACGAGGGCCGCGGCGCGGCCGCCGCGATCACCGCGCTGATGACCGGCCGCGCCTACCGCCGCTCGGCCGAGGTCGCCGCCGCCCTGGCCCCCTACGAGCGCTACGAGGAGAACCGCGCCGCCCACAACGACGTGATGCGCATGCACCGCGACGCCTCCCACGCGATCCCCGACGCCGCCTGCCGGGACGGCGAGCTGCTGGGCGCCGCGCGGCGCTCCTGGGAGGAGGCGGTCGAGCTCGGCGAGCGGCACGGCTACCGCAACGCCCAGGCGACCGTGCTCGCACCCACCGGCACGATCTCCTTCCTGATGGACTGCGACACGACCGGCGTCGAGCCCGACTTCTCGCTCGTCAAGTTCAAGGAGCTCGTCGGCGGCGGCCAGATGACGATCGTCAACAAAACGGTGCCGCTGGCGCTCCAGACGCTCGGCTACTCCGAGCCGCAGATCGAGCAGATCGAGGCGCACCTGGCCGAGCACGGCACGATCGTCGGCGCGCCCGGCCTGGCCGCCGAGCACCTGCCGGTGTTCGACGTGGCCGTCGGCGAGCGCGCGATCTCGCACATGGGCCACATCAAGATGATGGGCGCTGTCCAGCCGTTCATCTCCGGCGCGATCTCCAAGACCGTCAACTTGCCCCAGGAGACGAGCGTCGAGGACATCGCCGACGCCTACACACAGGCCTGGCGCCTCGGCGTCAAGGCGCTCGCGATCTACCGCGACGGCTCCAAGACCGCCCAGGCGCTGCGCACCGACGCGCAGCAGGGCGTGAAGGAGCCGGCAGACGTGGACGCGCTGGTGGACGCCGCCGTCACCAAGGCGCTCGCCGAGGCCGGCCCGCGGCGCAAGCGCATGCCGCGCGAGCGCCAGTCGATCACCCACAAGTTCTCGATCGGCGGCCACGAGGGCTACATCACGGCCGGCATGTACGAGGACGGCACCGTCGGCGAGATATTCCTGACCGACATCGGCAAGGAGGGCTCGACGCTGCGCGGCATGATGAACTCGTTCGCGACCGCGATCTCGATCGCGCTCCAGTACGGCGTGCCGCTCGAGACGCTCGTGCAGAAGTTCAGCTACATGCGCTTCGAGCCCGAGGGAATCACCGGCAACCCCGAGATCCCGTTCGCCAAGTCGATGCCCGACTACATCATGCGCTGGCTCGCCTCGCGTTTCCTCGACACCGACGCCCAGGAGGAGCTCGGCATCCTCACCCCCGCCGTACGCGCCCGCAAAGCCGCCCAGGAGGCCGCCCAGTCGGCGATCTCCTCCGACACCGCCAGCCCCGCGGGCGACGGCGGCGAGGCCGCGGGCCGCGCGCCCCAGGCGGGCATGGCCGCGGCGAGCGCGCAGCGGACCCCCGCGGCCGCCGCGCTGACCGACTCCCCGCCGGTCGTCCCAGCCCGCCTGCAGGGCCTCGACCTCGGCCCCGCCTGCAGCCAGTGCGGCGGCATGATGCAGCGGACCGGCAGCTGCTACACGTGCTCCTCGTGTGGCAACAACACCGGTTGTGGCTGAGAGGCGATGGCCGGCGGTGGCCAACTGGGACGAGCCCCTACCCCTGAAACGCCTCCTTGGCGCAGACCATCTGCAGCGAGACCTCTGGCCCCATGAGATAGCGCCAGAGCAGATGTAGACGGCGCAGGCCTGGCCGTCGGCGGGCGATGCTGAGCGCGGCCAGCTTGATCACGCCGAGCGTGCTCGCATCGGGCGTCAGCGTGATGGGAGCGAGCGAGAAGAAGTGATCGAACGCCGGCTCGTGGAAGCGTATGCGTCGGAAGCCTGCGTTCCACGCGAGCAACGCATACTCCAGGAAGAAGTAGACGTGCTCGTTGCCGTCATAGTCAGCAACCTCGACGGCGTGATCGCGCTTGAGGTTCGTCGGCCACCGCAGCGGCTCGTTCATCACCACCAAGCTGCCTCCCGGCCGCAGCACCCGGTGGATCTCGCGCAAAGCGCGCGCCATCCGGCGACGATCGCAGTGGTGCAGCACCTCACAGCAGAAGACCCAATCGAAGCTGTTCTCAACGAACGGCAGCGCCGACATCTGTGCGAGCACCCTCTCGAAGTAGGTCCCCTCGGCATCGAACCACCAATCCGCGGTGCGGAGCCCCTGCATCTCGGTCATCGAGATATCGAGCGCCACGGCCCGCAAGCCCAGCCGAGCGAAGGTCGCAGCCGCCCAGCAAGTGTTCGAGCCGATATCGAGAATCCTCTGCCCCGGGGAAAACGGCAGAGTTTCGATCACACGCTCCATCGACTTGGCTTGCGCGAACCAGTAGCCGCTCTGCTCATATGGCAGGGCGAGCACCCGCTCACGATCCCACCCGTCGCGTCGCATCTCACACGCGAAGCGCTCCAGCCCGGCGGCCTCTGCGCTGACCTCGGGTGGCGGGTCGAGCATCAGGTCAGGGACGCCCGAGCAGACCGGGCGCTCGAGCCGGCAGTGCTGGCAGTCGAGACGCCCCTCACGGATCTCGCGTGCGTCGTACACGGCGGTTGCGAGCCGCAGCCCAGCTGAGGTGCCGCACGACGGGCAACGCAGCAACGGAAGCAACTCGGATCGCACGGTCACACACTTCGACAGCCTCGCCTGGCCAAAGTTGCGCTGATCCGAACGCACTGCCCAGGGAGGCCCGGCCGACTGTGCCCACTATCTTGTAGACATCACCACCATCGGCTCAGCTCCGTCACGTGAGGCCCCGCTCCAGGGCGGCTGCCTGTGCGGGGCCGTGCGCTTCGAGCTGACAGCGCCGTTCACCGTCGCCGGATACTGCCACTGCACGCACTGCCAGAAGCGCACCGGCACGGGCTCCTCGGCCAACGGGCGCCTGCCGCGGGAGGCCCTGCGAATCGTCCAGGGCAGCGAGCACATCCGCGCCTTCAAGCCGCCCAGCGGGGTGCCAAAGCTGTTCTGCGAGAGCTGCGGCTCGGCTCTGTTCAGCGGCGATCTGGCGGCCGATCCACAGGTGGCGGTGCGCCTGGGAGCGCTCGACGGCGATCCCGGTATCCGTCCGCACTTCCGTCAGTTCGTTGACTCGGCAGCCTCCTGGGAGCCGGTTCCCGACGACGGCCTGGAGCGCTTCCCGCGCTCGCGCGGCGCGTGAGCGCCGAGCGCCGCCGCAGCCAGCCGAGCGAGTCGGGCTCACCGCAGCGCTCGCGCCAGCCGTCCAGCAGCGCCTCCAGGCGCTCGCGACGGGCCACCTGCGCGAGCAGCTCCACCTCGCCGCCGCCCTCGGCGGGCTCGCCGAGCCGCACCAGATACAGCTCGCCCGTGTCCGCCACCCAGGCGGCACGGTGCAGCGGCCCGTCGGCCTGCTCGCGCCACCACAACCCGACGTCCAGCTCGCGCGAGCGCAGCCGGCGCTCGTCGTCGGCGTAGAAGCGAGCCAGCGAGCTGAAGCGCTCCGGCCGGGCGACGGTCTGTGCGGCGAGGACTGGGCTGCTCATCACGACACCTGCTTTCGGAAGGAGGCGGAGGCTTCCCGCAAAGCCTGCGCCCGCCGCCTAAAACGCCGGTTACCGCATCATAAGAATCTCCAGGCGCCAGCCGTCACCGGCCCGGGGGCCGGTGACGTGCCGTGCGCACCTGCAGGCCGGTCAGCCGTTGAGGCGCTTCTTGAGCGCGCTCGCGGCGGAGAATTTGGCCGCCTTGGAAGCGGCGATTTTGATCGTCTCGCCGGTCGCCGGGTTGCGGCCCTCGCGCGCCGCACGCTGGCTCACGCTGAACTTGCCGAAGCCGGCAAGCGAGACCTCACCCCCCGCAGCCAACTCGTCGGAGACCGCCTCGATCGTCGCCTCGACCACCTGCCGTGCCTGGCTCGAGGCCAGTCCGGTGCGCTGCGCGATCTGCTCGGCTAGATCGTTCTTGGTCATGCCACTCCCTTCTCGAGTGTCGTTGCTGGGGGCAGGCTAACCGCTCCCGAGGACGACCGGCGGGCAAATGCGCCGCCGGGCCCCCTCCCAAAGCCCTAATTTCCGGGCGAACCCGGCGACACGAGCGCCTCGGAGGCGGCCCGCGGGCGCTCCAGCGCCAGCTCCCGGGCATCGCCTGCGCCCTCCGGCGCCAGGCGCCCGGCCGCGCACGCCGCCCACACCACCGCCAGCCAGGCCACCGTGGCCAGGCACACGTGCACCCACACGAGCTCCGTCGGCAGGTGCGTCTCGTACTGGTCGAGCCCCACCACGCCCTGCAGCGCGAGCAGCACGCACAGCACCGTCAGCGCCCGGCGCACCGTCTCCGGCGCGGGCCGGCGGCGGGCCAGCCACCACAGCGCCACCGCCGCGACGCTGAACACGAACGCGATCTCGGCGTGGCGGTGGATCACGAAGTCCATCGTGCCGCGCCCGTCGAAGTCGAGGCGGTTGATCTTCTGCCCCGGTTCCCCGCCCGCGTGCGGCCCCGCGGCCGTCGCCGCCGTGCCCGCGAAGATCGTCAGCGCGCCGAGCCCCACGAGTCCCCACAGGCCCCGCACGATCGTGCGATCGGTGAGCTGCAGCGGCGCCGCAGGGCTCGCGCGGGCGGGCTCAGCCGGCATGGACGCCGCCGCCTGCGCAGGTTCGCCCGCCGCCTGGCGCGCGCGCCAGGCCAGCACGCCGGCGGCCACCAGGATCAGCATCGAGAGCGCGAAGTGGCCCATCACCCAGCCGTAGTCGAGTTTGCCTTTGACGGTCAGCCCGCCGAGCACCGCCTGGGCGACGACGCCGAGCGGCAGCAGCGCGCCGAGCCACATCAGGTCGCGCCTGTAGGGGCGCCGGCGCAGCGCCGCCAGCCACGCGAAGCCGGCCGCCAGCACCACCGGCACGCTCACCACGCGGTTGGAGAACTCGATCAGCGCGTGCGTCTTCAGCGGCGGGTAGAGGTTGCCGTAGCACTTCGGCCAGGTCGGGCAGCCGAGCCCCGAGCCGGTCAGCCGCACGGCCGCGCCCGTCCACACGATCAGCGTCAGCGCGACCAGGCCCGCGTAGGCGAAGATCACATACTGCCGCGGCGTGACCGTGAAGCCGCTGGTGCGCTCGCGCAGACGCTGCACGTCTCTAAGGATGCCACTCGAACGGCAGCTCGTCCGCCAGCTCGGCCAGCCGCGGCGCGGCGCCGTCGCGATCGGAGACCGTCAGCTCGGCGGCCGGCAGCGGCCAGCGCACGCCGATCTCCGGGTCGTCCCAGGCGATCCCCCGTTCGAGCTGCGGGTCGTAGTAGGCCGTCTGCTTGTAGATCACGTCGGCGAGCTCGCTGAGCACGCAGAAGCCGTGCGCGAAGCCCACCGGCACGTATAGCTGGCGCATGTTCTCGTCGTCGAGCTCGAAGCCCTGCCAGCGCCCGTACGTGGGCGAGCCGCGCCGCAGGTCGACCGCCACGTCGAGGATGCGCCCGCGCGCGCAGCGCACGAGCTTGGCCACGCCGTCGCCGACCATGAAGTGCATGCCGCGCACCACCCCTCGGGTCGAGCGCGAGTGGTTGTCCTGCACGAACTCGTCGCTCTCGGGGATGCCGACCTCGGCGTGCGAGGAGCGCCGGTAGGTCTCGCAGAAGAAGCCACGCTCGTCCGGGTAGACGCTCGGCTCCAGGCATACGAGCCCGGGAATCTCGACTGGCAGCGTGCGCATGCGCCGGCAAGTCTAGATTGCCGGCATGCGCGGCAGCGAGGCCAGCCCCGACGAGCCCCCCGCGAAGGGCGACTGGCCGCCTGGGCCGCCCGCGCCGCCGCTCGCGCCCGGCGCCGTGCACGTGTGGCGCGCCGACCTGGCGGCGGGCGAGCCGCTGCACGGGCTGCTCGACGAGCCCGAGCGCCATCGCGCCGAGCGGCTGCTCGATCCCCGCCGGCGCGCCCTGTGGACGCGCTCGCGCGGCCTGCTGCGGCTGCTGCTCGGCCGCTACCTGCGGTGCGACCCGCGCGCCGTCGCGCTCGCCCAGGGCGAGCACGGCAAGCCGCGGCTGGCCCCGGGCTCCCCGGACGGGGCCGGCCTCTGCTTCAACCTGTCCCACTCGGACCGCCTCGCCCTGTACGCGTTCTGCGCAAGCGGCGAGATCGGCGTCGACGTCGAGCTCGCCGGCGGGCGCGCGCGCGACGAGCCGGCGATCGCCGCGCGCGCCCTCGGCGCCGAGCAGGCGCGGCGGCTGCGGGCGATCGCCGACCCGGACCGCCGCCAGGCCGAGTTCCTGCGAGCGTGGACGCGCCACGAGGCGGCGCTCAAGTGCCTGGGCACCGGCCTGGTAGGTGCCGACGGCGATCCCGAGCACCGGGAGAGCGGCCGCGGCCGCCCGGACGATGGCCTGTGGATCACAGCCCTCGACGTCGGCCCGCGAGCGGCGGCGGCGCTCGCCTGCGCGCGGCGCCCGCGCGAGCTTTGCCGCTGGCGCTGGCAGGATCCACCGAGTTGAACCGGCTCAGACGCCACGCGCCACCCCTGCTCGTGCTCCTGGCCTGGGCGCTGCTGCTGGCGGCCTGGGTGATGGGCAACGCGCCCTTCGGGGCGCCCGACGAGGCGTTTCACTACATCCGCGCGGTCGGCGTCAGCGAGGGCCACCTGCTCGGCACGCCCGACCCGGCGGCCCGCATCGGGGTGACGCCGACCCAGGTCGCGTGGACGGCGCAGGCGACGCGCCAGCTGTCGCTGCCGCGCGCCCTGGACCCCCAGCCATACACCTGCGAGATCGGCAGGCCGCACCGAAGCGCGGCCTGCCAGCTGCGGGCCACGCCGAACACCGGGCCGGTCGCGCGGGCGACGACGGTCGGCAACTACCAGCCGCTTCCCTACCTGCTGCCGGCCGCGGTGGTGCGGGCGGGCGGCTCGGCGACCGCGGCGCTGCGCCTCGCGCGCGCCATCCAGGCGCTCAGCGCCCTCGCCCTGCTGGCGATCGCCGTGTTCGCGCTCTACGACGGCGCCAGCCCGCTGCTCTCGCTGCTCGGCCCCCTGCTCGCGGTCACGCCGATGGCGATCTTCTGCGCGTCGGCGCTCGGCGGCAGCGGCATCGAAGTCGCGAGCGGCGTGGCCTTCATGGCGTGCCTGCTGCGCGTCGGGCGCTCGGCGGCCGAGCCGAGACGCTGGTGGCTGCTGCTCGCCTCCAGCGGAGCGGTGCTGGCGCTCAGCCGCTCGACGGGACCCGCGTTCCTCGTGCTGATGCTGGCGCTGGCGGCCGCGTTGGCCGGCCCACGCGCCTTCGCCGCGCGCCTGCTCGCCGGCTGGCCGGCGCGGCTGGCCGTATGCGCGCTGCTGGCCGCGATCGCGCTCAACCGCGTGTGGGAAGGGCTGTACGGGCCGAGCGTGCCGCTCGACACGAGCAGCCTGCACGCCGGGCTCGTAGCGGGCGCGCACCAATGGTGGAAAGCGCTGCCGCAGCTGGTCGGCAGCTTCGGCTACCTGGAAGTCAAGCTCCCCCTGATCCTCCCGCTCGCCTGGTTCGCCCTGGCGCTCGCGCTGCTGGCGGCCGCCGCCGCGGTGTCGGAGCGGCGCGAGCGCCTGGTGCTCGCGGGCGCGCTGGCCGCGGGCCTCGCCGGCCCGGCCGTCTTCTACGCCCTCTTCGTCCGCCCCAGCGGCTTCGGCCTGCAGGGGCGCTACGTGCTGCCCGCCCTGGTCGCGCTGCCGATCGTGGCGGGCGAGCTGCTGTGCCGCCACAGCCGTCGGGCGAGCTCGGCCTGGCTCGGCCGCCTGGCCCTCGCGCTGCCGCTCGCCGTAGCGCTGGCGCAGATCCTCGCCTGGTACGTGAACGCCCGGCGCTACGCGGTCGGCACCTCGGGTCCCACCTGGTTCCTCCCGCACGCCTCATGGGCGCCGCCCGGTGGCTGGTGGCCCTGGCTGGCGCTCGCGCTGGCAGCCGGCGGCTGCCTCGCGGCCGCCGTGTTCGCGCGGCCTGGCCGCGGGCCGGCGCCGCTGGCGAGGTCTGTCTGAGCGACCGGCGCCGCTTCTACGAGCCCGGCGCGTTCGCCGACACGGTGGACGAACAGCGTCCCGCGTCGCTCGCCGCGCAGCCCGAGGCGCTCCACCGCTCTCCTGACCCCGGGATACTCGGGGTGCGTGTAGTCGTCGAACACGATCAGCGCTCCCTCTGCCAGGGATGCCCGCCACGCCTCGACCTCGCCGATCGTGCCCTGCTCGTCGTGCGCGCTGTCGATGTAGAGCAGGTCGACCGCGCTTTGCTCGCGCGGCCCCTCGCGACCCTCGGCGGCCACGAGCGTCACCCGGCCGCGGACGGACGAGCCGACCAGCGCGAGGTAGCGTGCCCGCTCCGGCCGATCGATCGGGTCGTATGTGACGACCGTGCGGCGCGGATCCGCGAGCGCCAGCGAGATCGCCGTCCAGGCGCTCCCCGTCCCGAGCTCCACGACGCTCCGGCGGCCGTGCGCCAGGTCCAACAGGGTGCGCAGGTCGCGCGCCCGCGTCGCCGACAGGGGGCCGAACTCGTCGCCGGTCCGCGCTGCCAAGCCCCGTGCGCGCCACTGGAACAGCGCGACTTGCGGGGGCAGGCGCCGGAGCTGGGTCAGGAGGGCCAGCGCGTGGCGCGGTCTGCTGACGCTGGCCACGGCCGGGCAGCCTATCGCTCAGAAGATCTTGATCTCGATCGTCTGCGTGAAGGTCTGTCCGCCGACCACGGCGGAGATCGTCGTCGCCGCGCCGTGGTGCTTGCGGATCTGGGCCAGCAGGCGGGAGCTGATGCGGATCGGCATCAGCGTCGTGTCGTCGCCGCGGAGGTCGAAGTTCGCGCGCCCGACCTGGAGCGCGGCGCTCTTGCCGGTCGAGGGCGTCGTCAACGTCGCGGTGCCGCTGCAGCCGCTCGCCGGGCGGCAGTAGACGGCGACCTCGATGATGCGCGCGTGGTTGACGCCGTCGGTCTGGGCGCCGATGCGGATCACCGGCAGCACCGGCGGCGCCCCCTGGGCGCCGCCCGGGCATCCGTAGACCGCGTTTGCGCCGGTGCCCAGCACGAGCTGCATCATCAGTTCCTCGTTCGCGTTGGCCGCGAAGCCGTCCATCGCCGAGGTTTCCGACGGCGCGAAGATCGCGCCGTTGCCGGTGCCGTCGCCCTTGATGAACGAGTCCAGCGTGGCGCCCGACGCCGCGCCCAGCACCTCGTAGGGGACGCCCGCGCGGTAGACGTTTTCGACGTACCCGCCCTCGTCGTTGAAGGCGACGTAGTCGCCCTGGCTGACGCACAGGTCGGTCGGTTCGTAGCTCGTGACCGTCGCGCCGCTGGCAGAGCCCTGGCCGCAGATCGGGATTTCGAAGCTCTGGGAGGTCAGGTTGACCTTCTCGCCGCCGCCCGCCACGGGGGAGAGGTCCTGGAAGTGGATCTGGTCGAGAGGCGCCGGCCCGTCGCTGGCGGGCTTGGCGCAGCCCTCGAGCCTGACCTTCAGGATCTGCCCGTTCGCGGGGACGCTCTGCGAGACCCCGCGGGCTCCCGTGAGGTTCCAGAGCGCGGTGTCCGCTCCGTAGTGGAAGGTGTGGAAGACGCCGTTCGGCGCTTCGGGCGACGGCGGAACGGCCGTGTTCGTGCCCTGGTAGCTGAGGTTTTCGGCCGTGTTGAGCGTGGCCGGCACCGACAGCTGGCTGCCAAAGGTGATCAGCGTCGCCTCGCCGGACGCCGGGGTCAGCAGGGCGAACGCGGTGCCCGCCACCGCGGCCAGCGCCAGGCGGCGTCGAAAGGGATACGTGAGCGAGCGAGCGTGAGCGGCCATCCAACGAGCGGATCGGCAGCCGCGGCGCACGGCCTTAGCAAGAGCCGACGCTCCAGACGACAGGACGAGCGCGCCCCCAACGGCGGTGAGCTTCCTGCGCATCCATTAAGTTGGGGGGGTGCTCGTCGAAGACCTCGAGACGCAGGCGCCCGCGGCGGCCGTCCCGAGCCCCGAGCCGCCTGCCGAGGCCGGGGGTTGGCGCAGGCTGCTCGGGTCGCGCCTGGCGATCAACCTGGTGACGCTCGCCGTCACCGTCGCCTTCTCGTACGTGGCGCTGAGCGACATCAAGCTGTCGCTGGCGTGGCGCGCGCTGCGCACGAGCGACTACTGGTGGCTGGCGGCGGCGCTGGTCGCCTTCGGCCTCGGCGACGTCGCCCGGGGCGCACGCTGGCGCTCGCTGTTCGCGCGCGGCCGCCGCCCTCCCCTGGGAGCCGCGACGAACGCGATGATGGTCGGCTACCTCTACAACAACATCATGCCGGCGCGCGCCGGCGAAGCCGCCCGCATCCTCGTGCTCAACCAGCGCAGCGACGCAGCCCCGGTGGAGATCGTGGGCACCGTCGTGCTCGAGCGCCTGTATGACGTGTTCGCGATCCTCGTCATCTTCTTCGCCGCCGAGCCGTGGCTGCCGCACGTCAGCTGGTTCGGCGCGGCGGCCGTCGTCGCGGCGGTGCTGGCGCTGGCGCTGGCCGGCGCCGCGATCGTGCTGGCGCTCTACGAAGACAAGCCGCTGCGCCTGTTGCTGCGCCCCCTCGCGAGGTTCTCGCTGTTCTCGGGCGAGCGGCTCGAGCGCACGATCGACGAGCTGATCCACGGCCTCAGCGGGCTGCGCCATCCGCTGCTGGCACTCGAAGCGTTCGTGTGGACGATCGTCGCGTGGATGTGCACCGCCGCGTGCAGCTACTTCGTGACCGTCGCCTTCCACCTGCACCTGCCGTTCGCCAGCGGCGTGCTGCTGGCGGTCGCGGTCGGGGCCGGCATGATCCTTCCCTCTCCCCCCGCCGCCGTGGGCGTGTTCGAGGGAGCCGCCCTGATCGCGCTGCAGGCATACGGGATCCCGCACTCCTCGGCGCTGCCCGCCGCCGTCGTGCTGCACCTCGTCAACTTCATCCCGTTCGTGCTCGTCGGCGCCTACCTGCTGCACTACAACTCGCGCCACCCGCGGGCCGGGCGGGTCGAGCCGAGCCGCGAGCCGCGCCCGGCGAACGCCGCCGTCAGTCGCTGAACAGCCGCGAGCGCCAGATGCCGCCGCGGTGCAGCGCGAGCTGGCCCACCGTCGCCAGCGTCTTGACTCCGTAGACGACGCTCTGGCGCAGCGAGGCCGAGGAGGCCTCCGGGAAGTACTTGGTCGCGACCGGCACCTCGACGATCCGCTGGCGCCAGTTGACGGCCTGCGCGATCACCTGCGTGTCGAACACGAAGTCGTCGGCGTTGCGCAGGAACGGGACGGTTTCCAGGAACTGCCGGCTGTATGCGCGATAGCCGGTGTGCAGCTCGCTGAAGCGCTGGCCCAGCACCCAGCCCTCGACGGTCGTCAGGAAGCGGTTGGACAGGTACTTGTAGAGCGGCATGCCGCCCGCGCGGGCGCCGCCGGGATCCAGGAAGCGCGACCCGAGCACCATGGCGGCCTCCCCGCGCAGGATCGGGCGCACGAGCGAGGGCAGCAGCCTCGGGTCGTACTGCCCGTCGGGGTGCAGCATCACGACCACGTCCGCCCCTTCCCTCAGCGCCGCCGTGTAGCAGGTCTTCTGGTTGCCGCCGTAGCCGACGTTGCGATGGTGGTGGATGATCTCCAGCGGCAGCGCGCGCGCGACCTCGACGGTCTCGTCGCGCGAGGCGTCGTCGACGAGGATCACGTTGGCGACCCATTCGGCCGGTATGTCGCGCCACGTCAGCTCGAGCGTCCTGGCCGCGTTGTAGGCCGGCATCACGACCACGATCCGCCGCTCTCCGATCAGCGCGAGATCCTCGGCCGAGATCGGCTGCGGCGAGACCGTCGCCTGTGTCATGGCGCGATCCGCGAGCCGGGGCCCCGCTCGCCACTCGACGCCGGAGCCCGGTCGCTCACGAAGACGCCGGGCTGCGGGCGCACACGATCGTCCAGCACCACGTCCGGGCGCCAGTAGTCGCCGCGGCTCAGGTGGTGCTCGAGGAACACGTACAGGATGATGAACAGGTACCGGCTGCCCATCTCCTGCAGCCTCAGCTTCGAGACGCCGTGCGTGCGGTTCGTCCAGGAGATCGGCACCACCCCGTAGGAGTGCCCGCGCACGATCGCCTTCAGGGGCATCTCGACGGTGAGGTTGAAGTGGTTCGAGAGCAGCGGCTGGATGTTGTCGATCACCTCGCGCCGGTAGGCCTTGAACGCGTTGGTCGTGTCGTTGAAGCCGTGCCTGAACAGGATCCGAATGCCGAAGTTCACGAGGCGGTTGAGCACGAGCTTGAACTTCGGGTAGTCGCTGACGCGCCCGCCGCGCACGAAGCGCGAGCCGAACGCGCAGTCGAACCCGCGCTCGAGCACGTGGTAGTAGCGCACGACGTCCTTGGGCGAATCTGACAGATCGGCCATCACGATCGCGACCGCGTCGCCGGTGTACTCGTCGAGCCCCGCGCGGACCGCCTGCCCGAAGCCCGGAGGCCGGGGCGAGCGCACGCAGCGCACCTCGGGGATCTCCTGCGCCAGCGCGCGCACGACCGCGTCGGTGCCGTCGCTGCTGGCGTCGTCGACGACGACGATCTCGTGGGGGACCTGCTCCGCGGAGAGCTCGCCGGCCAGCGAGCGGACCGTCTGCTCGATCGAGTCGCGCTCGTTGTGGGCGGGTATGACGATCGACAGCTTCACGCGGCCGCGACCCACCGTTCCGCGTTGCGATCGTGGATCTGACGGAGTATGTCCGGGACCGCGTGCGCGATGTCCCAGCCCGGGTAGTCGCGCTTGAAGGGCTCGAGGTCGCTGATCCACCAGCGATGGTCGCCGATGCGGTTGTCCTCGCCGAGCGTCCACTCGAGCTCGCGGCCGGCGATCTCCTGGCACAGCGCGATCGCCTCGAGCATCGAGCAGTTGCTCTGGCGCCCGCCGCCGATGTTGTAGACGGCCGCCGCTCGCGGCGCGCGGTGGAAGGCCTCGAACGCCGCCACCAGGTCGGCGGAGTGGATGTTGTCGCGCACCTGCTTGCCCGCGTACCCGAACACCGTGTAGGGATCGCCGGTCATGGTGCAGCGCATCAGATAGGAGAGGAAGCCGTGGAGCTGCGTGCCCGCGTGGTTGGGGCCGGTGAGGCATCCCCCCCTGAAGCACACCGTGGGCATCTCGAAGTAGCGCCCGTACTCCTGCACCAGCAGGTCGGCGGCGGCCTTCGAGACCCCGAACAGCGAATGCGTGGAGCCGTCGATCGACATGCTCGTGTCTATACCCATGAAGTAACGGTGGGACTCCGGCAGCTCCAGGCGCGTGTCGTGCTCCTCGAGCGGCAGCGAGTTGGGCAGATCGCCGTACACCTTGTTCGTCGAGCAGAACACGAACGTCGCCGTCGGGCTGTGCTGCCTGGCGGCCTCGAGCAGGTTCAGCGTGCCGTTGGCGTTGACGCCGAAGTCGGTCTGGGGGTCCGACGCGGCCCAGTCGTGCGAGGGCTGGGCGGCCGTGTGGACCACGATCTCGAGCTGGGCCGCGTGCTCGGCGAAGATCCGCGAGACCCCCTCGGCGTCGCGGATGTCGACCTCGACCGAGCGGAACTCCTTCGGGTAGCGCTCGATCAACGTGCGTGTCGTGTGCGCGGTCGAGGCGTCGCTCCCGAAGAAGCGCGCGCGCATGTCGTTCTCCAGGCCGACCACGTCATAGCCCGCCTGTACGAAGTGCTGGACGGACTCCGAGCCGATCAGGCCTCCGGATCCGGTGATGATCGCAACGGGCATGCAGTCCTCCTCACAGCGCGGTGGTCAGCGCCGATTCGTTTTCAACGATCCAGGCGTGGATGTCGCCGAGGATCTCCTGGGGCCCGCGACGCGGGCGCCAGTCGCTCATCGAGTGCAACCGGGCGCAGTCGGATATGTAGATCGGCACGTCGCCCGGGCGTGTCCGCGAGGTGGCGCGCACCTCGACCTCCCGGCCGGTGATCTGGCGGCACAGCTCGGTCGTCTCACGAAGCGACAGGCTACATCCACTGCCGCCGCCGACGTTTACGACCGCGCCAGCCCAGCGGCCGGGGTCAGACAGTTGGGCGTCGAGCAGGTCGAGCAGGTCCTCGACGTGCAGCAGGTCGCGCACCTGCTTGCCGGTGCCGCCGAAGCCGATGTACTCGAGCGGCCGCCCGAAGTGGTGGGCGAGCAGCCAGTAGGTGAACACGCCCTGGTCGACCTTGCCCATCTGCCACGGCCCGGCGACGACGCCGCAGCGGTTGACGACCGTCTGGAGCCCGTAGCTCTCGCCGTACTCGGCGATCAGCAGCTCGGCGGAGAGCTTGGTCGCGCCGTAGAGCGTGCGCGCCCCCTCCAGCGGGAAGCTCTCGGCGATCCCGCGCGCCGAGGCGCCCGGAAACGGCTGCCGGTCGCTCAGCGCCAGCCGTGTCTCCTCCTCGCGGTAGGCCAGGCCCTCCAGCGCCGCGACGGGGTAGACCCGGCTCGTCGAGAGGAACAGGAACTGCGCGCTCGTGCGCCGGGCGAGCTCCAGGCAGTTGTAGGCGCCCACCAGGTTCGTCTGGAACACGTAGTCGGCGCCGCCGTCCACGCCGGCCAGCACCGACGGCTCGGCCGAGCACTCGACGAGCGCGTCGAATGGGCCGAGCGCGAGCAGATCCTCGAGCTCGCGCACGTCGCCGTGCTCGAAGCGCACGCCCACGGCCCGCAGCCGCGAGAGGTTCAGCTCCGAGCCGCGCCTGCGCAGGTTGTCGAGCGCCACCACCTCCCAGTCCCGATGGCGCTGCGCGAGCCCGATCGCGACGCTCGCGCCGATGAAGCCCGCGCCGCCCGTGACGAGCACGCGGCGCCCCGTGCGCGCGGCGTCGGTGGCGTGGGATGACGGCAGCAAGATCGTCGACGGTGGTGAAAGGCCGGCGGGCTGAACCTCCCCGAACGGCCGCTTGCCGGGCCGGCCCGCGGCTGGCCGTGAGCTGAGCGAGGCAGGATAGCGTGGGCCTCCCGGGGCGGCCGCTCGGCGCGTCTCGCGCGGTGTCCGGCGGGCGGCGTCAGTAGCCGGCGGCCACGAGCTGCGGCTGCGTGCACGCCGGCCCGCTGGCGGCCTGCGGGACTCGCATCCCCGGGCGCTGGCCGGCGCGTTGCCTGAGCGCGAAGGCACAGCCGGGGCTGACCCCCACGTACTGCGCCACTTCGACTTCGACCTGCCCCGCGTCCACCGGATCGTCGCGTCGCTGGTAGTCGGCGACCAGCGCCAGCCCCGCCGCGATTGCCTTGCTGGGCTCGTCCACGGACAGGAAGTAGCCGCGACGCCAACGGTCGAATTCCGGCATGCCGCGCGCGCCGGCCCGTTCGAGGCTGGCCAGCAGCGCCGGGCTCGGCGGCTCCACGGCGCTCAGGTTGGCGATCGCCGTGGGCCAGTCGGGATGGCGCTGCGCGAGCGCAAAGATCGCCTGCGAGGCCTGCGCGGTGCCGGCTTCCCCGGGAGCGCGATGGGCGACCCACGCGGTCTGTGCGGCCAGCCGTTCGAGGTCGCTCGGCCAGGGCTGCGCGGCGGCCGCGGCGAGGCTCGTTGCGGACGGGCTGCCGCCGAGCGCCCGCAGGGCGACGCCGAGTGGCCCGGACGGCAGCTGCGCTGGGGTCAGCGAGTAGCCGCCGAGCGCCGCGAGCGCCGCGGCCGCGGGGCTCGCACTCTCGCCGTGCGCCTGAGCGCGTTCGAGCAGCAGTATCCCGAGCGCGCCGGCCTCGGCCATTTCGCCCTCGGCGACGAGCTGTTCCGCGGCGCGTTCGAGCGCCTGGTCGTCGAACTGTGCGGGCAGCTCGCAGTGCGGAGTGGAGGGGAGCAGTATCCGGTAGAAGCCCGCGACCGCCCGCACCCGGTAGTCGATCGCCAGGAACTCGTCGAGCAGGCGCGAGCCGACGTACTCCGGCTTGCCCGCCGGATACGGGTAGTCGGTGTTGTTCTGCACGACCGGCGCCCGGTCGTGGCAGAGTTCCGAGACGCTCTCGCGCTCCACCTTCGCGGTGTTCACGAGACCCGGGTCATAGGACAGCGGCCACGCGGCCGGCGGCGCGTTCAGCAGGTACCCGACGATCGCGTCGTTGCCCCAGGCCACGTCGTTGCGCAACTCGACGTCGACGGTGGCACGACCGTCGAGGCCCAGGCTGCGCCACTGCGCCACCAGCGCGGCCATCGACGGCGCGCCCCCGTCTTCGGCGATCGGGATGCGGTTGAAGCCCGGCACGACCACGCGATCGCCGGTCGGCGGGCGCGCCTTCCACATGTCATATACCGTGCCCGGCGCGATCCCCGGCAGCAGGGCGTAGGCGACGAACGCCGTCACCGCGACCAGCGTCGCACGCGAGGCGCGCGGGAGCAGCAGCGCCCCGGTCACCCAGAAGATCGGGTTGCCGATGTCGCCGTAGTCGACGCTGAAGCGCGCGGCCTGACCGTAGAGGACGAGCACGCAGACGAAGATCATCAGCGGCGTGAGCTGGCTGGGGTCGCCCGCGAGCAGGCGCCGGCGCCAGCGGGGCACCGCCAGCGTCGCCAACCCGCCCAGTACCGCCACCAGGCCGACGCCGTAAGAGGCGATGACCGACCCGGCGGTCGAGGGCCCGAGCTGCAGGTGCAGGATTTCGTCGAGCCTTTCTTTGACCAGATGCCATTCGATCGGCTGGCCTCGCTGCGCGTGGAAGCCCGACGGCGAGGAAGAGATCGTGTAGCTGACGAACCACCACAGGTGTTCGAGGCCGCCGGTCACGAGCACGATCAGCGAAGGCAGCGCCGCCAGCAGCAGCGTGCCCGCGACCAGCTGCTGGCGCCTGCGTCCAGGCGCCAGCGCGAACAGCAGCACCACCGCCCAGAAGGCCGCGAACAGGGCGTACTCGGTCCGCGCCCAGCCCGCGAGCGAGCACAGGGCGCTCGCCGCGAGCAACGCTCGGGGGTGCCTGTCCGCGGCCTCCCTGAGCGTGCCCGAGGCGGTGCGCCGAACCAGGCGGTCGACCAGCACCGCGAACCCGAACAGCGCCGCGAACCCCATCGAGTAGCGCGGCGTGGTCGAGGTGATGCTCACGAGCCCGACGAGCACGGCGGCCGCCGGGCCGCGCCGGCGCCAGACGAAGACGGTGACCAGCAACGTCACCAGCGCCGGGAACAGCCCGTATGCCAGCCGGATCGCGAAAACGCCGTCGAAGCTGAGCAGGTGCGGCAGCACCCCGGGGATCCCCAGCCCGATCCCGTACGGCTCGTAGAAGTCGGTGTACGGCAACTGCCCGTGCAGCAGGTACGTGACGGTCGTGTACTCGATCCCGTCGTCGAAGCGTCCGAGCACGTCGACGCGCGCCGCGACGACCATGGTCACGAAGCACCACGCCGCGAGGGAGCCGGCGACCAGCCACGGAGCCCACGGCGCCAGCCGATCCCTCACGGCGGAGGCGCGCTCGCTCACACGCAACAGGGGATGGCCGGAGCCCACTCTGTTCCGAAGGTCCGTCGCGATCGCGCAACTATATCCGCGCCACACGCGGTCTCAGCGGGCGGCTACAGGTTCTCGGCGATCAGCCCGGCGGAGCGATTGAACACCCAGAAGCCGATCGCGAAGAACGCCACCACGATCAGCGCCGGCTGCGCGAGCGCCGCCCAGCCGCCGATCGCCTGGGCGGCGCTGGGAGTCCCGTGCGTGACCATCGCATGACGGAACTGCTGAAAGGCCACGGCCAGCGGGTTTAGCATGTAGAGGTGCACGAGCGTGGCGCCTAGTTTTTCCCTCACGGTGTCGAATGAGATGATCACCGGCGAGGAGTAGAAGAGGATCTGCTGAAGCACTTCCCAGATCGGCTGGATGTCACGGAAATGCACGAACAACGCCGACAGCAGCATCGCGATGCCGGTCGCGAACACCGCCAGGAAGACGACGATCAGGGGCAGCTCGAGCCAGCTGAGCATCGGCCTGACACCCTCGATCGTCGCGAAGACCAGCACGACCAGCAGGTTCAGGCCGAGGTTGAACGCGGCCAGCAGGACCACGGACAGGGGGATCGCCAGCCGCGGGAAGTGAATCTTGCGGACGATGTTCTCACGGTCGACGACGCTGCGAACGGCACCCCCGGTGGCTTCGCCGAAGAAGGTGAAGAGCACGATCGAACCGAGCAGCTGCGCACCGTAGTCTCGATTGCCCGGCCCGCCCAGCTTGTTGACGTGCGAGACCTTGGTGAAGAACACGTACAGCACGCCGAACAGCAGCAGCGGCCGCATCAACTGCCACGCGTAGCCAAGCACAGAGCCGAAGAAGCGCAGCTTGAATTCGTTGCGCGCGATGTTGTAAGTCAGGTGCCAGAAGCGCGACCAGTCGTCGGTGAGCGCGCGCGGCCCCTTGATCGGCTCGCCCAGCTGGTCCAGCTGGCGCTCGGACAGGCGACCGGCCGAGGCTGCGGATGGATCGCCCCGCATGCAGCTAGCGCTCGAGGCTCACCGCGGCGTGCGCGGAGCGCTCGACGGTCGCCATATACGGGAAGTTGACGAGGCCGCCGGTCGCGGCCGCACCGAAGACGGTGACGCTCGTGATCCGTCGCCTGCGGTGAATGATGTCGAGCCCGCTGCCGCGGTGTGAGACGTTCACGGTTGGGAAGTACTTGCCGGGCGAGAGGTGATTGTCGAACTCGACAGCGAGCACGACCTCCTCACCGACGTGGAAACGTCCGGTGCGCTCGTGGTCTGCCGCCGTGGTCGCGATGAACATCTTCGTGCCCCACTCGTCCTCGATCTCAATGGTGAACGCGGGGTCCTCGACGGGTGCGTCGAATGCGATGCTCGCGCAGAAGCGCACCCGCTCGCCGAGCCGGCACACGTTCTGACGCTCGCCCGAGGCGTCCTCGACCCAGGCCTCGAGGATGCGGGCCTCGTGCCCGCCGATGTACTCGGCCGCCAGCTCGTCGTGACCCGTGTCGTCGACGACCGTGCCCTCCCGGTCGAAGTTGAGCGCCAGATAGTGATCGGCGACCTCTTCGGGCTTGCCGATCGCGACCATGTCGCCGCGCTCGAGCAGCATCGCGCGATGGCAGAAGCGGATCACCGAGCCCATGTCGTGGGTGACGAAGATGATCGTCCTGCCTTCGTCGCGCATCCGGTTGAAGACGTCGAAGCACTTCTGCTGAAACGCCGCGTCCCCGACCGCCAGCACCTCGTCGATCAGCAGGATCTCCGCGTCGACCTGGATCGCGACCGAGAACGCCAGCCGCACGTGCATGCCCGAGGAGTAATTCTTGAGCTTGAGGTCCTGGAACTCCTCCAGTTCGGCGAACTCGATTATGCGCTCGTAGCGAGAGCGCGCGTCGGCCGGGCTAAGGCCGAGCATGATGCCGTTCATCACTACGTTGTCGAGCGCCGCCAGGTCGGGGTTGAAGCCCACCCCCAACTCGATGAACGTGGACATCCTGCCGGAGCACCAGATGCGCCCGGAGTCGACGCCGTAGATGCCGGCGAGGCACTTCAGCAACGTGCTCTTGCCGCTGCCGTTGCGGCCCACGATCCCGAAGAACTCACCGCGCTCGACCGCGAACGAAACGTCCTTCAAGGCGGCGAAGGATTCGTGTCGGGAGTTGCGCAGGGGATGCAGCGCCCGCTCCTTGAGCGTGTGCGTGCGCTCCTCGGGCACGCGGAAGGTCTTGCTGACCCGATCGACGACGAGCGTGGGGTCTTCCACGTCACTTAGGGTACTGACGAGCCGCCGGGGCACGGTTATAGTCCTCACGCGTGCGCGTCTGCACGGTGATCAACAAGGCGTGGGTCGCACATGCGCGCGCCCTCGCCGAATCGCTGCGCGAGCATCAGCCCGCCGCGCGGCTGACGGCGCTGATCGTGGACCCTTTCGAAGGGCTGCTCGACCCGGCACAGGAGAGCTTCGAGATCGTCGGGCCGCACGAGCTCGATCTGGAGGCGTTCCCGGCGATGAGCGCCCGCTACGGCGTGACCGAGCTGTGCTGCGCGCTGAAGCCCGCGATCATCGGCCATCTGCTGAGCTCGGAGGAGCCGGTCGTCTACCTCGACAGCGACGTGCGCGTGTTCGCGCCGCTGGAGGGCCTCGAGGATGCGCTCGCGGAGCATCCCTTCCTGCTCGCGCCGCACCTGCTGCATCCGCTCGCGCAGGACGGCTGGGAGCCCGACGAGCTGGCGATCCTGCTCGCCGGCTCCCACAATCTCGGCTTCGCCGCCGCCCGCCGGACCGACGAGGTGGAACGCCTGCTCGCGTGGTGGGCCGACCGCCTGCGCTCGGGCTCGCGGCTGGACCCCGCCAGCGGGCTCGTCTTCGACCAGCGCTGGGCGGACCTGATGCCGGGCATGTTCGCCGCCGCCGGGCTGTGGCGTGACCCGGGAGTCGACTTCGGCTACTGGAGGGCGGCCAACAGCCGCCTCGAGCGCGACGGCCAGCGAGTCCTCGTGGACGGTCACCCGCTGCGCTGCTTTCACTTCAGCGGCTATGACCCGCGCCAGCCAAAGCGCTTGAGCATGCACGACAACCGCATCGACCTCGGCCGCGAGCCCCTGCTCGAGGAGCTGGCCGAGGGGTTCGCGCAAGGACTGCTCGCACACGGCCACGAGCAGGCCAGCGGCTGGCCCTACAGCTTCGCCCAGACACACAGCGGCGCCGAGCTCACGCCCGTGCTGAGGGCGCTGTGGGACCAGGCCGCTGAGCAGGGAGCGGTCAGCGAGCCACCGTTCACGGCGGCCGGCGAGCGCTCGTTCCTGGCGTGGCTGGCAGAACCGCAAAGCGTGACCGGCGGGCCCCCGCTCAGCCGCTACCTGCTGGCGCTGCGCGCAGCCAGCCCCGAGCTGCGCGAGCGCTACCCCGACGTGGCGGCAGCCGATCGCGAGCGCCTGCTGGCATGGGCGCGGGAGCAGGCCGAGCGCCGGCCGACGAGCGTGCTCGGGCTGATGCTGGCCTCCAGCAGCGCGCCACGCGCCCCCGGTCTCCGCAGGCTGGCGCCGGAGGAGACGCTCGCGGCGGACCGCGGCGAGACGGTCGTGTGCATCCCCGTGTACGGCGCGAAGGCGCTGTTCGCGGAGTGCCTGACGAGCGTGCTCGAGCACACGCCGACGGATGTGCCGATCCTGATCGCGGACGACGCCAGCCCGGACCCCGAGATCGCGGCCTTCGTGCAGGCGCTCGCCGACAGCGACCGCCTCGCCCGCCACGAAGTCGCCTATCTGCGCCAGCCGCGCAACCTCGGCTTCCCCGCGAACGTGAACGCCGCGTTCGCGGCGGCCGCCCCGGCCGACGTGGTCGTGCTCAACAGCGACTGCGTCGTCGCGGCGGGCTGGCTGGAGGGGATGCGCCGCGCCGCCTACTCCGACGCGCAGATCGCGACCGCCAGCGCGCTGACCAACCACGGGACGATCCTCACGGTGCCCGAGCGCAACCATCCCCAGCCCGGGCTGCCCCAGGACAAGCTCCTCGAGGACGCCGCCGGCGCGATCCGCACGCAATCCTTGCGCGTGTACCCGCGCCTGCCGACGGCCGTCGGGCACTGCATGTACGTGCGACGTCAGGCGCTCGATCTGGTCGGGGCGTTCGACCTCGCTTTCTCTCCCGGCTACGGCGAGGAGGTCGACTTCTCGCAGCGCTGCGTTCTGCACGGGCTGGTCCACGTGGCCGCCGACGACGTGTTCGTGCTCCATCACTCAGGCGGCTCGTTCGCGGAGGACGGCGAGACCAACCCCGCGCAAGAGGCCCACGAGGAGATCATCGACGCCCGCTATCCGTACTACGCGCGCACCCGCACCGAGGCCGCCCAGGTCGAGTCCGGCCCGCTGCCGCGCGCGCTAGCCGCCGCGCGGCGCGCCATCCGCGGTCTCAGCGTCACAATCGACGCGCGCTGCCTCGGGCCGTTCATGACGGGCACCCAGTTGCACACGCTCGAAGTGATCCGTGGGCTCGAGCGCACGCGCCGGGTGCGACTTCGCGTGATCGTCCAGCCGGACATCGGCGCCTACGCGCGCGGGCAGCTCGAGCAGCTCGACGGTGTCGAGATCATCCCGCACACGGCCGTGCACCCGGCGATGGAGAAAAGCGACATCGCCCATCGCCCGTTCCAGGTCAGCAACGCCAACGACCTGCTGATCCTGCGGTGCGCTGGCGAACGCACCGTGATCACCCACCAGGACCTGATCGCCTACCGCAACCCGGGGTACTTCCCCGGCTACCCGCAGTGGGAGCGCTACCGCCGGCTCACCCGTCAGGCACTCGCCGCGGCCGATGCGATCGTGTTCTTCTCCCATCACGCGGCGACCGACGCGAGCCGTGAGGATCTCGTCGAGGACGACCGCATCCGCGTCGTCTACATCGGCGTCGACCACGCCTCCCCGCAGACCCCCGCCGCGCGCGCTCCGCGCGGCGTCGAGGCAATCGGCGAGCGTCCGACGATGCTGTGCCTGGGCACGGACTTCCGGCACAAGAACCGCGTGTTCGCGCTGCGCATGCTGGAGGCGCTGCGCGACGTGTGCGAGTGGGACGGAGCGCTCGTGCTGGCCGGGCCTCGCGTCAGCCACGGCTCCTCCGCGGGCGAGGAGGCAGCGTATCTGGCGACCCGCCCCGAGCTGGCCGCACGCGTGATCGGGCTGCCCGCGATCGGCGAGCCGGAGAAGGAGTGGCTGCTCACGCGCGCGGCAGCGGTGCTCTACCCGACCACATACGAGGGCTTCGGGCTGATGCCGTTCGAGGCCGCGGTATACGGACGCCCCTGCCTGTTCGCCTCCCAGACCGCGCTGGCCGAGACGCTGCCGGCGGACGCCGCGACCATCGTGCCATGGGATGCACGGGCGAGCGCCGTCCGCGCCCACCCGCTGTTGAGCTCACCGGAGGCCGCCGCCGCCCACGTGCGGTCGATCAGGCAGGCGGGCAAGCGCTTCACCTGGCGCTCGGCGGCCGAGACGCTCGTCGAGGTCTACTGGGAGACGGCCGCCTCCCCGGCGAGACCGGCCTCGCGGCTCGCGCTGGACCTCGCGCGCGTGGAGGTCGAGCGCGAAGAGAGCGAGCGCAAGTACGACGAGCTCTGGAAAGGGCTCACCCCGCAGGCGCGCGCGCTGCTCGCGCCGGACAGCCCGCTGACGCCGGCCGCCACCCGCTCGCTGGCCGCGCTCGTGCGCCGGCCGGTGCTGCGCCGCATGGTGCTCGGGCCGTTGCAGGCGGCGCAGCGCCTGCGCGCCAACGGACACGACGATCCGGCCGCGGAGGGCCTCACCGAGGCCGAGACCTTCGCGCTTCACTTCGCCGAGGCCAACGTCGAGCACATGCGCGAGCTGATGGCCGGGCAGGACGGCGAGCAGCTGATCCCCGACCCCTAGCCCGCCCGGCGGCGCCAGCCCGTCTATCCCCGCGTGACAGGGGGTGTCTGCAGCCGCGGGCGCGCCGTGTCCGCGAAGAAGCGCTCGAGCGCGTCGATGCGCCGATCCCAGGCGTACTCCTGCGCGGTCTCGACGCCGGCGCGCCCGAGGCGCTCACGCAGGTCGGCGTCCTCCAGCAGGCGACGCAGCGCGGCGGCCACGGCCTCCGGCGCCGGCTCCGGCATCAGGCAGTTCCGCCCGTCCACGCAGAAGTCGCGGTTGCCGTGCGCGTCGGTGCAGACGACGGCTCCGCCGGTGGCCATCGACTCCAGCGGCGGCAGGGCGAAGCCCTCGTGGGTCGAGGTCTGCACGAACACGGTCGCCTCGTTGAAGAGCTCGTTGACCTGCTCGTCGCTGGGGGACTCGACGTAGCGGATGCCCGGCTCCTCGCCGAGCTCGGGCTCGATCCCGAACAGGCACAGCTGCGGGCGCGGAGCCGGCAGGGCCCGCCAGGCGGCGAGCGTCAGCGGCAGGTTCTTCAGCGGGTTGGTGCGTCCGAGCGCCAGCAGCATGTCCGTGCGGCGCCGCACGCCCGCGAGCGGCCTGAACGTGTCGAGATCGATCCCGGGAGGGATCAGCTCGGCGTCCAGGCCGAGCTCGCGCAGGCGCTCGCGGTTCCACGAGGAGATCGTCATGTAGCGGAACTCGGGCCGGTAGGAGTCGAGCACGGCGAAGCGCGTGCGCTCGTCGTCGGGGTAGTAGCTCGTCTCGATGTCCTGGACGAAGTACACGGGGATGCCGTTCAACACGCTCGCGCGCCAGACGGGAGCGGCCGTGTTCCACCACGTCGCGACCTTGATCGCCTGCTCGGGCTCGAGCGCCGCGACCAGCTCGTCGTAGTCCTCGAAGGAGTGCACCGGGACGTGCAGCTCGAACCACTCGGGCCGATCGCCGAGCGTGTAAAGCGCGACGTCGTGACCGCGCTCGTGCAGGCGGTTGAGGTGCTCGAAGATGTCGCGGTGGCCGCCGCCCACGCCCGTGTCCTCGGTCACGTACAGGACGCGGAGCCTGCCCTCCGGGGTGTGCACCTCGCGCGCGTCGAAGAACGCGCCCCAGCGCTCCCAGAACAGACGCTGGGACTCCTGCTCGCGCTCGCCCAGCTCGGTGCCGCGGGTCACCGACTCGTGGTGGTAGAGGCACGCGACCGGGAAGTACAGGACGCGCAGGCCCGCCTGCCAGGCGCGCAGGCACCAGTCGACGTCCTCGTAGGCCATCGGGTAGCGCTCGTCGAGCATGCCCACGCGCTCGATCGCGCCGCGGGTGACGTACATGCAGGCGCCGGTGACGGCCAGCACCGCGGAGGCCAGCCCGGCCGGGCCCCAGTCCTCGGGCTTGAAGCGGTAGCGGTGGTCGAACCACTCCGGCGCCCCGAGGTTGCGCACCGTGCCGGCGAACTGGATGCGCCCGTCGGGATACAGCAGGCGCGCGCCGACGATCCCGATGTCGTCGCCCTGGCGGCTGGCGTACTGCAAACACGCGAGCCACCCCGGCCGCGCCTCCATGTCGGAGTTCAACACGACCACGTCGTGTTCGGGGTCGGCCGCCAGCAGCCCGCGGTTGACGTTCGCGGCAAAGCCCCGGTTGTCCTCGCCGGCGATCACCTCGATGCCCTCGATCGCCCGCAGCGCCGCGAGATGCTCGGCGCCGCTGGCGTCGTCGGCGACGACGATCCGCGCCATCCCGGCGGGGACCGTACGGGCGATGCTGGCGACGAGCGTGCGCACGTGCTCGGCGTCGCGGAAGCTCGGGATCACGATGCTCACGGGCTCGCCGTACAGCCGGTACCACTCGAGCGCCCTGCGGTATTCGTCGGCGCCCGCGTGCGAGCGCAGGCGCAGGCGGTGCCTGAGCGGCGTGAAGCGCAGCGGGAACGTGACGACGCGAAACGCGAGCGTACGCCAGCCGTGGTAGCGGACGGTGAGATAGACGCGCCGCCTGAGGCCGGCGAGCGGCCCGCGCATGGTGCCGTCGAGCGCCGCGCCCGCGATCGCCTGCGGCGAGGCGATCGGCGGGCGCTCGGGCCGTGGCGGCTGCTCGTCAGTCATGGTCGGGGGTATCGGACGGAGTCGGCGTGTCGATATCGAGCGGCAGGAAGCCCGCGCGGCGCTCGAGCGAGAGCGCGCGCCGGACGCGTGCGGGCAGCCGGTCGGCCCTGGAGCCGAGCAGCGCACCGGCCAGCTGCAGGGCATTGTGACGGCTCACCGCCGCGAGCGCCCGCCATCGGCGCTCGCGGGACATGCCGGCGCGTCCCAGCTCGCGGCTGGCGCTCGCGAGCTCGCCGCGCATCCTGCGCGCCAGCTCCCCGGGCCGCGCCGGCTCTCGCCAGCCATACACCTCGAGCAGGCCGCGACCCTCGTCGAAGCTGCGGCGCAGCTGCTCCGCGGCGGTGTAGTCGTGCGAGTGCAGGACGGCCGCCGCGGGCACATAGACCTTGGCGTAGCCCGCCCGCAGCATCTCGAGCGCCAGCGCCCGGTCCTCCGCGTAGGCGGCCTCGCGAAACGGCACCCGCCGCCAGGCCTCGCGATCGACGCAGCCGTTCGCGTCCGTGAAGAAGCCGCGGCGGCCGACGAGCG
>DASZFZ010000016.1:0-2867 GCA_035939315.1 Solirubrobacteraceae bacterium | reverse complement strand
CCGAGCAGCTCCTGCAGCGCCTCGGCGTCGCGCTCGCTGGCCGCCAGCCCGACGCTCCCCGCCGGCCCCTCCGCTCCCCGCAGCCCCGCGCGCGCCGCGAGCACCCGCGCGAGCGCGGCCAGGCGCCCACCGATCAGGATCCAGTGCTCGCCACGCCTGTCGCGACGGAACTCGACGTCGTGGCGCGCCGCGGCGGGCGCGCGCGGGGACTCGCTCTCCTTGCGCTCGCGCTGGCGCAGCGCCTGGGCCGCCGCCTCGCTGAGCCGCAGCCCGGCGTCGCGCAGCGAGCGCACAGTCGCCGCCGAGTCGTCGTCGAGCGGCACGTGGGCGCGCCCGATCGCGTCGAGGCGGTCCGCCTCCGGGTGGTCGAGCAGCCGCTCGAGCAGCTCGGGCGGCCCGTCGGTCGAGAAGCTCAGCCACCAGCGCTCGTCGGGGCGGGCGAGGTCGACCAGGCACTCGCGCCGTCCGCGACGACGGCGCCTGCGCTCGATCGTGCGCGCCAGACGCTCGTCGACGTCGGGCGGAGAGGGCAGGCCGTCGAGCAGCCGCGCGAGCGCCTCGGCCTGCTCGGCTTCGAGCGGCAGCCGCCACGCACGCTCGGTCGGGTCCCAGCGGCGCCCCGGGATCGCGCGGAGCAGCCGGCGCAGGCCGTCGTCGTAGGGGAAGCGGAGGACCGCCTCGTCGCTCTGGAGCGTGGCTGTGAAGGTCGCGGCGGGCACGGCCCATGCACGATAGGGGCCGGCGGTGACCTACCCGACGATCAGAGCGGCGGCTAGGCGTTCTGATCGACGGTCGCGAGGCCCTTGTTCACCGAGCGGGTCAGCGAGGCGCGCACGATCGCGGCCAGGCCCGGGATCGGCGAGGCGAGGCGGATGTCGTAGTGCAGGTGGGTGCCGCCGCGGCCGTCGGGCTCGAAGGTCATGACCCCGACGTGGCCGCGCAGCGGGCTGCCCTTCGTGATCCGGTAGACGATCCGGCTGGGCCGCTCGAACTCGGTGACCGTCTCCTCGAACGGCGGCGCAGGACCGATTTTCAGCTGACGCACCGAGCCGACGCCGTTGCGCTCCCCGTCACGCCCGTCCTGCAGGCGGGTCACCTTCGCGCCGAAGAGCTCGGCGAGGTTCTCGTGCTCGACCATGTACTCGAAGACGCGCTCGGGCGGCTTGGCGAAGTCGTGGTCGACGATCACGTGATGGGCGCGCACGCGGACAGCCTATTGGCCGCGTGGGCAGGCCGCTCGCCGGTTCCACCCTGGAGTGATAATGGCGCTGTGAGCGACGATCTCCGAGCTTGGTGGGGGGAGGGGGAGCGGGTGCGGCTGTCGTTCGCCGGCGCCGAATGGACGGTCTTCCGCGCCCGCCTCGGCACAGGGCCGGCGATGACGCTGCTGCACGGCTTCCCGAGCTCTTCGCACGACTGGGCCAAGGCGGCTCCGCAGCTCGCCGCGCGTCACACGCTGCTGGCGCCGGACTTCCTCGGCTTCGGCGCCTCGGAGAAGCCGGCGGACCACGACTACTCGCTGCACGAGCAAGCCGATCTGATCGAGGCGCTGTGGGCGGCCGAGGGCGTGGATGAGACGGTGCTCGTCGCCCACGACTACGGCGTCTCCGTGGCCCAGGAGCTGCTCGCGCGCGCGGGCGAGGGCTCCCTGCGCGTCGAGCTGCGCGAGGCGCACTTCATGAACGGCGGCCTCTACCCCGAGCTGCACCGCCCGCAGCCGTTGCAGACGGCGCTGCTGGACCCCGAGCAGGGGCCGCAGATCTCCCAGCTCGTGACCGAGGAGCTGTTCATCGCCGGACTGGGCCCGACCTTCGCGCCCGGCTACGACGCGGCGGCCGACAGCGCTGACATCTGGGCCGCGACCAGCAACGCCGGCGGCGAGCGGATCGGCCATCTCCTGATCCGCTACATCTCAGACCGCGAGCGACACGGCGAGCGCTGGAGGAGAGCGCTCGAGAGGACCGCGGTGCCGCTGGGCTTTGTCTGGGGCATGCTCGACCCTGTCTCCGGCTCGCACATGGCCGAGCGCATCCGCGAGCGGCTGCCCGGCGCCCCGTTCATGGCGATGGACGACGTCGCGCACTGGCCGCCGCTGGAAGCGCCGCAGCGCGTCGCCGCCGCGCTGCTCGGCTAGCGCGTTGGCGTTGCGCGCGGCGCGCCGGGCGGCCCGTCCAAAAGCCGCCCGGCTCCCCATGCGCCTCGCGCGTGTGGGTCAGTCCTAGAGCAGGATCGTGAGTTCGAGCGCTTCTTTTTCGGCTTTGCCGGCAGCGTTCGTGGCGATCACGTTGATCCTGAGTTTCTTGCCGCTCGTGCCCGACGGAACTTTGAATTTCTTGTTCGCCGGGTACGGACCTTCGAGTTCGACTTTGCAGCTCGTCGCCGAGCTGCAGATCTTCCACTGGATTTCATAGGTGATCGGCTGGGTGCCCGTCCACGTGCCTTCGGTGGTGGCTTCGACGCTGCCGCCTTCGGTCACCGTCACCGCGGGCAGGGTCACCGGCAGCACCGTGTTCGCCGGCAGCACGCCTTTGACCGGCGCCGTCTTTTCCGATTCGGCGCTCGCGCTGCCGGCGATGTTTTTCGCCAGCACCTTCACGCGGAGCGTGTGGCCGACGTCTTCGGCTTTGGCGGTGTAGGTCGCGAGCAGCGAAGCCGCTTGAGCCTGAGCGCACGACGCGCCACTGGTGTTGCAGCGCAGCCATTCGTATTCGTAGGCGATCGGTTCCGTGCCGCTCCATTTGCCGCTCGACGCGGTCAGCAGCTGGCCTTCTTTGGCTTCGCCCGAGATGCTCGGAGCTTCCGTGTTCTGCGGTCCGACCCCCAGCACTTCGCCCGTCACGGCCGATTCCTTTTCGGTCGAGCCCGCG
>DASZFZ010000015.1:0-80674 GCA_035939315.1 Solirubrobacteraceae bacterium | reverse complement strand
ACGTGCTCGCGCTGTCCGGCCGCGCGGTCGAGGCCTCGGGCGACGTCGACGTGCTGCTGCTCGACAAGACCGGCACGATCACGATCGGCAACCGCCTGGCCTCGGAGTTCATCCCGATGCCCGGCGTGCCCGAGTCCGAGCTCGCCGAGGTCGCGCAGCTGTCCTCGCTGGCCGACGAGACCCCCGAGGGGCGCTCGATCGTGGTGCTCGCCAAGCAGTACGGGATCCGCGAGCACGACATGAACACGCTGCAGGCCGAGTTCGTGCCGTTCACCGCGCAGACGCGCATGAGCGGCGTGGACCTCGATGGCCGGCGCCTGCGCAAGGGCGCGGGCGACGCGATCGTCGAGCTGGTGCGCAGCGAAGGCGGCTCGCCGCCCCCCGAGTTGCAGGCGACGCTCGATCGCATCGGCAACGAAGGCGGCACGCCGCTGGCCGTCGCCCGCGACAACCAGGTGCTGGGCGTCGTGTACCTCAAGGACACGATCAAGGAGGGCATGAAGGCCCGCTTCGACCAGCTGCGCGCGATGGGCATCAAAACGATCATGGTGACCGGCGACAACCGCCTGACGGCCGCCAAGATCGCCGAGGAGTCGGGCGTCGACGACTTCCTCGCCGAAGCCACCCCGGAGCGCAAGCTCGCGCTGATCCGCGAGCAGCAGCAGGACGGGCGGCTGGTGGCGATGACCGGCGACGGCACCAACGACGCTCCCGCCTTGGCCCAGGCGGACGTGGGCGTGGCGATGAACACCGGCACCCAGGCGGCGCGCGAGGCGGGCAACATGGTCGACCTCGACTCCAACCCGACGAAGCTGATCGAGATCGTCGAGGTCGGCAAGCAGCTGCTGATCACGCGCGGCGCGCTCACCACCTTCTCGATCGCCAACGACGTCGCCAAGTACTTCGCGATCCTGCCGGCGATCTTCATCGCCACCTACGCCACCTCGCCGGGCGGCAACGGGCCGCTGCACGTGCTCAACGTGATGGGCCTCGGCGACCCGCGCTCGGCGATCGTCTCGGCGATCATCTTCAACGCGATCGTGATCCCGCTGTTGATCCCGCTCTCGCTGAAGGGCGTGCGCTACAGGCCGATCGGGGCGAGCGCGCTGCTGCGGCGCAACCTCTGGATCTACGGGCTCGGCGGGATCGTCGCGCCGTTCATCGGCATCAAGCTGATCGACCTGCTCGTGCACAACCTGCTCGGGGCGTAGCGATCCGCGGAGACTGCGTGCGGGCGGCCTGGTGGGCCGGCAGGGGGCGGGCGGCTATGGGTGGCGCTGAGCCACGGCGCCCCGGCGACCGTACCGCCGGTGCGCGGTGGCGATGCATCGTGCGCGTCGCTTCTCTGGCTCCTTCTTGCACGCGCGCAGCGCTTTGGCCAGCAGCTGCGTATGAGAGGGCGGCTTGGACTTGCTCGTCAGCTTCTCGACTTCTTCCAGCTTTCGCTTGACTGCCGCGAGTTCTTCTTCCAAGTGCTTCTTCGTCGCAGCCGCGGCTGCTTCTTCTTCCTGGCGTTTCTTGGTCGCTTCGGCTTCCTGGCGCGTCTTCGCCGCTTCTTCTCCCTGTCGCTTGGCTTCTTCCGCGCGCTGGACCGCCGCAGCCTGGGCGGCCGTGACGGCCTTGATTTCGAGCGGCACGCTCGGGTCGATCGTGAACGTCGCCCTGACTCCCGTCGGCGCTCGTTCGCTGCCCCTGGTCCCGACCGGGATCGCCGAAAGCGGTTCGCCGCCGGGGCCTTCGTAGGCGGTGGGGGTCTGCATGGAGCCCGACTCGCTGAGCGATGCGGTGAACGACGAGGCGACTTCGTTGAGCGCGGCCACCCGCGCGAGGAACGGCCCGCTGCCTTCGGCGGGCAGTCCGCCGCACTTGAAGGAGATGTAGGTGCCGCCGCCGGGGTTCATCAGGATGCCGACTTCGTCGTTCGCCTGGTCTATCCACACGAGTTCGGCTTCGATCTGGCCGGTCCGGATTTCCTTCGCCGCCGCGCCTTCGGACTTGCATTCGCTGGCTTCGGCTTCGCACCCGGTGAACGTGAATTCCGCGATCGCCGACCGCGGCCCGATGACTTTGCCCCTTCCGTCCGAGCCGGTGCAGCGCATGAGCGGCTTGTACCCGACCATCAGGGCTTCCACTTCGCCGCTCTGCGTGGTGAAGCCGATCGGCAGGCTGTGGCCGGAGGGGACCACGACTTCGAGCACCGGCGACGCCGCGCTCGCGCCGGCGGGCCCGACCAGCAGCGCGATGGACGCAATCGACGCGACGAGGCAGGCGCGCGCGCCTCGCCTGATGTCCGGTCGGGACCCTCGCCTCATCTCCCGCCCCTCCCTGGTTGCTCTGGGCGGCGATCGCCGCCTCTGCTCCAGAGGGTAAGCACGCCTGTCTGGCGAAGTCAACCCATCTGACTTCAGGAGACGCCCGGTTGCCTCGTCGCGGCGGGCTCGTGCCGGCCGGCCGGGCGCCGAGCGGCGCGCCCGGTATCGTTAGCGGCGGTGAGCCGGGAAGACTGGTCGGCATTCTCGTCGACCTGCCCGAGCCGTCATGCGCCCGCACCCTCGCTCATCCCCTCGCTGCGGCCGTAGTCGCCGCGGCGCCCCGACCGGGGGCCCACCGGCGTGAGACTGCTGCCCGTGCCCTCCGCGTGGCGCCGGGAGGCGCTGCGCACGAACCTGTGGCTGGTGCCGACGGTCGAGATCGCGCTGGCGATCGCCCTGTTCGCGCTCACCTACGCGATCGATCGCGCCGCCGCGGCCGGCAACGTCCACCTGCCCGCCTGGGTCGACACCGGCAGCGTCGACGCGGCCCGCACGATCCTGACCGCGATCGCCGCCGCGGTGATCACGGTCGTGACGCTCGTGTTCTCGATCACGATCGTGACGCTGACGCTCGCCTCCACGCAGTTCGGCCCGCGCATGCTGCGCAACTTCATCCGCGACCGCATCACGCAGGTCACGCTCGGGACCTTCGTGGCGACCTTCGTGTACTCGGTGCTCGCGCTCGCGTCCGTCGGCTCGGCCGCACGCGGCGCGTTCGTCCCGCACCTTTCGATCCTCACGACGATGGCGCTCGTGATCCTCGACGTGGCGGTGCTCGTCGTGTTCATCGACCACATCGCCAAGTCGATCCAGCTGCCGCAGGTGATCGCCTCGATCGCCGGCGACCTGGCGCACGCGATCGACGCGGACGCCGGCCGTCACGGAGGCGGCGCCTCGAAGGCGGGGCCGTCGCTGTCGGAGCTCGAACGCCGGCTGAACGAGGACAGCGGCCTCGTGCGCGCCCCCCACAGCGGCTACCTGCAGTTCGTGCGCATCGACACGCTGATCGAGATCTCGGCGCGCAGCAGCGCCGTGATCCGCCTGCTCTACCGGCCCGGCCACTTCCTCGTGGAGGGCCAGCCGCTCGCCCAGGTGTGGCCCGCCGCGGCCGCGCCGAGCGTCGCGCGGGCGCTCGGCGGAGCGCACGCGACCGGGCCGCACCGCACGCTCACCCAGGATCTCTCCTTCGCCGTCGATCAGCTCGTGGAGATCGCGATCCGGGCGCTCTCGCCGGCCGTCAACGACACCTTCACCGCGCTCGCCTGCATCGACTGGCTGGGCGACGGGCTGTGCAAGATCGCCCAGCGCTGGCATCCGCAGGTGGTGCACCGCGACGCGACCGGCTGGGTGCGGGTGATCATCGTCACGCCCGGCTTCCGCCGGCTGGTGGAGCGCGCCCACGACAAGATCCGCCAGGCCAGCCGCGGCATGCCCGCGGTCATGATCCGCCAGCTCGACGGCCTCGCCAAGGTCCTCGTCTACGCCTCCGAGGAGCAGCGCGAGGTGCTGCTCGAGCAGGCCCGCATGATCCTGCGCTCGAGCGAGGAGTCGGTGCCCGAGGCCGAGGATCGCGCGGACGTGCTGCGCCACTACGAGGCCGCGCTCGACGTCACCCTCAGCCGCGAGCGCTGAGCGCGCGGCCCGCGGCGCCGTGCGCCGCCACCGCGTGCACGACAATGCCCGCGATGCCCGACGAACGCGGTCACCTGAAGGTCTTCATCGGGATGGCCCCCGGCGTGGGCAAGACCTACCGCATGCTCCAGGAGGGCGTCTCCGAAGCCGAGAGCGGCCGCGACGTGGTCGTCGGCTACCTGGAGTCGCACGGGCGCGAGGAGACCGTCGCGCAGGCCGACGGCCTCGAGGTCCTCCCGCGCCGCCACGTCACCTACCGCGGCACGCCGCTGGAGGAGATGGACCTGCCGGGCGTGCTCGCGCGCAAGCCCGAGCTGTGCCTGATCGACGAGCTCGCGCACACCAACGCCCCCGGCGTCGAGCACGAGAAGCGCTACGAGGACGTGCGCGACGTGATCGAAGCCGGCATCGACGTGTACTCGACCGTCAACGTGCAGCACCTGGAGAGCCTCAACGACCAGGTCACGCAGCTGACCGGCTCGCGCACCCGCGAGACGATCCCCGACGAGGTGCTCTCGATGGCCGACGAGGTCGTGCTGATCGACCTCACCCCGGAGGCGCTGATCGCGCGGCTGCGCGCCGGCAAGGTGTACGCGCCCGAGCGCGTGCCCGCGGCGCTCAACAACTTCTTCAAGATCGAGAACCTGGCGGCGCTGCGCGAGACCGCGCTGCGCCAGGTCGCCGAGGACGTCGAGGTCAAGCGCCTTGAGCGCGAGCCCGCCACCGTCCAGCGTCGCGACGACGAGGGACTCGCGGTCAGCACGGCCGATGCGCCGCCGCAGGCGATCGCCGAGCGGCTGCTCGCGCTGGCCACGCTCGCCCCGCACTCCGAGCGCATCGTGCGTCGCGCGTGGCGCTCGGCGCAGCGCCTGGACGCCGAGCTCGACGTGCTCGTCGTGCGCCCGCCCGGCCGTCCACCGAGCGCGGACGACCGCAAGCGCCTGGAGGAGCTGCGGCGCCTGACCTCAATGCTCGGCGCGCGCCTGCGCGTCGAGGAGGGCGAAGACGTCGCGGCGGTCGCCGTCAGGGTCGCGCGCTCGCTCGGCACGACCTACGTGCTGATGGGCCCGCCCGCCGAGCGGCGCGGCATCGCGCGGCTCGGCGGCGGCGGCGCGGAGCGCAACCTGCTGATGCGCCTGCTGCGCGGCCTGCCCGGCGTCGACGTGCGCGTGGTCTCCGACCCCGCGCTGCGCACGCAGGCCCCGAAGGGCGCGGCCGAGGAGGCCGGCGCCGACTAGCGGTGGAGCGCGCGGGTCAAGGGCGGGGCGCTGGGGGGCGCGGCGGGCGCCGCCTTGCAGCCGTCTAAACGTCCTCTAAAACTCGGGCCGCGGCGGCAGGGCGGCGCCTAAGCGCCTCGTAAGACTGATGGTGTCCACGCAACCGGGCACCTCCTAGTCTGTTGCGGATCGATATGAGAACCCTGCGCCTTCGCCCGCTCGCCCTCTCCTCGCTGCTCGTCGCGATGCTCGCCGTCGTGGCGGTGCCGACGGCGATCGCCAGCGCCGGCGCGGCGCCCGCACGCAACACCCGCGCCCATGTCCCCGTCGCGCGCGTCTCCCGCGGTCCCTCCTACATGACCGGCCTGGGCAACGAGCAGCCGAACATGTTCAAGAGCGCGCTGTGGAAGCAGCTGAAGACGAAGATCGTGCGCTACGTCGCCCCCTACGACGCCGTCGCGCACCCCTACTCGCTGGCGCTGGCGACGCAGTTCATCCGCGCCGCCGAAGCCGCCCACCAGGAAGTGCTGATCGCCTTCTACCACTCCGAATACACGCCGACGAAGCTGCCGAACCTCAAGAGCTACCAGCGCGACGTCGCCAAGTTCATCAAGCTGTTCCCGCACGTCCGCCAGTACGAGGCCTGGGACGAGTCCAACCGCGGCAACGAACCGCCGCTGTTCACCAGCCCGTCGGCGGCGCGCACCGCCCAGTACTACCAGCAGCTGATCCGCGCCTGCCATGGCTGCACGGTGATCGGCCTCGACGTCCTCGACCAGGCGTCGATCGGCGGAACCCTCCAGTACATCTCCGAATTCAAGCGCGAGATCGGCCGGCTGGAGACGATCATGCCGAGGATCTGGGGTCTGCACAACTACTCGGACATCAACCGCCTCGAAAGCTGGCGCACGCGCGACCTGGTGCGGGCGCTCGGCGGCCAGGTGTGGCTGACCGAGACCGGCGGCATCGTCAAATTCGGCGGCAGCTTCCCCAACAAGCGCGGCTCGGGCCTGACGCGCGCGGCCAAGGTGCTCAAATACATGTTCGGCCTCGCCGGCGGCCTGCCGCGGGTCAAGCGCCTGTACATCTACGACTGGACCGGCGGCACGGCCTCCACGCGCTTCGACGCCGGCCTGACCAACGCGCGCGAACAGCCGCGCGAGGGCTACGTCGTGGTCTGCAAGCAGCTGCGCGCCGCCAGGTGCAACGTCAAGGTCGCCGACAACTGACGCTCGCTCAGGCGCCGACCGCCGCGTGGCGCGGCGAGCCGGTCTCCGTCCTCGCCCGCCGCCCGCGGGGCGCCGAGGGCAGGTTGCGCGCCAGGCGCATCGCGCCGAGCGCCAGCAGGCCGGCGGCCGCGGCGGTGGGAGCCAGCGTGCGCAGCGGGTAGCGCGAGCCCGAGTGCAGCTTCAGGTCGAAGGCCGTGTGGTCGCCCGCCTCGTAGATGCTGCGCAGGCCCGCGTGGTCGATGCCGAGCAGCGTCGGCGCGAGCGCGGCGAACAGCGCCCAGCCGGCCAGCGCCAGCAGCCCTCCGCGCAGCGCCGCCCACGACAGGCGCACGCGCGGCGTCAGCCACGCCGCCAGCAGCACGCCGCCGCCGGCGGCCGCCAGGAACGGCCAGATGCCGCCCCAGCCGCGGCCGAGGCCGTAGGCGGAGGCGATCGTCGGCTGGAAGTAGCCCTCCGACAGGTAGTGCATCCACGTGACCGTCTCGTTCTCGTAGCCGACCAGCGGGTGGGTGATCGTCGCGATCGCCGTCGTCGTGATCGACACCGCCGCGAGCGCGATCGTCGGCGCCGGGAAGCGCTTCAGCGCGAGCGCGATCGGGAAGCCGAGGAACGGCAGCAGCGTGTCGAGGAAGCGCGGGCCCATGAAGCCGCCGCCGAACGGCAGGTAGTAGCCGGAGTTGTAGAGCAGGAAGCAGGCGCAAATGCCCGCGATCGTCAGCGCCTCCGCGCGCCGGCCGCGGCGATACAGCAGCACCGTGCCGACCGCGCCCATGATCAGCACCGGCGAGATCGTCAACAGCCCGCGGGAGTCGAGCAGCAGCGTCACCAGCACCCGCAGGCTCGGCGCGCCGATGCCGAAGAAGCCTTTCTGCTGGCGCGGCACGTCCGAGTAGGCCAGGTGCGTCCACGAGTGAAACGCGAAGTGGTTGTAGAGCAGCAGCGGGACGATCCCGATCAGCCCTCCGGCCACGTAGGCGCCCGCGCGCCGCGCGACGCCGAGCGGCGTGCGTGTGTCCTTGCGCGAGAGCATGAACAGCCCGAGCACGATCGCGGCGAAGAACGTCGGGTACTCCGAGGAGAACGCGTAGCCCATCGCCAGCCCCGCGAGTCCCAGCAGCACCGTGCTCGGCGGCCCGTCGCGCTCGCGCAGCATCAGCCAGAAGGCCGCGAACGCCAGGAACGTGGTGAACACGTGCGAGAACAGCAGCGTCGAGAGCGGCAGCACCATCGTGCCGAGCCCCACGACCACCGCCGTCGCGATCCCGTAGCCCGGCTCGAAGCGGTCGGCCACCAGCCACACGAGCAGCACGAGCAGCACGCCGGGCAGCACGTTGCCCCACAGGCCGACCAGGTAGATCATCTCGTCGCCCGGGTGGTTCGGCGGCGCCACGTGCCTGTCGGTCCACGATTCCGCGCCGAGGTCGTTCAGCACGTCGTAGAAGGGCATCGAGAACAGCGCGAGGCCGGGCGCGCGCGCCGAGTAGTAGTGGCCCTTGTAGAAGACCTTGTCGCCCGTGTTCGCCTGGTAGCGGTCGATCGTCGTTTCTTCGTCGTTGAGCGAGCGCAGCAGGTCGTAGTGCGAGGTCTGGTTCCAGGAGAAGCTCTGGATCATCACCGCGAAGGACAGGCCGACCAGCACGACGGCCGCGAGCGCGAGGCGCTTGCGGCCGGGTCCTCGGCCGCGCCGGCCCGGCGGCCGCGCGTCTGCCAGGCCCGCGTCCGCGCTCATGGGTCGGTGCCGTGCAGGGCCGCCGGCCCCGGCCCGATCTCGTAGATCACCAGCGAGCCGACCTGCCGGCGGGCGATGCCCAGGCCGGCGATCGGCTTGCGGGCGGCGGCGGCCGGGTCGGGAGGCTCGGCGATCACCGCGCCGTGTTCGGGCGGCAGGCCCTTCGGCAGCACCGTGTGCAGCACGACCGTGCGGATGTGGTAATAGCGGAGCTTCTCCACGCTTGCGCGGTCGGGAAAGCCGTTCATGCCGCCGCGCAGGTCATCGACGGCTGGGATGTCGAAGGTGCTGTTGCCGATCGGGATCTTGTAGAAGCCGTCGGTCGAGAAGTACTGCCACACGCGGTCGAGCGCGCCGTCGGTGGGCAGGTCGAGGACCGGCCCCGGCAGGCCGATCTCGGCCTTCGCCGGCTGCGGCACCAGCGGGTGGCCGAGGTGCCCGGCGCCTTCGCCGAGGATGCCGACCAGGAGCGCCACGCCGACGAGCGCCGGCAGGCCGACGGCCGGCAGCCCGAGCGCGGGCAGGCGATCCAGGCGCCTGCGCTGGGCCCACGGACCCAGCCGCCCCACGAGCAGCTGCACGCCCGCGCCCGCGAGCAGCGCGTAGAACAGCGTCGCCAGCGTGAAGATCCTGCCGGGGACGCGCACGCCGTCCCAGCCCGGCGCGTAGTCGTAGAGCAGCCGGTAGGGATAGCCGGCGCCCGTCAGGCTCAGCCCGAGCGCGAGGACGGAGACCACCACGATTCCCACCGCCAGGCCGATGCGCAATCGTCGCGTGTAGACGCCCGCGCCGAGCCCCAGCAGCGCCAGCGCCAGGATCAGCCCGCCCGGGAAGAACACGCTCTCGTTCTTGGAGTTCACTTTCGCGCGCATGCCCGAGGTCAGCGAGCCCCACACGCGGTTCTCCGAGGAGGCCGCGAAGAAGGCGGCCGGGCCGGCCGAGTACGTTTCGACTTCCTTGATCGTGCGCTTGGCGGTCGGATACAGGGCCGCCACGCGCAGGTACGGGCGCGCCTCGTACACCGTCACCGCGCCCACCGCGGCGACGCCGACCAGCGTCACCGCGATCAGCCGGCGGGGGATCAGCGCGCGGCGCCTGTGCACCAGCGCGACCGCGCCGAGCACGAGCAGCAGGTAGGCGTACTGCAACCCCAGCGTGAAGCCGATGCTGATCTGCCAGGCCGACAGCAGCCAGCCCGCCAGCACCAGCCCCCGCGAGCAGCGCCGGTAGCCGCGCAGCAGCAGGAACACGCCGAGCGCGAGCCCGCCCGAGGAGATCACGTGCAGGTGCCCGGCCTCGGTGACCCGGTAGGGGGCGTAGGCGAACGCCAGCGCCGCCGCGCCGCCGCCGAGCCGCCCCAGCCCCAGCTCGCGCGCGAGCATGTAGGCGCCGACGAAGCAGAACGACCACGCCCACAGGAACAGCAGGTTGTAGCGGACGAGCGCCGCGATCGTGCCCGATCCGAAGAACGCCGCCGGCCCGTAGCCGAGCAGCGAGTCCGAGAAGGCGAGGCTCAGCGGGTGCGGGTAGAAGGCGTTGGAGTCGAAGATGTTGCCGGGGTCGTGGAGCATCGCGTGGCCCACCCAGGCGATCTCCCAGGCGGTGCGCACCGGGTCGCCGAGGTCGGGCGCGATGTGGCTGGACATGTGCAGCAGCAGCGGCCAGCTGGTGAGCACGGCGAGCGCCAGCCCCGCCAGCGACGCGAGCGCGATCTCGGTGCGCGTGAACGTGGGCGACGGCGCCCAGCGGCCCGCGCGCGCGTCCTCCTCACGCCCGCCCGCGGTCCGCTCGCGGCGGCGCGCCGCGCGCTCGGCGTCGGCGGCGGAAGGGGCGGTGAACGGGCTGCTCGGCGGGCTGGGCAGTCCCGTGCTCATCCGGTGGCTGTGGCTGGTCTGGTGTTCGGGGCCAAGCGGATCGTCGCAGCATACGGGGTGCGCCTGCTGCATTGCGTCGCACTGGCGGCCCGTTCATGTGACAACTCGAACTTGCCCGGTGCGTCAGACTTCCGGCGCATGAAGGTGCTGGTCATAGGCGCCGGCGGCGTCGGCGCGGCGTTCGCCGCGATCGCCCAAAGAAGGGCCGTGTTCGAGCGGGTCGTGCTCGCCGACGTGGCGCTCGAGCGCGCGCAGGCGGCCGCCTCGCGCCTGGGCGAGCCAGACCGCTTCGCGGCGGAGCGCGTCGACGCCTCCAGCCGCGAGGAGCTCGTGGCGCTGATCGGCCGCGTCGCGCCCGACGCGGTCCTCAACGCCTGCGACCCGCGCTTCAACGAGCCGATCTTCGGCGCGTGCTTCGACGCGCGGGTCACCTACCTGGACATGGCGATGACGCTCTCGCACCCGCACCCCGAGCGCCCGTACGAGCTCACCGGGGAGATGCTCGGCGACCGGCAGTTCGCCCAGGAGCAGGCGTGGCGGGACGCCGGGCTGCTCGCGCTCGTCGGCATCGGCGTCGAGCCCGGGCTGTCGGACATCTTCGCCCGCTACGCCGCCGACGAGCTGTTCTCGGCGATCGAGGAAGCCGGCGTGCGCGACGGCGCCGACCTGGTCGTCGAGGGCTACGACTTCGCGCCGACCTTCTCGATCTGGACGACGATCGAGGAGTGCCTGAACCCGCCGCTGATCTGGGAGCGCGAGCGCGGCTTCTACACCACCGCCCCCTTCTCCGAGCCCGAGATCTTCGAGTTCCCAGAGGGCATCGGGCCGGTCGAATGCGTCAACGTCGAGCACGAGGAGGTCGTGCTGATCCCGCGCTGGGTCAGCTGCGAGCGCGTCACCTTCAAGTACGGGCTCGGCCAGGAGTTCATCGACGTCCTCCAGACGCTGCACAAGCTGGGGCTCGACTCCACACGGCCCGTCTCCGTCCGCGGCCAGCTCGTCGCCCCGCGCGACGTGGTCGCCGCCGCGCTGCCGGACCCCGCCACGCTCGGCGAGCGCATGAGCGGGCGCACCTGCGCGGGCACCTGGGTGCGGGGCACGGGCAAGGACGGCAAGGCGCGCTCCACCTACCTCTACCACGTCGTCGACAACGAGACGACGATGCGCGAGTACTCGAGCCAGGCGGTCGTCTGGCAGACCGCCGTCAACCCCGCCGTCGCGCTCGAGCTGCTCGACCGCGGCGAGTGGAAGGGCGCCGGCGTGCTCGGCCCCGAGGCCTTCCCGCCCAAGCCCTTCCTCGATCTGCTCGGCGAGCACGGCTCGCCGCACGGGCAGGTCGAGGTGCCGCTGGGCTAGCGCCAGCCCCGCGCGCCACGGAAGCTCTCCGCGGCGCGCGAGCCCCCTTGCCCGCGCGCCGCGTTCCCCCGAGACCCCCCAGCTCTAGAAGTCCACGCGCGCCGGCACCGGCCCCGTCGCGGGCGGCTGCTCGAGCAGCCGCGGGGGCGCGGTTTCGAGCTTGCGCGAGAAGTACTCGCGGAAGTACGGGCGCGAGATCAGCATGATCACGAAGCCGAGGACCATGCCGCCGATGCCCAGCCACAGCGGCAGCGTGATGCCGAGGATCGGCTTGGATTCGACGTTGGCCGCGTGCCCGTAGAAGAAGGCGGCCTTCAAGCCCACGCCCCAGAGGATCAGGCCGCCGAGCAGCGGGCCGACGCCCAGCAGGAAGAAGTTGCGCGCGCTCTCGGTCAGGTCGCGGCGGAAGTAGATCGGGCAGGCGACGCCGGTGAAGCCGTAGTAGAAGCAGATCGGGAAGCCGATCGCGGTGATCGAGTCTGCGAGCACGCTGGAGGAGAGCAGCAGCAGCGGCACCGTGATGATGACCGACAGGATCCCGAAGCCGAGCGTCGAGACGGTTGGCGTCAGGTAGCGCTTGTGCACGCGCGAGAGCAGGCTCGTGACGGCTTTCCAATGGGCCATCGACAGAGTCGTGCGGGCGGTGGGCAGGATCGTCGTCTGCGTCGAGGCGGACGCCGAGGTGAGCACGGTGATGATCAGCAGCTTGTCGAGCGTACCGCCGAGCACGCCCTTGCCGAGCGCGTTCAGCACGTCTTCCTGGTTGGCTTCGTTGGTCAGGAAGCCGGTGCCGTGGAAGGCCTGCGCGGCGCCCGAGACGAGCACGTAGATGACCAGCAGCAGCAGCGTCGAGACGACGGCCGCCTTGCCAGGTCCCTCCGCGGGGTCCTCGGACTCCTCGTTGACGGCCACGCCTGAGTCCCAGCCCCAGTAGATGAACACGCCGAGCAGGATCGCGTCGAGCAGGTCGCCGAAGTTCATGGCGAACGGGTTGATCCACGACAGCGACGGCTTGATCGAGCCGCTCGGTGGATGGCTGCCGTAGATCTTCACGAACGCCACCACCGAGAACAGCGCCAGGATGAACACCTCGATGCCGAGCAGCGCCTGCTGGATGCGCGCTGAGAGCTCGATGCCGCGGTAGCAGATCCACGTCATCAGGCCGATCCACACGATCGCGGCGACGATGATCGCGGCTTTCGATTCTCCGAGTTCGGTGAAGCCGAAGAGCTTGAACGTGTAGATGGCGGCGATGTCCGACAGCGAGGCCATCACGATGATGTCCGCGAGGAAGATCGCCCAGCCGTTCATCCAGCCTGTGATCGGGCCCATCGCGCGCGTGACCCACGCGAACGTCGTGCCGGCGTCCGGGTCGGCGCGGTTGAAGTATTTGTAGGCCGAGGCGACCAGCAGCATCGGGATGAACGACACGAGCAGCACCGCGGGCGCGTGCACGCCGACGCCTTTGACGGCCACGACGAAGCCGAGCGTCGCCGCCAGCGAGTACGCCGGCGCGGTCGAGGCCACGCCGATCACGATGTTCGAGAGGTATCCGATCGCGCCTTTTTTCAGGCCCTTGTCCATGACCCCCGACGCGGGAGGACCTTCGGATGCGGCGAGACTCTCCACGGCCATGATGTTCCTCTCTTCCTCCCGATACCGCGACGTGGCTGGCCCTTGTGCGAACCGTAGGGCCATGCGCCAGAACGCACAATGGGCGCGATCCCCAAAACTACGAACTCCCTCTATACATCTCGTATAAGGCAGCTGTCCCATCTTCACCGTAGGCGTCATTGCCATGCGCCCATAGCCGCACTATTGTTATCCGTAGTGTCTAGGAGTCGTGATCGCCGCCGAGCGCGGTCGGGAGGAGGGAAGCGATGAGCAGCCCCACTGAGGCAGGCGCGCAGTCCAACGAGAGCGCCCCCGAGTACTCGACGGGCACGACCTGGGCGCCCGGCTCCACCGGCGTCGCGCTGAACGAGGAGCACCCCGACCACCTGCAGCGCCTCGCCCGCCGACACCTGTGGATGCACTTCACGCGCATGGGCTCCTACGACGAGCACCACTGCGTGCCCGTGATCGTGCGCGGCGAGGGCTGCTACGTCTACGACGAGCAGGGCAAGCGCTACCTCGACGGGCTCTCCGCGCTGTATTGCGTCAACGTCGGCCACGGCCGCGCGGAGCTCGCCGACGCCGCCGCCGAGCAGGCGCGCGAGCTCGCCTTCTACACCAACTGGAGCTACGCCCACCCCCGCTCGATCGAGCTCGCCGCGCGCATCGCCCGGCTGACGCCCGGCAACCTCAACCGCGTGTTCTTCACCTCCGGCGGCTCGGAGGCCGTGGAGTCGGCGTGGAAGCTCGCCAAGGCCTACCACCGCGCGCGCGGCGAGATGAACCGCCACAAGCTGATCTCGCGCAAGCTCGCCTACCACGGCGTCTCGATGGGCGCGCTGTCCGCCACCGGCCTGACGGCCCTGCGCGAGCCCTTCGAGCCCTTGACGCCGGGCGGCGTGCACGTCGCCAACACGAACTCCTACCGCTGGCAGGAGGACCGCGACGAGCTGTGGGCCGCCGACCAGATCGAGGAGGCGATCGAGTTCCAGGGGCCCGAGACCGTCGCCGCGGTGATCCTCGAGCCCGTCCAGAACGGCGGCGGCTGCTTCACTCCGCAGGACGGCTACTTCCAGCGCGTGCGCGAGATCTGCGACCGCCACGGCGTGCTGCTGATCTCCGACGAGGTGATCTGCGCGTGGGGCCGCCTCGGCCACTGGTTCGGCTGCGAACGCTATGGCTACCAGCCCGACATCATCACGACCGCCAAGGGCATCAGCTCCGCCTACGCGCCGCTCGGCGCCGTGATCGCCGGCGACCACATCGCCGAGCCCTTCCTGCACGGCAAGACCACGTTCGCCCACGGCTTCACCTTCGGCGGGCACCCCGTCGCCTGCGCCGTCGGCCTGGCCAACATCGACGTGATGGCCCGCGAGGAGCTGTGCGCGCGCGTGCGCCAGCACGAAGGCGCCTTCCGCGCGATGCTCGACGGCCTGCGCGATCTGCCGATCGTCGGCGACGTGCGCGGCGCCGGCTACTTCCACGCGATCGAGCTGGTCAAGGACAAAGACACCAAGGAGACCTTCGACCACGAGGAATCCGAGCAGCTGCTGCGCGGCTTCCTCTCCGGGGCGCTCTACCACCACGGGCTGATCTGCCGCACCGACGACCGCGGCGACCCGATCGTGCAGCTCTCGCCGCCGCTGATCGCCGGGCCCGAGCAGTTCGAGGAGATCGAGGCGATCCTGCGCACGGTCCTCGGCGAGGCCTCCGAGCGGATGGAGCGGTGGAGCTCACCGTCGCAACGCTGATCGACGAGCTCGGGCTCGAGCTCGTCAGCGGCCACGAGTCCGCCGCCAGCCCCGTCCGCTGGGTGCACAGCACGGAGCTGCCCGACCCCACGCCGTGGCTCAAAGGCGGCGAGCTGCTGCTCACCACCGGCATCCAGCTGAACGGCCCCAAGTCCCAGCGGGCGCTAGTCGAGCGGCTGGCCGACCACGACATCGCCGGCCTCGGCTTCGGCACCGGCTTCGCCCACAAGCGCCTGCCGGCGGCGCTCGTCGCCGCCGCGCGCGCACGCGAGTTCCCGCTGTTCGAGGTTCCCTACGAGCTGCCGTTCATCGCCGTCACCGAGCGCGCCTTCACGCACCTGCTCGACGAGCGCTACGAAATGCTCCAGCGCAGCATGATCGGCGACGTGCTCGCCGAGGCGCTCTCCGGCCACCTCTACCCCGAGGACCTGCAGGCGCGCCTGCGCCCCTTCGGCATCGGCGAGCAGGTCGCCGTGCTCGCCTTCCGCCTGGAGGACCCCAACCTCGCCGCGGCCGCCGCCGAACGGATCCTCACGCGCGAGCGCGTCGGCAGCCTCGTGGCGATCCGCGCCGGCCTGTTGTGCGCGGTCATCGACCCCGGGCGCGAGACCTCCCCGCCGGCCGGCCCGCCGCTCGAGCTGGCCCGCAAGGTCCGCGCCGAGCTGGCCCAGCGCTTCGGCGCCGTCAGCGCCGCCGCCTCGCGCCCGGCCCCCACGCACATGCTGCGCACGGCCTTCCACGAGGCCCGCTGCGCGCTGGAGGCGGTGCGCCTTCGCAACGGCAGCGCGCCCGAGATCGCCTCCTACGCCGACCTCGGCGCCTTCCAGCTGCTGCTCTCGCTGCAGGACGACGACGCCCTCAGCTCCTACTGCCGCAGCGTGCTCGACCCGATCGAACAGGGCGAAGGCGAGTACGGAGAAGAGCTCGTGCGCTCGCTCGACGTGTTCATCGAGCACAACGGGCACTGGGAGAAGGCCGCCGCCGCGCTCTTCTGCCACCGTCACACCCTGCGCTACCGCATCAGGCGCATCGAGCAGCTGACGGGTCGGGACTTCTCCAGGGCTCGCGACCGGATCGAGTTCTGGCTGGCACTGCGAGGAAGGGAGCTGGCGCGATGAGGATAGGTGTGCCCACGGAGGTCAAGGTCGACGAGTACCGCGTCGCGATCACGCCAGCCGGCGTGCGCGAGCTGGCCGCGCGCGGCCACGAGGTGCTCGTGCAGGCCGGCGCCGGCGAGGGCAGCGCGATGAGCGACGAGCAGTTCCGGGAGCAGGGCGCCCGCATCGTGCCCGACGCCGACGCCGTCTTCTCCGAGGCCGAGCTCGTGCTCAAGGTCAAGGAGCCCCAGCCCGAGGAGGTCTCGCGCCTGCGCGAGGGCCAGACGCTGTTCACCTACCTGCACCTCGCCGCCGAGCCCGAGCTCGCGCGCGGGCTGATGGCCTCCGGGGCCGTCTGCATCGCCTACGAGACCGTGGAGGACGCCGAGGGGCGCCTGCCGCTGCTGGCGCCGATGAGCGAGGTCGCGGGCAAGATCGCCACCCAGGCCGGCGCGTTCATGCTCGAGAAGCCGCTCGGCGGGCGCGGCATCCTGCTCGGCGGCGTGCCCGGCGTGGCCGCCGCCACCGTGCTCGTGATCGGCGGCGGCGTCGTCGGCATGAACGCCGCCTTCATCGCGATCGGCATGCAGGCCGACGTGTTCGTCTTCGACCGCTCGATCGACCGCCTGCGCGAGCTCGAAGTCGCCTTCGCCGGGCGCGCCTCGACCGTCTACTCCTCGACGCTCGCGATCGAGCAGATGCTGCCCGCCGCCGACCTCGTGATCGGCGCGGTGCTCGTCCACGGCGGCCGCGCGCCCCACGTGATCACGCGCGCGCAGCTGTCGCTGATGAAGCCGGCCGCGGTGCTCGTCGACGTCTCGATCGACCAGGGCGGCTGCTTCGAGACCTCGCGTCCAACCACCCACTCGCATCCCACCTACGAGGTCGACGGCATCACCCACTACTGCGTCACGAACATGCCCGGCGCGGTCCCCATCACCTCGACCTACGCGCTCACCAACGCCACGCTTCCCTACGTGATCGAGCTGGCCGACGGTGGCGTCGAGCAGGCGCTGGAGCGCAGCCCCGGCCTGCGCATGGGGCTGAACGTGAGGAACGGCAAGGTCACGCACCCGGCGGTGGCGGACGCGCTCGGGCTGGTCGCGGCCGCGCACTGACGGCGATGGCGAGATGACACCCGAGAACCAGGAGGCACAGGCATGGCGAGCACCGGGGTAAAGACACTCGAGAACTTCATCGACGGCGAGCCCGTCGCCGGCGCCGGAGAGACCGAAGCGATTCTCAACCCGGCCACCGGCGAGGAGATGGCGCGGGCGCCGATCTCCACCGCCGAGGACGTCGAGCGCGCGGTCGGCGCCGCGCGCCGGGCGTTCGCGGGATGGTCGGGCACGACTCCCGCGCAGCGCGCGCAGGCGCTGCTCGCGATCGCGGATCTGATCGAGGAGCACGCCGGGCAGCTCGCGCGCGCCGAGGCGCTCAACGCCGGCAAGCCGATCGAGGCCGTCACCAACGACGAGATCCCCGTGATGGCCGACAACCTGCGCTTCTTCGCGGGCGCCGCGCGCTGCCTGGAGGGCCGCGCGGCGGGCGAGTACATGGAGGGCCACACGTCCTTCACCCGGCGCGAGCCGGTCGGCGTGATCGCCCAGGTGACGCCCTGGAACTACCCGCTGATGATGGCGATCTGGAAATTCGGCCCGGCGCTGGCGGCGGGCAACACGGTCGTGCTGAAGCCCGCCGAGACGACGCCGATCACGACCGTCCGGCTGGCCGAGCTGGCCGCCGAGGTGCTGCCCAAGGGCGTGCTCAACGTCGTCATGGGGCCCGGGCGCCCGACGGGCGAGGCGCTGATCTCCCACCCCGACGTCGACATGCTCGCGCTCACCGGCTCGGTCGAGACGGGCAAGCACTTCGCGCGCACCGCCGCCGACACGCTCAAGCGCGTGCACCTCGAGCTCGGCGGCAAGGCCCCGGTGATCGTCTTCGACGACGTCGAGCTGGAGAGCGCGCTGGAGACGATCGCCGGCACCGGCTACTACAACGCCGGCCAGGACTGCACCGCCGCCACGCGCGTGCTCGCCTCCGAGAGGCTCTACGACGAGGTCGTCTCCGGCCTGTCCGCACAGGCGCAGGGGCTCGTGCTCGGCGACACGCTCGCGCCCGAGACGACGCTCGGGCCCGTCAACTCCGCGCGCCAGCTCGAGCGCGTCTCGGGCTTCATCGCGCGCCGGCCCGAGCGCGCCGAGATCGTCACCGGCGGCGAGCGCCCCGACCGGCCCGGCTTCTTCCTGGAGCCCACCGTGATCGCCGGCCTGGAGCAGGACGACGAGCTGATCCAGCGCGAGATCTTCGGGCCCGTGATCACCGTGCAGCGCTTCGGCGACGAGCAGCAGGCGATCGCCTGGGCCAACGCCACCCGCTACGGCCTCGCCTCCTCGGTATGGACCCGCGACGTGGGCCGCGCGCTGCGCGTCTCCAAGGCGCTGCGCTTCGGCTGCGTCTGGATCAACGACCACATCCCGCTCGTCTCCGAGATGCCCCACGGGGGTTTCAAGGAGTCCGGCTACGGCAAGGACCTGAGCGTGTACGGCGTCGAGGACTACACCGTCGTCAAGCACGTGATGGCGAATATCTCGTGAGCTGACCGCCGCTGACGCTCGTCTGGGGGCCGGCGAGCCGTCATTCCGCCCGCGCGGTCAGTAACGTCGCCATCCGAGATGACCGAGTCCCACGTCGACGGCCAGGAGTCCGGCGCCGGGTCCAACGGCGACTCGGCCGAGGCCGGATCCGAAGCCGACCTCCTCAACCACTACGACATCCTGCGCGTGCGCGCCCCCAACCCGGGCCCGCTGACGCTGTCGGGCACCAACACCTGGGTCGTCGGCCGCCACCCCGCCTGGGTCGTCGATCCCGGGCCGCTGGACGAGAAGCACGTGGCGCGGCTGTCCGCGGCGATCGAAGCGCGCGGCGGGCTCGGCGGCGTCGCGCTGACCCACGACCACCACGACCACACCGAAGCGGTCGGAGCGCTGCTCGAACGCTTCCCCGCGCCGCTGGCCGGCGGCCGCGGGGCCGTCGACGTGCTGCTCGGCGAGCGCGTGCGCTTCGGGCCGTTCGAGTCGGTGCCGACGCCCGGGCACTCCGTCGACCACCACGCGCTCGTCGCCGACGGCGCCTGCTTCACCGGCGACGCCGTGCTCGGCGAAGGCAGCGTCTTCATCAGCCCCTATCGCGGCGCCATGTCCGGCTACCTACTGGCGCTCACGCGCCTGCGGCTGCGCGAGGATTTCAACGTGCTCTGCCCAGGCCACGGCGCGCCCGTGTGGGACGCCCACAAACGGCTCGAGGAATACCTCGCGCACCGCGTCGACCGCGAAAACCGCCTGATCGTGGCGCTCGGCGAAGGCCGCCGCACGGTCGAGGAGTTGCTCGACGCCGTCTGGTTCGACGTGCCCGAGCAGCTGCTCCCGCTCGCCACCGCGACGCTCGCCGCCCACCTCGACAAGCTCGACGACGAGCAGATCCTCCCCGACGGCGTCGAGCGGCCGCGCTTCGAGCGGAGGGAATGGTGAGCGCGCGGGACGCCCCCACGCAGCGGCGGCGCAACCCCTACGGCGACTCGATCGACTCGCCGTTCCCGCCGATCGCCGACTACGCGTTCCTGTCGGACTGCCACACCTGCGCGCTGCTCGCATCCGACGGCTCGATCGAGTGGATGTGCCTGCCCCACTTCGACTCGCCCTCGGTGTTCGGCGCGCTGCTCGACCGCGGCGCCGGCAGCTGGCGCGTGGGCCCCTACGGCGTCTACGTGCCGGCCGGGCGACGCTACATCCCCGGCACGAACATGGTCGAGACGACCTGGATGACCGCGCAGGGCTGGCTGCGCGTGGTCGACGCCCTGACCGTCGGGCCCTGGCACGACAACAAGGAGGGCTCGAGCCACACGCGCCCGCCGACCGACTACGACGCCGACCACCTGCTCGTACGGGTCGTCGAATGCATCCAGGGCCAGGTGCAGGTCGAGATCGTGTGCGAGCCGATGCTCCACTACGGCGCGACGGCCGCCACCTGGGACGTCCTCGACAGCGGCGAGGCGGGCGTGTGCATGATGGACGCCGCCGACGGCGACACCGCCTTCCGGCTGTTCAGCGACATACGCATGGGCATCGAGGGCAACCGCTCGCACGGACGGCACACCCTCAGCGAGGGCGAGAAGCGCTTCTGCGCGATGTCCTGGACCGAGGCGCGCGGCGGCCCGCACACGGTCGAGCAGGCCGAGGAGTACATGGACCGCACGGCGCACTTCTGGCGCACGTGGCTCGCCGAAGGCGTCTATCCGGACCACCCCTGGCGCTTTCAGCTCCAGCGCTCGGCGCTGATCCTCAAGGGCCTCACGTTCATGCCGACCGGCGCGCTGGTCGCCGCCGCGACGACCTCGCTGCCGGAGACGCCGCACGGCGAACGCAACTGGGACTACCGCTTCTGCTGGATGCGCGACGCGACCTTCACGCTCTGGGGGCTGCACGCGCTGGGCCTGGACTGGGAGGCCGACGACTTCGTCCAGTTCGTCGCCGACATGCAGCGAAACGAGGACGGCTCGTTGCAGATCATGTACGGCATCAAGGGCCAGAAGGATCTGACCGAGAGCACGCTCGACCACCTCAAGGGCTACGAGGGCGCGCGGCCGGTGCGGATCGGCAACGGCGCCTACAACCAGCGCCAGAACGACGTGTTCGGCGCGGTGCTCGACTCGGTCTACCTGCACTCCAAGAAGCGCGACCACATCCCCGAGCGGCTGTGGCCCGTGCTCGCCGACCAGGTGCGCTGCGCCGCGGCGGTGTGGAAGCAGCCCGACCAGGGGATCTGGGAGGCGCGCGGCGAGCCCCGCCACTACGTCTCCTCCAAGCTCATGTGCTGGGTCGCGATGGACCGCGGCGCGCGCCTGGCCGAACGCCGCGGCGAGCAGGAGCACGCCGAACAGTGGCAGGAGCTCGCCGAAGAGATCCGCGCCGACATCCTCGAGCACGGCGTCGACAAGCGCGGCGTCTTCCGCCAGCACTACGAAACCGACGCGCTCGACGCCTCCAACCTGCTCGTGCCGCTCGTGCGCTTCCTGCCGCCCGAGGACGAACGCGTGCGCGCGACCGTGGTCGCGATCCGCGACGAGCTGACCGACGGGGGGCTCGTGCTGCGCTACCGCACCGGGGAGACCGACGACGGCCTGCACGGCGAGGAGGGCACCTTCCTGATCTGCTCCTTCTGGCTGGTCTCCGCGCTCTCGGAGATCGGCGAGCACCGCGAAGCCGAACACCTGTGCGAGCGGCTGATCTCCTACTCCTCGCCGATGGGCCTCTACGGCGAGGAGCTCGAGGCCTCCTCCGGGCGCCACCTCGGCAACTACCCGCAGGCGTTCACCCACCTGGCGCTGATCAACGCCGTCACGCACGTGATCGAGGCGCAGCAGGGCCGTTAGTCGGCGAGCGGCGTCTGCGGCGCCGCGCAGTGGGCGCAGCGCGCGGCGCGCTTGGGGATGTCGCTGAGGCACTCCGAGCAGGGCCGCGTGTCGGAGTCCGCGTCGGGCTCGCGGCGGATGTGCTCCTTGAAGCGGTTGTACGGCCGCACGATCACGAAGAACACCGCCGCGCCGGTCGACACGAACGTGATCAGGTTGTTGATGAAGTCGCCGTAGAGGAAGTGGCTGCCGTTGATCGTGAAGCTGAGCGCGCCGAAGCTCGGCTTGCCGACGATCGCGGCGATCAGCGGCGTCAGCAGGTCGGCGACGAGCGCTTTGACGAGCGCCGCCAGCACGAGCGCCATCACGAGCCCGACGGCTGCCGTCACGAGGTCCCCGTCGATCAGGAATTTCCTGAAATCCCTGAGCATGCTCGGGTCAGTATCCAGGCTCGCCCGGCAGCAGGATGCGGGCGACCTCGCCCTCCAGCACCACGCGCGGCTGCACCGGCTCGACCTCGCGTCCGCGCGCGTGCTCCATCAAGCTGGCCACCGTCGGGAACTCGCGCAGCTGTTCGAGGTGCTTGATCGTCGGGAAGACGAGTTGCAGCTCGCCGGCGCGGTGGGCCGCGAGCGCGGCCGGCGGGGTGAACCAGCCGAGGTCCACGCACTCCTCGCCGTCGACCCGCGGCTCCTGTCCCGCCGGCAGCTCCGCCAGGAAGAAGTGCGTGTCGAAGCGGATCTGCACCTGCTCGGGCGTGATCCAGCGCGAGAAGCGCACCAGCAGCCCGGGGTCCTCGAGGCTCACGCCGGCCTCCTCGCGCAGCTCGCGCACCCCGGCCAGCGCATGGGCGAGCTCGCCGTCGCCCTCCTGCGTGTCGACCGCGCCGCCGGGAAACACCCACACGCCGCCCATGAAACGGGCCTTCGGCGTGCGCCTGACGAGCAGCACTTCGAGCGCCTCCCCCGCCGGGGACGATGCGGCGTCGCCCCGCAGCAGGATCACGCTGGCCGCCTGGCGCGGCTCGGTGGGCGCTCCGGGGTTGTAGTTCTCGCCCGGCGCCGGCAGCTGGTCGGCCGCGACGGCCGGCTGCTCTCGCTCCCCCGAGATGCCCATTCGTGGAGGCTACCTGTCGCTAGTCTTTGGCGCATGATCGAGACGACCCACAGGCGGCACGCATGAGCGCCCCGACCGAGACCATGCAGCGCTGGATCTGCGAGTCCTGCGGCTACATCTACGATCCCGAGGAGGGCGACCCGGACGGCGGGATCCCCGCCGGGACGGCCTTCGAGGACATCCCCGACACGTGGTTCTGCCCGGTGTGCGGGGCGCGCAAGCGCGACTTCACGCTGTACGAGGACTAGGCCAGGGCCTCGCCAGCCTGCACGATGGGGCGCCCTCGGCCGCTGGTGGCCCGGATCCGATGAGCGACTGGGAGCGGCTGCTCGCGCTCGACCGCGAGCGGGTGTGGCACCCCTACGGCGCGCTGCCCGCAGCCCTGCCATCGTTGCCGGTCGTCTCCGCCGAGGGCGTGCGCCTGCGTCTGGCCGACGGCCGCGAGCTGATCGACGGGATGGCCTCGTGGTGGTGCGCGATCCACGGCTACCGCCACCCGACGCTCGACGCGGCCGTGCGCGAGCAGCTGGAGCGCATGGCGCACGTGATGTTCGGCGGGCTCACGCACGAGCCGGCCGTGCGGTTGGCGGCGCGCCTGTGCGAGCTGGCGCCGGACGGGCTCGAGCGGGTGTTCCTGGCCGACTCGGGCTCGGTCGCGGTCGAGGTGGCGATCAAGCTGTGCCTCCAGCACCAGCGCGCGCTCGGCGGCCGCGGGCGCACGCGCCTGTTGACCGTGCGCGGCGGCTACCACGGCGACACCTCCGGCGCGATGGCGGTGTGCGACCCGGTCGGCGGCATGCACAGCCTGTTCGCGGGCGCGCTGCCCGAGCACGTATTCGCCGAGCGTCCGCCCGACGGCTTCGAGGCGGGCCTCGACGAGGCATGGGCGGCGCAGGTCGGCGAGCTGGCCGAGGCGCACGCGGGCGAGCTCGCCGGCGCGATCCTCGAGCCGGTCGTACAGGGCGCCGGCGGCATGCGCTTTCACTCGCCCGCCTGCGTGGCGCACATGCGCCGCGTGTGCGACGAGCACGGCCTGCTGCTCGTGCTCGACGAGATCGCCACCGGCTTCGGGCGCACCGGCGCGATGTTCGCCTGCGAGCACGCGGGCGTCGTGCCGGACGTGATGTGCGTCGGCAAGGCCCTGACCGGCGGCTACATGACGCTGGCTGCGACCCTGTGCACGCCGGCGGTCGCCGAGGCCGTCTCCGGCGGGGAGGGGGGCGGGCTGATGCACGGCCCCACGTTCATGGCCAACCCGCTCGCCTGCGCCGTCGCGCTCGCCTCGCTCGAGCTGCTCGCGGACGGCGGCTGGCGCGCGCGGGTCGGCGCGATCGAGCGGGGGCTGCGCGCGGGCCTGGAGCCGGCGCGCGCGCTGGCGGGCGTGCGCGACGTGCGCGTGCTCGGCGCGATCGGCGTCGTGCAGCTCGAGCGCGACGTCGACGTGGCGGCGGCCAGCGCGGCGGCCGTAGAGCGCGGCGTGTGGCTGCGCCCGTTCCGCGACCTGATCTACACGATGCCGCCGTACGTGATCGACGAGGCGGACCTCGCCGCGGTCGCCGAGGCCGTCGTCAGTGCCTGTGCCGCTTCCTTGGCGGCGGCGGCTTGACGGTCAGGCTCCGGTCGATCACCGTCGATTTGACGCCCTGGCTGGTCGAGCTGACGAGCAGGTGGACGGGCAGCTCGCCGAAGCGCCTGAGCAGCGCGCGGCCGGTGGCGTCCAGCGCGAGCACGATCGTCAGGCGGTGGCCGGCCGCGATCGTGGCCGCCTTCGCGCCGACGGCCAGCGCGCGTGAGCGCGTCTTGGCCGAGACTCCCACGAGGTGCGCGTCGCGTATGTGCTCCGTCGTGCTCAGCAGCGCCTCCACGTCGCAGCTGCCCCCCGCCGCGCCCGCACAGGCGAGCTCGACGGTGACGTGGCCCTCGCCAGAGCCGATCCTGCCGACCGAGGAGGCGCGCGCCCGCTGAGGGCTCGACGGGCCGAGCGGCTGCGCCGCCGGTTCGGGCGGCGCGGTCGGTGGGGCGGTCGGCGGTTCGCCCGGCAGATAGCTCGCCAGCGCTTCTTCGGTGAGCGCCCTCACTTCCGCCAGCCCGAAGCCCTGCACGAAGGCCATCCTCACGGTCGGCGACGTGCCGCCGGCGGGGATCGTCTCTTCGTACGGCAGCTCGAATTGGTTCTGCCCGAGTTCGCCGGGTTCGGCGGTGCCGGCGAGGACCTGAAGCGGTCCGCTCGGCGCGCCGGCGTAGACGATCGCCCCCTGCGGCGCCACGCCGTCGCCCGCTTCGGGCTCCGACAGGCGCGACTTGTAGAGGATGACGCCGGCCGCCGGCAGGGTCTTCGCTTCGCCCGCGTGCGTAGGCGCGAAGCCCGCTTCTTCGGGGAACTCGTAGGCGGCGCCTTCCTTGCTCGCGCTCGTCAGTTCGTTCTGGTAGCGCACGCTCACGGTGTGCGCGAGCCCGTCGGTCGAGCGCCACGTGTCGCTGAGCTGCGCGACGCGGTCTTCGCTCGTGGTCTGCCAGGTGCGCATCAGCGAAACGCCGGTCGCGACGAAGCCCGTGCACGTCTTCACCCGCGCCGGGTATTCGTCGCTCGGCGTGCAGCGCACGAGCGGGTCTTCCTCGTGGATCGCGATCGTGTGGGTCGCTTCGTCGTAAGAGCGGGTGACCGTCAGCGACGGCATGTCGCCGAGCGGCGCGAACGGTTCTTTGTCGCGTTTCGCTTCTTCTTTGAGTTCGCTTTCGAGCTTCTGCGCGGAGGTCGGCAGGAACGCGTTGACGCCGTCGACCTGGACGCCCGAGCGCGCCGATTCGCGGCCGAAGGGCCGGGCGCTGAGGTCGGCGTCGCCGAAGAACAGCTTCATGTCTTCGTGCGCCGTCGGGCTGAACAGTTCGGATTCCAGCGCGAAGGTGCCCGCCGCTTCGAAGGAGAAGCTCGAGGCCAGCGTGTCGGCGGCGGCGAAATACGAGCCCGACTGGGCTTCGAAGCGCGAGGGCACGACCAGGGGGCCCGCGAATTCGGTTTCTTCGCCGAGCGGCAGCGGCCTTTCGAGGAACTTGACGGGCACGGCGCGCAGCTGGCAGGGCGCGCGCCCGAGCGCCGACACCGGGGCTTCGGTCGCGAAGCGTTCGCCCGCGACTTCGACGTGTTCGGCCACTTTGCGGAACGATTTCAGCAGCGCTCCCTGGTAGCAACGAATTTCGACTTCGCCCGGGACGTCGGTCGTGCCGGCGATCGCGATCGTGCTTTCGGGTTCGCCGAAGGGGTAGACGATGCCGGCGGGCGTCGTGATCCGCGAGTTGAAGGGCTGCGCGCTCGCCCCGCCCGCCAGCGCCAGCGAGGCGAGCGCCGAGAGCACGAGCGCGAGCCGGGCGAGCGCCGGCGAAGGCGTCCGCGACGCACCGGCGGCGCGCGCTCGGCGGAGGGGTCGGGGATGCTCGTAAGAGCCCATTCTTGAAGCCGTCTCGTGGATGTCCGGGCAGGCGTTCCCCCGCGAGCCCGAGCAGCATCTCCCACGCTAGGAGCCGGCCGCACGCGCCCGGGTCGATCTGGACGCTTGTCTCATCCGAGCGGGCGCCCCCGCCGCCGGCTGGCGCGCGAGCTCAGGCGCGCTCGAGCCAGCGCCGCCACGGGAGCAGCGCGCCCGCCCGCGCCAGCTCGTGGGGCTCGGGGCCGGCCAGGCGCGGCAGGCTCGCGACCTCGACGGCGCCGAGCCGCGAGATCGTCTCGCGGTTGGAGAGCTCCACCGGCGTCGGGTCGCTCGGCCACGGGGTGAGCACCACGGCCGCGACCCGCAGCGCGACGCTCCGGGCTGCCTCGAGCGTGAGCAGCGTGTGGTTGATCGTGCCGAGCCCGGGGCGGGCCGCGACGAGCAGCGGCAGGCCAAGCTCGACGGCGTGGTCGCGAACCAGGTAGTCCTCCGCGAGCGGCACGAGCAGCCCGCCGACCCCCTCGACGACCAGCAGCTCCCCGGCGGGCGCGCCGGCGCGCAGGGCCCGCGCCCGCGCGCGCAGCTCGCCGGCGTCGATCGGCGCATGTGCGAGCGCTCCCGCGAGGTGCGGCGAGACGGCGGGGCCGAAGCGCAACGGCGAGACCTCCTGCGCCGGCGTCCCCGAGACGCTCGCGAGCAGCTCGTGGTCGGCCGGCCAGTCGCCGCGGGCGGCGATCTCGTGCGGGTCCTCGAGGCCCGTGACGACCGGCTTGTGGGCGCGCACCCGTGCGCCCTGCGCGCGCATCGCTGCGAGCAGCGAGGCGCTCAGGATGCTCTTGCCGACGCCGGTGTCGGTCGCGGTGACGAACAGTCCGCGCAACGCGAGGGCGGGCCGGCTACGCCTGCGCCTAGGCGGCGCGGACGCCCTCGAGCTCGCGCTCGAAGTCGAACGGCGCGGCCGTCGCTGCGCCTCGTGCGAGCGTCAGCTCGGTGTACTCGAGCTCGTGCTCGCGCTCCCACGTGGCCTCGCGGCGCTCGCTCGCGGGCTCGAGCAGCGAGGAGGGCTCCAGGCCGGCTGCGCGGGCGGCCTCGGCGAGCGCCGTCGCGGCCAGCTCGAGCTCGCTCGTCGTGTGCGACGCCATCGCGGTCAGGCGCAGACGCGAGGAGCCCGCCGGCACGCTCGGCGGGCGGATCGCCTGTGCGAACACGCCCCGCTCGATCGCCTCCTGGCAGAAGCGCAGCGCCGCTCGCTCGTCGCCCACGATCAGCGGCACGATCTGCATCTCGCCGGCGTCCACCGGGAAGCCCTCGGCGGCCAGCGCGCGACGCAGCATGCGGGCGTTGGCGCGCAGCCGCGCGACGCGGTGCGGGCGTTCGCGCAGCAGCTCGAGCGCCGCCAGCGCGCCGGCGACCGCCGGGGGCGGCGGCGCCGTCGAGTAGATCAGCGAGCGCGCCGTGTTGATCAGGTAGCGCACGACCTGCGCGCTCGCGCACACGTACGCGCCATACGAGCCGAGCGCCTTGCCGAGCGTCCCCACGACGACGTCGACCTCGCCCTCGAGGCCCGCCTCGGCGACCGCCCCGCGCCCCCCCGGGCCGAGGCTGCCGGTGGCGTGCGCCTCGTCGACGACCGTGCGGGCGCGGTGCCCGTGCGCCAGCTCGACGAGCTCCTCCAGCGGCGCGACGTCGCCGTCCATCGAGAAGACGCTGTCGCTCACGATCAGGCGGCGCGCGTCGCCGTCACGCGGCGCGTGACGGCGCAGGCTCCACTCCAGATGCTCCATGTCGCGGTGCCGGTAGACCACGACCTGGGCGCGCGAGAGCCGGCAGCCGTCGACGATCGAGGCGTGGTTGAGCTCGTCGGAGAAGACCACGTCGCCGCGGCCGGCCAGCGCCCCGATCACGCCGATGTTCGCGAGGTAGCCGGAGCCGAACAGCAGGCACGCCTCGCTGCCCTCGAACTCGGCGAGCCGCTCCTCGAGGCGACCGTGGATCGTCATCGTGCCCGAGACCAGCCGCGAGGAGCCGGCGCCGACGCCCCAGCGCATCGCCGCCTCGGCGGCCGCCTCGCGCACGCGCGGGTGGTCGGCGAGGCCCAGGTAGTTGTTCGAGCACAGCAGCAGCAGCGGCCTGCCGTCGACCAGCACGGTCGGTCCCTGCGGGCCGCTGAGCAGCTTCAGCCGGCGGGTGAGACCGAGCTGCTCCAACTCCTGCAAGCGTTGTTCGATCTCGCTCACGGCCGTGCCGTCTCAGCCGATCGTGACCGTGTCGCGCGCCTTGCGCTTGGCCCGATAGCGCAGCTGCGTGGAGGGGTCCCACAGGCGCACCTTCAGTCCGCCCCCGGCCTCGCCGGGCGGCTCCGTGCTCGTGCGCAGGTCCTCGATCACGTCGGGCGTTTCGCCGGCCATCCAGTCCGAGCGGTTGTCCGGACGCGGGTTGGCGGCGTTGTCGGGCTGGCGCGCGACGTTCAGCCCGAGCTCCTCGAACATCGCGCGGTCGTGCTCGGGCGGGTTGCCCAGCGACGTCAGGAAGTTGCCCATCATCACGCCGTTGATGCCGGCCTTGACCGCGAGCCGCTCGAGCTCGCCGAGGTTCTGCTTGCGCCCGCCGCACAGCCGGAACAGCGCCGCCGGCAGGATCAGGCGGAAGATCGCGATCCACTTGACCGCCTCCCACGGGTCCATCAGCTCGCGCTCGCCGAACTTCGTGCCCGGCTGTGGGATGAGCATGTTGATCGGCACGCTCGTCGGGTCGATCGCGGCCAGCTCGAAGGCCATCTCGACGCGTTGGGCACGGCTCTCGCCGAGGTTGAGGATGCCGCCCACGCACGTCTCCAGCCCCGCCTCCCTGACGGCGGCGATCGTGCGCAGCCGCCCCTCGTAGCGCACCGTGTTGGTGACCTCGTGGTAATAGCTGTGGGCGGTCTCGACGTTGTGGTGCACGCGCTGCACACCCGCCTCGCGCAGCGCCGTGGCGCGCGCGGGCGAGAGGTGGCCCACCGAAGCGCAGCGCTTCAGGTTGGTGTGCTCGGCGACCAGGCGCACCCCTTCCAGGTACTTCTCGAAGTCGCGCTTGGAGAGCCCCTGGCCCTGGGTGACCATGCAGAAGCGGTGCGCCCCCGCCGCCTCGGCCGCGCGCGCGTGTTCGAGGATCTGCTCCGGCTCCATCAGCGCGTGCATCGGCGTCTGCGCGTCCGCGAAGCGCGACTGGGCGCAGAAGCCGCAGTCCTCCGCGCAGCCGCCGGACTTGGCGTTGACCAGCGAGCACATGTCGGTGGAGTCGGCGAAGCGCTCGACCCGCGCCTCCCAGGCGCGCTGCACGAGCGCTTCGATCTGCCCGTGGTCCTCGATCTCTCCCAGCCGCAGCGCTTCCTCGCGCGTGATCAACGGTGGCATGGGCGAAACGCTATGGGGTGAGGCGGACGGCTCTGTCGGCCGCCGTCGCGGCTAGAGCCCGCGCCAGCTGGGCGCGCGCCGCTCGGCGAAGGCGCGCATGCCCTCGCGCATGTCCCGCGAGGCGAAGGAGGCTCGGCGCAGCTCGATCAGCTCCTCCTCGACGGCGGGCGCGAGCTCGCCCTCGGCCCGCAGCAGCTCGGCGATCACGCGCTTGTTGCCGCGCTGGGAGAGCGGCGCGTTGCCGGCCAGCTCGCGTGCGAGCTCGAGCGCCGAGGACTCGAGCTGCTCGGTGGGCGCGACGCGGTTGACCAGGCCCCATTGCAGGGCGGTTGTGGCCTCGATGTAGCTGCCCAGCAGGAACAGCTCGCGCGTGCGCGCCGCGCCGATCGCGTCGATGAAGCGGCGCAGCCCCGTGTGGGAGTACACGAGGCCGAGCTTCGCGGGCGGCATCCCGAGCTTGATCGCGTCCTGGGCGACGCGCAGGTCGCAGGCCAGCGCCAGCTCGAGGCCGCCGCCGATCGTGTGGCCGGGGAGCGCCGCGAGCGTCGGGTGGGGGAACGCCTCGAGCGCGTCGATCGCCTGCGTGAAGGGGTGCGCGACGAGTCGCTCGGCCTGCTCCTCGAACTCCTCGTCGGGGATCTCGCCGATGTCATAGCCGGCCGAGAACATGCCGTGGGCGCCGGTCACGATCACGCAGCGCACGCCGGAGTCCCGTGCCGCGAGCTCGCCCAGGGTGGCGCTGATCGCGTCGAGGATCGGATGGTCGAGCGCGTTGCGCTTGGCCGGATTGGAGATCGTCAGCCGGACGACGTGCTCGAGCGGCGCGTCGAGGAGGAGCTTGCCGTCGGCGAGCTCGCGTGGGGGAGCGCTCGGGGACACGCGGGCGAAGGCTATCTCGCCGATGCGTTACGGCGCGCGAGGCCGCTCAATCGAGCACGATCAGCGTGTCGCCCTCGTTGACCGCCTGGCCCTCCTCGCAGCGCACCTCCGTGACGGTGCCGGCGTCTTCGGCCTCGACCGGCATCTCCATCTTCATCGACTCGAGGATCGCGACCGTGTCGCCCTCCTCGATCGCGTCGCCGACGGCGCATTCGATTTTCCATACCGTGCCGGTGATATGCGCCTCGATGTCAGTCATCCGGTCCTCCAAACGCCGATCGAAAACAGTCGCACGGGCACAATAGACAGCGGGCCCGACCGATCGCCAGACGCCCGCGCGGCGGTGGTCGCGGTCGTGGCCGCGCGCGACGAGGCCGAGCGCATCGAGGCGACCCTCGCGGGTCTCGCCGCGGCGTTCCCGCAGGCCGCCGTGTGGGTCGTCGACGACGGCTCGCGGGACGCGACCGCGCAGCTCGCGCGCGACGCGGGCGCGCGCGTGCTCAGGAACCCGCGCCCGCTCGGCAAGGGCGCCGCCGTCACCGCCGCCGCGCGCGGCGCGCTGGCCGAGCTCGACGCCGAACGACGGGCGGGGGGGCCGCAGCCGCGCCGGCCCGTCTTCGTGCTGTGCGACGCCGACCTCGCCGGCTCGGCGGGGGAGCTGGGGCCGCTCGTCGAGGCGGTGCTGGGGGGCGAGGCGCAGGTGGCGGTCGGCGTCTTCGCCAAGCGGCTCGGCGGAGGCCTGGGGCTCGTGCGCGGCTTTGCGCGCTGGGCGATCAGGCGCTGCTGCGGGCTCTCCACCCGTGCCCCGATCTCCGGCCAGCGCGCGCTCGACGAGCGCACGCTGCGCGAGCTGCTGCCGTTCGCCGACGGCTACGGGATCGAGCTGGCGATGACGATCGACGCGGTGCGCGCCGGGCGCCGGGTGCTGGAGCTGGAGCTGGAGCTGGAGCATCGCGTGAGCGGTCGCACGCCCGCCGGCTTCCTGCATCGCGCCCGCCAGCTCGCCGACTGCGCGCGCGCGTACGCGGCGCGCCGGTAGCGCTCGGGTGGCCGAGCCGGCGGCCGGCGGGACGTTTGGCGGGCCGCCACACGGGGCGGGCGCGCGTAACCTTGGGCGGCGGCCGAGGTAGAGCGTGTGATGAGCGATCTGGCGCCGATGCGCGAGCAGGTCTACACCGACCCGCGGCCGCGCGAGTACTTCGACCGTTTCCACACGCGCGCGCGCACGCGCGAACCGGACTGGGCGTACGAGCTCACGCGCGTGCTCACCTCGCTCTACGCCTACAGCTTCCTGCGCGCGCGGGCGATCTCCGTGGAGAAGGTGCCGGGGCGCGGCGCGGTGATCCTCGCGCCCAACCACTTCTCGTTCATGGACCACTTCCTGATGGGCTGCTACATCCGCCGCAAGGTCCGCTTCATGGCCAAGTCGCAGCTGTTCAAACGGCCGATGCAGTTCATCTACACGCACGGCGGCGTGTTCCCGGTGCGCCGCGGCGCCGGCGACGAAGAGATGTTCGTCACGGCCCGCTCGATCCTCGCTCGCGAGGGCGCGATCACGATGTACTGCGAGGGCGGGCGCTCGCGCACCGGCAAGGTCGGACAGCAGGCCAAGCGCGGAATCGGGCGCCTGGCGCTGGAGACCGGGGCGCCGGTGGTGCCGATCGCGATCTACGGCTCCTCGCGCGTGCGCAACTGGAAGCGCCTGCAGTTCCCCAAGGTCACGGTGCAGTACGGCGACGCGATCTGCTGGGAGCCGATCGAGAACCCCACGCGCGAGCAGCAGCAGGCGGTCGCCGACCAGATCCTGACGGAGATCCGCGGCCTCTACGAAGGCCTCGAAGAACACGGACGCAAGGGCATCCTGCGCCGGGTGCGCGAGCAGCGTCGCGCGGAACGCCGCGGCTCGGGCAGCGCCGCCGTCGCCTGATCGCCGCGAGGACGTCGGGGCGCACGCCTAGGGTCTGCTGCGATGTGGCCCGCGACCGACACCAGGGGGAGCCATGCAGCGCCAGCTTGACGGCGGAGCGGTGATACGACGCGTGTTCGACATCTACGTCGAGCAGTCCTCGGTCCTGATGCCCGCGGCGGCGGTCGTGTTCGTGGTCACGGAAATCATCACCTCGTTGCTCGTCGCCGCGAACGCGTCGCTCGCGCTGGTGGCGCTGCTGATCGACCTGGTGGCGAAAGCGGTGTTCACCGGCATGATCGTGGAGCTCGTCGCCGATCTGCGCGACGGGCGCCGTGACGCGAGCGTTGGGCAGCTGCTGCGGGCCGTCTCGCCGGTGCTCGGGCAGCTGATCCTGGTCGCGGTGGTCGCCGGCGTCGCGGTGCTCGTCGGCCTCTTCCTCGTCGTCGTGCCGGGGCTGATCCTGCTGACGATCTGGTCGGTGTTCGCGCCGGTCGTCGTGCTCGAGCGCCTGCCCGGCCTGCGGGCGCTCGGGCGCAGCCGCGAGCTCGTGCGCGGCAGCGGCTGGCAGGTGTTCGGGGTGGTCTTCGTGTTCGTGATCCTGCTCGCGATCGTCTCCGACGCGATCGTGCTCGCCGCCGGATCGGCGGGGAGCGGAGCGGAGATCGTGGCGCGCGTGGTCGTCGGCGTGCTCGCCGCGCCGCTGTCGGCGCTCGCCGCGGCGGTGCTCTACTTCGAGCTGCGCGACCTGCGGGCGCCGGGCGGCGGCGCTCCCGCCCCGGACGAGGGCGTCGGGCCGTTCCAGTCGGGCCCCTTCCCGCCGAGCCAGCCGTGAGCCCGCTGGCCGCGAGCGAGCTGCTGCGCGCCGGGCTGCTCGCGGGCCTCTCGGCGGTGGTGGCCGAAGCCTCCGAGCCGGACACGCCGGGCGCGGGCGTCCCCGAGGCTCTCGCGCAGCTCGGCGCCGCGGTGCTGACCTGTCAGCTGGCGAGCGCCTGGGACGAGCCGGGCGCGGTCGACGCCCGCATCGAGGAGCTCGCCGCGGCCGAGGTCGAGCGCGCGCTCGCGGAGCTGTCGTCGATCGACCTGCTGGTCGTGGACGGCTCGTCGCTGTTCGCGCGCGCGCGGCGCGCCGGCGGCGGGTCGGCGGGGGAGCGGCGGGCGCTGCTGGACTGTCTGGACGCGAGCTGGAACGTGACCGGCGCGCTGGCCTCCAGGGCGTTTCTGGCTCCCGCCCGTCCCGGGCGAATCGTCTATGTCGCGCCCGCGCCAGATGCCGGCGCGCACGCGCAGGCCGTCCGCGCCGGGCTCGAGAACCTCGCGCGGACGCTGTCGATCGAGTGGGCGCGCCACGCGGTCACGACCGTGGCGATCGCGCCCGCCGCAGGCGGGCCCGGCGCGGCCGGCGAGGTTGCGGCGCTGACCGCCTACCTGGCCTCGCCGGCGGGCGCCTACTTCTCGGGGTGCCTGCTGGATCTCCGCGCGGGCGCCCGCGCGGAGACCATCCAGTAGAGCCCGAGGAGGCCGTCTCGGCCCTCAGCCGGTCATGCCTCCGAAGATGCCGCCGGTGATGTGCAGCGTCTGGCCATGGACGTAGTTCGACCAGGGGGAGCACAGGAAGAAGATGCCGCCGGCCGCCTCCTCGGGCGTGGCGGGGCGCCCCAGCGGGATGATCGCCGAGGCCATCTGGCGCATCTGCTCGGGGATCCCGAGCTGGATCTGCTCGCCGTCCTTCTCCATCGTGTTCTCGTCGACCTTGGCCTGCGTCAGGCGCGTGTCGATGAACCCGAAGGCCACCGCGTTGACGTTCACTTTGAACTGCCCCCACTCCTTGGCGACGGTTTTGGTGAGCCCGACGACGCCCGCCTTGCCGGAGGAGTAGTTGGCCTGGCCGGCGTTGCCGAAGGTGCCCGAGGTCGAGGACACGTTGACGATCTTGCGGAACACCTCCCGGCCTTCCTCGCGCTCCTTCTTGGCCGGCTCGCGCAGGAACGGGGCGGCGGCGCGGATCACGCGGAAGGGGACGACCGTGTGGATGTCGAGCATCGCCTGGAAGTGCTCGTCGGAGAGCTTGTGCACCGGCCCGTCGATCGTGTAGCCGGCGTTGTTGACGATGATGTCGAGCTGGCCGAACGAGTCGACCGCCTTCTGAACGAGCTGGTCGCACATGCCGGGCTTGGTGAGGTCGCCGGCGAAAACGGCCGTTTCGCCCTTGATCTCCGAGGAGGCCTGCTCGGCGACGTCGCCGTCGAGGTCGTTGATGAGGACCTGCGCACCGTGCTCCACGAGCATTTCGGCGGTCGCGCGCCCGATACCGCGCGCCGAGCCCGTGACGATCGCAGCTTTACCGTCGAGTACTCCCATAGCTCTTGCGTCTCCTTGTCGTCGTTGTGAACTCGGGCAGCCTATCTGAGCAGTCGAAAGCCGACGCCCGGCGCGCGGTGGTGGTGGGGAGGATCTCGCGCGAGGGGGCGCAGTGATTCAAGCAGCACGAATGGGCTAGGATCCGCTGGCAGGTCTGTCGTGCTGTTGCGGGGAGCAGGTGGCTGCCTGCTGGTAGACGGTACGGGGTCGGTAGCGCCGTTGCCGTCGACACACCAAGGGCGCGCATGCTCTGGGGTCAAGAGCTAGTGGGGCGTGTCTGATGAAAGCAGTTGTCGTTGTGCCGACGGCGCGTGAGGCGAGCCTGTCGGTGTTCCTGGAGGCCTGGCGGCAGGAGCTCTCGAGCGCGACGATCCTCCTCGTCGAGGACGGCCCCGAGCGGACCTTCTCGGCGCCGGGCTCCAACGTGCGGCATTTCGCGTGGTGCGACATCGAGCAGCAGCTCGGCAAGGATGCCTGGATCATCCCGCGGGGCAGCGGCTGCGTGCGCTCCTTCGGATGCTGGATGGCCCAGCAGATGCAGCCCGACATGATCGTGGCGCTCGATGACGACACTCGCCCGCACGCCGAGCACCCCGGGTTCCTGAACGCGCATTGGGAGCGGCTGCAAGGCGCATCGGATCCCGCATGGGTCAGTACGCTCGACCTCGCCAACCCCAGGGGGATGCCCTACTTCACCGCCAGCCGAGAGTCTCCGGTGGTGCTCAACCACGGCCTCTGGAGCGGCGTGCCCGACTTCGACGCTCCCACGCAGCTGCTCGCGAGCCGCATGGAGATCCCCGCCGTGTGGAGCGACCGGACGATTCCCAGAGGCAGTTACTTTCCGATGTGCTCGATGAACATCGCGTGGCGTCCGCAGCTCACGCCGGCGATGTACTTCCTGCTGATGGGCCCGCGCTATCCGTTCGACCGTTTCGGCGACATCTGGGCGGGAGTGCTGGCCAAGCGCATAGCCGACCACCTCGGGCTCGCGGTCAACAGCGGCTCACCCGGGGTGCTGCACGAGCGCGCCTCCAACGTGTTCGCCAACCTCGCCAAGGAGTCGCGTGGGCTGGCCGTCAACGAGACGTTCTGGCGCGCAGTCGACTCGGTCGTGCTGAGCGCCGAGTCCGTGGCGGGCGCGTACGCGCAGTTGGCTGAGCGGCTGCCGCTCGAGCAGCAGGAGTTCACACAGCTTCGCCGGGCGATGCGCATCTGGGCCGATCTGTTCGGTACGACGAGCGCCACATGAACGATGTCGCTCCTCGCGCCGATCGCTCGAGCAAGCCGCGCCTGCTGATCCTCACGCCGGACTTCCCTCCCGCGCACGGAGGCGTTCAGGTGTTGGTTCATCGGCTCGCGCTCGGCTTGAGCGGCTTCGAGGTCGAGGTGGTGACGCTCGCCGGGCCTGGCGATCGGTGCTTCGACGGCGAGGGGACGCTCGCGGTGCGGCGGGTCGGCGCGCATCTCGGCGACGGGCCGGCCAGGAGGCTCGCGCTGAACGCCGCAGGTCTTCGCGCCGCCCTGCGCTTCAGGCCGGACGCCACGCTGAGCGCCCACGTCGTCACCAGCCCGGCCGCGGCGCTCGTGCGACGCCTGTTCGGCGGATGCACCGCTCAGTACTTCTACGCGAACGAGATCCTCGGCAAACCGAGGCTCGCCGCGTTCGCGGCCACACACGCGGACGTCGCGATCGCAATCAGCGCGTACACCGCGTCGCTGATCCTCGCCACGGGCGCCTCCTCGGCCAACCTGCGGGTGATCCCGCCGGGCGTCGATCTGCCGGACGAGCCCGACGCGATCCCAGCCGAGCGTCCGACCGTGCTGACGGTCGCGCAGCTCAAACACCGCTACAAGGGACACGACGTGCTGGTTCGCGCGATCGCGCGAGTGCGCGCGCTGGTGCCCGACGTCGAGTGGGTGGTGATCGGCGAGGGGACGCTGCGGCCAGAGCTGGAAGCGCTCGCGGCCTCCCACGGGCTGGAGGGGTGCGCGCGCTTCCTGGGCGCCGTCTCGGACGAGCAGCGCAACCGCTGGCTGCGCATGGCGGACGTGTTCGCGATGCCGAGCCGCCTTGCGGGCGAGGGCTTCGGCATCGTCTACCTGGAAGCCAACGCGTTCGGCAAGCCCGTCGTCGCCGGCAACGTCGCGGGACCGCTCGACGCGGTCGTGGACGGGGTGAACGGCCTGCTCGTCGACCCGACCGACGCGCTGGCAGTGGCGGATGCCGTGACGAGGCTGCTGCTCGATCGTGCGCTGGCGCGGCGGCTCGGCAGGGACGGCGCCGCGCGAGCCAGCGACTTCGCCTGGCCACTGATCGCCAGACGGGTCGAAACCGCCCTGCTCGCACGCTTCGACGGGAGCCCCTGGTGAGGGTCCTGTACGTGAACCACACCGCCGAGGTCAGCGGCTCCGAGCGCTCACTGTTGATCCTCCTGTCGGGGCTGCCGCAGAGCGTGGATGCGTGCGTGGCCACTCCGCCCGGCCGGCTCGCGCGCGTGGTCGAGGAGCTCGGAATCCCGGTCGTTTCGATCGCGAGCACGGCGGGGAGCCTGCGACTGCACCCGCTGCACACGCCGCGCGCGCTTGCCGAGATGAGCTTCGCCGCGGCGCAGGTGCGCCGCGCGGCCCGGCGCCGGCGCGTGGATCTCGTGCACGCCAACTCGATCCGCGCCGGCATCGAGCTCGGCCTGGCGCGCGCGTCGCCCGCGGCCAGCGTTGTCCACGTGCGCGACTGCCTGCCGCCGGGCGCCGCGACGACCGCGACGATGCGCCTGATCACGAGCACCGCCACGACCGTTCTCGCCAACTCCCACTACACGGCCGGATTGGTGCGTGCGGCGGCCCCGAATGCCCCGCTGGAGGTGGTGCACCCGGCGATCGACGTCGCTCGCTTCGACCCCGCCACGATCGACCGCGCCACGGCGCGTGCGCGCCTCGGGGCCGCCGGCGAGCGACGCGCGCTGCTGGGCATGGTCGCGCAGCTGAGCCCGTGGAAGGGCCAGGACACGGCGATCGAAGCGCTGCGCCTGTTGTGTGAGCGGGGTCTCGACGCGCACCTGCTGCTGATCGGCTCCGCGAAGTTCGTAGCCCGCTCGACGCGCTTTGACAACCGGGCCTACGTCGAGCGCCTGCGCGCCCTCGTGGCCGACGCGGGGCTGGAGCAGCGCGTCTCCTGGCTTGGCGAGCGCGACGACGTCCCCCAGCTGATGCGGGCTCTCGACGCACTGCTGCTGCCATCGGTGGAGGAGCCGTTCGGGCGCGCGCTGCTGGAGGCGATGGCGCTCGAAGTGCCGGTGCTCGCAACCAACGTGGGAGGCCCGCCGGAGCTGATCCGCGACGGCGTCGAGGGCTACCTGCTGGCGCCCGGCCAGCCGGCGGCCTGGGCGCAGGCCGCGCGGCGCATCGTCGAGAGCCCCGAGCTGGGGCGCGAGCTGGGGCGCGCCGGACGCGCGCGTATCGAGGAGGCGTTCGGCGTCGAGGATCACGTGGCAGCGACGCTCGCGATCTACGAGCGCGCGATCGAGGCCGCGTAGCGTGCCCGCGGCGGCTCAGCCGCCGATGATGACGCCGAAGTCCTGCGTGTAGACCGCGCCGGGCTGCCCGTGGGCGAGCGAGGTGGGCGGGTGCGGCGAGACGCCGATGCCGGTTTCGCGATAGCGCGGGTCGAGGATGTTGGCGCGGTGGCCCGGCGAGGCCATCCAGGCGGCCACGATCGCGCGGGGGCTGGCCAGCCAGAGCGTGCCCCAGGCGATGTTCTCGCCGACTTCGAAGCCGGCGTGCGCGCTCGATATGTAGCCGGCTGCGCGCAGGCGCGCGAGCGGCGTCTGATCGCCGGGGCCGACGTGTTCGAAGTAGTCGCCGAAGGCCATGCTGCGGCTGTGCGCCTGGGCGGCCCGCTGCAGGCTGCGGTTGGCGCGCAGGGGCCGCTCGCCGTGCGCCAGGCGTTCGCGGTTGATCAAGCACAGCGTGGCGGCGCGCACGAACCGTAGGTCGTGGCTGCTGGGGCGCAGGTTCGCGTGCCGGCAGCCGTGCCCGCGTGCGCTGCGGGCTCGGCGCCCCGCGCTGTGCGCGTGGACGCCGTCCGGCGACGCGCTCGCCCCCGACGCGCCGGCGCCGAGCGCCGCGAGAGACGCGGCGGCGAGGGCGAGGACGCGAGCTGAACGCAGGCGGACCATACGGGCGCATCGGTCGCTATGCGCGCGCGCGTTAGCCCTGCAACGAACGGCTGGACGGTTGTTCGAGCGAGCGCGCTCAGGCGACGGCGCCGAGCCTGCGAGGCAGCGCGCGAGAGGGGGCGCGCAAGCGCTTCGGCCCGGCCTACAGCCCGAGCACGCGGCCGAGGATCTCGCGCATGATCTCGTCCGAGCCGCCGCCGATCGGCCCGAGGCGGGCGTCGCGGGCGGCGCGCTCGATGAAGTACTCGCGCATGTAGCCGGCGCCGCCGTGGATCTGCAGGCAGGCGTCCATCAGCTCGAAGGAGGCGCGCTGGGTGAGCAGCTTGGCCATCGTCACCTCCTTGAGCGGTTCCTCGCCGGCGACGAAGCGGCGCAGCGCGTCGTAGGTGACGCAGCGGCAGGTGTAGACCGAGGTGGCGAGGTCGGCGAGCTTGTGGCGGATCGCCTGGTGGCCGGTGAGCGGGCGCCCGAAGGCCTCGCGCTCGCGCGCGAACTGGGCGGTGCGCTCCCAGGCGAGCGTCATCGCGCCGACGGCGCCGAGGGCCATCGCCAGCCGCTCCCACTGGAAGTTGGCCATGATCAGCTTGAAGCCCTCGTTGAGCTCACCGAGCAGGTTCTCCTCCGGGACGAACACGTCCTGGAAGGCGATCGTGGCGGTGTCGGAGGCGTGCCAGCCGAGCTTCTCGAGCTTCGAGGAGGCGACGCCCTCGCCGCGATCGACGATCAGGAACGAGATCCCGTGATGGCCTCCTTCCCGGGTGGTCTTGACGGCGGTGACGATGAAGTGGGCGCGCACGCCGTTGGTGATGTACGTCTTCTCGCCGTTCACGAGCCAGCCGCCGTCGACCCGCTCCGCGCGCGTGGTCAGGGCGGCGACGTCGGAGCCGGCGCCGGGCTCGGTGATGCCGAGCGCGCCGATCAGCTCGCCGCGGATCGCCGGCACGAGGTAGCGCTGCTTCTGCTCCTCGGTGCCGAACTTCCAGATCGGCGGCGTGGCGATGTTGACGTGCGCGCCGATGCCCGCGGCGGTGCCGCCCGAGCCCGTGCGCGCGAGCTCCTCGCAGAGGACGGCCTCGTGCAGGTAGTCGCCGCCCTGGCCGTCGTAGGACTCCGGGTACTTGAGCCCGAGCAGGCCCTGCGCGGCGAGCTTGCCGAAGACCTCGTCGGGGAACCAGCGCTCGTCCTCCCAGCGCTGGGCGAACGGCGTCAGCTCGCGCTCGATGAAGCCGCGGACGGACTGTCGCAGCTGCTCGTGCTCGTCGGAGAAGGGAGGCGTGGAGGTCGTCATCGAAACCGAGAGCGGGCCATTGTATGCCTAAGACGGTGCATCCTGGCTATATTGATGCTGTGCGTCGGACAACATTGGATATCGACGAGGATATGTTGAGCAAAGCCCGCGAGATACTGGGCACGCGGGGCGTGAAGGACACGGTGGACGAGGCGCTGCGCGAGGTCGTGCGCATGGAGGCGGGTCGCCGGTTCATCGCGCGGCTGAAGGACAACGAGGACTTCGGCCCGGAAACCAGGGAACGCGCGTGGCCAACGCCACCTATCTCGTAGACAACAGCGCGCTCGCGCGAGCGCGGACCAAGCCTCCTGTGTTGGCGAGACTGGAGCCGCTGATCCTGCAAGGACTCGCGGCCACGTGTTCGATCACCGACCTCGAGCGCTTGTACAGCGCGCGATCTGGCGCCGAGCATCGGGAATGGCGAGACGAGGCCACCCTGCGCTTCGCGCGCGCCGAGATCGATGAGCGGGTGTTCGCTCGCGCGATCGACGTGCAGGGCCTGCTCGCCGAGCGTGGGCAGCACCGTGGCGCGAACGTCGCGGACCTGGTCGTCGCGGCGGCCGCCGAGCAGGCGGGGCTCACGGTCCTCCACTACGACGCCGACTTCGAGCTGATCGCGACCGTCACCGGGCAGCCGACCGAGTGGGTCGTGCCGCGCGGCTCGGTCGACTGAGGGTCGTCGCTCACAGTCCGTATGAGCGCCCGATCACGTCGAGCATGATCTCGTCGGTGCCCGCGCCGATGCGGTTCAGGCGCGCGTCGCGCCACACGCGCTCGACGCCGTACTCCTTCATGTAGCCGGCGCCGCCGTGGATCTGGATGCATTCGTCGGCGACTTCGCAGAGCACGCGCGAGGCGTGCAGCTTGGACATCGAGATCTCGCGCACCGGGTACTCGCCGTTGTTGAAGCGCCACGCGGTGATGTAGGTCATCTGCCGCGCCGACTCGATTTTGGTTGCCATCTCCGCGAACTTGTGGCGGATCACCTGGAACTTGCCGATTTCGCGGCCGAACGCCTTGCGCTCGTGCGCGTACTGGAGCGTGCGTTCGAAGCACTTCTGGGCGCCCGCCACCATCCCGGCGGCGCCGATCAGGCGCTCGCCCTGGAGCTCCCACATGATGTGGTAGAAGCCCTTGCCGACCTGGCCGAGCGCGGCCGAGGCGGGCACGCGCACGTCCTGGAAGGCCAAGAGCGCCGTGTCGGAGGCGTGCATGCCGAGCTTCTCCAGGCGCTTCTCGCGGATCACGCCCGGCGCGTCCATCGGCACCAGGAACAGCGTGAAGCCGTCGTAGCCGGCATCGACGTCGGTCTTCGTGACGAGCACGATCACGTCGGCGCGGTGGCCGTTGGTGATGTAGGTCTTGGAGCCGTTGATGACGTAGTCCTCGCCATCCCTGACGGCGCGCGTCTTGATGCCCGACACGTCCGAGCCGGCGTCGGGCTCGGTGATGCCCAGGCACAGGATCCTCTCGCCCTTGATCGCCGGCACCACCCACTCCTGCTTCTGCTCCTCGGTGCCGAACGCGAGGATCGGCGGCATCGCCATGTCGGTGTGTACGGCCAGCCCCATCGCGAGGCCGCCCGAGTTGGCGTTCGTGATCTCCTCCGCGAGCACCAGGCTCGTGTAGTAGTCGCCGCCCTGGCCTCCGTACTGCTCGGGCTTGTCGAGGCCGAGGAAGCCCAGTTCGCCCATGCGCGGGAAGACCGAGTCGGGGAACGTCGTCTCCTCCCATTCCTCCGCGTGCGGAGCCAGCTCTTTGATCGCGAAGTTGCGGATCGACTCGCGCAGCTGTTCGTGCTCGTCGGTGAAGATGAAGTGCTTGCGATGGCTGTTGAAGTCGGGCTTGAGCACGCTCTCTGCGGTGGCGGACATGCGGTGATCCTCTCCTTGGTTCGTGTTCGGCCTCGTCCGAGCGACGGCCACGTTCGTTTCGCCACCGGCTCGCGGTGCCGATGCGCCTGCCCAGACGCTAACGCCGGCGCCCCCAAAAGTAAACAGTAGAACTGACTACTTTGAGCTATGGGCGCCGGCCTCGGCGCGCCGCCGGCGCGCCCCCGTCCGAGCTGGCAGACTGCCGCGAGAATGCGCAAGCGGGTCGGAGCTCTCCTCGTCCTCGCCGCCCTGGCGGGCCTTGTGCCGGCCAGCGCCGCTCTCGCGGGCCCCGCTGTGGCGGGCGCCGCCGGTCAGGAACGCGCGGCGCGCGCCTTCCTGGAGGCGGAGCTGAGATTCGAGGACGTCTTCCCCGCGGGCCTCTCGCAGGCACGCGCCGAAGCGGACGCGGTCGTCGCACGTGTCTCCGGCGAATGCCCCGGTGCGCTCGCGCATGCCCCCGTGGGGAATGCGCTCGATCGCATGCAGACGCTCGAGGTCGACGAGCTGGTGTTCGCATTCGTGCTCCCCTACGACACGGCGGCGCTCGAGTTCGCGGCGACGGTCTCGCGGCTTCGTTTCGGCGAGAGCAGGATCGGGCGCGCCGTCCGCGAGCTGGCCCGCGAGGACCGCCTCGAGGTCGACCTGCGCCTGCCGTCCGCCTGCGCCGCGCCCCAGCAGTGGGCGGCGGCGGGCTTCGGGGCGCTCCCGGCCACGGTCCTCTCTCAGCTGCACGCTCTCGACCGGCTGACGGGAGCGGGCCGGCGCGTTTCGCTTGCCTCCGTCGTGGGGCTGATCGCGGCACACGGTCCGCCCGCGATACGCCCTCTGGTCGCCCGCGTGCGCAGGCAGATCCATCGCACGGCGACGCTCGTCGAGAGGAACCTCAACCCAATCCTCGTACGCTTCCTGCGGGCGCTCGACGGGCCCGGGCATGTGTAGTCGCGCAACACCGGGCTTGACCGTCCGACGCTGACTCTCTACGCTCGCCCAGCGGTCCGCCTGCACCGGGCGGCACACGGAGAAGGTCGAGCGGCGCTACCAACGGGGGTTGGAGGCGGGCATGGGGTCACGAGGGGCTGTCCGGGGTCTGCGACCGCTGATCGCGGCGATCGCGGCGAGCCTGACGCTGGGGACGGTGCCGGCGAGCGCGCCGGCGAGCGCCGTCGCCGGCCTTCCGGCGAGCGTCGCCGTGCTCGGCTCCGCGACGCAAGCCACCGGCGCCGCCAAGCGGCTCGTGGGGGTCGCGGCGGCGCCGTCGACCGTCGAGCCCTACTGGGCCTGCCCGGTCGAACAGTGCGAAGCGATCGTCGATCCGCGCCCGGCGCGCACCCGCGCCGGCCGTTTCCAGCTGCCGGGCGAAGGGCCGCTGCTGCAAGGCAGCGGCGAAAACGGCGGCTATGACCCGCAGGACCTGCGCTCCGCCTACGACATACCCGCCGGCGGGGGCTCCGAACAGACGATCGCGCTGGTCGACGCGTACGGCTTCCCGCAGGCCGAAGCGGACCTGGCGACCTACCGCGAACGCTACGGGCTGCCACCGTGCACGGCCGCCGACGGCTGCTTCGAGAAGGTCAACCAGGCGGGCGTGGAAGGCGAATATCCCGCGCCGGCGGAAAGCTGGGAGACCGAGAGCGCGCTCGACGTCGAGATGGCCTCGGCCGCCTGCCCGGAATGCCACATCATGCTCGTCGAGGCCACGAGCAACAGCTCGACGAATCTCGCCGACGCCGTCGACACCGCCGTGCGGCTCGGCGCGACCGAGGTCTCCGCGAGCTACGGCAGCCCGGCCTCCCAGTGCGAAGCGCCCGGCGCCTGCGCCGCCGAGATCTCCGCCTACGACCACCCGGGCGTGCTGATCGCCGCGGCCGGCGGGGACGAGGGCTTCGGGCCGCGCATCCCCGCCTCCTTCCCCGGCGTCGTGGCCGTCGGCGGAACCGCGCTGCACAGGACGCCGACGGTGCGCGGCTGGTCCGAGGAAGTCTGGAGCGAACTCGCGCGCGGGGCCGGCACGGGGGGCGGCTGCACCACGTTCGCCAAGCCCGCCTGGCAGCTCGACACGGGCTGTGACGGGCGCACCGCCAACGACGTCTCCGCGGACGCGTCGTGCTCGACGCCCGTCTCCGTCTTCAACGTCAAAGGCTGGGCGAACGTCTGCGGCGACAGCGCGAGCACGCCGCTGGTCGTCGGCATCGAGGCGCACGCCGGCGCCTACGCGCGCGCGCAGGGAGCAGCCGCCTTCTACGAGGACCCCGCCGCCGTCAACGACGTCACCGAAGGCAGCGACGGAGAATGCTCGGCGCTCGCCGCGTACCTGTGCAACGCCGAGCCCGGCTACGACGCGCCGACGGGCGTGGGCACGCCGGCCGGGCCGCTACAGCTGAGCGCGGGCGCCGCGCCGCTGGCGCAGACGCGCCCGGCGCGGGAAGTGAGCGGGGGCTCCGCCACGCTCGTCGGGACGGTCGGCCCGCAGGGCGCCGCAACCAGCTACCAGTTCGAATACGGGCCGACGAGCGCCTACGGCACGAGCGTACCCGTGCCCGCCGCCGCGCTGGCGCCCGGCCCCGACTACCGGACGGTCGCGCAGACGGTCGCGGGGCTGCAGGCCGGCACCACCTATCACTACCGGCTCGTCGTGAGCTCGAGCGAAGGCACCGGCTACGGCCAGGACGGCACGTTCGTCACGGCGCCGCCGAGCGTGAGCGCCGTGACGCCGGCCAGCGGCCCGATCGACGGCGCCGGCGCCGTGAGCATCTCCGGCGCCGACTTCGCCGGCGCCACCGAAGTCCGCTTCGGCTCGCTGCCCGCCCGGAGCTTCACCGTCGCCTCGGAAAGCTCGATCGTCGCCACGCCGCCGCTCGGGCACGGCGAGGTGGACGTGACCGTCACCACGCCCGCGGGCACGAGCGCGGCGAGCCCCGCCGACGAATACAGCTACGAGCCCCAGCGCGACACCGTGCTCGCCTGGGGCGGCGGCGGGATGCTCGGCGACGGCGTGCTCTCGGAAAGCCTGCTGCCGGTCGAAGTCCTCGGCGCGCAGGCGAGCGCGCTCGCGGCGGGCGCGGACTTCGGCCTCGCGCTCTCGCCCGCGGGCGGCGTGAGCGCATGGGGCGCCGACGAGTCCGGTCAGCTCGGCGACGGGGGCTTCGCGCCCGCCGCCACGCCGGTCCCGGTCTGCGCCGAAGGGGTCGGCGAATGTCCCGAAGGCCCCTATCTGGGGGAAGTCACGGCGGTCGCCGCCGGCGCGGAACACAGCCTCGCCCTGCTGTCCGACGGCGCCGTCCTCGCCTGGGGGTCGGGCGCGTTCGGCCAGCTCGGCGCCGACACCGCGCAGAGCGCCGACCCCGTGCCGGTCTGCACCGTCCTCGAATCCCCCTGCCTGGCCCAGAACCAGCTGCGGGGAGTCCTCGCGGTGGCCGCCGGGCGGGACTTCAGCCTCGCCCTGCTCGCCGACGGCGCCGTGGTGGCGTGGGGCGCCAACGCCTCGGGCCAGCTCGGGAACGGCTCGGACAGCGGCCCCGAAACCTGTGAAGGCTCGCCGTGCAGCCGCGTCCCCGTCGCGGTGGAGGGGCTCGCGGACGCGACCGCGCTGGCCGCCGGCGCCGAACACGCGCTGGCGCTGACCGGCGCCGGCGAAGTGATGGCGTGGGGCGCCGGCAAGCAGGGACAGCTCGGCGACGGCGCTCTCGCCGCGAGCAGCGTTCCGGTGCCCGTCTGCGCCGCCGGCGAAGAACACGCGCCCTGCCACGGCTCGCTCGGCGGGGTCAAGGCGCTCGCCGCCGGCGAGCTGTTCAGCCTCGCGCTGCTCGGCGACGGCCGCGTGCTCTCGTGGGGCGGCGACCAGGGCGGCGCGCTCGGCGTGCCCGGCGCCGAAGTCGACCGCGACGCCCCGGTCGAGATCGAAGCGCTCGGCGAAGTCGGCGCGATCGCGAGCGGCCCGCTCGCCGGCTCGGCGCTCGCGCTGCTCGAAGACGGCCGGCTGGTGAGCTGGGGCGCGAACGCCTTCGGCGCGCTCGGCGACGGTACGCGCGCGGCGGCGGAGGGCCCCGTCTACGTGTGCGCCGCCTACGCCACCGCGGCGTGTCCGGAAGGGCCCGATCTGCTCTCCAGCGGGCAGGTGGGCGCGCTCGCCGTCGGCGGCCGGTTCGGGCTCGCCGCGATCGTCCCCTCCGCGGGCCCGGCGGTTACCGGGGTGCGGCCCCGCTCGGGCTCGCTCCAGGGCGGCACGACGGTCACGATCTCCGGCGAGGACCTGGCGGGCGCGAGCGCGGTGCGCTTCGGCGGCGTCGAAGCCAGCGAACTGCGGGTCCTCTCCTCGCACGAGCTGACCGCCGTGGCGCCCGCGGGCACGGGCACCGTCGAGGTGAGCGTGAGCGGCCCCGAAGGAGCCCGGGCGCCGGGGCCCGAGTCCGCCTTCACCTACCGCGGCGCCCCCGTAGTCGTCACCGGCGCCGGCGCCTCCAGCGCGCCGACGCTCGCGAGCCTGCAGGGAACGGTCGACCCCGAAGAAGCGGCGGTCGGCGAATGCCGCTTCGAATACGGCACGACGGCCGCGCTCGGCTCGAGCAGCCCGTGCCTGAACGGGGTCGGCGCGGGCGTGGAGCCGGTCGCGGCCGAAGCGCGCCTGAGCGGGCTGAGCCCGGAAACGACCTACTACTTCCGCCTCGCCGCCGCCAACGCGCGCGGGCGCAGCGTGGGCGAAACGGCCAGCTTCACGACCGACGCCCCGCTGGAAGTCGGCCGCTGCCTGAAGCGACACGCCGGCGCGTTCGCCAAGGCCGGCTGCACGAAGAGCTCCGGCGGGCGCACGGGCGGCGAGGAATGGCTCGCCGGCCCGCCGCCCGATCCGCGATTCTCGATCGCCGGCGGCACGGCCTCCTTCGAAGGCGCCAAGCCGCCGGGCTCGGCGGGCAAGCCGCCCGTCGTCTCCTGCAAGACGAGCACGGGCACGGGCGAGCTCGATGGCCCCGCGACGCTGCGCGCGTCGATCGCGTTCGCCGGCTGCCAGCTGCTGGGCGCCCCCGGCGGCACGAGCGCCTGCCACAGCGCCGGCCTCGCCGCCGGCGCGGTCGCGCTCGAAGCCCTCGAAGGCCGCTTCGGCTGGCAGCAGCGGGAAAAGCTCGAGGTCGCCCTCGACCTGTTCCCGGCGGGCGGCGGGGAAACGGTGGCGCGGCTGGAATGCGCCACGCAGACGCTGAGCTGGCGGGGATCGGTGCTGGTGCCCGTCAAGGCGAACAAGATGGGCGCCAGCCTGTCCTTGAAGTACGCGGGCAAGCAGGGCAAGCAGGTCCCCGAAGCCCTCGAAGGCGCGCCGCGAGACGTGCTCGAACAGTCACTGCTCGGCGAATCCTTCACCGTCGTCGGCCTGTCCACGACGCTCACGCTGAATCCCGCCGAACCGTTCGAGGTCCGGGCCTTCTCCTGAGCGCCGCCCAGGTCGCGGGCTAGGATGCGCGCGTGCCCACCGAGAAGGTCCTCTACGCGGTCGCCGACACCGGCGTCGCGACGATCACGCTCAACGACCCCGACACGCGCAACGCGCTTTCGCCGGAGCTGCTCGGCGGCCTGATCGAGGCGTTCGAGCGCGCCCGCGCGGAGCCGGCGGCCCGCTGCGTGGTGCTCGCCTCCTCACACGAGAAGACGTTCTCCTCGGGGGCTGCCCTCGGCGGCTTCGGCGCGGACGCGCCGCTCGTGGACAAGCACTTCGGCTCCGAGCGCTTCGTCGGCCTGTTCAAGCTGGTCGGCGCGCTCGGCAAGCCGACCGTGTGCGCCGCGCGCGGCCACGTGCTCGCGGGCGCGCTGGGAATCGCGCTCGCCTGCGACCTGATCGTGGCGAGCGAGGGCGCGACGTTCGGCACGCCGGAGATCAACGTCGGCACCTTCCCGTTCATGATCATGGCGCTGATCTACCGCAACGTGCCGCGCAAGAAGGCCAACGAGCTGCTGCTGCTAGGCGAGCGCTGGAGCGCCGAGGAGGCGCTCGCGGCGGGGATCGTCAACAGGGTCGTGCCGGACGGCGAGCTCGAGCGGACGGTCGGCGAGTGGGCCGCCAAGCTCGCCGCCAAGTCGCCGGTGATCATGCGCCTGGGCAAGGAGGCGATGCGCCGCCAGCTCGACATGCCGCTGGACGACGCCCTCGACTACCTGCGCGCGCAGCTCTCGCTGTCGCTCTCCACCGAGGACGTCGTCGAGGGCGTCACCGCCTTCTTCGAGAAGCGCGAGCCGGTGTGGAAAGGCCGCTAGCGCGCCGCCGGCGGGCATGGGCCGCCGGCCGGGCGCTGCCGGCTGACTGCCGGCAAAGTGCGTAGTAGCGAGCAATACTTGCCGCTCGCCCACGATCCCGTCTAGGATCTGTCCGATGGCCGAGACCGCCGCCCCGTCGAGCCTGCTGCGTCCCCTCGTAGAGGACCTGGAGGCGCGGCGCGCGCACATCAAGCTCGGCGGCGGCGAGGAGAAGATCGCCGAGCAGCACGCGCGCGAGAAGCTGACGGCCCGCGAGCGCATCGCGCTGCTGATCGACGAGGGCACGTTCGTCGAGCTCGGCATCCACGGCCGCCCCCACTTCTCTCAGCGCGCGATGGACGGCGTCGACGCGCCGGCCGACGGCGTGATCACCGGCTACGGCAAGGTGAACGGGCGCCTGGCGGCGGTGTGCGCGTACGACTTCACGGTGATGGCCGGCTCGATGGGCATGACCGGCGAGCTGAAGGTCACGCGCCTGCGCGAGCTCGCGCTGCGCGAGCGCATCCCGTTCGTGTGGCTGCTCGACTCGGCCGGCGCGCGCGTCCAGGAGGCCGCCGGCGCGATGTTCGCGGGCTCCGGGCACCTGTTCCGCGAGGAGGTCGTGATGAGCGGCGTGATCCCGCAGGTCGCCGCGCTGATGGGGCCGTGCGCGGCCGGCACCGCCTACATCCCCGGGCTCGCCGACTTCGTGCCGATGGTCAAGGGCCGCGGCTCGATGGCGCTCGCCGGCCCCCACCTCGTGCGCGCCGCGATCGGCGAGGACGTCACCCAGGAGGAGCTCGGCGGCTCGCGCGTGCACTGCCGCAAGTCGGGCGTCGGCGACATGGAGGTGGCCGACGACCAGGAGTGCATCGAGCGCATCAAGCAATACCTGTCCTACATGCCCCAGAACTGCGAGCAGCCCCCGCCGTCGCGGCCGGCGAGCGACCCGATCGAGCGCCGCGAGGAGGCGCTGCTGGACGTGCTGCCCGACTCCAACCGCAAGCCCTACGACATGTACGACGTGATCCGCCCGATCGTCGACGACGGCGAGTACTTCGACATGAAGGCCCAGTGGGCCAAGACGATCATCACCTGCTTCGCGCGCTTCGGCGGCCGGCCGGTCGGGATCGTCGCCAACCAGCCCAAGCAGCTGGGCGGGATCCTCGACAACGACTCGGCCGACAAGGCCGCGCGCTTCGTGAACCTCTGCGATGCGTTCGCGATCCCACTCGTGTTCATCCAGGACGTGCCCGGCTTCATGGTCGGCACCAAGGTGGAGGCCGAAGGCATCATCCGCCACGGCGCCAAGATGCTGCACGCGGTCGCGGGCGCGACCGTGCCGAAGGTCACCGTGATCACCCGCAAGGCCTACGGGGCCGGCTACTACGTGATGAATGGCCGCGCCTACGAGCCCGACCTGATCGTCGCCTGGCCGAGCGCGGAGATCAGCGTGATGGGCGCCGAGGGCGTCGTCGAGATCGCCTTCCGCAAGCAGGTCGAGCAGGCCGAGGACCCGCAGGCCAAGCGCCAGGAGCTGATCGAGGGCTTCCGCAAGATCTTCGACGTGTACGTGGCCGCCGGCAACGACGTGATCGACGACGTGATCGACCCGCGCGAGACGCGCGAGACGATCTGCCGAGCATTGGAGATGGCCCAGAACAAGAAAGTCGAGCGCCCGTGGAAGCGGCACGGGGTGGTGCCCGTATGAGCCTCGAGGATCCCGTCGTCATCACCTGCTCGATCTCCGGCGCGATCGCCAACCGCGAGCAGTGCCCGGCGATCCCCTACACGCCCGCGGAGTACGCGGCCGAGGCGCGGCGGATCGTCGACGAGGGCGGCGTGATGATCCACATCCACGCGCGCAAGCCCGACGGCACGCCGAGCTACGAGGTCGAGGACTTCCAGGCGATCACGCAGGCGATCCGCGACGAGGTCGGCGACGCGGTGATCGTCAACTTCTCCACGGGCACGATCGGCGTGCCGGTCGAGAAGCGCATCGCCTACCTGCGCGCCTGCAAACCGGAAGTGGCGGCGCTCAACATGGGCTCGATGAACTACGCGAAGTACTCGAAGTCGCGCAAGGCGTTCGTCTTCGAGATGGTCTTCGCCAACCCCTTCGAGGAGATCGTCGAGCTGCTGGAGGCGATGAACGAGCTCGGCATCAAACCCGAGCACGAGTGCTTCGACGTCGGCCACGTCGGCAGCCTCGCGCCGCTGATCGACATGGGCGTGCTGCGCCAGCCGCTGCACGTGGACTGCGTGATGGGGGTCGTCGGCGGGATCCCGCCGAACGCCCGCAACCTGGCGGTCATGGCCGAGAACATCCCCGCGGACCCCGAGGGCGCGTCGCGCTCGCACTGGGGCGTGATCGGGATCTCGCGCGACCAGTGGATGCTCGTCGCGGCGGCGCTGACGCTCGGCGGCTCGATCAGGGTGGGCCTGGAGGACAACCTGTACCTGCCCGACGGGACGATGGCGCGCTCCAACGGCGAGCTGATCGCCAGGGCCCGGCAGATGACCGAGGACATGGGCCGGCGCCCGGCGAGCGTCGACGAGGCCCGCGAGCTGCTGGCGATCTCGCGGTGAGCCTGCCGCTGGCGGGCATCCGCGTGCTGGACCTCTCGCGCCTGCTCCCGGGCGGCTTCTGCTCGCTGCTGCTCGCCGACTTCGGCGCCGACGTGGTCAAGGTGGAGGACACGGGCATGGGCGACTACATCCGCTGGTCGCCGCCCTATTACGAGGGCGCGCACGACAGCGCCAAGTCGGCGCTGTTCCTCTCGCTGAACCGCAACAAGCGCTCGATCCGCCTGGACCTCAAGAGCGAGGGCGGACGCGACGCGCTGCTCGCGCTGGTGCGCGACTACGACGTCGTGCTCGAGTCCTTCAGGCCCGGCGTGCTCGACCGCCTCGGCGTGGGCTACGAGCGCATGCGCGAGCAGAACCCCGGGATCGTCTACTGCGCGATCTCCGGCTACGGCCAGGACGGCCCGCGGCGCGGCGCCTCGGGCCACGACATGAACTACCTCGGCCTGGTCGGGCTGCTCGGGCTGACCGGCGCGGGCGGCGGCGGGGCGGGCGGGGGCCCCGTCCAATCCGCCGGGCAGATCGCCGACCTCGGCGGCGGCGCGCTGATGGCGGCCTTCGGGATCATGGCGGCGCTGCGCGAGCGCGACGGATCGCCGGCGCTCGCGGGGCGGCCCGCCCAGCCCGGCTCGGGCGAGGGCCAGATGGTCGACGTGTCGATGGCCGACGGCGCGCTCTCCTGGCTGGCGATGGTGGCCGGCGCGTACTTCGCCGACGGGCGCGTGCCGCGCCGCGGCGAGCTGCCGCTGGCGGGGTCGCTGATCTGCTACCGGCCCTACGAGTGCGCCGACGGATGGGTCTCGCTGGGGGCGCTCGAGCCGAAGTTCTGGCAGGCCTGGTGCCGGGGCGTGGGCCGCGAGGACCTGCTCGCCAGCCAGTTCGAGCGCCCCGGCTCGGACGCCCACGAGCAGGTGCGGGAGATCTTCAAGGGGCGCACGCGCGAGCAGTGGGAGGCGTTCGCGCGCGAGCACGACTGCTGCCTGGAGCCGGTCCTGGAGCTGAACGAGGCGCTCTCCTCAGAGCTCGTGCGGGCGCGTGAGATGGTCGTCGAGCTCGACCAGCCGGGTGCCGATGGCCCCGTGCGCCAGCTGGGCATCCCGGTCAAGCTCGGACGCACCCCCGGAGAGCATGGGCGCCTGCCCGGGCCGGCGCTCGGAGAGCACACCGAGGAGATCCTGACGGCGGCCGGCTACACGCCCGAGCAGGTCGCCGAGCTGATCGCCTCCGGCGCCGCGGCCGGGCCCGCCGCGCAGGCCGGCCACGGCGCCGGCGCCCAGGGCCAAGCCGGCGCGTGACCCGCCGATGAGCGCTCGTCCGGAGCTCCTGAAGATGAGCGAGCTGGCCGAGCGCTCGGGCGTGAGCGCGGGCACGATCCGCTATTACCTGCGCGAGGGGCTGCTGGGCGGCGGCGACGGGGTCGTGCGCACGAGCCGCAACATGGCCTACTACCCGCCCGCGTACGTGCAGCGGATCGCCCTGATCAAGCGCCTGCAGGAGGAGCGCTTCATGCCGCTGCGCGTGATCAAGGACGCGCTCGAGCGCGACCCCGAGCGCCTGCACGCGCTGGTCGAGCTCGAGGACCGCATCCTCGAGCGCGCGCTCGAGGGCACGCACGACCGGGACCGCGTCTCGCGCAGGGAGGTCCAGGGCCGCTACGGCGTGCCCCGCAACGTGCTCGAGCGGCTCGCCGAGATCGGCGTGCTGACGCCCAACCGGCGCGGCTACGACCGCGACGACGTGAAGATCATCGCGGCGATCGCGAGCTTCCGCGCGGGCGGCTACGACGAGGCGCTCGGCTTCACCGTGTACGACACGCTGCGCTACCGCGAGGCGCTGGAGCCGCTCGTGGAGCAGGAGGTGCGCGCGCTCGTGGGGCGCCTGGCGGGAGAGGTCGAGGTGGAGCGCGCGCTGGAGATCGTGGCCGCCGGCGTCGAGCCGCTGCGCGAGCTGATCGGCGCGATGCACTCCAAGCTGCTGCTCGCGGCGCTGCGCCGGCACACCGCGCGCGAGGACGGATGACCCGGCGCCGGGTCATCCGTGGCCCGCGGCCCCGTCCGTCGCCGCGCTCCGTTTCAATCAGCCGGGAGCGTCGGCTGGCTGGGCGCGGCGTTATGCTCTGACGCCCTGACTGACCAGTCAATCTAGTCCGCGGCCCCGTGAGGCTCCGGAGAGGCATGCACACGTGAAGGTCGCCGCAGTCCAGCTCAACTCAACCGCCGACCAGGTGGCCAACCTGGCGGCCGCCGACCGGCTCACGCGCGCCGCCGCGGCCGACGGCGCGCGCCTGATCGTGCTGCCGGAGAAGTGGACCGCGATGGGCTCCGAGGAGGACCTGCGGGCGGGCGCCGAGACGCTCGAGGGGGCCGCGATCGGCTGGGCGCGGGCGATCGCGCGGGAGCTCGCGGTGGACCTGGTCGCGGGGTCGCTGCTGGAGCGGGTGCCGGGGCGCGCCAAGCTGGCCAACACCTCGGTGCACGTCGACCCGCGGGGGGAGGTCATCGCCGTGTACCGCAAGCTGCACATGTTCGACGTCGAGGTCGGCGGGCGCGTCTACCGCGAGTCCGCGCTGGAGGAGCCCGGCGAGGAGATCGTGACCTCGCGCACCGCCGGCGGCGTCGAGCTGGGGCTCTCGATCTGCTACGACCTGCGCTTCCCCGAGCTGTACCGGATCCTCGCGGTGCGCGGCGCGCGGATCGTCGCGCTGCCGGCGGCGTTCACGCTCGCGACCACGCGCGACCATTGGCCCACGCTCGTGCGCGCCCGCGCGATCGAGAACCAGACCTTCGTGATCGCCGCAAACCAGTACGGCGAGCACCCGGCCGGCCAGCACTCGGGCGGGCGCTCGATGATCGTCGACCCGTGGGGGGTGGTGCTCGCGCAGGCCCCCGACGGCGAGTGCCACATCACGGCCGAGCTCGACCTCGAGCGCCAGCTGGAGATCCGCGCGCGCCTGCCCTCGCTGGCCAACCGCCGCCCGGGCGTCTATCGCTGGCCCGAGCAGCCTCGCGAAGGCCGGGCGAGCGAGTCCGCCGACCAGGCGGTCGGCGCCGCGGGCCGGAGCGATGCGGCGGCAGCGGAGGCGGCCGCATGAGCGCGAGCCCGCGGGCGGGCGCCCCCGACAAGCGCCGCATGATCCTGCAGGCCGCGGTGCGCGTGTTCGCCCGCCAGGGCTTTCACACCTGCCGCGTGTCCGACATCGCGGACGAGGCGGGCGTCGCCTACGGCCTCGTCTACCACTACTTCGCCTCCAAGGACAAGGTGCTCGACACGCTGTTCCTCGAGCGCTGGCACGTGATGCTCGAGCTGATCCGCGAGGTCGACGGCCAGGAGCTGCCGGTGCGCGAGAAGCTCGCCGCGATCGCCTCGTTCATCGTCGAGAGCTACCGCCACGACCCCGACCTGATGAAGGTGATCATCGTCGAGGTCACGCGCGCCGCCAACTCCTTCGGCGACAAGCACATCGACACGATCCGCGAGGCCTACGACCTGATCGGCGGGATGATCGCCAAGGCCCAGGCCGACGGCGTGTTCAAGGCGGACGTCGAACCGCGCTTCGCCGCGATGGCCTTCTACGGCGCCATCGAGCAGCTGCTGACCGGCTGGATATTCGAGCTGCTGCCACAAACCGAGGACTACTTCGAGCGCGCCAAGTGGCTCGTCGTGGAGACGATCTGCGGCGGCCTGGAGGCGCACGCGATGACGGCGGCGGGCGCCGCCGGCGGCGGCGCCTGAGCCGGCCCGCGGGCGGGCGCGGCGCCGGCGGGCGCGGGCGACGACCCCACAGGGGAATAGACTCACGCGATCGTGCAGAACGACCTGGTCAAGCGGCTGATGTGGCAGGGCCTGCTCACGGGCGTGGGGGCGCTCGCGACGATGCTCGCCACGCGGATCGCGGCGGCGGTGTGGCGGCAGGTCTTCGACGAGGAGCCGCCAGAGTGAACGCCGGCGGTCCAGCGTCCGCGGGCGAGCGAACGGAGGGCGGGCCGGGCAGGGATGGACCCCAGAACATCGCGACCGCGATCGCGGAGGTCTCCGAGCGCGCAACGCAGCTGGTACGCGAAGAGATCGAGCTCGCCAAGGCGGAGATGTCCGAAAAGGCGACGAAGCTCGCCAAGGGGGCCGTCGTCGGCGTGGCCGCCGGCGTGTTCTTCATGACGGCGCTGTTCTTCGTGCTGATCGGGTGCGCCTGGCTGCTCTACTACTACCTGCCGATCGGCAACGACTTCACCTACTTCTACGGCTTCTTCGCGATGGCCGCGATCCTTGTCGTGCTGGGTGTGCTCGCCGGGCTGATCGCCGCGCGCGCCGTCAAACGGGGCTCGCCGCCGGTGCCGAACATGGCGATCGCCGAGGCGCGCAAGATCCGCGAGAGCGTGGGGCCGTCGCCGGCCGCGCCGGTGCCCTGGGGCGCGCCATCGGGCGCCGCTGCGCCCGCCGCGTCGGCTGGCGAGCAGCAGGCGGGGGCCTCGACCCCGGCCGCGTCCCCGGCCGAGCCGGAGGGGCCGGCGCCCTTCGGCGAGCCCTCGACGGCCGCGGCGGGGGCGCGTGCGCAGGCCGAGGACGCGGAGCCCGCGCCGGGCGCGAGCGAGGCCGAGGGGCAGGGCTGATGGCGCAGCGCACGCCGGCGGAGATCCGCAGCTCGATCGAGGCCAACCGCGCGGAGCTCGCGGTGTCGGTGGAGCGCCTGCGCGGCGAAGTCGAGCGCGTCACCGACTGGCGGGCGCACGTGGAGCGCCACCGCACGGAGCTGACGATGGGCGCCGCCGCGGTCGGCTTGATGCTCGGCATGCGCGTGATGCGCCGCCGGCGCAAGCGCCGCCGGGCGAGCTGAGCCGGCGTCGAGCAGCCCGAGGCGAGGCTCGCGCCAGCGCGCTCCGCGGCGCGGGCCGGCTCAGGCCAGCAGCGCCCGCGGGATCGCCCCGACGCCGATCAGGCCGGGGCCCGTGTAGGTGCCGATGACCGGCCCGACCTCCGAGGTGAAGACGGGCTCGGAGTCGAAGATCTCGCGGCAGCGTTCGATCAGCCGCTGGGACTGCTCGGGCGCCTGGATGTGCTGGACCACCCAGCCGTCGGCGCCGCCGTCGTGCAGCTCCTGCGCGTAGGCGACCATCCGCTCGAAGGCGCGGCCGGCGGTGCGCACGCGCTCGACCGGCACGATCTCGTGCTCGAGCGAGAGGATCGGCTTGATCCGCAGGGTGCCGCCGAGCCACGCCTGCGCCTTGCCGACGCGCCCGCCGCGGCGCAGGTACTCGAGCGTGTCCACGCAGAACCAGATGCGCAGCGCGCGGCGGGTCTCGCGCACACGCTGGACGACGGCCTGCTTGTCGGCGCCGGCCTGCGCGGCGGCGCAGGCGGCGAGCACCAGCAGGCCCGTGCCGCCGCAGGCGGTTTCGCCGTCGATCACCTCGACGCGCTCGCCCAGGCCGCGCTCGGACAGCAGCCCGTGCGCCTGGCGGGCGGCCTCGAAGGTGCCCGAGATGCCGCCCGAGAGGTGCACCGAGACGATGTCCAGGCCCTGCTCGAGCAGCGGCTCCCAGACGGTCAGGAAGTCGCCGATCGAGGGCTGCGAGGTGCTGGGCAGCTCGGGGTCGACGCGCAGGCGCTCGTAGAAGCCGTCGAAGCCGTCCATGTCCAGCTCGCGTTCGGCCTGTCCGCTCCAGCCGACGTACAGGCTGGCCTGGTGCACGCCTTCCCTGTCTGCCAGCTCGCGGGGCAGGTAGTGGGTGCTGTCGGATGCGACGGCGACGCGGGCCATGCGGCGCGGGACCCTACAGCAATGCCGTCGCGACCCTCCGGCTGGCGCCGCTCAGGCGAGCGCCGCGGCGAGCTCTCCCGACTCGTACATCTCGGTGACGATGTCGCAGCCGCCGATCAGCTCGCCGCCGGCGAACAGCTGCGGGATCGTGGGCCAGTTGGAGATCGCCGAGAGCTCCTGGCGGATGCGCGGGTCGGGCAGCACATCGACGGCGGCGAACGGCACCTCGAGCGCTTGCAGCGCGGCGACCGTGCGCGCCGAGAAGCCGCAGGCGGGCGCCTCGGGCGTGCCCTTCATGAACAGGATCACCTTGTGCTCGGCGATCGCCTCCGCGATCGCCTCGCGAATCGGGTTCTCGGCGTCGGCCGGGCTCGTCGCGGAGGGCGTGGCCGGCGTGCTCGACATGGGAAGCGGCTGGGAAGGGCTGGACATGACGCTCCTGATCTTCAGTGGGTGTGGGTGCTCGCCGACGCGGCGCTCGGCGGCGTGGTCGCGGGCGGCTGGGTCTTCAGGGCGAGCGCGTGGATCGGCCCGCCGATCTCATCGCCGAAGATCGCGTAGACGAGGCGGTGCTGCTCGACGCGGCCGATGCCGTCGAAGGCAGCCGCCGTGACCGTCGCGCGGAAGTGGTCGCCGCCGCCGGTGTAGTCCTCGACCTCGGCGCTCGCCCCCGGGATGGCCGCCTCGATGCGCTGCTTGATGTCTCCGGCGGAGGGCATTCGTCTCAAGGGTAGAAGGTCGCGGTCCGCGGCGGGAGGCCCTCGGGCGCTCTCCGAAGAAGCGTCGCTCGGGCCCGCGGGGCCGACGCTATACTTTGGATAGTCTTGGCCCAAGAGTCCGATGGAGCGAAGCCGATGATCGAGATCACAGACAAGGGCGCAGAGAAGGTTCGAGAGTTCCTCGCCGCCCAGCAGGCGGACGCGGAGGTCGCGGGGCTGCGCGTCGGCGTGCGCGGCGGCGGCTGCTCGGGCTTCCAGTACCAGCTGGCCTTCGACGAGCGCCGCGAGAACGACGTCGTGTTCGAGAGTCACGGCCTGAAGCTGCTGGTCGACGGCGAGAGCCTGCAGTTCGTGCGCGGCTCGACGATCGACTACGAGGAAAGCCTGCAGGGCGCCGGCTTCAAGGTCAACAACCCGAACGTCGTGGCGGCCTGTGGCTGTGGCTCCTCCTTCCGCGTCGCCGAGGAGGAGCAGGTATCGGCGGTCTGAGCCGCGTGCCGCGCGCCTAGGTCGAGCGGCACGTGGCAGCCCTGCCGCAGGCGCTCCGCAGCGCGACGCCGGCCAACCTGCGCGACGACGTGCGGGTGCGTGCGCTGGCGCTCGGCCTCGGGCTGATCCCGCCGCGCACGATGCACTCCGAGCAGGACGCGCGCGCGCTGCTCGAGGCGGCCGCGGGCGCGCGCCGGGTCGTCGAGATCGGCGTCTACGAGGGCGCCTCGGCGGTCGCGCTGTGCGGCGCGCTGCAGGCGGGCGCCGAGCTGCACCTGATCGATCCGTTCGGCAGGCGTCCGGATGCGCTGCCGAGCGGCTGGGCGGCGAGCGAGTGGGCCACGAGGCGCGCCGTGGCGCGCGCGGTGCGCGCTCGCGGAGCCGCCAATCTAGCCATTTTCTGGCATGTGTCTCTATCTCACGAGGTCGCGCTCGGCTGGAGCGGGGAGGTCGATCTCGTGTTCATCGACGGCGACCACTCCGAGCGCGGCTGCGCGCTCGACTGGAGCGACTGGCGGGGCTTCGTCGCCGACGGCGGGCGCGTCGTCTTTCACGACGCGCGCGCCGATCAGCCGGATGGCCGCGGGCTGCCGGGTCCGACGGCGGTCGTCTCGCGCAGCTTTCGCGGGCGCGGCACGGCGGGCTGGCGCATCGTCGCGGAGGCCGATCGCACGGTGGTCGTCCAGCGCGAGGCCTGAGGACTCGGGCCCGTCGGCGGGGTTGACGCCAAGATGACCCCTGTGGTACGGTCGCCATGACATGATGTCAAGCGTCGCAGAGGGTGCGGAGCGCCTCGGTGCTGAGCACGGCTCCCTTAGGGAGGCTGATGTGCGCGCGCGGCGACGCTGTTGCGGCTTGACCTTGACGCAGGAGTTGTTTTCTCGTAAGGTCGGGTTTACGACGTCGTCGACTGGGGAAAGGTCGGCGTCGACAAGCGGCTTCGGGGCATCTCCGTCCTGAAGGAAGGGAACAGGGGAGGTCCTGGGTCGGTCGTTCTACTCCCAGAGGGAAAAGGAGCAGTGGACAAGATGAAACGCATCAGGATTGTGGGGCTGTGCCTCATCGCGGCGTTCGCGTTCAGCGCAATCGCCGTCGCCAGCGCCTCGGCTGCTGGGCCTGAATTCTACGAATGCGCCAAAGTCAAAGGTGGCAAATTCGAAAAAGGCTGTGGTAAAGAAGGCGGCAAAGGCGGCTTTGAACGCAAGGCCGTGAAACTGCCGTCGAAATACACCGGCACGAACGGCACGAGCGTTCTGACCGTGTTCGTTCCGGGCATCGGCATCGTCGGTGACACGAAGTGCACGAAGGCCAAGGACGCGGGCGCGATCATCAGCCCGACCCAGACCGAAACGACCGTGACTTTCGAAAAATGCGAAAGCTCCGGCAAAAAGTGCACGTCGGTCGGCGAGAAAACCAAAGGCGACATCAAAACCAACACGCTGCTGGGCACGCTCGTCGCGACTGAAGAATCGAAAACCGGCGTTGGCGTGACGATTACGGCCAAGTCGACTGAAAACTCGGCCGAATTCGAATGCGAAGGCCTGAAAATCAAAACCAAAGGTGCCGTGACTGGTGAAGACACGGGGAACACCGAAAAAGCCGCCAAGACGTCCAAAAACGTCTTCGAAGTGAACGCTGGTGGCGAACCGACCATCAAGACCGAAGGTTCTGAGTTCACGCTGCTCACCACGATCAACACCGGCACGGAAGAAAACACCGTTCCGTCGGGTGAGAGCACGGTCGCCTCGCTGAAAGGCAAGGAAATCGGCGTCAACTAGTCCGTAGCCGTTCGGAAGCAAAGTCAGTCAGTAGCAGGTAGCAGGTGTGGGGCCCCATGTGGGCCCCACACTGCTTTAAGCGCACAGCTCAGATGACAGGCTGGTCAGCCAGCCAACGGGTCGTCTAGTCCCCTTGTCGGTACCAGCTTGACAGCGGCAGCCAGGCTGGTACGCTGGCGTTAGAGGGAATACGGAGGAGTAGATGCAACTCGAAACAGACGATTGTGAGCGCATAGTGCGCTCCCCTGCTCGCGTGATCGCATGGGGATGCTCACGATGTGCAATTGCGTCCACGCTCGTGCTGTTCGCGGCGCTGCTGTTCACGGGAGCGCCTGCCGAGGCACTCGACCAGCACTCCCTCGCCGGCGTGTTCGGCAAGTCCTTCGAAGCGGGTGCCGGGGGCAGTCTCTCGGACCCGACCGCCGTCGCCGTCGACGAAGCCACGGGCGACGTCTACGTGCTGGACAAGGGCAACGACCGCGTCGTGCGCTTCGGGCCCGCGCATGAATTCATCGAAGCCTGGGGCTTCGGGGTCAAGGCCGGCGGCAAGGAATACGAACAGTGCAAAGCCGGGGAAGGCTGTCGGGTGGGCATCGCCGGCTTCGGCCACGGACAGCTCGACGAACCCGAGGGGATCGCGGTCGACAACGACAGCGCCTCGCCCTCCCACGGCGATGTCTATGTGGTCGCGAACAGCACCAAGGCAAAAGCCGCCGTCGACAAGTTCACGGCGACGGGCGCGCTCGTCGGGCTGTTGCCGCTGCAGAGCTCCGAAGCGGAAGGCCCGGTGGACGGCGTGGCCGTGGACCCCACCGGAACGGTGTGGGTCGAGCGCGAAGACGGCGAAGAATCCTTCCAGGTGCTCCGCTTCAGCGACGGCGAAAAAGCCAAGAAAATCGGAGAAGCGTCGGGCGGCATCACGGTTCCGAACGTCGACGAAGAAGAAGGCGAAGCGGCGACGACCTTCGAAGAGAACCGGCCCGTCAGGCCGGGCTTCGCGATCGACGCCCACGACGATCTCTACATCACCTACTCGCCCGGCGCGCTCGACTTCGAAGAACTCCAGGCAGAAGCGCAGAGCTTGAACAAAGGGCAGGTTCCCGTCGAACAGCTCGGCCATCCCTGCGAAGCGCACGCCTGCTACACGGCCAAGGTGCCGGTGGTGGTCGTGGGCGAAGGCGCCGAACAGACCGTGGAAGAAGCCTCGGTGCCGGAAGGAAGCGAACTCGTGACGCTCGCCACCGCCGAAGTCGACGGCGAAGCCAGCGGCGGCGTGGCCGTCGATCCCGCCGGCGCGGGAGCGCTCGCCCAGGACGCCTTCGTCGAGAACATCCACAGCGTCGGCGTCTTCACCGCCGCCGACGCGCCGGTGGAGCGCTTCTCCTCAGAACAGCTGCAGGGCGCCGGCGGGGGGGCCGGGCTCGCGGTCGACGGGCTGACCAGCGAAGCGCTGCTGGCCAACGCGCAGAGCGGACAGGTCGAACAGTACGACTTCACGGCACGCAAGCCCGGTGCCCCGGTGGTGGAGCGCGGCAGCGTCTTTCCCGCGCACGTGAGCGCCACGGCGGCCGAAGCGCGCGCGCTGGTCGAACCTGACGGGGCGAGCACGCGCTACCGCGTTCAGTACGGGGAAGTCGAATGCCAGGGGCACGAAGCGTCGTGCAAGGAAGCCGCACCGACGCCCGCCGAAGAAAAGGAAGGCTTTGGCGTCCAGGAACTGCGGGTCAAGCTCACCGGCCTCGCGCCCAGCACGACCTACCATTTCCGCTTCGTCGTCGAAAACGAATTCGCCCAGGGCGTGGACGCGGTCGTCAGCGAAGAACACACGTTCACGACGCAGCCCTCGCCGGTCGAGGCCACGCTGCTCGACGGGCGCGCGTGGGAACTGGTCACCCCGCCCAACAAGCACGGCGCCGCGATCTACGCGATCCGCAAGGAAGGCGGGCAGATACAGGCGGCGGCCGACGGCAGCTCGATCGCCTACCTGGCCTCCTCGCCCGTGGGCGAAAGCGAACCGACCGGCTACCGCGGGCCCGAAGCGGCCGAGATCGTCGCGACGCACCAGCCCGGCGCGAGCGGCGCGGCGGACCCGTGGAGCTCCGAAGACCTCGCGACCGGCAACGAAGCTCCGAGCCAGGGCTTCACGCCGGGCGGGCCCTGGGAGTACCAGGCGTTCTCCACGAGCCTCGCGCAAGGGCTTGCGGCACCGGTTTCGGAAAACCCGCTCAACGTGGGCGAAGAAGAAGCGCCGCGCGGGCGGGATCTGTACATCCGCGAAAAGGAATGCACGCCCACCGAAAAGACGGGGCCGCACACCTACTCGCCCTGCTTCATCCCTCTGGTGAACGCGGCTGACGACAGCTCCAGCGTGGCGCTGTCGCTGGCGGAAGCCAAACTGGAATTCGAGGCGGCCACCTCCAACTTCGACGACGTCGTCTTCACGTCCTCGCTCCCGCTGACCAAGAACGGCAAGGCCGTCGAGGGCCTGTATCTGTGGAGCCGGGACGAAGCGCCCGGCGAGCGGCTGCAGCTGATCAGCCTGCTTCCGGGGACCGACGAACAGGACACCGCCGGCGCTGCCTTCGTGGGAGCGCGAGGCGCGAGCGTCGGCGGCGCAGGCGGGCACAGGATGGCCGTCACCTCGATCTCCGAACAGCCCGGCCCGCATGGTCCGAGCATCAAGATCTACTGGAACTCAGGTGCCACCAAGCTGTTCCTGACCGAAGTCACGAAACAGGAAAACACCACGACACACGCGATCGAACCGGTGGCCAGCGCCGTCTCGGTCGCCGAACCCAACACGGGGGTCGCCTCCGAAGTGAGCGCGGACCCGCTGTTCGAGACGGCCACGCCGAACGGCTCGGCGGCCTTCTTCGAGGATCGGGAAAAGCTCACCGAAGACGCCCACGCGACCGCCACGTCCTCGCTCACGGGCGAACTCTACGCATTCGAACCCGCCAGGGCCGGCGGACGTCGCGTTACCGACCTCAGCCCGGACCTGATCAAGGGCGAAAGCGCCGACGTCATCGGCGGCCCGCTCGGCACGGGTGAAAGCGACACCGGTGAAGCGACCGTGTACTTCGTCGCGGACGGCGTATTGAGCGACGCGCAGGGCCCCGCGGGTGAACACGCGACACAGGGCGCCTGCTTCGTGTTCGCACCCGCCACGCACACCTGCAACCTCTACGCGGCGCATCGCACTCGCGAAGGGCGCTGGGAAGCGCCGCGCTTCGTCGTCCAGCTCTCGGCCGCGGACGCGCCCGACTGGGGCGAGCCGAGCACCGAAATCGCCGCCTACCTACAGTCGCTGCAGACGGCGAGGGTCTCGCCCAACGGCGAATACGTGTCGTTCATGTCCGACCGCCGCCTGCTCGGCTACGACAACACCGACGCCAACAGCGGGGTGCCCGACGAGGAGGTGTACGTCTATCGCTACGCCGACAACAGCCTCGTCTGCGCCTCCTGCAACCCCAGCGGAGCGCAGCCGGTCGGCGTCGAAGACGAGCAGGCCGGCGGAGAAGGCGAAGGGCTGCTCGTCGACCGCCCCGAAGCGTGGGCGCAGGAGCGCGTCGACCACTGGCTCGCTGGGAGCATCCCCACATGGACGACCTACGGCTTGATCCCCTCCTCGTACCAGTCGCGCTACCTCTCCAACGAAGGGCGCCTGTTCTTCGACAGCGCGGACGCGCTCGTGCCGGTGGCCAAGCCCACCAGGGCCGAGACGGTCACGATCGGCGGGGCCAGGACAGAAGCCCAGGTCGGCGTCGAGAACGTGTACGAGTACGAGCCGACCGGCACCGGTACGTGCGAAGCCGCGATCGCCAACACGGCGGCTGGCAAGGGCTGCGTGCAGCTGATCTCCTCCGGCGAAAGCGAACAGGAATCCGCGTTCATCGATGCCAGCGAAACCGGCGAAGACGTGTTCTTCGTGACCGACGCGAAACTCAGCCCGCGCGACACGGACGGGGCGTTCGACATCTACGACGCGCGCCAGTGCAAGCTCGGCCGCGCGGGCGAAGAACCGTGCGCGCCGCCGCCGCCCGAAGCCAAGCCCGAATGCACGGGTGAAGAATGCCGGCCGGCGCCGGAAGAACAGCCGCCGGTGCAGCAGGGCAGCACCGGCGCGTCCTCGGGCTCGGCCAACCTGAGCTCGGCCGACGCGAACCTGCGGCCGACCGTCCAGGTGCTCGGCACCATCTCGCACAAGCAGGCCAAGCCGACGCGCGCGCAGCTGCTGGCCAAAGCGCTTGCGTCCTGCAAGAAGGACAAGAAGAAGGGCAAGCGCGCGGCCTGCGAACGCGCGGCTCACAAGAAGTACGCAACCAGGAAGCCCGCGAAGGGCAAGAAGGCCGACCGGGGCGCACACCAAGCGCACGGCGCGAGCGCCGCGCGGGCGGAGGGGTGAGGGGAGCCCGATGATCGCCAGACGCAGCATCTCGCACGTCCGCATCGCCCTCGCGCTCATGGCAGGCGCGCTCGTTTTGGCGCTGGGCACAGGCGTCTCCTCCGCGGCCGCCGAAGGGGTCGCCCACTGGCACATACTCACGCGCACCGCGCCGACGAAGTTCGCGAAGGTCGGAGAAGAAGGGCTCGTCGTCGGCATCCTCGCCAACCTTGGCGACGCGCCGCTCGAAACCAAGGGACACCCCGACACGATCACCGACGAACTGCCGGCTGACCTCGAAGCCGTGGGGTCCGCGGAAGCGTTCGTCGACTTCGGCGAAGTCATCACCGAAGATCAGCCGCAGAAGCCGAAGCTTCCGTGCAGCGGACTCGTCTGCACCTACGAAGGCGCGCTGCCGCCGTACATCGCGATCGAACTCAAGATCCACGTCAAGGTCAAGGCCGGGCTGGGCGAACCGCTGCCGGCGAGCCTCGGGGAAAACGTGATCCACGTCGAAGGCGGCGGCGCCGGCGACGAAACGGGCAGGTCGCTGCCGATTCAGAGCGGCTCCAGCGTGCCGTTCGGCGTCGAACGCTACGAACTGCAACCCGAAACGGCGGGCGGCCAGCCCGAGACGCAGGCCGGCTCGCACCCCTTCCAGCTGACGACGACGCTCGCGTTCAACCAGACCTATTCCGAAAACCCGCTCGAAAAGGGCCTGAAGCCGTCGACCCCGCAGCTGCTGCGCAACGTCAACACCGTGCTGCCGCCAGGGTTGATCGGCAACACCAACTACGGCGAGGAATGCTCGGACGAGGCCTTCAACCAGATCTCCTCCGGCAACTTCAACGCCTGTCCGGGACGCAGCGCGGCCGGCGTGGCGATCGTCACCTTCAGGAACCCCGGCGGGATCTCGCTGGAGTACGGCACCGAAACGCTTCCCGTCTTCGACCTGACGCCAGCCAAGGGGGAGCCCGCACGACTCGGCTTCGAGTTCGAAGGCGTTCCGGTGGTGCTCGACACGAGCGTGTTGACGGGCAAAAGCTACGCCGTCGAAGTCAGCTCCAAAAACACCTCGGCGTCGGCCGAAGTGATGAGCGTGATCCTCAGCATCTGGGGCACGCCGGCGGCCGAAACCCACAACGAAGCGCGCGGCTGGGAATGCCTCGGTCACGGCTACAAGCTCGTGGCGTCGCTCGGCACCGGCGCGCCGCCCTGCGAACCGTCGAACGAAAAGGCGCCGGCGCCCTACCTGACCCTGCCGACCACCTGCGAAAAGCCGCTGGAAAGCACCGTCGGCGTGACCTCGTGGAAGCCCGGTGAAACACCGCCCCCGACGGTCTCCACGCACGAGCCGGTGCAGCTCGAAGGCTGTGCCGGGCTGCCCTTCACGCCCGCCTTCGAAATGGAACCGACCGAGCACACGGCCAGCACCCCCACCGGGTTCGACATCACCGTGAGGATCCCGCAGGGGCCGACGCTGAGGCCGACCGAATCCGAAGGCGCGGTGGCGGAGAACAACGCCCAGGAGACGCAGGTCGTGTTCCCGAGCGGCGTGCTCTCGAACGCCGGCTTCAGCAACGGGCTGGGGACCTGCACGGCAGAACAGGTGGGCTTCGAAGGCGTGGAAGACGAAGCCGGGTTCGGCGAACAGCTCGAAAACGACAAGTTCTCCGCGGCCGTCTTCGGCTGCCCCGAAGTCTCGAAGATCGGCACGGTCAAGATCGTCTCGCCGTACGTCAAACGCGCCGAACCGTTCCTCGGCGCGCTGTATCTGGCCAAGCAGCACACCGACCCGTTCAAGCCCGAACTGATCACCTATCTGAGCGCCGAAAACCCCGAATCGGGCATTCGCGTGAAGCTCGCCGGCGAAGTGAAGGTGCTGTCCAAGGGTCAGCCGCTGCCGGGTGGCGGCGAATCGACCGAAGGCCAGCTCGTCTCCACCTTCCGGGGCACGCCGCCGGTCCCCTTCGAAACACTTGAAATCAACCTGCCCGCGGGCGGACGCGCGTCCAACACGACGCCCGCGTTCTGCGGTCCCGCGACCTCCAGCGCCAACTTCACGACCTTCTCCGGGGAAGCAGCCCACCCGCCGTCGGTGGTCTCGGCCGACTCGACCTTCAACGTCAGCTCGGGCCCGAACGGCTCGCCGTGCCCCGGCGCCACCCTGCCGTTCTCGCCCGGCTTCCAGGCCGGCAGCGTCAACCCGCAGGCGGGCGCATTCACGCCGTTCACGCTGAAGATCCAGCGGCCCGACGGCAGCCAGGCGCTGAAGGCGATCACGATGGAAACGCCTCCCGGTCTCGCGGCCGTGCTGGCGTCCGTGCCGCTGTGCGAAGAACCGCAGGCGGCCGCGGGCACCTGCGGGGAAGAAAGCCTGATCGGCAAGTCGCTGACCAAGTCCGGCCTCGGCGGCACACCGGTGGCGCTGCCCGGCAGCGTCTACCTGACCGGCCCCTACGGCGGCGCGCCGTTCGGGCTCTCGTCGGTCACCGAAGTGAACACGGGCCCGTTCCACGTGGGCAGGGTCGTGATCCGCTCGGCGATCAACGTCAACCCGACGACCGCGCAGGCGATCATCACGACGAACGAAGGGCAGTTCTTCCCGCTGCTCGGCGAAGCCGCTGGCGCGCCGCAGTTCGGGGCGCCGGAAGCCACGCACGGGCTGCCCGAATTCGTCGACCACGTCCCCGCCCAGCTCAAAGAACTGGAAGTCGAGATCGACCGGCCGAACTTCGAGTTCAATCCCACGAGCTGCAACGAACTGAAGACCACCGGTACGTTGGTCGGCGGCGAATCGAGCGGCGAGCAGGTCAGCGACCCGGTGTCCTCGCCCTTCTTCGTCTCCAACTGCGCCGCGCTGCCGTTCCAGCCGAAGCTGGCGGCGACCGTCGCCTCTCAGGGCAGCAAATTCAAGGGCGTCACGTTCAAGGTCACGGTCGAATCGCCGGGGCTGGGCCAGGCGAACATCCACAAGGTCGACCTGACGCTGCCGGCGGTGCTTCCCTCCCGCCAGAGCACGATCGAAAAAGCTTGCCTGGCGGCGACCTTCGAAGCCAACCCGGCGAGCTGCGACGAAGGCTCGGTGATCGGCGAAGGCATCGTGAACACGCCGGTCTTCAAGAACCCGCTGCGCGGACCCGCATACCTGGTCTCGCACGGCGCCGCCGAATTCCCAGACGTCGAGTTCGTCCTGCAGGGCGAAGGCGTGAAGGTGCTGCTGGACGGCAAGACGGACATCAAGAACGGCATCACCTACTCCAAATTCGAAACCTCGCCGGACGCGCCGTTCACCAAGTTCGAATCGATCTTCCCCGAAGGCCCGCACTCCGCGCTGACGACGTTCGTGCCCGAAGCCGAAAACTACAACCTGTGCAAGCACGCCAGCCAGCTCGTGCTGCCGACCACGATGGTCGCGCAGAACGGCGCGGTGATCGAACGCACGGCCAACATCGCGCTCGAAGGCTGCGGCGCGGTCAAGAGCAGCAAGGTCAAGAAGCTCTCCAGGGCGCAACTGCTCGCCAAAGCCCTGAAGGCATGCAAGAAGGACAGGAAGAAGAGCAAGCGCGTGGCCTGCGAAAAGGCGGCCCACAAGAAGTACGGCTCGCACGCCAAGAAGTCCTCGCACAAGGGCAAGAAGGCCGCCAAGAAGAAGTAGGGCCGACGCGCGGCCCGGCTCGCGGGGCCCCGGCCGTGCTGGCTGGCCGACCTACGTCGGCTCGTTCGCCAGCGAGCGCCACAGATAGCGGCAGGCGAGCGTGCGGTGCGGGCGCCACGGCTGCGCGATCTGCTCGATCGTGCCGGCGTCGGGCAGGCCGTCGAGCCCGTAGGCGCGTTCGATCGCGCGGCGGATGCCGAGGTCGCCGACGGCCAGCACGTCGGGGCGCTCGAGGTGGAACATCAGGAACATGTGCGCGGTCCACACGCCGAGGCCCTTGACGGCCGTCAGCTCGGCGATCACCTGCTCGTCGGAGAGCGAGTCCAGGCGCTCGAGCTCGAGCTCGCCCGAGAGCACGTGCTCTGCCAGCGAGCGCAGGTAGGAGACCTTCGCGCGCGAGAAGCCGGCGGCCGCGCGCAGCTCCTCGGGATCGTCGGCGAGGATCTCGGTGGGCGTCGGCGGGCGCCCCCCGAAGCGGGCCGTCAGCCGGCCGTAGATCGCGCGGGCGGCCAGCACCGAGAGCTGCTGGCCGGCGATCGAGCGCACGAGCGCCCCGTAGTGGTCGTCGCGGTCGGGCCGGCCCTCGAGCGCGTCGGGAAGCTTGCCGACGCGCTCGATCAGCGCCGCCAGCACCGGGTCGGCGGCGCGCAGGTGGGCGAGCGCGCGCGCCGGGGAGGTCGTGCGCCGGGGGCGCGCCGGCGAGCGGCGCGAGCGCGGGGCCGGGCTAGACAGCGGGCAGCGCCTCTAGCGACACGGGCTCGCCGTCCAGCGCGTTCAGGGCGCGCTCGAGCGACATCGCCAGGCAGGTGAAGCTGGGCGTGTCGCGCACGGTGTAGCGCGATGCCTCGGTCGTGCGCAGCCGCTGCACGAGGTCGAGGAACGTGCCGACGTCGTCGGTGTCGAAGGCGACCACGAACTCCTGGTCGTCGAGGCCGAACGAGTAGGTCGTGTGGTTGTCCACGCCCGGGTATTCGCGACCCACCTGGATGTGGCCCTGCATGATCCGCCAGCGCTCCTCCGCCGGCAGCGCATACCACTCGCGCGACTTCACGAACGGGTAGACGAACACGTAGCGCCCTTTGAAGCCGCGCGGGATCACACGCTCGTCTTCGGAGTACTCCGAGCTCTTGCGCATGCCCAGGAACGAGTGGGGGATCCGCGCCCAGCGCATCAGGCCGCTCTGCGCGAGCACGACGTGGAACTCGTGGATGCGGTCGAGGTTCTCGGCCTCGGCCACGAGCAGCAGCTCGGCGTCCCCGCGCGTGCCCACCAGCGAGAAGCTTTGCAGCAGGTGCCCGTCGGCGAAGTCCTCGCACGCCGCCGCGAACTCGCGCTTGTGCTCGGCCCGCTCCTGCGCGTCGAGCCTGCGCCACGCCGGATCGAGCTTCAGGAACGTGTACTTGACGAAGTGGCGCGCGCTCACGGTCGCCCCGATTATCGCAGGCGTTGGGGGGCGGCTCGAGCCCCCGGGCGCGCAGCCGGTCGGCCCGGATGCTCCGGGGGCGGGCGTCGGTAGAGTACGGTTCGTGCGGATCGCCCTGCTCTCGCCGTACTCCTGGACGTATCCGGGAGGGGTCACGCGCCACATCGAGGCGCTGGCGGGCGAGCTGCAGGCGGGCGGGCACGACGTCAGCGTGCTGGCCCCCTACGACCCCGACGACCGCCTCTCGCGGCGCCTGCACAAGGGCGCGAGGCCGCAGGCGCGGACTCCTTCAGAGCGGCTCGTGAGGCTCGGGCGCACCGCCGGCTTCCCCGCCAACGGCGCGGTCTCCAACCTCGCGCCCAGCCCGAACGCCGTGTGGGCGCTGCGCGAGCAGCTGCGCCGCGGCGCCTACGACGTGCTGCACATCCACGAGCCGGTCGTGCCGCTGCTGGGCTGGGACGCGCTGTGCAGCGCCGGCGAGCTGCCGCTCGTGGGCACCTTCCACACCTACTCCGAGAACGCGATCACCAACGGCATCGCCGCGAGCGTCCTGGGCGGCAGGCGGCGCATGAACCGTCTGCACGTGCGCATCGCCGTCTCGGATGCCGCCGCGTGGACCGCCCGGCGCTTCTACGGCGGGCGCTACCGCATCATCCCCAACGGCGTCCAGCTCCGCCAGCCGGCGCACGAGCCGGCGCCGGCCGCGCCGGGTGACCGGCCGCTGCGGATCCTGTTCGTCGGCCAGGCGGTGCAGCGCAAGGGCCTGCCCGTGCTGCTGCGCGCCTTCGAGGCGTTGCGCGATCAGATCCCCGCGACGCTCACGCTCGTGGGCGCCAGCCGCGAGGAGGTCGCGCACATGATGCTCGACGATCGCGGCGTGCAGGCGCTCGGCAAGGTCTCCGAGGAGCGCAAGCTCGCCGAGCTCGAGCGCGCCGACGTGCTGTGCGCGCCCTCGCTGGGGGGCGAGAGCTTCGGCATGGTGCTGACGGAGGCGTTCGCCGCCTCCACGCCGGTGATCGCCTCCGACATCCCCGGCTACCGCGACGTGCTGCGCCACGAGCAGGATGGGCTGCTGCTGGAGCCCGGCGACGCGCTCGCGCTCGCCGAGGCCCTGCGCGCGCTCGCGCTCGACCCCGCCCGCCGGGCGCGCATGGCCGGCGCCGCCCGCGAGCGCGCCGAGCGCTTCGCCTGGCCGCACGTGGCCGCCGAGGTGCTCGACTGCTACGAGCAGGCGGTCGCGCTCGCGCGGCTGGGCCGCCGACACGGACGCGGTCGGCTGCACGACGGCGCGCTGCGCCACGGCTTCGTGCCCGCCGACCTGCAGCCCCGCATCCCGCCCGAGCGCCTGCCCTCGCTGATGCCCGCGGGTCCCGCGCTCGTCGGCCGTCCGCGGCGCCTGCGGACGCTGCGTCGCCTGGGCGTGTGCGCCAGCTCGGTCGCGGGCGCGGGGCTCGGCTGGCTGGCGCTCCAGCGCGTCGGGCTCACGCGGGTGGCCGCGTCGCTGCTCGCCTCCAAGCCCGGCCTGCTGGCGGCCGGCCTCGGCGCGATGTGCGCGGCGATGTTCGTGCGGGCGCTCGCCTGGCACGCGATCCTCGCGGCCGCTCCCACCTGGCGCAGGGTCAAACGTCGCGACGCGATGCAGGGCACGTTCATCGGCGTGCTGATGTCCGCGACGCTGCCCGCCCGGCTCGGCGAGCCCTCGCGTGCGCTGATCCTCGCCAGGCGCGTCGGGCGCGCCCGCGAGACGCTGCCGATCGTGCTCGGCACGATCGTCTCGCAGGCGCTGCTGAACCTGCTGGCGCTGCTGATCCTCGGCGCCGTCGCGCTGTCGAGCGTGAGCGTGCTCGACCACCACGACCGGGCGCTGCTGCTGCTCGCGCTGGCGCCGCTCGCGACGCTCGGCGCGCTCGCGCTGGCGCCCGTGCTGGTCCCGCCCGCGGCCGTCTCGCGCTCACGGCGCGCCCAGGCGCTGCTGGCGGCGATGCGCGGCTCGCTGCTGCGCCTGCGCGTAGGCCTGCGCGTGTTCGCCCGTCCCCGCGCCGCCGCCCGGGCGACCGTGGCGCAGCTCGGCGCGTGGGCGTTGCAGTGGCTCTCCTGCTGGCTGCTGCTGCAGGCGCTCGGCATCGAACCGCACGCGAGCGCGGCGGCCGCCGCCGGGGTCCTGTTCGCCGTCAACGTCACCGCGGTGGTGCCCGCCACGCCCGCCAACGTCGGCCTGTTCCAGGCGGCCTGCGTGGCTGTGCTCGCGGGCGCCTACCACGTGTCCACGCCGGAAGCGATCGCCTACGGGATCGTGCTGCAGGTCGTGGAGATCGCCACGGCGCTGATCATGGGAATGCCCGCGCTGGTCAACGAGGGGCTCTCCTGGCGCGAGGTGCGCCTGCGGGCCATGCAGGCGAGCCCGGTGAAGCTCGGGCCGCTGCCGGCGGGGACCAGCATCGCCGGCCTGGCCGGCGGCGAGCCGGCACAGGCGGGGCGGGCGGGCTCTCTCTAGGGCGCCGCGAGCGTGCGCGTTGCGGCAGGGCTCGAGCGGCGCGCGGCGTATCGGTCCTAGAGATGGCCGAGGCCTGGGTGTATCTGCTGCGCTGCTCGGACGGCAGCCTGTATGCGGGCTGGACGGTCGACGTGCGCCGCCGCCTCGCCCGCCATCTGGCGGGCAGGGCCAGCCGCTACACCGCCAGCAGGCTGCCCGTCGAGCTGGTGCTGAGCCTGCCGATGCCCGATCGGCGCGCGGCGCGCCGCGAAGAGGCGCGCATCAAAGCGCTCGATCGCACCGCCAAGCTCGCGCTGCTCGCCGAGCACGGCGCCGGGCCGGCCCCGGCGCGCGGCGTGCCCCGCCGACCGGCTTCCGGCGAGAGGCGGCGCTTTGAGGCATGATGGGGGCATGGCTTCAAGGCCGACAGCCCGCAGCGTCAAGATCTCCGAGGACGAGCGCGGCGGCTGGTCCTCGGACCGGCCGCGCCGTGAGGGGGCGCCGCCGCGTCCGGCGGACATCACCGTCCACTGCCGCGTGCTCACGCCCACCGACCGCCTGCGCTACTCCCCCGGGAGCCTCGTGATCGCCGTGAGCGCCTCCCACGCCGAGCGCGATCGTTTCCTGGACCGGCTGATCGAGGATCGTGCCAGCCTGCTGTCGCTGGACAAGGTGCGGGCGCTGCTGGCGGGGCGGGTCGAGGAGGCGGAGCTCGACGCGCGCGCCGACGAGCTCCTGCGGGCCGCCGTCTCCAAGCGCCTGCAGGCCCGCGAGACGGTCGTGCTGGCGGCCGACGGGGTGCAGGCGGCCGAGCGCGAGACGTTCGTGCGGATCGCGGCCGCGCTCAAGCGACCGCGCCACCTGATCCTGATCGAGACCGCGCGCGAGCACGTCAGCGAGGAGGACCTGCCGGCGCTCAACGAGCTGCGCCGCGCGCTGGACGCCGGGGAGCTCGGCGGCGAGGGCTTCCAGACGGCGCTGCGCCTGGGCGGCGGCACGGCCGGCGAGGTCAAGCGGATCCTCTTCCGCCCGCCGCCTCGCGAAGAGGACTAGATCAAAGGGTTGCAAATGTTCAGCTCGGGTGCGGCGCAGCCGATACGCGACCTGTGCGAGACCAACCTTCTGCTGCCCGAGCGCGGGTGGGCGTCGAGCAGGGCAGCGCCCCCGTGCTGCCGCCGGACGGCCCGCTGGCGCTGCGCCAAGCGCTGCTGACAGACGGCCCGGGCTGCGAGCTCACGGCCCCGGGTCGGCTGATCGACGCGCGCCTCGTGCGCGCCGAGCTGGCGCGGATGCGCGCGCCGCGGCCCGCCACGCGCGCTCCTCGGGAGATCCTCTCCGCCGCCGCCGGTGGCCGCTGATGCCATGCCGGCGCTGGCGCTCGACACCGGGATACAGCAGCCGTCACTGAGCAGCCGCGAGGGCGCCCTCGGGCGCTACGCGAGCCACAGCTGGTGGATGTACATGGCGGCGGGGCTCGCGTGCTCGACGGCCTACGCGCTCGCGCACCTCGCGGGGCCCGCGTGGCTGCACAGCGGGCTCGTCTTCAACCTGATCGGCGGCTCGAGCGTCGCCGCGCTGATCGTGGGCGCGAACGCCAACAGCGGCGGGCGCCTGCCCTGGCACCTGCTGGCCGTCGGGCAGGGGCTGTTCGTGACCAGCGACGTGCTCTCCTCCAACTACCAGCGGCTGTTCGGCGAAGCGATCCCGTTCCCCTCGATCGCCGACCCCTTCCACATCGCCTTCTATCCGTTCCTCGTCGCCGGCATGCTGCTGCTGATCCGCGAACGCCGCGAGCGGCGCGAGCGCACGGCGCTGATCGACGCGCTGATCGTCACGCTCGCGCTGGCGACGCTGCTGTGGGTCTACCTGATCTACCCCTACTACGGCGCGCCGGGGCTCTCGCCGCTCGGCAAGCTCACGTCGGTCGCCTACCCGGCGATGGACATCATCGTGCTGGGCGTCGTCGCGCGCGTGGCGGCCGGCGCCCACCGGCGCGAGCCGGCGTTCGCGTTCCTGCTCTCCGGCGCGGTCGTGCTGCTGCTCAGCGACGCGCTCTACGGCGCGAAACTGGTCGGCGCGAGCACCGGCACGGGAGGGCTCATGCACGCCGGCTGGGCGCTCTACTACGTGCTGCTCGGCAGCGCCGCGCTGCACCCGTCGATGCGCCTGCTCTCGACCCCCGGCCCGCAGTCGGACGGGCGGCTGAGCCGCGTCAGGCTCGCGCTGCTGACGTGCGCGAGCCTGACCGTGCCGCTGCTGATCGTGCTGCGCGAGGCGCTGCACGAGTCGCTCGACCTGTACGTGCTCGTCGGCTCCTCCGCGTGCATGTTCGCGCTCGTGCTGCTGCGCATGGCGGGGATCGTGCGCCGCAACGAGGAGCTCGCCCGGCAGATGGTCGCGCTGACCGAGCAGAGCGCTCGGGCCGAGCTCGAGCACCAGGCATTCCACGACGCGCTCACCGGCCTGCCCAATCGCGCCCTGTTCCGCGACCGCGTCGAGCATGCGCTGGCGGGCCGGCGTCGCGACGGGCTGCCGGTCGCCGTGCTGATCATCGACGTCGACGACTTCAAGCACGTCAACGACGGTCTCGGGCCCGCCGTCGGGGACGTCGTGCTGCAGGAGGTGGCCGCGCGCCTGGACGACTGCATGCGCCCCGTCGACACGGCCGCCCGGCTCGGCGGGGACGAGTTCGCGGTGTTGATCAAGGACACCCAGAGCGAGCTGCACGCCGTCGAGATCGCCCAGCGGGTGATGGACCGGCTGCACGCTCCGATCTCGCTGCCCGAGCGCGAGGTCGTGCTCGCCACCAGCGTCGGCATCGCCTTCGGCGACGCCGCCACGGTCGCGGGTGCCGACGCCGAGGAGCTGCTGCGCAACGCCGACGTGGCGATGCACCGCGCCAAGGACAGCGGCAAGGGCCACTACGAGGTGTTCCAGCCCGAGATGCACGCGCGGGCGCTCGCGCGGCTGGAGCTCAAGGGGGAGCTGCAACGGGCGCTCGAGGAGGGCGAGTTCACGCTGCGCTACCAGCCGATCATGGACCTCGCCCGGGGCGACATGGCGGGAATGGAGGCGCTGATGCGCTGGGAGCACCCGCGGCGCGGCACCGTCGCGCCGCTGGACTTCGTGCCGCTGCTCGAGGACACGGGCATGATCGTGCCGGTCGGCCGGCACGTGCTGGGCCAGGCGTGCGCGTGGGCGGCGCACATGCAGAGCCGCTGCCCGCGCTCGCCGGCGCTGTACATGACCGTCAACGTGTCCGCCTGTCAGCTGCAACGCCCGGAGTTCATCGAGGAGGTGCGCACGGCGCTCGCCGCGAGCGGCATCGCGCCGGCGAGCCTCACGCTAGAGCTCACCGAGTCGGTGATGATGCAGGACATGGAGCTGAGCCTGCTGCGCTTGAAGACGCTGCGCGCGCTCGGCGTGAAGCTCGCGATCGACGACTTCGGCACCGGCTACTCCTCGCTGAACTACATCCGCCAACTGCCGGTCGACGTGCTCAAGATCGATCGCTCGTTCCTCGCCGATCCCAGCCCCGAGGTCGAGCAGCTGACGGCCGCGATCGTGCAGCTCGCGCGCATCTTCAAGCTCAAGGCGGTCGCGGAGGGCATCGAGGATCGCTCCCAGCTAGAGCGCCTGCGCGCGATCCGCTGCGACTTCGGCCAGGGCTACCACTTCGCCAAGCCGCTCACCGGCGAGGAGATCCTGGCGATGGCCGCCGCGCGGCCGTCGCGCGCGGTCGGCCACGCCGTCGACGCGCGCGCGTAGGGCGGCCGGTCGGCTCGCCACGTGCTCTCGCCCGCAACGGCGCGAGTCGCCGAGTCGGGTGCGGGCGACTAGTCTGGAGGCGTGTTCGAGCGCTTCACCGAACGGGCGCGCCAGGTGGTCGTGCTGGCCCAGGAACAGGCGCGCGCGCTCGGGCACTCCCAGATCGGCACCGAGCACCTGCTGCTGGGGCTGCTGGCCGAGCGCGAGGGTCTCGCGAGCCGCGTGCTCGCGAGCCTCGACGTGCGCGCCGAGGCGGTACGCGAGCAGGTGGTGGCGATCTGCGGGTCAGGCCCCGAATCGGCCGGCCCGCGGCAGATCCCGTTCACGCCCGAGGCCAAGAAGGTGCTCGAGCGCGCGCTGCGCGAGGCGCTCGCCCTGGGCCACGACTACATCGGCACCGAGCACCTGCTGCTCGGCCTGGTGCGCGACGAGGACGGGCTCGCCACGCGCCTGCTCGTGCGCAGGCTCGGCATGGACGCGCCCGAGACGATCCGCGTCGAGGTGACGCGGATGCTGATCGGGCACCGCGGCAGCGCGCAGCTGCCGGCCCGCGACCTCGACCGCAGCTGGTTCGACTTCACCCCCGCCGAAGCCTATGAGCTGGCCTCGCGCCTGGCGCCGCTGTCGAGCCGCATCACCTTCGAGGTGCGCCCGCACGGCGAGCAGGAGCCGACCTTCCGCGTGTCCGCGCGGCTCGCCGGCGACGACGACCTGCTGCGCAAGCTGGTCGCGCTCGAGGACGATGGCATCCGCGCGATCCTCGACAACGACCGCAGCGTCCGCCTCGGGCGGATTGCGGTGGAGGGTGGGGACGACGCGGGTGGCGACGGTGACGCGGGCGCGGGTGGCACGGCTCCTGGCGGCGCCTGACGGAGTGGGCATGGCCGACGAGTGCCGGCGGCGCGGGTTGGCGTGCGTCCACAGCACCGCGACCGGGTAAGCCTCTTACGGCATGTGTGGGTAGTCCTCCTATAGCACCTCCGGCTTCTCGCCCATCTCGATCAGGCTCGCGATCGTGCGCACAGGCACCCTGGTCCCGGTGATTACCGGCTCGCCACCCATCACAGCCGGATTTTCGACGTAGAGGTCGCGAAGCCGGGCGTAGGACTCGGCGCGCTCGACCGTCTGTGCCGCGTCCTCCGTCATCGCCGCCCGAGGCGCCTCGGACAGCTCGAACTCCGAGCCCACCGCAAGCGGCTGTAGGTGCGCCACGCATAACGTGCGCCGTTCATAACGTCGTGCGTTATCATCGTGGCGTGTGCTGCGGTCGTTTGCGGACAAGGAAACCGAGCGGGTCTGGCGACGGGAGCGGGTGCGCAAGCTCGACCAGGGCACCCAGCGCGCGGCGTTGCGGAAGCTGCTCATCCTGGACGCCGCCGAGACGCTCGACGATCTGCGGGTGCCTCCGGGAAACAGGCTCGAGAAGCTCAAGGGCGACCGGGCGGGCTCCTACAGCGTTCGCGTCAACCAGCAATGGCGTATCTGCTTCAGTTGGACGGACGCTGGACCCGAGGGTGTCGAGATCGTCGACTACCACTGAAAGACCGCAGGCAAGGAACCCGTCATGAGTACCGACTCGATCATGCCCCCCATACATCCCGGCGAGGTGCTGATGCTCGAGTACCTGCAGCCGCTTGAGGTCACCCAGCATGGCCTGGCGGTAGCGATCGGTGTTCCCCCGCGCCGCATCAACGAGATCGTCCACGGGAAACGACGCATCAGCACCGACACTGCTCTGAGGCTCGCGCGATACTTCGGGACCAGTGAGCGCTTCTGGCTGAACCTTCAAGACCGCTACGACATCGAGGTCGCACGAGACCGACTCGGCACGACACTCGATGAAATCCGGCCGCTCGCGCACGCCTGAGCGGCAGGATCGGGCGCGAACGATCGCAGTGGGTATGGCGCCCGTGAGCGTCGCGTAGGTCAGGCCGGACCCGCGTATCTCAGGAGCCCTCGCCGGCGAGCGCCGGCTCGGGATCCTCGCCTTCGACGACGCCGTCCGGCGGGTCCTCGTCGGGTAGCTCGCCGAACAGCGACGGGTCCTTGTCCGAGCCGCGGATGACGTCGTCGGGCGAGCCGTCGGGCAGCAACCGTCCCTGGCGCGTGCCGAAGTAGATCGCCTGCGGGTGGTGGGCGATGAGCGCGAGCGTCGACTGCTCGGGCTCGGGCGCGTAGCCGTCGGTGATGCTCATGCCGATGCGCTCGAGGCCGAGCAGCTTCTCGACCTTCAGGTGCTCCGACTGCTCGGGGACCGCCGGGTAGCCCCAGGAATAGCGGCGGCCCTGGGCGGTGGGGATGTCGAGCATGCGCCGCGCCTCGTAGTGCAGCCACTCCGCCAGGCCCTCGGCCGTCTGCACGCCCAGGCCGTGCACGAACAGCTGCTCGGCGAACTCGCCTTCGGCCTCGAGCTTGGCCATCAGCTCGGTGACCTGCGCGCCGACCGTGACGGCCTGCACGGCGATCACGTCCAGTTCTTCGGGCGCCTTGCCGTCGACCGCCGGCCGGAAGAAGTCGGCCAGGCAGATGCGGTCGCCCTTGGGCTGGCGCGGGCAGACGAAGCGCGTCAGCTCGGGCGCCGCCGGGTCGGGCTGCTCGCCGGGGGCCGGCGGCGCGAGCACCACGATCTCGTTGCCGAGCGCGTAGCACGGGAAGAAGCCGAGCAGCGCGCGCGGGCGCAGATAGTCCTGCTCGGCCCACATCCGCTCCAGGCGCGGACGGAAATCATCGCGCAGCAGCTCCTGCCAGGCCTCGCCTTTGACGCCCCTGCCGCCCCAGTGCAGCTTGAACAGCACGTGCGTGTCGAGGTGGCGGTAGACCTCGTCGAGATCCACGGGGACCTCCTGCACGCCCCAGAACGGGGGGGTGGGCACGGGCGCGTCGGTGCGCGCGGGCGAGCGCACGGAGTCGTCGGCGAAGTTCAGCTGCTCCTCGGGCTGGTCGCCCTTCTCGCGGAACTCGCGGGCGCCCGCGCGCAGCTTCTCGACGAGCGCCAGGCGGGCATCGGGGTCGATCAGCTGGTCCATCACGGCGAGCCCCTCGAAGGCGTCCTTGCAGTAGAAGACGCCCGGGTCGTAGACGGCGTCCGAGTCCTTGCCGCCGGGGTACAGGGCGCGGTAGCCGAACGCGCGGTTGATCGCGGCGCCGCCGATCAGCACGGGGTAGGGCAGAGCCTTGGCGTGCAGCTCCTGGATGCAGGCCGGCATCTGCTTGGAGGTCGAGACGAGCAGCGCCGAGAGGCCGATGGCGGTCGCGTCGTGCTCCTGGGCGGCGTCCACGATCGTCTGGATCGGCACCTGCTTGCCGAGGTCCACGACCGTGTAGCCGTTGTTCGTGAGGATCGTGTTGACCAGCGACTTGCCGATGTCGTGCACGTCGCCGAAGACGGTCGCGAGCACGACCGTGCCCTTCGTATAGCCCTCGATCTTGTCGAGGTACTTCTCGAGCTGGGCGACCGCGCGCTTCATCACCTCGGCGGACTGCAACACGAACGGCAGGATCAGCTCGCCGGCGCCGAATTTGTCGCCGACCTCTTTCATCGCCGGCAGCAGCACCTCGTTGAGCGTCGGCACCGCGCCGATCTTCTGCACGCTGCGGTCGATCCAGTCCTCGACGCCGTCGCGACGGCGGCGCAGGATGTGGAAGTGCAGCGCCTGCTCGGGCTCCATGCCCTCGGTCGGATCCGCCGCGCCTTGGCTCGCGTCCTCGGGGCCCTTGGACTCGAAGTGCTCGATGAACCTCTCCAGCGCGTCCTCGCGGCGGTCGAACACGAGGTCGTCGGCCAGCTCGCGCTCGACGTCGGGGATCTCGGAGTAGGGGGTGATGTGGTTGGGGTTGACCATCGCCAGGTCCAGCCCGGCGTCGACGCAGTGGTGCAGGAACACCGAGTTGAGCACCGCGCGCGCGCCGGGGGAGACGCCGAACGAGACGTTCGATACCCCCAGCGAGGTCTTCACCCCCGCGATCCCCTCCTTGATCGCTTTTATCCCCGCGATCGTCTCGATCGCCGACGGACGCCACTCCTCGTCGCCGGTCGTCAGCGTGAACGTAAGGCAGTCGAAGATCAACAGCTCGGGGTCCAGGCCGTGCTCCTCGCAGCACAGGTCGCGGATGCGCTTGGCGATCTCCAGCTTGCGCTCTGCCGTCTTTGCCATGCCCACCTCGTCGATCGTCAGCGCGATCAGCGCGGCGCCGTGGGCGAGCGCGACCGGCACCACGCGGTCGAGCTTCGCGCGTCCCGCCTCGAGGTTGACCGAGTTGACGATCGCCCGGCCGGGGATCTGCTCGAGCGCGCGTTCGATCACCTCAGGCTCGGTCGAGTCGACCTGGATCGGCGCCGGCTGGGTGAGCGAGATCTTCTTGACCACCTGGCGCATCTGCTCGTCCTCGTCGGCGCGCTCGGTCAGCGCCACGCACACGTCGAGCACGTGCGCGCCGCCGGTCACCTGGTCCTCGGCGATCTGCACGAGGCCGTCGTAGTCGTCGGCGAGCAGCAGCTCCTTGGCCTTGCGCGAGCCCTGCGAGTTGACGCGCTCTCCCACCATCGTCGGCGCGGGCTCCTGCGCGAGCGGCGTGGCGGCGATCATCGACGAGAGATGCGGCGCGCGCGGCGCGGGCCGGGCGGCGACCGGCCGGTTGGCCACGCGCTCGGCGATCGCGCGGATGTGCTCGGGCGTCGTGCCGCAGCAGCCGCCGACGATGCTGACGCCGTAGCGCTCGACGAACTCCTTCAGCGCGTCCGCCAGCGGCTCGGGCTTCTCGGGGAAGATCGTCTCGCCGTCGGGGCCCTGCAGCGGCAGGCCGGCGTTGGGGATGCAGGCGACCGGCACCGGGCAGAGCTCGCCGAGGAAGCGGATCGCGTCGCGCATGTCCTCGGGGCCGGTCGAGCAGTTCAGGCCGATCACGTCGACCTTCAGCGCCTCCAGCGTGCACAGCACGGCGGAGATGTCGGTGCCGAGCAGCATCTTGCCGCCGTTGGGCAGCAGCGACACCGACGTGTGGATCGGCAGCGTGCGCCCGGTGCTCTTGAAGGCGGCCCGCGCCCCGAACACGGCGGCCTTGACCTCGAGGATGTCCTGGGCGGTCTCGATGATGATCAGGTCGGCGCCGCCGTCGATCAGGCCCGCGGCCTGCTCGGTGAAGACCTCGACCAGCTCACCGAAGCGGATCTGCCCGAGCGCGGGGTCCTCGGAGGCGGGCAGGTAGCCGGTGGGCCCGATCGAGCCCGCGACGTAACGGTGCTCGCCGGCCGCCCTGCGCGCGATCTCGGCGGCCTTGGTGTTGATCTCGACGGTGTAGTCGGCGAGGCCCCACTCGCCGAGCTTGATGCGCGAGCCCTGGAAGGTGTCGGTCTCGACCACTTCCGCGCCGGCGTCGAGCATCGAGGCGTGCACGCCCTCGATCACGTCCGGGCGGTTCAGCACGAGCGCCTCGTGGCACTTGCCCTGCAGGCCGCCGTAGTCCTCGCTGCTCAGCTCGAACTGCTCGAGCGTGGCGCCCATGCCGCCGTCGTAGACGAGCACGCGCTCACGGGTGGCCTTGAGATAGTCGCGCTCGGACACTGCCGGCAATGCTAGATGAGCCGCGCCGCCGAGCCCCGGCTGCACCCTTCGGACACCCCTCTGCCCGAAAGGTACTCGGGCGTGTGGGCCGGCGAGGACGCGGGCATCGTCCACGCGTCGAACATTCCCGGGCCGCGGTTTACGAGGTCCCACACTGCTGCGCGCAGGGGGAAACGCAACGACGAAGGGAATCGCGATGACGCCGGATGTTTTGCTCG
>DASZFZ010000014.1:0-38744 GCA_035939315.1 Solirubrobacteraceae bacterium | reverse complement strand
CGACCTCCTTCGAGGGCCACTCGATCAGCACGAACAGCTGCGGCGCGTGGCGCTCGCCCTCGGCCTGCTCGATCTTGTTGGTGCGCGCCAGGTAGCGCCCGCCGCGGCGCTCGACCATGCCGGTGACGTTGGCCACGTACTCGCGCGTCCAGGACGGGTCGGTGATGTCGAGCTCGCCCACGCTGTAGTGCTTCATCGTTCCTCCCTATCGTCGGGGTTCTCTCGCTCAGCTGCTCGGGGCTCGGCGACGCCGAGGAAGCGGCGCAGCGCGCGGCGCGCGCCTGGCAGCCGCCGGCCCGCCTCCAGCTCGCGGATCGCGAGCTCCGAGGTCATCGCCGCGAGCAGCTGCGCGGCGGCGCGCGCATCGGGCCAGCCCATCGCGCGCAGGCTCGGCACGGCGCTCGCCACGAAGCGGTCGTGGCGCTCGGCCATCGCCGGCGTGAGCGCCCCGTCGGCGCGCGTCTCGAGCATCAGCGCCTTGACCGCGCGATCGGCCAGGCACACGTCGAGGTACGCGTCGACCGCCGCGACGATCCGCTCGGCCCCCGGAGCGATGCCCGCGGTGGCGACGCCCACCGCATCGGACACGTGGCCGTGGAAGCGCTCGTGCAGCGCGTCCACGAACGCCTCCCTGTCGTCGAAGTGCACGTAGAAGGTGCCCTTGGCGACGCCCGCCTGCGCGACCACGCCGTTGACGCTGAGCCCCGCCAGGCCGTCGCGCTCGGCCACCGCGGCGCCGGCGTCCAGCAGCACCTCGTAGGTGTCGCGCAAAGGGCGCCGGGCTGTGGCTTTGGGCAACCGCAAGCCGGCGCCGCGCGTCGAGGCAGACGTGCGGTCGGGGGTCTTGCTGGCTCGCGCTGGCATCGCCCGCAGGCTATCCGACGCCTTCTCGGCGACCAGCTCGAACCCATGTCAGCGCCTTGCGGCCCCCCCGTTCGGCACCGGTCCGATCGCCCCGAGACGCACATGACCGACCGGTCGGTCATGTGGTACGGTCGCCTGCGCGATGCCACTGCTCGACCTGCCGACCGGCCAGCTCGCCTACGACGAACGCGGCGAGGGCGAGGCGAAGCTCGTGCTGCTGGCGAGCGGCGCGCACGAGCGCCGCGACTACGACGAGCTGCGCGCGCTGATCCCGCCGCGCTTTCGCACGATCGCCGTCGACTGGCCGGCGCACGGCGAGTCGCCGGCCGGCTCGCTGACGGGCAGCGCGATGCACCTCGCCGACGTGGCCGAGCAGGCGGTCGCGCGGCTCGCGCCCGAGGGCGCGGTCGTGCTCGGCAACTCCGTCGGCGGCTTCGCCGCGGCGCGCCTGGCGATCCGCCGCCCCGAGCTCGTGCGCGGCCTCGTGATCGTCGACGGCGGCGGCTTCGCCGGGCGCCCGCCGCACGAGCGCGCGTTCTGCTGGCTGATGTCCCACCCGGGCTTCCTGCGCGCGATCTACCCGGCCTTCTCGGCGCTATACATGCGCGCCCGCGCCGACGCGGACCGGCGCGCGCGCCGCGCGGCGATCGCGACGACCAGGACCGAGGCGGGGGCCCGCGCGGTCGGCGAGCTGTGGCGTAGCTTCGCCTCGCCCGAGCACGACCTGCGCGCCGAGGCGTCCGCGATCTCCGCGCCGACGCTCGTCGTCTGGGGACGGCGCGACCCGGTGATCTCGCCGCGCGTCGGCCGGCGCGTCGCCGCAACGATCCCCGGCGCGAGGCTCGTGGTGATCGACAGCGGCCACCTGCCCCACACGAGCGACCCGGAGGGCGTCGCCGCGGCGCTGTCGGCGTTTGCCGAGGAGGTGGCAGCATAGGAACGTCGCGGCACATCCGAATGCTATGCGAACATATGTTCGCCACTAGAGGACTTTCCCCAAAGAGGATGAAGACACATTGGCGTTGGCTGATCGCAGTCGGATCGAGTGGACCGAGGCAACCTGGAATCCCGTAACGGGGTGCCATCAGGTATCTCCGGGGTGCGCGCACTGCTATGCCAAAACCTTCGCTGAGCGGTGGCGCGGCATCGTCGGCCACCCCTACGGGCAGGGGTTCGATCTGCGTCTCTGGCCTGACCGTCTCGAGCAGCCATTGCACTGGACGCGCTCACGGATGATCTTCGTGAACTCGATGAGCGACCTATTTCACGAGGGCATCTCCGCCGACTACATAGCTCAGGTCTTCGACGTCATGCGACGTGCAAAGCAGCATACGTTCCAAGTGCTGACCAAGCGGCATGACCGGCTAGTCGCGCTTGCCCCCGACTTGCCGTGGCCGGAGAACGTCTGGATTGGAGTGAGCATCGAGAACAAACGGTTCGTGCACCGCGCGGACTATCTGCGCAACGTTCCCGCAGCGGTGCGCTTCATAAGTGCGGAGCCGTTGCTGGGACCACTACACGGGCTCAATCTAGCCGGCATCCATTGGTTGATTGCCGGCGGTGAGTCAGGTCCTGGTCACCGCCGAATCAAGATCGAGTGGGTGCGCGAACTTCGCGACCGCTGCGGCGAAGAGCAGGTCGCGTTCTTCTTCAAGCAGTGGGGCGGCCGAACAGCGAAGATCGGGGGGCGAGTACTCGACGGGCGCACGTGGGACGAGATGCCGAATCGCCCAACGCTCGCAGTCGCCTAGAGGAATCGGAGCCGCGTTCCCGCAGGGTATGTGAGCTTACGCTTGCGGGACGACAGCGCCTCGAGGCAACCAGAGCGCTCTGCTGGTGCAAGCGTCCGCGTCTTGAGATGAGCCTTGGGCAGGTATGCGGTGCTGAGAAGTGTGAAGCGCTCAGCTTCCTCAATACTAAATGGCTGATCGCCGAAGTGTCTCCTCAACGCGCGGAGCAGATGACGCGTGTCGGGCTCAGGCTCAAACAGCACAAGTTCATCCGTCGTGTCCTGGTAGCACTCACCCCCGAGCGGGTCGGCGCGCCACATCGCCTCCTTCATCTTTTCGAGCCCTTTCTCGTTGCCAGTCGTGAAGTAAAGGCGGTAGCCATTTCCACCCGCGGTTGGGATCTCGAAGGACCGCACAAGCCTGCTGGGCGAGTCGAAGCGCAACTGCTCTTGGAACAGATCGTGGAGAAACTGAATACGCGCCGCACCTTTGTATGTGAGTGCGTCCCGCCAGCGCTCGCTGCCGAACAACGCTGTCAGCGCTCCATCTTGGCCCTCCCGACCCACGAAGCGATTGACGAATGGCAGCGGCATGTAAACCAGCGCCTCGCACCGTTGGAAAGCTAGGAAGCGACCCGCTAGGTCCATTGGGTTGCCGGTGTATCCGAAAGGATCGATGAAGGCAAACGTGGGAGCAAGTTGGGCCCCACTTGACTCGATGGCATCGAGGAGACCAGTGAAGACGTCCTCGAATCGCCCCTTCTCGAAGTGCACGTCAACCTGGCCCGGGAGGCCAAGGGCCTCGACCTCCTTACGTAGGTGGTCGATCCGATCGTGACGCTCCTCGATGAACAGGTACAGTAGATCAGCAGTGACGAGATGGCGCTGCGTATGCTCCAGGAAGGCCTTGAGCATCACGAGCGGTGACCCATCCTCGCCTGTGGCATATCGGCCGGGGCCTGCGAAGCCGTCAACCAGCACGAGCCGGCCTTTGCCCATTGCGGATCGGAAACGCGCACCATGACTCATGATCGGCAGCCACGCATCCAGATACGAGCGCAGCACGATGTGCTTGCCCTTCGTATGAGGCTCCATCGCCCAGAGCGTGTCGTCGGGTTTCGCCATGCGGAACGATCATTTTGCCCGCACCTGCGGCTAGAACCGTCGGACGGCGTTCCGATTCAGCGCAGGATCAAGCAGCCGGTGCTGGCGTGCGCGATCAGCCTGCCGTCCGCCTGCGCGAACAGCCGCCCCTCGGCGGTAGCCGTGCGTCGGCCGGCGTGCACCACGTGCCCTTCCGCGGGGTCCTCCCAGCTGAAGCTGCGCGTGCGCAGCTGCTCGAGCCAGCTCACGCAGCCGCCTCGGCTGCGAGGTCGGCCGGCGACGAGGCGGTGGGCTCGGCGGGCGTGGGCTTGAGCCGCCCGGGCAGCGGCGGCCCGAGAGCCGCCAGCGCCAGCCCCGTGCCGAGCGCCCCGCCGGCGCTGATCAGCCAGGCCGAGTGGAAGTCCGCGGCGCTCGTGGCGCTCGCGCCGAGCACGGCGACGAGCACGGCGACGCCCAGCGCGGCGCCGATCTGGCGGCCCATCGAGAGGATCGCGGTGCCCGTGGCGAAGCGCTCGGGCGCGAGCGAGGAGGCGCCGGCGCCGGTGAGCGTGGGGATGATCAGGCCGACGCCGGCGCCGCCGATCGCCTGGCCGGGCAGGTACTCGCCGAGGTAGTCCGGGCGGTTGCCGGTGTGGGTGATCCACCAGATCGAGCCGCCCGCGAACAGCGCGGCGCCGAGGCAGCCGGGGATCCTGTAGCCGACGCGGGCGCCCAGGCGCGCCGAGGGGATGCTGAAGATCGTCGCCATGGCGGGGCCGGGGAACAGCATCAGGCCGGCCGTGAGCACGCTCTCGTGCCAGACGCCGGTGAGGAACAGGACGCCCGCGAGCAGCATCGCGCCGAAGCCGCCGAAGAACAGCAGCGACGCGCCGACGGCCAGGCCGAAGCTGCGCACGCGCAGCATCGCCGGCTCGACGATCGGCGCCGGGTGGCGTTCCGAGCGGCGCCAGATGGCCGGCAGCAGCACGAGCGGCGTGGCGAGCAGCGCGAGGACCGCCGCCGAGCCCCAGCCCCATTCCTGGCCCTTGACGATGGCCACCACGAGCGCGCCGATCGCGACCATCAGCGCGCCCGCGCCGGGCACGTCCGGGCGCAGCGCGTGGGCCTCGCGCCGCTCGGCCAGCGTGCGCAGCCCGAGCGCGAGGCCGGCCAGGCCGATGGGGACGTTCACGAGGAACACGAGCCGCCAGTCGGCCTGCACGAGCAGGCCGCCGAGGGGAGGGCCGCTGGCGGCCGCGATCCCGCCGGTCGCCGCCCACACGCCGATCGCGACGTGGCGCTCGTGGGGGCCGAACTCGGGCAGCATCAGGCCGAGCGAGGTGGGCAGCATCAGCGCGCCGCCGGCGGCCTGCACGACGCGCGCGCCGATCAGCACGCCGACGGAGGGCGCGAGCGCACAGGCGGCGCTCGCGGCGACGAACACGGCCAGGCCCGTCAGGAACACGCGCTTGCGCCCGAAGGCGTCGGCCCAGCGGCCGGCCGGCACGAGCAGCGCGGCGAACACGATCGCGTAGGCGCTGAGGATCCACGAGAGCGAGCCGAGCGAGGCGCCGTGGAAGTGCCTGGAGATCGCCGGAAAGGCGATGTTTACGATGAACAGGTCGAGGCTCGACATGAACACCCCGACACAGACGATTAGAGCGATCAGCCATTTGCGTTGCATCACGCGACGCACCCTAACACAATTCAGTTGCTTGATGCTACCTACGCCGTTATGCTATGGGTCGATGCTCGGCAACTCCTACGCGAACCAGCGCTGCAGCATGGCCGCGGCCCTCGAGGTCGTCGGCGAGCGGTGGTCGCTGCTGATCGTGCGCGACATCATGCTCGACCTGCGCCGCTTCGACGAGATCCAGGCCGACCTCGGGGTCGCGCGCAACGTGCTGCAGGCGCGCCTGGAACGCCTCGTCGAGCTCGGCGTGATCGAGAAGCGCCTCTACCAGGAGCGCCCGCCGCGCTACGAGTACCGGCTGACCGAGAAGGGCCTGGACCTGTGGCCGGCGATGGTCTCGTTGATGCACTGGGGCGACCGCCACGCCGCCCCCCACGGGCCGCCGATCGTGCTCGAACACCGAGGCTGCGGCGGCGCCGTCGACGAGCACCGCATCTGCGCCGACTGCGGAGCGCGGCTGAAGGCGCGCGACGCGCGCGCGGTGCCGGGGCCGGGCGCCGACGAGGCGCATCCCATGTACGGGCACCTCAAGCGCCGAGCGGCCCAGCGACAAGTGGCCTGAGCAGCTCGGCGCCTTCGCGGGCCATGCGCGAGCGCGGCACGACCAGGTCGAAGCCGGCCCGCCGCGCGCGCTCGCGCGTGTCCGCCTCGACGTGCGAGTAGAAGGCGAGCGTGCGGACGCCGCCGAGGACGCCCTGCTCGCGGAGCGCTTCGAGCGCGCGCGCGCCGTCGAGCTCGGCGTCGGTGAGATCGACGACCAGCACGGTCGGCCCATCGATCGCGCCCGCCGGCGAGCCCGCGAGCAGCTCGCGCACGCGCGCGGGCTCGTCCAGCAGCCGCACCTCGTGTCCCGCCGTCGTGAGCGCGCTCTGCACGCGCGAGCCGAACATCAGGTCGCGCGTGAGCGCGAGCACGCGCGCCATCGCTACTGGGCGCGAAGGCGGCGGAACTCCTCGCGCGCCGAGTACGGCCGACCCCACATCTGGGTCACCTCGACGCGGCCGCTGCGCGTCTCGCGCACGACCAGCTCCCCCTCGATCCCCGCCTGGTCGAGCAGGCGCAGCGCGCCATGCACCGTCGGGGCCGCGGCGGCGTGGCCGAAGCTGTGCGCGATCAACAGGCGCCAGTGCCAGTCGTGTTTGGAGTAGGGCCGCGCGTTGCAGGTCGTCAGGTACAGAGCCGCCTCGACGTAGCGGGCCTCGTCGGCGATGCGCATGTCCAGCTCGAGGTCGGTCCAGTCCTCGGGCAGCGAGTCGACGATCTGCTGGAAGTCCTCGGCGAGCGCCATCGCCGCGAAGCCTAGCGCGGCTATGCTCGAACTCATGGCTGGCGTCTTCGCAGACACGCTCGCCGACCTCTCCGACGAACACCGCGTGCTCGTCGAGGGCTGCGGGCTCGTGGACCGCTCCGAGCGCGGCAAGCTCGCGCTCACCGGGCCGGATGCGCTCGAGTTCCTGAACGGGCAGGTGACCAACGAGCTGATCGGCCTGGAGCCGGGCGAGGGCCGCTACGCGGCGTTCCTCACGCACAAGGGCAAGATGCTGGGCGACCTGCGCGTGCTCGTCGTGGAGGGGCGGGACGGCGGCGGGCCAGAGGGCGCGGGCCCTCGCGCGCCGGAGCTGCTGCTCGACACCGAGCGCGCGGCCCTGCAGGCGCTGTTCGACATGATCCGCCGCTTCAAGGTCGGCTACCGCGTGGAGCTGCACAAGGGCACGCTCGAGCGCGGGCTGCTCTCCCTGATCGGTCCCGCCTCGGAGGCGGCGCTCGGGGACGCGCTCGCGGGCTCCCGGCTCGGCGCCGACGAGCACGACAACGCGCCGATCGAGCTCGGCGGGGTCGCGGCGCTGGCGGTCCGAACCGACGTCGGCGCCGACCTGCTGTGCGAGTCCGCGGACACCGAGCGGCTCGCCGGCGCGCTGCGCGCGCGCGGCGCGCGGACGGTCTCCGAAGCCGCCGCCGAGTGCCTGCGCATCGAGCGTGGGCGGCCGCGCTACGGGATCGACCTCGACGACAGCGTGATCCCGCAGGAGGCGGCGCTGAACGAGCGCGCCGTCAGCTTCACCAAGGGCTGCTACGTCGGCCAGGAGACGGTCGCGCGGCTCTACTACAAGGGCAAGCCCAACCGGCACCTGCGCGGGCTGGCGCTGTCCGAGCCGGCACGCGGCGGCGAGGAGCTGCTGCTGGGCGATCGCGTGGTCGGGCGGCTGACGAGCGTGACCGTCTCGCCCGCGTTCGGCCCGATCGGGCTGGCGCTGGTGCGGCGCGAGGCGGAGGTCGGCAGCAACCTGGCGATCGCCGGCGAGGCGACCGCCACGGTGGTCGAGCTTCCGTTCGCCTGAGCGCCGCGCGCTCACGACCAACGCCGGCGTGACGGCCGCTTCGACTCCGGGGGGCAGGGCGGCCGTGCCCGTCGCGGTCACGCGCGCCCGCGCCAGCGCTCGGCCCACGCGTGCAGCGGATCGAGCGCATCCAGCAACGTCCTGTCGTTCTCGCGCGAGGAGCAGGCAGGCAGAACGTATGTCCACCGGGGGAGGACCCGCGGCGACACTGCGGGTAGCTACTGGACAGCCATCCGGCCACTGGTCCGATCGAGGTCATATGCCGACAGATCGATTTTCACGGGTGAGCGGCGCGCGCGAAGCCGCAGGTGGGCGCCCGCAGCACAGCCTGTGGACGGCACTGGCAGCCATCCTGATCGCGGCCGGCATCGCCGTGTCCGTGCTCGGCTCGCGACTCGTGGCGGGGAATGACCGCCAGCGCGCACGAGCCACGTTCGACGCCGCCGCCGCCGACGTCGCCTCGACGCTCACACAGGCGCTCGAGCACGAGGAAGACCTCGCGATCGGCGCGCGCGCGTTCGTCATCGGCAACCCCTACGCCTCGCAGGCGGCCTTTCTGGATTGGACGCGCGCGGTGGAAGCGCTCCCGCGCTACCCCGAGCTTCAGGGCGCGGGCCTCGTGGTGGAGGTCCCCGCCGCGCAGCTGCCCGCATTCGAGGCGCGCGAGAGGGCCGACCCGACGAGCCCGCTGCCGGGCGGCTCCTTCCAGGTGCTGCCACCGGGGCCGCGCCCGTTCTACTGCCTGCTCGCCCTGTCGCTCACGCGCACCGTCACGCCCGCCGACAAGGTGCCCGCCGGCTTTGACTACTGCGCGCTGCCCACCAGCCTCCGCAGCGCCTTCCTGACCGCGCGCGACTCCGGCCAGAACGCCTACCTGCCCTACAAGTCCGGGGCGGCGGACGTGTTGGTCGTCGAGACCCCCGTCTACCGCGGAGGCGTCGTGCCGAGGACGGTCGCCGCGCGCCGCCGGGCGTTCCTCGGAGACTTCGGGACGACCGTGATCCCGCGGATCGTCCTGCGGACGGCCCTGCGGGGGCACCCGCACATGGCCTTGGAATTCCGCCACGGCACCAGCTCGTCCGTGGCGTTTCGCGCCGGCGCGGCCGCGCCTGGCGCGCGCAGCGCAACGCGCGACGTCCACTACGGATGGACGATGCGCGCCTCCGAAGCCGTGTACACGGGCGGGATGCTCTCCGACAGCAAGGCGCTGCTGCTGCTCGGCGGCGGAATCGTGTTGAGCGCGATGCTCGGGCTGCTGCTGTTCGTGCTCGGCACCGGCCGTTCACGAGCGCGCGCGATGGTGCGAAGGAAGACCCAGGAGCTCTCCCACCAGGCCCTCCACGACGCCTTGACGGACCTCCCGAACCGAGCGCTCGCACTGGATCGCGCCGAGCGAATGCTCGCGAGGGCCAGGCGCGAGCAGAGCATCGTCCCCGCCGCGCTGTTCGTCGACGTCGACCGCTTCAAGCGCGTCAACGACACCTACGGGCACGCCGCCGGCGACCAGCTGCTGCGGACCGTCGCGCAGCGACTGCGCGGGGCGGTGCGCGACCAGGACACCGTCGGCCGCCTCGGCGGCGACGAGTTCGTCGTGCTGCTCGAGTCCGCGACGCGCGAGATCCCGCCGGACGCGATCGCCGAGCGCGTGATCGAGGCGATGCGCGAGCCCGTGGTCCTCGACGACGGCGCGACCGCGTTCACCTGCAGCGTCAGCATCGGCATCGCGATCGGCATGCGCGCGAGCGCCGACGAGCTGCTGCGCGACGCCGACCTCGCCCTGTACGCGGCCAAGGCCGAAGGCAAGGATCGGGCCGTCCTGTTCGAGGCGAGCATGCAGAGCTCCTCCGCGGAGCACCTGCAACTCGAGGCCGAGCTCGCCGAGGCCGTCGAGAACCAGCAGCTGTTCCTCGTCTACCAGCCGATCTTCGACCTCAACACCCGCAAGATGGTCAGCGTGGAGGCGCTCGTGCGCTGGCAACACCCCGAGCGCGGCGTGGTCGCGCCCGACGACTTCATTCCGCTCGCCGAGGAGACCGGCCACATCGGCGCGATCGGCCGCTGGGTGCTCGACGAGGCCTGCCGCCAGGCCGCGGAGTGGAAGGCGAAGGGCCACCTGATCGGCATGGCCGTCAACGTCTCCGCCCACCAGCTCGACGAGGACGGGCTTGTCCACGACGTCCGACGGGCGCTCGGCGAGTCGGGCATAGCACCGTCCTCGCTGACGCTCGAGATCACCGAGACGGCCCTCATGCACGACGTGCTGAGCGCGTCCGAGCGCCTGCAGGCGGTGAAGGCCCTGGGAGTGCGCATCGCGATCGATGACTTCGGCACGGGCTTCAGCTCGCTCGCATACCTTCGCCAGTTCTCCGCCGACGCGCTGAAGATCGACCGCAGCTTCATCGCGGCGATCAACGACTCGCGCGACTCCGCCGCGATCGTCCACACGCTCGTCGCGCTCGGCAAGGCGCTGCACATCGAAACGCTCGCCGAGGGCATCGAAGGGCTCGATCAGCTGGAGCTGTTGCAGCACGAGCAGTGCGACCAGGGACAGGGGTTCCTGTTCGCGCGACCGCTCACCCCCGAAGCGCTCGAGCGCTTCCTGGAGAGCGAGAGTCGCGACAGCGCGGCCAGCGCCGTCACGCCATAGCCGTTCGGCATCGCCGCGCCCTCGTTTCTGATTGATCCGCTGGCCGGCAGGCTGGAAGCTCTAGCGGCCGCCGCTCGGGACCGGCCGACGCGGCAAACGACAACCCAAGACGGGCGGACGATGCGTACGCTGGTTTGCCATGTGGATCCCAGAGCCAGAGAACACGGGCCCGCCGGTGTCCGAGGCTGACGCGTGGCCGGCGTGAGCACGCCCGCCACCGAGCGACCACTGCTGCTCGCCGTCGACGACGAGCCCGCGGTGCTCGCGGCCGTCGCGCGCGACCTGCGCCGCGGCTTCGGCGAGCGCTACCGCGTGATGCGCGCCGGCTCGGGCGCCGAGGCGCTGGAGATCCTGCGCGAGGTGCGCCGTCGCGGCCAGCCGGTGGCGCTGCTGATCGCCGACCAGCGCATGCCGGGGATGGCCGGCACCGACTACCTGGCCGAGGCCCGCCAGCTCGTGCCGGAGGCCAAGCGCGTGCTCCTGACCGCCTACGCCGACACCGAGGCGGCGATCGCCGCGATCAACGAGGTCGCGCTCGACTACTACCTGCTGAAGCCCTGGGACCCGCCCGAGGAGCAGATGTTCCCGGTGCTCGAGGACCTGCTGACGACGTGGGAGTCGGGCACGGCGCTCGAGGCCGGCGGCGTGCGCCTGATCGGCCACCGCTTCTCCAAGGAGTCCCACGACCTGCGCGACTTCCTCGCGCGCAACCGCGTCCCCGCGACCTGGCTCGAGGTCGAACGCGACGCCGAAGCGCGCGAGCTGTTGACGGTCGCGGGCGTGCGGGAGGACCGCCTGCCGGTCGCCCTGCTGCCCGACGGCGCCGTGCTCGAGCGACCGAGCGTGCTGGAGCTCGCCGAGCGCCTCGGCGTCGCCGCCCAGCCTTCCTCCGAGCACTACGACCTCGTGATCGTGGGCGGCGGCCCCGCGGGGCTCGCGGCCGCCGTCTACGGAGCCTCGGAGGGGCTGCGCACCGTGATGGTCGAGCGCGAGGCCCCCGGCGGGCAGGCCGGCCAGTCCAGCCGCATCGAGAACTACCTGGGCTTTCCCGCCGGCCTGTCCGGCTCGGACCTCGCGCGCCGCGCCACCGACCAGGCGCGCCGGCTCGGCGCCGAGCTCTTGACCGTCAAGGACGCGCAGGCGCTGCGCGTCGAGGGCTCGGGGCGGATCGTCGAGCTCGCCGGCGGCGGCTCGCTCAGCGCCAACTGCGTGCTGATCGCCTCGGGCGTCTCCTACCGTCAGCTCGACGCGCCCGGGTTCGCCGACTTCACCGGCGCCGGCATCTACTACGGGGCGGCGATGACCGAGGCGCGCGCCTGCTCCGAACAGCACGTCGTCGTCATCGGCGGCGCCAACTCGGCCGGCCAGGCCGCCGTGTACTTCTCCGGCTACGCCGACAGAGTGACGATGCTCGTGCGCTCGGACTCGCTGGCCAAGTCGATGTCCCACTACCTGATCGACCAGATCGCCGCGCTGCCCAAGATCGAGGTGCGCACCGGCGCCGAGGCGATCGCGGCGAGCGGCCAGGACGGCCGCCTGCGCGCGCTGCGCATCCGCCACGCCGACGGCGGCGAGAGCGAGGAGCAGGTGGACGCGTGCTTCGTGTTCATCGGCGCCGCGCCGCGCACCGACTGGCTGGAGGGCGTCGTCGCCCGCGACGAGCGCGGCTTCGTGCTCGCCGGCCAGGAGGTGCTCGATCGCGGCTGGCCGCTGAGCCGGGCCCCCTACGTGCTCGAGACGAGCGTGCCCGGCGTGTTCGTCGCCGGCGACGTGCGCTCGCGCTCGATCAAGCGCGTCGCGAGCGCCGTCGGCGAGGGCTCGATGGCGGTCTCGCTGATCCACGAGTACCTCGCGACCGCGTGAGCCACCCGAGCCTCGAGCAGCTGCGCACGCTCGACCTGTTCGAGGGCCTCGGCGACGAGCGGCTGGCGCCATGGGCGCAGACGGCGGAGCTGCTGCGGGTCGCGCCCGACACGCCGGTGGTCGAGCAGGGCGAGGTGGCGCAGGCCGTCCATCTCGTGCTCGAGGGCGCGCTACAGGCCGTCGCCGTCGACGCCGAGGGACGCGAGGAGCCGCTCGGCGAGCACCGCGCGCCGACCTGGATCGGGGCGATCGCGGCCGTCACCGAAGGCCCCACCGCCGTGCGCATGCGAGCGCTCGTGCCCACCACGCTCGCGAGCATCCCGGCGGCGAGCTTCGCCGAGCTGGCCTTCGCGGAGCGCCCCGTGCTGCTGCGCGTGCTGCGCCAGGTACGCCCGGTCGCCAACCGCATCACCGCCATCGAGCAGAACCGCGAGCGGCTGGCGTCGCTCGGGACGATGGCGGCGGGGCTCGCGCACGAGCTGAACAACCCGGCGGCGGCGGCCCGCCGTGCCGCCGCCGACCTCGCCGACGCGCTCGAGGTGCTGAGCTCGACGATCGGCCACTTCGTCGAATCGGGCATCGAGCGCGGCGAGGCCCAGCAGCTCGTCGAGCTCCAGCGCGAGGCCCTGGCCCGGCAGTCCGAGCGCGGCGCGCTCGACGCGCTCGACGCCGCCGACGCGGAAGAGGAGCTGCTCGCGCACCTGGAGGAGCTGGGCGTCGCCGAAGCGTGGCTGATAGCCGAGCCCCTCGCCTCGGCGGGGCTGGACGAGCACTGGCTCGCGCGGGTGGCCGCGCTCGCCGGTGGGGCAACCGGCGAGGCGCTGCGCTGGGTCGCCGCCTCGCTCAGCGCCCGCGGCCTCGCGGGCGAGATCGCCGAGTCGACCGCCCGCATGAGCGAGCTCGTGGGCGCCGTCAAGTCCTACTCCTACATGGACCGCGGCGAGGTCGTCGAGGCCGACGTGCACGAGGGCCTGGAGACGACGCTCACGGTGCTCGGCCACAAGCTCAAGCACACCTCGATCGAGGTCGTGCGCGAGTACGACCGGACGCTACCGCCCCTGACGATGCGCGGCTCGGAGCTCAACCAGGTGTGGACCAACCTGCTCGACAACGCCATCGAAGCGCTCGGCGAGCGCGGCACGATCACGCTGCGCACCCGCCGTGACGGCGCCTGCGCACAGGTCGAGATCGCCGACGACGGCCCGGGCATCCCGGCGGAGGTCCAGCCGCGCATCTTCGACCCGTTCTTCACGACCAAGGACGTCGGCCAGGGAACCGGGCTCGGGCTGGACACCGCCAGGCGCATCGTCACGGACCGCCACCGCGGCACGATCGCCGTCGAGAGCGGGCCGGGCAACACCGTGTTCCGGGTGCGGCTGCCGCTGGCGCCGAACGCCAGCTGAGCCCTCACCGGAGCCGCGCGGCGGGCTCGGCGCGCGGCTGCCCGGCGCCGCGCTCCGCGAAGTGCGTCCGCGCGTAGGCGATGAAGTTCCGCAGCGCAGGCCCGTCGCGGTCGAGCCTCCAGCACAGGCCGATCGTGCTCTCGGCGAGGTCCACGACCGGCACGAAGCTGAGGTCCTCGCGGGCGTAGAAGCTGACGATCGAGGCGGGGCACAGGCTGACCCCGCGGCCTTCGCCGAGCGCCGCCAGCCACTCCCCCAGGCCGCCCGCGAGGGCGCCGATCGCGTAGCCGGCGGGAGCGCCGTCGTCGACGCCCGCCCAATGATCGCGCAGGCGCCTCGGCCAGCCCGCGATCGTGACGACCGGCTCGCGCGCGAACTGCTCGAGCGCGAGCGCCCGCGCGCCCGCCAGCGGATGCTCGCGTGCGAGCACCGCGACGCGCGGCTCGCGCACCAGCGGCTCGAAACCCACGCCGGCGGTCGACAGGGGAGCGCGCACGAACGCCACGTCGCACTGCTCGCAATCGATCCCGGCCAGCGGAGCGCTCGGATAGCTGAACTGCGACAGGTGGATCTCGACCGCCGGATGGCGCCGGCGGAACTCGCGCACGAGCTGCCAGGCGAGCTCGTTGGGGAGCGTGCCCGCGGAGCCCACCTCGAGCTGCCCTGTCGCTCCGCGCGAGGCCAGCTGCGCGGTCTGCACCGCGCGGCGTCCCGCCGCCAGCGCCTCCCTGGCGGCCCCCAGGAACACGCGTCCCTCGGGGGTCAGCGCGACGTGCCTGTTGGTGCGGTGCAGCAGCGTCACCCCGAGCGCCGCCTCCAGGCGCGTCACGTGGCGGCTGACCGCCGGCTGGGTCATGTGCACGCGGGCGGCGGCGCGCCCGAAGTGCAGCTCCTCCGCGACGGTCACGAACACCTCGGCGGCTTTCACGTCGAGCGTGCGCGCGAGGCCCACTCCGGCGCCGGGAGGCTCGCGCTCGGCGGGCACGCTCATGGATAGCTCGGAGCAGGCGGAATCGCGCGGCCCTCGCGCAGCGCCTCGAGCACCGCCTGAGCGTCCGCCAGCCGGTACTCCTCGCCGTAGACCGCGCCGGGCCGGCGCGGCGCCTCCATCACCGCGCACGCGGCGGTCGAGCCGACGTCGACGGCAACGTAGCCCATGTCGTCGATCAGCCCCGCGACGAGCCGCTTGGCCTCGGCGTCCTCGCCGCAGATCCACTGCACGATGCGCTCGTCGCCCGCGCGCCCGGCGGCCTGTTCCTGGAAGCGCGAGGTGAGCGTGTTGAACGACTTGACATAGCGCGCGCCCGGCATGCGGGCGGCGTTGAACGACGCCGCCGTCTGCCCGTCCGCCGGCATCGGGCCGGCGCCGAACTGGTTGGTCGTGTCGATCACGACCTTGCCCGCGAGCGAGCCCGCCTGCTCGAGCGCCTCGGGGATCGCGCCCCACGGCACCGAGAGCACGACGAGCTCGCCGAACTCGACCGCCTGCGCGGGCGTGCCGACGCTCGCGTCCGCGCCGAGCTCGCCCGCGAGCGCCCGTAGCCCGCTCTGATCGCGCGCGAACGACAGCACTACCCGATGACCTGCCCTGACCGCCTGGCGCGCGCAGTTGCCGCCGATGTGCCCGGCGCCGATGATGCCGATCTCCATGTTCGTCAGCCCTTTCCTACGTGCCTGTCCCGATTCGCGCCGCTGGCAGCGCGGCGCCCACTGTGTCGATCTGCCCCGCTTGATTACTTTCTCGTCAAGTAAACATACATAGCGCCGGCGCGCGGGGGCGAAGCACTAACGTCTGCGTCCGGTGACCATGAGAGCGACAGACGAGCCGGCCCACAAACGCGCCGGGCGCCCTCGGCGCGAGGGGCTCGACGAGGCGATCCTCGCCGCCGCGCTGGACGAGCTGGGGCGCGTGGGCTTCTCGCGCATGAACCTCGAGAAGGTCGCGCAGCTCGCCGGCACGAGCAAGCCGACGATCTATGCGCGCTACTCCTCGAAGGCCAAGCTCGCGGCGGCGGCGCTCGAGTCGCTGCGCCGCGGCACCCCCCGTGCGCGCACGGGCGACGTGCGCCACGACCTGATCGAAGAGCTGTCGCTGTTCCGCAAGGGGGCGCTGCGCGCGAACGGCATCTCGATGCTCGGCTCGGTGCTCGCCGAGCAGCACGAGCACCCGGAGCTGCTGCGCCAGTTCCGCCGGCACATCGCCGGGCCCCGCCACGAGAACCTCAGGCGCATCCTGCGCGCGGGGATCGCCGACGGCCAGCTACGCGCCGACGTCGACGTCGAGATCGCGATCACGATGCTGATCGGCTCGCTGCACGCCGCCTACATCGCCGGCATGCCGATCAACCGCGACTGGCCCAAACGCGTCACCGACGAGTGGCTGCGCGAGAACGCCGCCTAGTCACGTCCCCAGCGCGCCGATCACGAGCTCCGCCAGCGCCTTGCCCGAGAACTGCTGCTGGCCTGTGATCAGGCGCCCGTCGCGCACGGCGTAGGCCTTCCACAGGCCGCCCTCGACGTAGTTGGCGCCGCGTTCCTTGACGGCGTCCTCGATTCGCCACGGCTGCACCTGGCGGCCGGCGGCCTCGTTGGCGGCGTCCTCCTCGACGTCGGCGAAGCCCGTGATCGTCCTGCCCTCGATCAGGTAGGAGCCGTCGGCGAGCTGCACGTCGACCAGCGCCGAGACGCCGTGGCACATCGCCGCGGTCGGCTTTTCCGCCTCGTAGAAGCTCGCGAGCGCGCGCTGCAGCTCGGCGTGCGAGCGGAACTGGTACATCGGCCCCTGGCCTCCGCAGACGACGATCGCGTCGAAGGAGCCGTAGTCGAGGTCGGCCAGCTTGGGCGTGTCCGTGAGCAGCCCCTTCAGCTCCGGGGTCGCGAGGAACCCGCGCGAGAGCACGTCCTCGTGGCTGTAGCCGCTCTGGTCGTCGGGGTCAGAGTAGAAGTCGATCTCGCACTTGCCCCCCTCGGGGCTGGCGATCGTGACCTCGTAACCAGCGGCCACGAACTCGTACCACGGATGCACCAGCTCGGAGATCCAGAAGCCGATCGGCCAACCGGTCAGCTCGGAGGTGCTGGGATTGGCCACCACCATCAGCACCCGCTTAGCCTTGCCCGTCGTCCTGTCGATCGTCACCGGCACGTTCCACCTCCATGTGTTCTGCGAGACGCCTCGGGTCGGAGGCCGCCGCGCTGTCGCTCGTCGGAATCGAGGGAACACTCGCCGCGATCGCCGCGCGCATCAACGACGATGCGCGCGCTCGTCATGCAGATCGCTTATCGCCGGCGGGTCGGTCGCCTGGGCCCGCGCGGGCGGCTGCGCGCTCAGGCTGCGCCAGAGAGCGCCCGCTCGAGCCCCTTGGGATCGCTCCACCAGGTGCCGGCCATCGCGCGCGAGCTCGGGTCGGGAAAGATGTCCTCGTGATCGGCGCGCAACCCCTCGAGGATCCCGGCGGCGACGTCGGCCGGTGGCGTCTTGGGGCTGTCGATGCCGGCCAGCATGTCGGTGTCGATGCCGGCCGGGTACACGCCGTGCACGACGATCCCGCGGCTGGCGAGCACGGGACGCAGCGCCTGGGTCAGCGAGTGGGCCGCAGCCTTCGAGGCCGAATAGCCGGCCATCGGCGGCATGCTCGCGAGGCTCAGCAACGACAGCACGTTGACGATGTGCCCGCCGCCGCTGCGCTCGAGCACCGGCACGAACTCCCTGATCGTGCGGTAGGTGCCGGCGTAGTTGACCGACATCTCCCGCTCGACGGCGCCGAGCTCGGCCTCGAGCGGACCCGCGAAGGCCGCCACCGACGCGTTGTTGACGAGCAACGTCGCATCCGCGGCCGTGCGCGCCGCGCCTGCGATGCTGTCCGCGTCGAGCAGGTCGAACGCGACGGGCACGACGCGCGGGTCGCTGCGCACCGCCGCGGGGTCGCGCGCCAGCGCATACAGCTTGCCGACGCCGCTGTCGAGCAGCGCGTCGACGAGATGGCGGCCGAGGCCGCGGTTGGCGCCGGTGACGACCGGCGTCGAGCTTGCTGGGTCCATCGAAGGCTCCTTGGTCCTCGGGTCTCCCGACCGGGCGGCCGGGACGTATGCCAAAGGACCGTACGTCGCCCGCACACGACCCTGAATGACCGAAATGCGTGAGATCTTGCCCGTGCGTCTCAGCCGTGGTTGGCACGTGCACGCACCGGCTACCGTTTGCATATGGACCCGCTCGCCGACGTCCTCGACCTCAGTCGCGTCAAGGGTGCATTGCTGGGGAGCGTGATCGCGAACGCGCCTTGGGGAATAGCCTTGCCCCAGAGCGAGGGCGCCTCCTGCCACGCGGTGCTGTCGGGGACCGCCTGGTTGGAGCTCGACGGCCGCGCGCCGTTGCAGCTGATGCCCGGCGACGTGCTGCTGCTGCCGGCGGGCACCCCCCACCACATGGTCTCCGCGCCCGGGGTCCGCTGCGAATCCTTCGACCGTGCGATGAAGGAACGGCGGATGACGCCTACGGGAGACTTCCGGCTCCCCGGCCCAGGTGCGAAGACGACGTTCGTCTGCGCGGGCTACGACTACGACTTGGACGTCGCGGGCTTGCTGATGGGCTCGCTGCCAGAGGTTCTGCACGTGCCCGCCGACCCCGTGCAGGGCCGTGCCGTCGCGTCGCTCGTCGAGCTGCTCGCCGCAGAGGTGGGCGCCACCGACGCCGGCTCGCGTGCGGCCGGCGCCCGCCTGATCGACCTCCTGCTGATCGCCGCGATCAGGCACTGGGCGGCCACGCAGCCCGAGCTCCGGCCACCGTTCTGGCTGACCGCGCTGCGCGACCCGCTGATCGCGCACGTCCTCGGCCTGCTGCACTCGCGGCCGGCCGAGCCCTGGACGCTGCAGGCGCTGGCCGGTGAGGTGCATGTCTCGCGCGCGACGCTCGCGCGGCGCTTCAACGCGTCGCTCGGCGAGCCGCCGCTCGCCTATCTCACCCGCTGGCGCATGTGTCTGGCGGCCCAGCGCCTGAAGCACACCGACGCGAGCGTCGAGAGCATCGGCCACGACGTCGGCTACCGCTCGGAGTATGCCTTCAACCGGGCCTTCGCCCGCCACCGCGGCCAGCCGCCGGGGCGCTACCGGCTGCTCGCGCGCACCGCCTGAGCGGGTTCGCTCGCCCGCGCGAGGCAGGCGCCGCGCTCGACTCAGATCAGACGCACGCCCCAGCGGCCCACGTGGGACTGGCCGGGCTCCAGCCGCACCAGCCCCTCGCCGCTCTGGAAGGCGTTGGGCGGGCACGTCATCGGCTCGACCGCGAGACCCGTGCGCCGCCGCGCCGGGCTGAGCGTGTCGCCCGTGTAGACCTGGATCACGCAATAGGCGTCGTCCGCCCACAGTTCGGCCGTGTGTCCGTCGGGAGCGGACAGGCGCGCCGCGGCGTGGCCGGCGGAGTCGCGCTGGAGATCGGTGAACGGGCAGTCGATCGGCTGCCGGCCGAGCGCACGCGCACCGGCGAAGTCGTATTCGCCGCCCGCGACAGCCTCGCGGCCCGCGGGCAGCTGGCGCTCGTCGTCGATCAGGATGCGCGTACGCGCGGGCAGCGCCAGCGTGCACTCGTCGATCGAACCCTCGCCGGGCGAGAGATAGGGATGCTGGCCGGCGCCGTAGGGACAGGCGCGATCGCCTACGTTGACGGCGGTCGTGCAGACGCTGAGCCCGTCCTCGGCGAGCGCGTACTCGACCTGCACGTCGAGCGCGAACGGGTAGCCGGAGAGCGGGTACAGGCGCGCACCCACCACCACCCTGCTCGGCTCGCGCGCGAGCGCCCGCCAGGGACGCCAGCGCAGGAGCCCGTGGATCGCGTTGCGCCTGGCGGGTTCGGTCAGCGCCAGCTGGTGGTCCTCGCCGTCGAAGCGGTAGCGGCCGTCGGCGAGGCGGTTGGGCCACGGGATCAGCGGCGCCCCGTGTGCGCCGTCGCACATCGCGTGCAGCGGATAGGGATCGAGCACCGGGCGCGCGCCGACCGTGTACTCGCGCACGCCGCCCCCCACCTCGACGATCGTCGCGCGCTGCTCGCCGTGGACGATCTCGAACTGCTCACCGGATGGCGGAAGTGTGGTCACCTGTCACCTTTCGCGCGGCGCCCGAACGGAATGCGGCGTCTGCCGGGGTGCAACCCTAGCGCGGCGACATCGCGCCCCGCCGCACGGCGGCTGCATGACCAATCGGCATCGACGACGCGGCAGCGCGGATTGATCGAAGCGTGCACGCTCGCGATGCTGCACACCGATGCCAGGCGCCCACGTACTCGATCGCCCGTGAGCTCCGTGGGCGTGGACGACGCGCTTCCCCCGGCAGCCAGCAGGCCGCTTGCGTTTGGGGCGCACCGCCTCCCGCGCCTGCACCTGCACCGCGTCCACGTCGAGCTGTGCTCCAAGCGCGTGGCGCTCACTCTGCTGTGCCTCGCCCAGTTCATGGTCGTGCTCGACATCTCGATCATGAACGTCGCGCTGCCCTCGATCCGCAGCCACCTGCACGTCTCCCAGGCGAACCTGCAGTGGGTCGTCAACGCCTACACGCTGACCTCCGGCGGGCTGCTGCTGCTCGGCGGGCGCGCGGCCGACCTGCTCGGCAGGCGCCGCGTCTTCCTGTGCGGCCTCGCGATCTTCTCCACCGCCTCGGCGCTCGGCGGGCTCGCGCGCAGCCTCGACGTGCTGGTCGCGGCGCGCGCCCTGCAGGGCCTCGGCTCGGCGATCGTCGCGCCCTGCACGCTCTCGATCCTCACGACGACCTTCCCGGAGGGGCCCGAGCGCAACCGCGCCCTCGGCGTGTGGGGCTCGGTCGCGGCCGCGGGCGGCGCGATCGGCGTGCTGCTCGGCGGCCTGCTGACGCAGCTGTTCGGCTGGCCGGCGGTGATGTTCGTGAACGTGCCGATCGGCATCGTCGTGATCGCGGTCTCCGCACGCGCGATCCGCGCCGAGTCCGGGCTGCCCGACCGCCACTTCGACGCACCCGGCGCGCTCGCCGTGACCGGCGGGCTCGTGGCGATCGTGTTCGCGGTCGTGCGCAGCAGCGCCTGGGGCTTCGGCTCCGCCCGCACGCTCGGCGTGCTCGCGCTCGGACTCGCGCTGCTCGGCGTGTTCGTGGCGCAGGAGCAGCGCTGGTCCAAGCATCCGCTCGTGCCCCTGCGCATCTTCCAGGTCCGCTCGGTGAGCGCCGCCAACCTCGTGATGGCCCTGGTCGGTTCCGCGATCTTTTCGACGTTCTTCTTCGTATCCATCTACCTGCAGCAGGTGCGCGGGTACTCGCCGCTGCACGCAGGGCTCGCGTTCGTGCCCACGGGCCTGGCGATCGTGCTCGCCTCCAACCTGGCGCCGCGGCTGCTGCCGCGCCTGGGCCCCCGCCCGCTGCTGGTGGCCGGTCTCACCTGTGCCGCCGCCGCCACCGCCTGGTTCACGGCCTGGACGCCGCACGGCGACTATCTCACGACGGTGTTCGCGCCCGAGATCCTGTTCGGCCTCGGCGCGGGCATGTCGTTCGTGCCGGTGACCGTCGCCGCCACCAGCGGCGTGCCGGCGCAGGAGGCAGGGCTGGCGTCCGGGCTGATCAACATGTCGCGCTCGGTCGGCGGGGCGATCGGCCTGGCGGCGCTCGCGACGGTCGCGAGCTCGCACACGCAGGCGCTGATCGGCCACCGCATGCCCACGCAGGCGCTGGCCGCGAGCGCGCTGACCGGCGGCTTCACCCGCAGCTTGGCGATCGGCGCTGCGTTGACGCTGGCGGCGGCGCTCGTCGCGGCGGTGGCGCTGCCAGGACGCCCGCGCCCGGCGCAGGCGAGCGAGTGAGCCCGCCCACGCCCTCGCCGCCGCGCGAGCGTCCGCCGCGCGGCGGACGCACCCGCCCACGGGTATACCGTGCATTTCCGCGAGACGGCGCTGCGCACCCCACCACTACGCCCGGAGGAGACGCGATGAGCACGACCACCAACCCGAGCCCCGCGCCGGCGCCCACGCGCCCGTCCTGGCGGGCGCTCGAAAGTCACCACGAGCAGATCGCCGGCCAGCACCTGCGGGACATGTTCGCCGCCGACCCCGCGCGTGGCGAGCGCCTGGTCGCCGAGGGCGCCGGGCTGTACCTCGACTACTCCAAGAACCGCGTGAGCGACGAGACGCTCCGGCTGCTGGTGGCGCTCGCCAACGAGTGCGGCCTGCGCGAGCGCACCGCGGCGATGTTCGCCGGCGAGCGCATCAACGTCTCGGAGAACCGCTCGGTGCTGCACGTCGCGCTGCGCATGCCCAAGGGCGAGTCGCTGATCGTCGAGGGCGTCGACGTCGTCGCCGAGGTCCACGCCGTGCTCGACCGCATGTCGGCGTTCTGCGAGCGCGTGCGCTCGGGCGAGTGGAAGGGCCACACCGGCAGGCCGATCCGCAACGTCGTCAACATCGGCATCGGCGGCTCGGACCTCGGGCCGGTGATGGCCTACGAGGCGCTGCGCCACTACTCGCGCAGGGACATGACCTTCCGCTTCGTCTCGAACGTCGACTCGACCGACTTCGCCGAGGCCACCCGCGACCTGTCGCCCGAGGAGACCCTGTTCATCGTCTCCTCCAAGACCTTCACGACGCTCGAGACGATGACCAACGCGCGCACCGCGCGCGAATGGGCGCTGGCCGGCCTCGGCGGCGAGGAGCAGGCGATCGCCAGGCACTTCGTCGCGGTGTCCACGAACGCCCAGGAGGTCGCGGAGTTCGGGATCGACACGGAGAACATGTTCGGCTTCTGGGACTGGGTCGGTGGGCGCTACTCGATGGATTCGGCGATCGGCCTCTCGACGATGCTCGCGGTCGGCCCCGAGGGCTTTCGCGAGCTGCTCGCGGGCTTCCACGAGCTGGACGTGCACTTCCGCGAGACGCCCTTCGAGCGCAACCTGCCGGTGCTGATGGGCCTGCTGGCGGTCTGGTACGGCGACTTCTTCGACGCGCAGACGGTCGGCGTGATGCCCTACAGCCAGTACCTGAAGCGCTTCCCCGCCTACCTACAGCAGCTGACGATGGAGTCCAACGGCAAGCACGTGACGCTCGACGGGCAGCCGGTGGGAGCGCAGACCGGCGCGGTCTACTGGGGCGAGCCGGGGACCAACGGCCAGCACAGCTTCTACCAGCTGATCCACCAGGGCACGAAGCTGATCCCCGTCGACCTGATCGGCTTCGCCAACACGCTCAACCCGATCCGCGACCACCACGACCTGCTGATGTCCAACGTGTTCGCGCAGGCCGAGGCGCTGGCCTTCGGCAAGACCGCCGAGCAGGTGCGCGAGGAGGGCACGCCGGAGGCGATCGTCCCGCACCGCGTGTTCGAGGGCAACCGCCCGACCAACGTGATCCTCGCCGAGCAGCTGACGCCGCGCACGCTCGGCGCGCTGGTCGCGCTGTATGAGCACAGCGTGTTCACCCAAGGCGTGATCTGGGGCATCGACTCCTTCGACCAGTGGGGCGTCGAGCTCGGCAAGGTGCTGGCCAAGCGCATCATCCCCGAGCTGGAGTCGGAGACCGAGCCGGACCTGCGGCACGACAGCTCGACCAACGCGCTGATCCGCCGCTACCGCGGGCTGCGCCGCCCCCGGTAGGCGCGCCGCCTCCGGCAGACGTGCGAGGCTTCGCCCGGTGAGCGTCGAGCGGGAGAAGCAGCTGGCCGCCGAGGCGGCGGCCGAGCTGGTGCAGGACGGCATGTTCGTGGGGCTCGGCACCGGCTCGACCGTGGCCTTCCTGCTGCCGGCGCTGGCCGCGCGCGGCCTCGACCTGTGCTGCGTGTCGACCTCGCCCGCGACCGAGGACGCGGCCCGCGCCCTGGGGCTGCGCGTCGAGTCCTTCAGCGGCGCGCGGGCGCCGGCGCGCCTGGACATCGCGATCGACGGCGCCGACCAGGTCGAGCGCTCCGGCTGGCTGGTGAAGGGCGGCGGCGCGGCGCACACGCGCGAGAAGGCCGTGGCCGCGGCCGCCGAGCGCTTCGTCGTGATCGTCTCCGCGAACAAGCTCGTCGAGCGGCTGGCACCGCCGGTGCCGCTCGAGCTGCTCGAGTTCGGCCTCGCCGCCACGCTCGCGCGCCTGGGCGAGGTGCGTCTGCGCGATGCGCACCGCAGCCCCGACGGCGGCGCGATCGCGGACTACACCGGAGCCTTCGAGAGTGCCGAGGAGTTGGCGGCGCAGCTGGCGAACACCGTCGGCGTGGTCGAGCACGGCCTGTTCGAGCCCGCGCTCGTCAGCGAGGTGATCCTCGCGCGCGGCGAGCGGGTGGAGCGGTTCGCGCCCGGCTAAATGTTGCGAACTTGGCTGTGCGCAAATCGTGCGCTGATGGAGGCGCCAGCCGTCGCGGTCGGCTGACGATAGCGCTGATGCAGACGCCAGCGGTTGGTGCTGGCTGAGCCGAGCTGCCGAAGTCGAGACGCTCGGCGAGTGGGTGCGCCTCCCTCCCGGCTACCGCGACCACCGCGTCGGCAGGTTGAATAGTTCCGTTGCGCCAACAGCGTGGGTCCCGATCTCGATACGCTCTCACCGTGGCGTTTGTGGAGAGATATGCGTATGTGCCGGCAGCCGCGCTCGCCGTGTTGTTGGCGGTTCTCGCGGGGGTGGCTCTTCTTCCGGCTGGCGCCAGCGCCGGGGAATGGTTGTTTGGCTTTAGCATGGTGCCTGACTCCGCAGAGCCCCATCCAGCACTAGCGATGAACGGGAGCGGCGAGGCCGCTCTGGCATTCGCCTCCAATGGCGTTCGCGTATCTCTACGCCCGGCGGGAGGAGTCTTCGAACGCCCCGAGTGGGGCGGCGTCCGTGTATCGGGCGAAGGCATCGAAGGACAGACGCCGGCGGTCGCCATCGACAGCCGCGGCGACGTTGTAGTGGTGTGGGAGCAGGACACCGCTTCTCAACAGATATACGAGGCGGTCAGGCCGGCGGGCGGGAGCTTCGGGGTGCCGCAGCTCGTCAGCTCTACGGGGAAAGAAGTCGGCTCTCTTAGCGTGGCGATCAACGAGGCTGGCGAAACGACAGTCGCGTGGCTAGGCGAACAGGAAGGGAGCAAGGTAGTCAAGGCCACGACCGCGCCGTTCGGCGGCTCCTACCCGACCGCAGTCAGCCTCTCTGGCGCGGGCGCCAACGCGATCCAGCCACAAGCGCTCGACACAGCGTCGGGAAAGACGATCGTCTACTGGAGTCGACCAGACGCGAGCGGCCTACTGCTCGAGGTGGCGGCACGCGACGCTGGCGGCAGGTTCCGGGCTCCCGATTCCCACGGCGACGGCGAGATCCTAGGCGAAATGGTCGGCGCGCCGAGCCTTGCGGCTGACCCGACTGGTGAAGCAATAGCGACTTGGAGAACCCCGTCCGGCCAGATCGCGTGGGCGCGGATGCCGGACGGCTCGGACACCTTCGAAAATCCCTCAGTCCTCGGGAACAGCAGCGGCCCGCCCTGGGCGGCGATCAACGAACATGGTGAAGCCGTGATCGCGTGGCCATCCGCCAACACCGTGCAGGTGGCAACTGCACCGCCGGCGGACGGCTTCGGGACACCGGTCGAAGTGGCCGCTGAATTCGCGCCCAACGCCGCCCACGTCACGATCGGCGCGTCGGGCAGCACGGCCGTGGAGTGGGAACGAACGGGCTCCGCCGAACTGGGCGAGCAGGGAACCTCCCGCCCGCCAGGAGGCAGCTTCGGAAAGCCGACAGGTTTCTACGGCAGCCCCAGGGCCCCCGCCGAAGGCTCGCTCGAGGTCGCCAGCGACTCCGCCGGAGATCTCCTCGCCGTTTGGGGAGAACCGGGTTTCTTCGAGGACATGACCTCGATGAGCTACGACGCCGGACCGCAACTCGGCGCGATCACTGCGCCCGAACACGCGACCGTGGGGCAGTCCGTGGCGTTCAGCACTCCCACCCCATCCAGCATCTGGATGCCACTGAAGACGGTCAGTTGGAGCTTCGGAGACGGAACCCACGCAAACGGCACGACGGTCGCGCACGCGTACTCCGCGCCGGGCACTTACCACGTCACTCTGACTGCCGAAGACACACAAGGCACGGGCTTGCGGTTCATTCCCGAAGACCCCGAACTGGTTCCCCAGTACGTCAGCAACCAGACGTCTCAGACGGTCGTCGTGAGCGCCGCAGCACCGAGTTCCGGCCAGTCGCTGAGCGCACTCTCGATACATCCAAGTTCGTTCCGTGCCGCCAATACCGGTCCAAGTGCGGTGACTGCCCGCCAACGCCTGCGGGCGCAGCCAGGCGCGACCGTGCGCTTCGCGCTAACCCGCGCAGGTCAGGTCGCTTTTAGCGTCGTTGACATCACGCGAGGCGTCCGGCGTCACGGTAAATGCGCTCCGGCGAAATCGCACTCGACCCACGCGCACAGCAGCGCGTGCCCCTACACGCGCACACTCGGGCACTTCTCGCTAGCAGGATCGGCCGGTGCCGACCGCTTCGACTTCACCGGCCGAATCAACGGCAGGAAGCTGAGGGCGGGCCGATATCTGCTCGTGGCTCGCGCACAATACAGCCACCAGGCCCCGGCGCAGGTCGCTTTCCGCGTCCTGGCGCACTGAAGCTGGACGGCATAGACGAAACTTTTCGGCGGGCAGACCAGCCGCTGATGGCGGCGTGCGACGCCTGCGAGGTCGAGTTCGTCATCTTCGGACGAGCAACGCGCCATGTACGCGGCTCTGGCTACCTGGGAGCCCAGCCTCGGTAAGTCACGGCACCTGGAAGCCGTCCCGCCCGCCGCGTCGATGCTGCGGGCGGGCGCCACGTATGCAGCGTCGAACGCGCCGCGTCGTCGTCGATCGCTGCCAGGCCGTCGAGCAGGGCGTGGTAGGTGATCGGCAGATCTTCGAGAGCCTGCCATCCGCTCGCCACGTCCTCCTTTGAGAGCCTGCCGGCCGCGTGCTGGCGTTCGAGGATGTTGGCGATCTCGTAGCGCGCGAGCGCAGGGGCATGTGGCTCGCGTTCCTCGGCGGTCCACCGTTCGATCAGCTTGGAGACTGTTCGGTCCGTCGGGGCTCACTGGCGATCAACGCGACCAGCGCGTTTGCGTCGATGACGACCGTCACTAGCCGGAGCGGATGCGCCCGTCGAGTTCTTCCCGGCTCTCGCGCACGAGCGCCACGGGATCGACGCCTCTCCCGACGCGAGCGCGGAGCGCCGCCAGGTGCGCCAACGCCGCTCGCACCTTCTCGTGATCTGCGATCGGCTGCGGCAACTGCTCATCCAAGAGCTCCTCGGCGATCTCGTCGATCGCGCGATGGCTGCGCGCAGCCTCGGCTTGAAGACGCGCGTAGGTGCTGCGCTGAAGCCGGATCGTGTGGTCGGTAGGGGCCATAGCCAGAGCGTAGGGACCGCATGGGTCGGGCGATCATCGTGCGTTGCAGCGCACCCAGGGACGCTCCACGCACAACATCGTCCTCCGTCTGCTTGACGCGTCTAGGCGGCCTGGCTGGCTGTGCCGGAACGCGACTACGGCACGAGCACGACCTTGCCGACGTTCTGGCGCTCGACCAGGCGCCTGTGCGCGGCGGGCGCCTGCTCCAGCGGGAAGCTCGCGTCGATCACCGGCATGATCGTGCCGTCGTCGATCAGCCCGAGCAGCGGCTCCAACAGCGAGCCGAAGGTCTCGCGTTCGTCCCAGATCGTCGGCAGCATCAAGCCGACAACCGCCTTGGAGTCCCACATCTGCTTGAGCGGGTTGATCTTGCGCATGCCCGCCGCGGCTTTGAGGAACGCCACCGGGCTGCGGCGGACGTCCGGGGCGAACGAGGAGGCGCCGTAGTTGATCGAACGCCCGTCGGCCTTCAGCAGCCGGTAGCTCGTGCGCCAGCTGCCCGCGCCGAGCGGGTCGAGCACCAGGTCGAGCTTCGGCAACGCGCGCTCCCAGCCGGCGTCGTGGTAGTCGATCGGGTGGTCGACGCCGAAGCCGCGAATCTGCTCGTGCTTGGCGCGCGAGGAGGTGCCCCAGATCTCCGCGCCGTAGCGCTTGGCGAGCTGCGTGGCCGCGATCCCGACTCCGCCGGCGGCCGCGTGCACGAGCACGCGCGCGCCCGGCCGGAAAGCGAGCCCGCCGTGACTGACGGTGGCCAGCCACGCGGTCGCGTAGTTGACCGGGATCGCCGCGCCCTGCTCGAAGCTCAGCCGCTCGGGCAGCACGCGCAGGTTGTCGGCGTGGGTGTTGACGCACTCGGCATAGCCGCCGTAGTGCGTGACCCCGAACACGCGGTCGCCGACGGCGAGCGTGTCGACCTGCTCGCCGACCTCGACCACGGTCCCCGCGATATCGGTCCCGAGCACGCACGGCGGCTTCGGCGCGGGCGGGTAGACGCCGATTCGCGCCATCAGCTCCGAGAACGCCACCCCGGTCGCGGCGATCGCGACGGTGACCTCGTGCGGGCCGGGCGCCGACGGATCCTCCCGCTGTTGCACCTGCAGCCGCTCGGGCGGGCCGTACTTGGTCAGGACTACTGCGCGCATCTGCTCTCCTTGGGCTCGCTGTTCATGGACTGACGCCTTCCTACGGGGCATGCCGGGACACGGGAGCTACGCCGGCGAACAGCTCGCGTGCGCGCTCCACCACCAGCTCGGGGAGCTCCTCGGCGATGAAATGGCCGGAGTCCTCGCGCAACTCGACCTCCATCGCGTCCGCGTGCTCGCGCCAGCGGCCGAGCGCGTGGTGGTCGATCGCCAGGTCGCGCGTGCCGTGCAGCAGCAGCGTCGGCACGTGCAGGCGCCGGCCGTCGTAGCGGCCGCGCAGGAACGGCGCGAGCTCGCGCAGCAGGAACGTGCGATACAGGAGCACCGACGCGCGCGCCCGCGCGGGCGCCCGCAGCACGTCCGCGAACGCCGCCAGCTCCTCCTCGCTCCAGGCGTCGTGCACGGCGCCGGCGGTGATCAGGCGCCTGACGAACGAGCCGCCGCGAACGACGCGCTCCCCCACCAGGGGGCTCGCGAGCACGAGCTGGTACCAGAGCCTCGCCAGCACCGTCAGGCCGCGCGGCGAGGGACCTTCCGGCCACGGCGTGTACATGTTGAGCGCGAGGTAGTGCGCGAAGCGCTCGGGGTGCTCCAGGCACAGGATGAAGCCGACCCACGCGCCCCAGTCGTGGCCGATCAAGTCGACGCGCTCGAGCTCGAGCGCGTCGAGCAGCGCGAGCACGTCGCGGGCGAGCGTGGCCTTGTCGTAGCCCGCGGCGGGCGCCTCGCTCCAACCGAAGCCGCGCATGTCCGGACAGATGACGGTGTGCTCGGACGCGAGCGCCGGCACCACCCGCCGCCACGCGTACCAGTGCTGCGGCCAGCCGTGGAGCAGCATCACGGGCGGCCCGGAGCCGGCCTGCGCGACGTGCAGCGACAGCCCGCCGACGTCCACCTGCCGGTGCGACACGCCCGTTACAATCGGAAGTTCCATATCAAAAGTCTGTGTTTGTCTTTTAATAGTCTCTACTTGTTAAAGTAAAGCATAGATGTCGCGGACCTATGACCAGCACTGCAGCCTCGCCCACGCGCTCGACCTGGTCGGCGAGCGCTGGACGCTGCTGATCGTGCGCGAGCTGCTCGCCGGGCCGCGGCGCTACACCGACCTGCTGGAGGGGCTCGTGAGCGTGCCCACCAACGTGCTCGCGGCGCGACTGCGCGAGATGCAGGCCAATGACCTCGTGCGCAAGCGGCGCCTCGAGGCCCCCGCCAACGCAGTGAGCGTGTACGAGCTCACCGAGCACGGACAGGCGCTCGGCGCGGCCGTCACCGAGCTGGCGCGCTGGGGCCTGCGCACGCTGCCCTCGACAACCCAGGGACGCCCGTTCAAGGCGCACTGGCTGGTGCTGGCGCTGCGCGCTCGCTTCGACGCGAGCGCCGCCCGCGGGATCGCGGAGTCCTACGAGTTTCGCATCCCCGGCGAGGAGCCCGTGTGCCTCGAAGTGTCCGACGGCGCCGGCCGTGCGCGCATCGGCGCGGCCGCCGAGCCCGCCGTGCGCGTCACCGCGGACGCCGACACGCTCGTGGCGCTCGGCAGCGGCGCGATCACCGCCGACGGCGCCGTCGAGCGCGGCGGGATCGTCGAGGGGTCCGCGCAGGCGATCGACCGCATGCGCTCGATCCTGCCGGCGGACCCCGCCTGACTCGTGTGCCGAGCGCACTCGGCGCGAGCCCGGGCCTGAGAAGGCAGCGGGGCGCGAACGCCGACCACGACGGCGCTCACGCCCCGCCCGCCGGACGCAGCCTGGGCGAGGGCCCGCTCAGGCCGTCTTCTTCAGCGCCGTGAGCCGGCTGCGCCGGGCGATCGCCGCGACGCGCTCGGCGATCGCCGGCGCCTGGTCCTCCTGGGGGAAGTGCTTGCCGGGGAGCGTCTGGATCTCCTTCAGCCCCGCCACCCTGCGCGCCGGCTCCCCGTACTTGGTGAGCTTCATCGCCGGATCCTCGGCGGCCCACACGATCTGCACCGGGTAGGGCACGTTGCCGAGCGTGCTCCGATATAGCTCCTGCTTCTCGGCCGTGCGCTCGGCGTGGCGCGAGACCTGCAGGAATCCGCGGCCGTTGTCGTCGCCTCGCATCAGGTCGACGTAGGCGTTCAATTCGGGCTTGGTGATGCAGCCGGGATCGCCGAGGCCCTGGAGCGCCATCAGCCTGCGGAACATCGGCTTCTTGATGCCCGCCAGCCAAGCCTCGCCGATGCCGCGGTGGCGGAACGGCTCCATGCTCCACGGCGGCTTGAACTCGGTCACGTCGACGATCGTGTTCAGCAGCGTGATCGAGGCGATCCGCTCGCGACGGGCGGCCGCCAGCTCGAAGCCCACGGGCCCGCCGATGTCGTGTACCACCAGATGGAAGCGGTCGAGCTTCAGCGCGTCGACCGCGGCTGTCGCGAAGCGACCCAGCCCGCTCCAGCTGTAGTCGTAGTCCCGCGGCCGCTGCGCCAGCCCGAAGCCCGGCAGGTCGAAGCTGATGCCGCGCAGCCCGCGCCCTGCGAGCTCGCCCAGCACCTTGCGGTACAGGAACGAGGAGCCCCACATGCCGTGCACGCACACGACCGCCTCACCCTCCCCCTGCTCGCGGACGAAGCTGCGCGCGCCGGCCGCGGTGAACGTCCGCCCCGCCCTGCGGTGCGCGTCGATGATCTCCGTGGTGCTCGCGCTCATTGAAACCTCCGTCGGATCGGCGCCTGCGGCTCGTGCGCTGAGACGCGCCGCGGGGCGTTTTGTCGTGGCCGCCTGCGACGCTAGGCGCGCGGCGGGCGGGCGGCGCTCGAGGCCGTACGTCTGTCGCTGGCGGTCAACGACCAGGGCGCTCGGGCGCAAGCGCGGGACGGCGGCTCGCGGCCGCCCTGCGGAAGTCGCGCGGGCCGACCCCGTAGCGCGCCGAGAACGCGCGCGTGAAGTGGGCGGCGCTGCGAAAGCCCCAGCGCGCGCTCAGCTCGGCGATCGAGGCGCCCGCGAGCCGCGGGTCGGCCAGGTCGCGGCGCGCGCGGCCCAGGCGCTGCTCGCGCACCCACGCGCCGAAGGTCTCGCCCTCGCGCGCGAACAGACGGTGCAGCTGGCGCACCGAGACGAAGTGAACGGCCGCCACCGCGCCGGGCGCGAGCTCCGGGTCGCCGAGGCGCTCCAGCGCATGCCGCTTCAGCCGCTGCAACAGCTCCCCCTGGCGGAAGCTCGCGGGAGCCTGCTGTCCGGCCGCCATCAACAGCGCCCCGACGAGCAGGTCGAGCCCCGTCTCGATCAGCGGCGCGGCGGCGCCCGCGGGGGTGCGCCAGCCGGCCGAGGCGAGCGTCTGTAGGTAGGGCGAGGCGAGGCTGCCGGGATCGCTGCCCACGGGCACGCGGAAGGCCAGCGCCCGCTCGAGCGAATCGGCGGCGCGCGCGTCCAGGCGCGCACGGGGTATCTGGTATGCGATGTGCTCGAACGGCCCGGAGTTGGCGAGCTCGATCGTGTATGGCCGCGCGCTGTCGAGCAGCGCGAAGTCGCCGGGGCGCAACGTGATCTGACGGCCGCCCTGGGCGGCGCGGGCGATCCCGCGGGTGTGCAGCGCGAGCAGGTAGTCGTCGGTGTCCGCGCGGGCGAGATGGCCATGGGTGCGCGTAGCCACGACCGGGCTGCCGCCGAAGCGTGCCACCCGCATGCCGCCGAGGTCGCGTACGTGCACGAAGCCGTCGAGCTGCGCGCCAGCTCGCGCCAGCGGCCTCACGCTCAGGTCGAGGAAGCCGTCGCGAACCGCCGCGCGCAGCGACGGCAGGCGCTCGGCGCTTGGCATCCCGGAGGTGGAGAAGACCAGATCCACTGTCATCGCCCGGCTCCACGTTAGGCCGATCTGCACCGCCTGACAAGCGCCGAGTTGACGCTGAGCGACAGATGCGTTGCCCGGCGCCGCCCGCCCACGAGACCGCGGGCCCCTGCTGCCGAGCCCCGCCTACGGTCGCCTGGCTGCCGCGCCCAGCGTAATCCGCGAAGCACCTAGGCGCCGGGCACGGCAGCGAGAGCGACAGAAAGGAGATCGACATGCAGGTCCGAGCAGGCATGCTCGCCGTCGAGGCGGCGAGGCGCTTCGCAGATCGGGTCGCGCTGGGCGACGCGCGCGACGGCTCGACGTTCGCGGCGCTCGACGAGGCCGCCAACCGCTTCGCCGACGGGCTGGGCACACGAGGCGTGCGCCCCGGCGAGCGCGTCGCCGTGCTCGGCTACAACACTCCCGAGCTGGTCGAGACGTGGCTCGCGCTCGAGCGCGGCGGCTTCGTGCGCGTCGTCCTGCACAGCCACTTCGAGATGCCCGTCCACGTCGCGCTGCTGGCCCACGTCGGCGCGAGCGCCGTCGTCTTCGATACGCGCTTCGCCGCCGCGCTGGCCGAGCACCGGGCCGAGCTGGGCCAGGTGCGCCTGTGGGTGGCGATCGGCGAGGACCCGCCGTACTGGTCGCTGCCCTACGAGGAGCTGCTGCGCGGCGGCGACGGCGCACAGCCCTCGCTGGACGTCGACGAGGACGCCCCGGTGTGCATCCAGCCGACGACCGGGACGACCGGCGCGCCGAAGCCGTGGATCGTCAGCCACCGCGCCTGGCACGCGCTCGTCGCCCACAACCTCGCCCACCTCGACACGCTCGCCGAAAAGCCGCTGGGCACCGACGACGTGAACCTGCACGTGCACGCCGTGCAGTGGGCCTCGGGGGCGCAGACGCTGCTGCCCTACATGCTCAGGGGCGCGCGCACGGTGCTCCAGGACGACGCCGCCTTCGACCCGGCGGCGATCGTCCAGACGCTGACCGCCGAGGGCGTCACCGGCGTGCTCGTGCCGGGGCCGATGCTGATCGCGCTGCTCGACCAGATCGCGACGGCGGAAGGCTTCGAGCACAGGCTGCGCCGGCTCGTGACGCTGTTCGCCACGCCCGAGCTGCTCAGGCGCGCGAGCGCTCTGCTGGGAGAGGTGTGGTGCCACGGCTACGGCGCCACCGAGCAGGGCGCCCCGGCCACGCGCCTGAGCGCCGCCGAGGCGAGAGCGAAGCCGGCGCGCCTGCGGTCGGTCGGGCGCCCCGCCTCGCCGTTCCTGGACCTGCGCATCGTCGACGCCGCCGGCGAGCGCCTGCCGGCTGGCGCGGTGGGCGAGATCGTCGTGCGCAGCCCGATGTCCGGCGGCGGCTACTGGCGGCGCCCCGACCTCGACCGCGAGTCGCGGCTGCCCGGCGGCTGGTTTCGCTCGCGCGACCTCGGCTACCTGGACGCGGACGGCTTCCTCTACTACGTCGACCGCGCGCGCGACGCGATCGAGACGGCCCACGGGACCGTGTTCCCGCACGAGATCGAGGCCGCCGTGCTGCGGCACGCGGCGGTGGCGAACTGCGGGGCGGTCGGGCTGGGCGCAGCGGGCGCGCAGGAGGTGGTGGCGGCCGTCGTGCTGAAGGCCGGGCACGAGGACTCGCCGCGGCTGGCGATCGAGATCGCGGACGCCGCCGCGGCCGTTCTGGAGCCTCACGCGCGCCCGCGCGTGCGCTTGCTCGCCGAGCTGCCGACGGTGCTGGGCGGCGCCAAGGTCCAGCGGGAGCTGCTGCGCGAGCAGCTGAGCGCAGCCGTCGCACCCGCGTCGTGAGCGAGCCGATTGCGACCGGCGCCGCGGGCGACCACGTGCCCACGGGCGCCGCGACGCTCCGCGCGATGCTGCTGGAGCAGCCCGATCGCCCCGCGCTGCTGGACGAGGCCGGCCGCGTGCGCAGCCGCGGCGAGCTCGTGGCGCGCGTCGACCGCCTCGCCGGCACGCTGGCCGAGGAGGGTCTCGCGGGCGAGCCCGTCGGCGTCTGGTACGCCAACAGCATCGCCGCCTTCGAGGCGTACCTAGCGGTCGAGTGGGTCGGCGCGACGCGACTGGTGATGGACCCCGCGACGGCGCCCGCGGAGGCCGAGGCGATGCTCGACGCCGCACAGGCGCGCTTCGCGCTCGCCGACCGCGCGCACGCCGCGCTGCTGCGGCGCCCGGCGATCGTGCACGACGACGACAGCGCACCCGACGGGCGCCCCCGCGAGCCGGATTCGGCGGTGCCGCCAGAGCGCCCGCTGCACCTGTACCCGCGCGGCGTGCGCACGGGCGAGCTGCACGCCGTCCCCATCTCCTACGGCAACTGGGCGCAGACGATCGCGCTGAACTGCCGCCTGTACCGCTCGGGCGCCTACGGCGCGGGCTGGCGCGAGCACGACGAGACGCTGCTGACGCTCCAGCAGCTCCCGCACGGCACCGCGCTGATCGGCAGCTTCCCGTTCCTGTGGATGGGGCGCCCGCAGGTGCTGGTGGAGCGCTTCGACCCGGCGCGCGTGCCGGAGCTGATCGAGCGCTTCGCCGTGACCGCCACTGGCATGACCTCGGGGATGCTGGCCGCGCTCACGCGCTCGCTGGAGGACACGGGCGCGCCCGCCGCCGGCCGCCTGCGCAGGCTCGTGTACGGCGGCGCGCCGCTGTCGCTCGAGCAGATGCGCCGCGCCCACGCCGCGCTCGGGCCGGTGCTCGTGCAGGTCTACGGCCGCCTGGAGGGCGGCTGGCCGCTCGCGATCCTCGGCCAGCGCGACCACGCCGCGATCCTCGACGGCGAGCCTGGCCTGGCGGGAAGCTGCGGGCGCCCGGTCGGCGCGCCCGTCGAGCTGCGCCTGCGGCCGGTCGCGGGCGGGCAGGAGGGCGTGGGCGAGCTGTGCACGCGCTCGGCGATGGTCGTGCGGGAGTACGCCGACCCCGACGGCTGGTGCGCGCTCGGCGACCTCGCGAGCCTCGACGCCGACGGCTGCCTGCACCTGCGCGGGCGCCTGGACGACATGATCAACACCGGCTACCACGTCTACCCCCAGCAGATCGAGGAGGCGCTCACAGCGATCCCCGGGGTGGCCGCGGCGCGCGTGCGCGGCGAGCCCGACGAGCGCCGCGGCGAAGCGATCGTCGCCTACGTCGTGCCGGCCGCGGCGCGGGCGGGCGAGCGGCTCGGCGGGGAGGCGCTGCGCGCGCGCCTGCGCGAGACGCTCGCCCCCTACAAGATCCCCCACCGGATCGAGCTGGTCGCGACGCTGCCCGACCGAGCGCCCGCATCAGGGTAGGATTGCCTCTCGTCCCGACCCCGACAGCAAGGACCGACGAGCACAGTGGCGATCGATCTCCAGCAAGTTTCCGCGATAGACGCAGAGCCCGGCGAGCTGCCGGACACGATGGCCGCCTGGGTGATCCGCGAGGACCGCTTCGGCGAGCCCAAGGACGCCTTCAAGGTCGAGGAGATCGAGGTGCCAGAGCCGGGCGCCTTCGAGGTGATCGTGCGCGTGATGGCCGCCGGCGTCAACTACAACAACGTGTGGGCGGCGCTCGGCAAGCCCGTGTCGGTGATGCGCTACGGCGACCACCCCGAGTACGGCCACCACATCGGCGGCTCGGACGCCTCCGGCGTAGTCTGGAAGGTCGGCGCCGGCGTGACCCGCTGGAAGGTCGGCGACGAGGTCGTCGTGCACTGCAACCAGGCCTCCTACGAGGACCCCGAGGTACACGGCCTGGACCCGATGGCCGCCCCCTCGCAGAGGATCTGGGGCTATGAGACGACCTGGGGCTCCTTCGCGCAGTTCACCAAGGTCCAGGCCCAGCAGCTGCTGCCAAAGCCCCAGGCGCTGACCTGGGAGGAGGCCGCCTCCTACGGCCTCGTGTACTTCACCGCATACCGCATGCTGATCACCCGCTGCAAGCTGCAGGCCGGCCAGAACGTGCTGATCTGGGGCGCCGCCGGCGGCCTCGGCGTGTTCGCCACCCAGCTGTGCGCGGCCGCCGGCGCGCACTGCGTGGGCGTCGTCTCCTCGGCCGAGAAGGGCGAGCTGGTCAAGCGCCTCGGCGCCGTCGACTACATCGACCGCGGCGAGTTCGCCGGGATGATGCGCAAGGGCGGCGAGTCAGAGCAGGAGGAGGCCGAGCGCTTCAAGGTCTCGCGCGCGTTCGGCAAGCGCGTCAAGGAGATCCTCGGCGACGCCCCCGAGATCGTCTTCGAGCACGTCGGCAAAGCGACCTTCCCGACGTCCGTGTTCACCGCCAAGACGTTCGGCAAAATCGTGATCTGCGCGGGCACGACCGGGATCGACCTGGACTTCAACGTCGCCTACCTGTGGATGCGCCAGAAGGAGATCCTGGGCTCGCACTTCGCCAACGCATACGAGTGCATGAAGGCCAACGAGCTGATCGAGAGCGGCCAGATCCGCCCCGTGCTGTGGCGCACGCTAGGCTTCGACGGAGTCGCCGAAGCACACCAGCTGATGCTCGAAAACAAGCACCTCGGAAAGATCGCGATCCTCGTCGGCGCCGACGCCGAGGGCCAGGGCAAGACCGCCGACGGCCCCGGCGCGATCTACGCGGAGGTCGGCGCCTGATGGCCGGCTGCGTGATCGTCCCCTGGTACGCCACCGGCTTCCGCGGCGACGGCTTCGAGAAGGACCTGAACGAGATCGCCGCGGTGGCGCTGCGCTACGGCGCGACCGACTACGCCGTCTACCGCTCGCGCGACGACCGCTACCGCTTCCAGCAGCTCGCCAGCTTCGAACAGTACCTGGAATGGGAACGCTACTGGGAGGGCCCGGAGATGCTCTACTTCCGCACCGCCCACTCGAGCTGGTACCAGATCCCCGTGCTCTACGGCTGGTGGGACCGCACCGCCCACGGCTCCGTGCTCGTCCCGCCGCCGGTCTCCGACGGCCATGGAAACGGCCACGGCCACGGCTCCCCGGTCGGCGAGATCACCTGAGGCCGCCGCCACGGGCCGGTCTCGAGCAACGCCAAACCCCTCCTGAACGTCGTCGTTCCTAGCCCTGCTCGAGCGGCGCCATCGTCAGCCCCGCGCCCTTGAGCTGCTCCCAGTAGTGCTCGGCCGGCTCCTGATGGCCGGTGTAGACGATCGCGCGTCCGGAGGCGTGGATCACGCCCGCGATCTCGTGTCCGCGCTTGAGCGAGATGCCCGGGATGAAGCGGCTGAGCGTGCGTGCGACGTGGTCGAAGGTGTTGTGGTCGTCGTTGCAGACGATCACCCTCCAGGCGCCCCCCAGGCCGCTCCCCGGCCCGCCCGTGCGTGGTCTCTCGAGCGTTTGGTTCATGGGCGCCAGGATAAAGCCCTCGGCCCAACCGTACAATTGGCGCGATGAGCGAACAGCACACCGCCCGCCTGCCCGAGCGCGACCGCCCGTGGATGATGCGCACCTACGCCGGCCACTCGACCGCCAAGGCATCCAACGAGCTCTACCGGCGCAACCTCGAAAAGGGCCAGACCGGCCTGTCGGTCGCCTTCGACCTGCCCACCCAGACCGGCTATGACCCCGACCACGAGCTCGCCCGCGGCGAGGTCGGCAAGGTCGGCGTGCCGATCTCCCACCGCGGCGACATGGCCGCGCTGATGGACGGCATCCCGCTCGGCGAGATGAACACCTCGATGACGATCAACGCCACCGCCGCGTGGCTGCTGGCGCTCTACATCGTCGCCGCCGAAAACCAGAGCCCACCCGCCCGCCAGGAGCAGCTCCAGGGCACCACCCAGAACGACATCATCAAGGAGTTCCTGGCGCGCGGCACCTACGCGTTCCCGCCCGCCCCCTCGATGCGCCTGATCGCCGACATGATCGCCTACACCGTCGAGCACGTCCCCAAGTGGAACCCGATCAACATCTGCTCCTATCACCTGCAGGAGGCCGGCGCCACGCCCGTCCAGGAGATCGCCTACGCGCTCAGCAACGCGATCGCCGTGCTCGACGCGGTGCGCGAGCGCCTCGGCGAGCGCGCCGGCGAGCTGATGGGCCAGGTCTTCGGGCGCATCTCCTTCTTCGTCAACGCCGGCGTGCGCTTCGTCGAGGAGCACGCCAAGCTGCGCGCCATGTCGATCCTCTGGGAGGAGCTCGGCCGCGAGCGCTACGGCGTCGCCGACGAGCGCCACCTGCGCTTCCGCTACGGCGTCCAGGTCAACTCCTTGGGCCTCACCGAGGCCCAGCCCGAGAACAACCTGCAGCGGATCGTCCTGGAGGCGCTCGCCGTCACGCTCGGGCGCGACGCTCGGGCGCGCGCGATCCAGCTGCCCGCCTGGAACGAGGCGCTTGGCCTCCCGCGCCCGTGGGATCAGCAGTGGTCATTGCGCATCCAACAGGTGATGGCCTACGAGACCGACCTGCTCGAGTACCCGGACATCTTCGAGGGCTCCAAGGTGATGGACGGACTGGTGTCCGAGCTCGTCGAGGGAGCCCGAGAGGAGATGGCGCGGGTCGCCGAGATGGGCGGCGCCGTCGAGACAGTCGACTACATGAAGGCCGCACTGGTCGACTCCCACCGCGAGCGGCTGCGGCGGATCGAGTCGCGCGAGCTGACCGTCGTCGGCGTGAACCGCTTCGACGAGACGGAACCCTCCCCCCACACCCAGGACGCGGACGGCGGGATCCTGGTCGTGGATCAGGAGGTCGAGGCTTCCCGGCGCGCCGCGGTGGAGCGGTGGCGCGAGCAGCGCGACCAGCGCGCGGTCGACGAAGCGCTTGCGGAGCTCGCCCGCGCGGCGGCGACGGAGGACGCGAACATCATGCCGCCGACGATCGCGGCCGCGCGGGCGGGAGCGACGACCGGAGAGTGGGCCGAGACCCTGCGGGCGGCGTTCGGCGACTACCGCGCCCCCACAGGGGTCGG
>DASZFZ010000013.1:0-1915 GCA_035939315.1 Solirubrobacteraceae bacterium | reverse complement strand
GCCTGCTCGACCAGCGCGCCGACGACCTCGTCGAAGCGGTCCGCCGGAGCGAAGAGTCGCGAGCCGGCGTTGCAGGCCTGGCCAGAGTTGAAGTAGATCGCCTGGTAGGAGCCGGCGATCGCCTTCTCGATGTCGGCGTCGGGAAGGATCACGTTCGCTGACTTGCCACCCAGCTCGAGCGTCAGGCGCTTGAGCGCCCGGCCCGCCTTCGCACCGATCTCGCGGCCGACCACCGTCGATCCCGTGAACGCGATCTTGTCGACCCCGGGGTGGTCGACGAGCGCCGCGCCCGTCTCGCCGTCCCCGGTGAGCACGTTCAGCACGCCCGGCGGGAAGCCGACCTCGAGCGCCAGCTCGCCGAGCCGCAGCGCGGTCAGCGGTGTCTGCTCGGCCGGCTTGAGCACGCTCGTGCATCCGGCGGCGAGCATCGGCGCGATCTTCCACGCCGCCATCATCAGAGGGAAGTTCCAGGGCACGATCTGGGCGCACACGCCGACGGGCTCGCGCCGCGTGTAGACGTGCATGTTCGGCGCGCTCACCGGCAGCACGTTGCCCTCGATCTTCGAGGGCCAGCCGGCGAAGTAGCGCAGGTGCGCGACAGTTCCCGCGACGTCGACGTACTGGGCGAGCCCGACCGGCTTGCCGTTGTCGAGCGACTCGATCTGGGCAAGCTCCTGGGCCCGCTCTTCGATCGCGTGCGCGAGATCGAGCATCAGGCGCTCGCGACCGGCCGCGGGGAGCGAGGCCCAGGGGCCGTTCTCGAACGCCTCGCGCGCCGCCGCAACTGCGCGATCCACGTCCTCGGCGCCGGCGTGGGCGACCTGCGCGATCTCGCGCCCCGTCGCGGGGTCGACGGTGGCGAAGACGCGTCCGTCGGCGGCATCCGGGCGCTCGGCGCCGATCAGAAGGCGGTGTGACTGCGAGATGAATTCGCGCGCGGGGGCGCTCAGCGAGTCAGGCAGGGCGTCTGCGGAGATAGTGGTCATCCCGGCAGCCTACCTCGACGGGAGGGGACCCGCTACGGGCGCAGCACGATCTTCAGGGCCTCGCGACGGTCGTAGAGACGGTATGCCTCGGGGGCCTCGTCGAGGGGCATGTGGTTGCTCACCAGGGGTGCCGGATCGAGCAGGCCGGCGGACATCATCGCGAGCACGCTGTCGAGGTGCCCGATCACGTTGGCGTGACCGGAGCGAAGGCGCAGCGACTTGATCCACAAGAGCCCCATGTGCACCTCGGCCCGCTCGGCGTAGACGCCGATCGTCTGCACGGTCCCGCACTTGCGCGTCAGCTTCAGCGCGAGGTCGAGCGCGCGCGGATCGCCGACCGCGTCGATGCAGACGTCCACACCCCGGCCGCCGGGCGCCTCGCGCGCCGCTCCCCGCGGGTCGCCGTCGCTCAGGTGGACGGCCGTGGCGCCGAAGGACTCGGCCATGCGCAGCCGGTCGGGGACGGAGTCGACGGCGATCACGTGTGCGGCTCCCACGGCGCGCGCCGCCTGCACGGCGCACAGCCCCACCGGTCCGAGCCCGAGCACCGCGGCGGTGTCCCCGGGGCGCAGGTCGCTGTCGACGACCGCGTGGTAGCCGGTGCCCATCACGTCGCCCGCGAACAGCGCGACGTCCTCGCTCATGCCGTCGGGGACCTTGCGCAGGACGAGGTCCGCGTTGGGCACGAGCGCCTGCTCGGCCTGGGTGCCCTGAAGCGAGCCGAGCGTCGCACCGTGGCCGAAGGTGCGCGAGAAGTCGCACTTGTGAAACCAGCCGCGGCGGCAGAAGAAGCAGCGCCCGCAGGCGGTCTGGAAGCATCCGAGCACGCGGTCGCCGACGCTGAGCTCGCGCACGTCCTCGCCTGTCGCCAGGACCCTTCCGACATACTCGTGGCCGATCGTGAAGCCGGGTTCGATCTGGACGCGGCC
>DASZFZ010000012.1:0-25908 GCA_035939315.1 Solirubrobacteraceae bacterium | reverse complement strand
TCGCTGGTGATCTCCCGCAACTGCACCCTGGCGGCCATATCCCCTCCCGGTCGAGTAGCGATCTCGACCACAGGACTTCGCCACCAGCGCCATCACCCCTGGTTATGGAAACCGGCAAACGTTGCCGGGGAACCCACTAGCCGGAGAGTTCAGCGGGCCAGCAGACGTGCTGATCACGCGCGAGCGCAACCTTCGTGAAGTACACCACGTCCGGATGAAACCCAAGGGGAAGGGCTCGAGCTGGAACGTTTGGCCGGTAATCGTTCCCCCCGTGTACAATAAGGGTGCTCTCATTGACGCATTCATGCCGGCTGTGTGGTCAGAGGCGCGAGACGCGCTGCGCGACAGCGATAGGGTTGTCTTCTTCGGCTACTCATTGCCAGTGGGGGATATTGAGGCCGAGAAGGCGATCCAGCGCGCGCTTTCACTCAATGAGAGCGCGCCCTGGGTCGGAGTCATTGACCCCAACCCAGGACTCACGTCCCGTTATGGCGCGCTGCTCCCAAACACTCCACTGCGGTGGTTCCCGACGGCGCAGCGCTTCTTGGCGGACGACAATTTCAGCTAGCCGCTCGAAGCGACGGATACCACGCGTCGCCATCATGCGCGGTTACAAGTCCATCTTCGCCGGCGGCACCTGCCGGTACCGGCAACCCCGTAGGTCGTGAGGTCGACGTTGGCGACACTCCGGAGAGGCCCTGAACTACGTTGCCCTTGCGTTGCTCCGGCTGCGCGACGAGACCGCGCCGGCGTTCGCTAGCCGCGCTCAACGCGCTGCAGCGTGGGCGCGGCGTGCGCTTTGCGATCCGTGCTCTGGGTAGTGGTCAGGCTGCGGCGAGTATCGGCTGCAAGTCGTCGGCGGCCACATGCTCCGGTGGGAGACTCAGCGTGAGCTGCCCGTCTCGTTCAAGCGTACGCCGGACGTTGAGGAGCGTGATGCCGATTACGGCACCCGACTCGTCGTAGTGGATCGCGTGGCCGTCTGGCGTCTCCAGGCCGCGTGCCGCTGGGCGCGGCTCGCCGACGTTGAGGTAGAGCACGTCGCCGCGCTCGTCGTAGTGGTGATGATCGAAGGAGATGCCGGCGATGGTGATGGTCATTGCTCGTAGCCTCGCGGCGGATTGTTCTGGACCAAGGCGGTCACGACCCACGCTGGCTGATCGTTGAAGTCTACGACGACGCGCAGCCAGCGTCGCGGATCGAGGTCACGGCGATAGAAGTGCTCGCGACCGGGGATTGCGTCCTCGATGCGATGATCGGGGTGGGCGACCGCGCCGAGGATGACGTCAACCTCGTCCACGAGCTCGGGGCGGCCAAGCGCAAGGTGCTGGCGGGTGCCGGCGTCGAATACGACGAGGCGACCGTCGGGGTCGGTCGTGCTGGGAGCGTCCGTCGCCACGGATCGAAGTTACGGAACGCTGGGGATGGCCCGCAGCGGCGCCGACGCCGTGGACGTTTATAGCCTCCTGCTGCCGCAGCGGGCGCACGAGGCGGCTCGCAGGATGCGCTCCGTATCCCGCAATCCTGCTCACATTTTGCCCACAAACAACGATGGAGTACCCGCAAGCGATGACCGACTGACAGCTTGAAATCCCCATGAATATGCGGGTTCTGCCACATCGTGCCGTGTCGTTCGCGCCCCAGGACGAATCGACAAGGCGGAGGTCACTGGTTCGAGCCCCGTATCGCCCCATCACAGATACGCCCGGGCCTCCTACACGCTCGCCTCGCCTTCTGGTGAGCTCGATCCGTCCAGCTGCGCCAGCCGCTCGATCGCCGCGTCGAGGTGGGTGAGATATCGCTTGACTGCCTTTTGCACATGCGGCTCGGCCGCGTGGTCGGGAAGTGTGCGCAGCAGGTTGAGCCGGCTCTGCGGCACCCACTCCGAGAGGTCGGGCTCGCCGAACCACCGTTCCGCCGCTATCCATGTGCGCCTCATCTGGCGCGGCCAGTCCTCGGTGCTGCTCGGGTAGGGGTTCGGTGGGCATAGCCGGTTCCTGTCGGCGTCGTCGTCCCGGCGGGCCTCGACGAAGCCGATGAGAGCCGCGTTGAAGCAGGGCGATAGCAGTCGCACCTGTTGGAGCACGATCCGGCCAGGCTGGAAGATCGGCGTGGCGGGGGCGTTGCTCAGGCCGAGCGCCGTGCAGTCAACGTGTATGACATCGGGACCGCTCTCGGTCTCCCCGCGCTCGAGCACGATGCGGTCGGTCTCGATCCGGCGCACGCGGCCGAGCCTGACGACGTCCTCTATCTGCCGCAGGGCCGCGAGCTCGCGGGCGCTGAGCATCGTGCCGCGGTACATCGTCGCCGGCCGCGCCGGGTCGATGCGCACCAGGCGCCCCGAGCCCTCGAGCCGCTCGAAGATCTCGTCGAGGTCGGCCGCCTGGGCGCCGGCCTCGGCATCGAGCGACAGCCCCTCCATGATCGCGCCGACCTGCGCCAGCGGCTGAAAATGGCGGCGGTCGTAGAACCACGCGTCGCGGGGTCGGATCCAGCGGATCCGGTCCGGCTGCACGTCGTTCTCCAGCAGCCAGGTGCACGCGTCAGCAGCCGTCTTGCCGGACCCCAGCACGGTGTAGGAGCAGTCCGGTTGCGCGGCTGCGGGCAGCTCGTTGACCGGCACGAGCCGTGCGTCGGCGGCCACCTCAAACGGGGCGGTGTGGGTTGCGGGGATCGACCCCTCCAGGTAGCGAGCGTCCACCACCTTGTGACGCACCGCCACGTCGTGGAGCGCTCCGCTGCTCGAGTCCCTGACCCGCTCGCCGTCGCTGCCGGAGCCCAGGTGCTCGTGGCGGGTGAGTATGCGGACCCGGCCCGTCTGCGTCAGCCGCCGGGCAGCCTCGGCGAAGTACTCGAAGACCTCCGCGCCGGTCGCCCGCTCGTAGTACCCCGCGTTCTCGCCGGCCTGGTCGATGCGGTCCTCGCCGAGCGTCAGCGAGTTCACGCCGTAGTACGCGGACGGCGTGTGCAGGCGGACGAACGGATACGCGTCCGCCCAGTGGCCGCCCGGGTGCTCGCGACGATCGATCAGCGTCACCTCGACGTCGGCCTCGGCCGCTAGCGCATCGGCGAAGGCAAGGCCGCTTGCCCCTGCCCCTATGACCAGGTAGTCGGTCTCGATGAGCATCAGAGCGCCTCGGCGATCAGCGCGGCCGCGCGCGCGGCCCCGTCGGAGGCGACCGGCCGGTACTCGACTTCGCGGCCGAGCTCGGCGGCGATCGCCTCCGCGATCGCGTCCGGCGGCGAGTCCTCGAACTCCATCCGCCGCCCGGCGCCGTAGCGGCAGAGGCGGTGGTGGACGTGGAAGCTCTGCTCGAAGTGGTGCTTGAGGGGGAAGTAGATGAACGGGCGCTGGTTGGCGGTCAGCTCCATCGCGGTCGTCAACCCGCCCTGGACGACCGCGAGGTCGCAGGCGGCGAGGTGCCGGTAGAGGTCGCGCACGTAGGCGCGGATCTCGAGCCCGTCGCACGTCGGCAGCGAAGCGGGGTCGATTCGCGGTCCGGCCACCGCGATCATCCGCAGCTCCGGTACCAGACGCTTGGCCTCCGTGAAGCTCGCGATCACCCGGCGCAGGAGGTCCGCCCCGACGCCCGAGCCCCCGACGGTCACGATGCACACGCGCTCGCCGGGGCGGTAGCCAAGCTCGGCGCGCAGCGCTTCGCGGTCGCCGAACGCCGACGGGTCGAAGCCGGTGACGTAGCCCGCGAAGTCGTAGTGCTCCTCGGTCCAGTCGCGAATCGCGGGCAGCTCGGGGCCGAAGCGCTCAGGGACGATGTCCTCGGGCTCGCCGACGAACACGGCTCGGTCCCGCACACGCGGGTAGCGTGCGATCTGCTCGATCATCTCGGCGTTGTAGTCGGCCGTCAGGAACGCCTCGCGCGCGCCGCCGTCGGTCATCGGCAGCCAACCGACGAAGTCCGTCAGCCACACGTACGCGGCGCTCTTGAGCTCCGGGTTCTCGTGTAGGAAGTAGTCGAGCTCCCACGCCTCGTCGCCGATCCACAGGTCGTACTGCTCCGCCGCGACGAGGTCGTGGAAGACCATGAAATTCGCCAACAGGATCTCGTCCATCCGCCGCCACGCCTGGAAGCAGTGCAGGTCGTGCTCGGCCGACTCCGACTCCATGTGGCCGGACTCGCTGGCGAGCTCCCCGCTTGCGGGATGGATCCGCTCGCCGCGCCCCTCGAGCACCGCGGTCACCGGATGTTGCGCCAGCCAGTCGATCTCGAGGTCGGGGTGGAGCTTTCGCAGCTCGTCGGCGATCGCGACGTCGCGCTGTGCGTGGCCGAGGCCGATCGGCGAGCAGACGTAGAGCGCCCGCCGCCGGCGCGCGCGGGCGCGCCTCCAAGCGGACGTGGCGGCCCGCCGGCCGCCGACGAACTCGCGCAGCAGCAGGTTGACCTTCACCGGGTCGCGCGCCGAGGGGATGTGGCCCGAGTGATGCAGCGTGACCAGCTCGCCGCCGGTCGCCTCGGCGAGCGCGGCGCCCTGAGCATGCGGGCGGACCAGGTCCTCGTCGCCGTGGATCACGAGCGTGGGACAGCGCACGCGCGAGCAGATGTCCCTGAAGCTCTCGGTGCTGCAACGCAGGCCGATCCCCCGGGTGGTGTCGGCGAGCGTCTCCGGATCGGTCTCGAGCGCCCAGCCGATGCAGTCCTCGATCTGCTTGCTCGAGTGCGGCTCGTTGAAGCACTTGGCGAAGAAGAACTCGAGGAACCCGAGATAGTCGCGCTGCCAGTAGTGGCTGTTGTACTTCGCCCACTCCTCGTCGGTCTCGAGCGGCTCGTCGAACGGCACCTCGCGCTCCGGGTGACCGGGCGCGAGCCCGACCGCGGGGCCGATGTAGGCGACGCTGTCGACGCGCCCGGGGTGCTCGGCGGCGAGGATCGTCGCCCACAGCGCGCCGCACGAGAGCGCCACGAGCGCCGCGCGCTCGGTGCCGGTCGCGTCCATCACGGCGAGCGCGTCGGCGGCGAACTCGTCGGGGACGTACGCGTCCCCGCCCACCGGCCGGTCCGAGCGGCCGATGCCGCGCCCGTCGAAGGTCACTACCCGGAAGTGACGCGAGAGGTAGGCGATCTGCGCCTTCCAGAAGCGCGAGGGGATGATCGACCACGTCGGCAGCAGCAGGAGCGTCTGCTCGCCCGACCCGTACACCTCGTAGAAGAGACGCACGCCGTCGCGCTCGGCATGGCCGGTCTCGTCCGGATAGCGGGCGCGCGTCTGCTCCCGCGGCGGGGCGCCCGCGAGGCCCGCGGGCGCCGCCGCCTCCTCAGGGGCGATGCTCACGGGCGCGCCTCGAAGACGAGGTTGAACGGCGTCTCGGCCACCCGGCGAAAGCGGCTGAGGCCGCCCGTCTTGACGACGTCGCCGATCCGCGCCTCGCCAGCCTGGGCGCCGAGCGCGAGGCCGACCTCCTGCGAGAGCGACGCGGGCGTGCACAACAGCGTCGAGAACCCGTAATACGCGCGCCCCACCGGGTTGAGGTTCTCCTCGACGCGATCGCCCGCATGCGGCTCGACGATCATCCAAGTTCCGTCGCCGCCAAGCGTCGAGCGCACATGGCGCGCGGCCCCCACCGGATCCCCCATGTCGTGCAGGCAGTCGAACATCGTCACCAGGTCATAGTCGCTGCCAGTGTAGGCCGCCGCCGGCGCCACCTGGAAGCTGACGCGGTCGGCGACGCCGGCCTCCCGCGCCCGCTCCCGCGCCGTCGCGATCGAGCCCTCGTGGTAGTCGGATCCGACGAACGTCGAGCTCGGGAACGCCGTCGCCATCAGGATCGTCGAGGCGCCGTGCCCGCAGCCGACGTCGGCGACGCGCGCGCCCCGCTCCAGCTTCTCGACGACGCCGTCGAGGGCGGGCAGCCACTCGGCCACGAGGTGGGCGTTGTAGCCGGGGCGGAAGAACCGCTCGCAACCCTCGTGCACGTCGTGGACGTGCTCGTGCCAGCCGAGCCCGTCGCCGCCGCGCGCCCTCTCCACGATCTTCGGCGAGTCGATCACCGACCCGAGCGCGATCTGGAAGAAGCCCGGCAGGTAGGCGGGGCTCGACTCGTCCGTCAGCGCGACGCACTGCTCGGGCGGGAGCGAGTAGAGGCCGCTGTCGGGGTCGTACGCGACGAAGCCCCCGGCCGCCTGCGCGTTCAGCCACTCCCGCACGTAGCGCTCGGCGGTGCCGGTGCGCTCGGCGAGCTCCGCCGGCGAGGAGCCGCCCGTCCCGGCGAGCGCGCGGTAGAGGCCGAGCTTGTCGCCCATCACGACCAGGGCCGCGTTCAGCGTCGCGCCGACCTCGTCGACCGCGCGAAACACGAACTGCATCAGCTTCTCGCCGTCGACCGCGACGGCTTCGTTTGTAGCGCTCATCAGAGACCTCCAGATTGATTGACTCACGACGACCGTACGCCGGCGGCGTCGCGGCTCGCTTCCGGGGGGCACCTAGTCTCTGCCGGCTTGACACCAGGTGCCAGAATCGGCCCATGCTGGTTGGGCGCGAGCGTGAGCGAGGCGAGATCGAGCGTGCGCTCGAGCGCGCGCGATCGGGCGCGAGCGCGACGCTCGCGCTCGTCGGCGAGCCGGGCATCGGCAAGAGCGCACTGCTCGAGCACGCCGCCGAGCGAGCCGGCGGGATGCAGCTGCTGCGGGCGCGCGGGGTCGAGTCAGAGGCGCAGATCCCGTTCGCTTCGCTGCTCGAGCTCCTGCGCCCCGCGCTCGGCATGCTCGAGGGCATCCCGCAGCCGCAGGCGCTCGCGCTCGAGGGCGCGCTGGCGTTGAGGCCGGCGCGGGCGCGAGACCGCTTCGCGGTCGGCGCCGCGACGCTCAGCCTGTTCGCCGCGTACGCCGAGCAGGGCCCGGTGGCCGTGCTGATCGACGACGCGCACTGGCTGGACCGCGCCGGCGCGGAGGCGCTGCTCTTCGCCATCCGGCGGCTCGTGGCCGACCCGATCGCCGTTCTGCTCGCGGTGCGCGATGGCGAGCCCTCGCTGCTCGACGGCGCCGACCTGCCAGCCGTGCGGATCGGCGGACTCAGCCGCGAGGAGACCGCGTCGCTGCTCCCCGCCCTCGCGCCCGAGGCAACAGCGCAGCTGCACGAGGCGACCGCCGGCAACCCGCTCGGACTGCTCGAGCTTGCCCGCGACGCGGATGAGCTCGCGCTCGCTCCAGGCGGAGCCCCACTGCTCGTCTCCGCGCGGATCTCACGCGCGTTCCTGCGACGGACGGGCGACCTCGACGAGCCAGAGCGCCAGGCGCTGCTGCTCGCGGCCACCAGCGACAGCGGCGACCTCGCCGTGCTCGAGCGCGCCGCCGAGCGCCTGAACATCGAGCTCTCAGCGCTGGGCGCCGTGGAGCGAACCGGCCTGATCACCGTGCGGGCCGGCTCGCTCGAGTTCCGCCACCCGCTGGCGCGCTCGGCGATCTACGCCGACGCGCCACCGCAGGCCAGGCGCGCGGCGCACAGGGCGCTCGCCTCCGCCCTGCCCGACCGCGACGGCGACCGCCGCGCGTGGCATCTGGCCGCCGCCGCCGTGGGTGTCGACGAGCAGGCATCCGCTGCGCTCGAGCAGGCCGGGAAGCGGGCGCGCGACCGCAGCGCCTACGCGAGCTCCGCGCTCGCGTTCGAGCGGGCAGGGCGGCTGACCGCCGATCGCAACCGTCGCGGGCGGCTGGTGTTCGCAGCGGCGCAGGAGAGCTGGCACGCGGGCTTCGCTCGTCGGGCTGTCACGCTGCTCGACGAGGCCCGCGCATCCACCGGCAACGGCGCGAGCTCGCTCGACATCGACGAGCTGGCCGGCCACATCGCGGTCAGGCAGGGCCCTGTGATGCGAGGTCACACGATCCTCACCTCGGCAGCCGAGCACGCCGACGCCGAGCGCGCGGTCGCGATGCTCGCCGAGGCCACCGCTGCCTGCTTCTATGCCGGCGATCCCGCCGAGATGCTCGCCGTCGCCGAGCGGGCGTGGGACCTTCTCGCGGACTGCGCCTCTGCGCGAGCGCGCGTCCTGGCCTCGATCGCGATCGGCATGGCACGCGTCGCGGGCGGCGACGCGGCCGCGGGGTCGGAGAGGATCCAGGAGGCGGTCGCCCTCGCCAACCGCTCACCGGAGCTGCTCGCGGACTTGCGGCTGCTCCCCTGGCTCGCGACCGCGCCAATCTTCCTGCGCGAGGCCAGCACGGGGCGAGCGCTGCTGGACCACGCGCTCGAGGGCGCGCGAATGCGCTCGGCGATCGGGGCGCTCCCGCTCGTCCTCAGCTTGGTCGCCCTCGACCAAGCCACCACCGACCGTTGGGCGGTGGCGGAGGCCACATACCTCGAGGCAATCGGCCTCGCCCGCGAGATGGGGCAGTTGACAGACCTCGCATTCGGGCTCTCCGGCCTCGCGCGGCTGCACGCTCGCCGGGGCCGCGACACGGAGTGCCGCGCCAACGTCGCAGAGGCGCTCGAGCTGTGCCGGCGCGTCGGCACGCGGCTGCACGAGGTGTGGGCGATCGAGGCGCTCGGCATGCTCGCGCTGGGCCTGGGCGAGACCGAGCAAGCGGTCGCGCATCTGGAGCATCAAAGGCGCCTCGTCGAGGAGCTCGGGATCACCGACCCCGACCTCTCGCCGGCGCCGGAGCTGATCGACGCCGCCACCAGGCGGGGCGATCATGCGCAGGCGCGGCGACTGGCCGACGAGTTCAGCGCCTCGGCCCGCGCGAAGGGACAGCCGTGGTCGCTCGCGCGCGCTCTACGGGTCCGCGGCCTGGTCGCCGAGGACGCGTCGTTCGCGTCGCTGTTCGAGGAAGCCCTCGCGCAGCACGCCGATACACCCGACGCGTTCGAGACCGCCCGCACGCGGCTCGCGTACGGAGAACGCCTGCGACGAGCGCGCAACCGCAAGCTCGCCCGCGAGCAGCTTCGCGGCGCGCTCGCGACGTTCGAGCTGCTCGACGCACGCCCATGGATCGACCGCGCCGGCACCGAGCTCGCGGCGACCGGCGAGCGGCTGCGGCGCCGTGACCCGAGCACGATCGACGAGTTGACGCCGCAGGAGCTCCAGATCGCCCTGCTGCTGGCCGCCGGGAAGACGACCCGCGAGGCCGCGGCGGCGATGTTCCTCTCCCCGAAGACGATCGAATACCACCTCCGCCACGTCTATCTGAAGCTCGACATCCACTCGCGCGAGGAGCTGGCGGTGGCGCTGAGCGCGCAGGCGCCGGCCCATGCAGGCGCTCGAGACTTCCCGGGCGCGCCGCAGATCTCTAGCCGAGCGTGAGCTGCCAGGACACCCCGAAGCGGTCCGTGACCCAGCCGAAGCGCTCGCTGAACGGGTAGCGGTCGAGCGCCATCAGGACGGCGCCGTCCTGTGACAGGCGCGCGAACATCCTGTCCACCGCGTCCGCGGAGGCTGCCCGGACGGCGAGCGAGATCGCGGGCGTGAAGCCGAAGGCGTGCTCGATCGGGCTGTCGATGCACTGGATCGTGGCGTCGCCGATCCGCAGCGTCGCGTGCTTGACCGTGCCCTCGGCGCCCTGCTCGCCGGCGCCGTAGAGCTCGATCCGCTCGATCCGCGCCGGGAAGAACACCGAGACGTAGAAGCGCATCGCGTCTCGTGCGTTGCCGGTGAACATCAGCAGGGGCGCGACCGCGCCGGAGCCGGTGACGCGGCTGGGCGGCGGCGTCGCCTGCTCGGGCGCGATCCCGAAGCGCCGCTCGTAGGCCCGGTTGAGCTCCTCCCAGCCGGCCGGGATCGCCGCCTCGGCGGCGGACGGCGGGCTCTGGGCGCCCGCCAGCGAGGCTCCGAGCGCGTCGAGGCAAAGATCCCAGCCGGCCGCGTCGCGAGCCGCCTTCAGGCGGTCGTCGAAGGTGTGCGTCAGAACCAGCCGCGTGCCCTCGCCGTGGGGCTCGAGCTCCCAGCGCAGGTGGTCCTCGCCCCAGCTGTACGCGAGCACGCGCGGCGGCTCGCAGGCCGTCACCCGACCATCGCCGAACGCGCCGCCCTCGGGCGCCAGGAAGCTGACCGTCCCGCCGACGCGGGGCTCCAGCTCGAACGGCGAGGGATGCCAGCGACGCAGCCGGTCGAGCTGCGTGAGCGCGAGCCACACCCGGCCGGGCGGGTGATCGAGCAGCCGCTCGAATCGCAGCACGGGACGACCCTGCTCGTCCTCGAGGATCGCTTCGGCGGAATCCGGCATCGGTCAGCTCCCTTCGTCGAGGTGGCGTTCGAGGGCCTGCAGGCTGGAGCGCCACAGCGCGCGGTAGGGCGCCAGCCACCGATCGAGCTCCAGCAGCCGCTCGGCGCGCAGCTCGTAGAGGCGCCGCTGCCCTTCGGCCGTGCACGAGACGATCCCCGTCTCGCGGAGGATCCGCAGGTGCCGCGAGGTGTTCGGCTGGCTGAGCCCGGTCGCGGCGCACAGCGCGCCGACCGCCTTCGGCCCGTCGACCAGCGCATCCAGCAGCGCCCGGCGAGCAGGCTCGGCGACGGCCTCGAACGGGGTCACTACCGATATCTAATCAAAGACTTATATAAGCTTCAAGCCATATACGCGGCCGGGCGTCGATACGGGGGAGCGCGGTGGGGAGAGGGCCGTCTCCCGCGCGCCGCTCAGCGCAGCACGAAGCGCTCCATCGCCTTCGCGAACCCCTCCTGCTCGTTGGAGGCTGTCACGCGCCGGGCGGCGCGCTGCACCTCCGGGCCCGCGTTGCCCATCGCGATGCTGAGGCCGGAGTGCGCGAACATGAGCACGTCGTTGGGCATGTCCCCGATCGTCGCGAACTGCTCGCTGGCGATGCCGAGATGCGCGGACAGATACCTGACGACCTCGCCCTTGTTCGCCCTGGGGTGGGTGATGTCCAGGTAGTAGGGCTGGGATTGGGCGGCCGACACGTGCTCGCCGAACTTCTCGCGCGCCTGCTCGGTCGCCGACGCCACCCGCTCGTGGTCGTCGGAGATCCCCACGATCTTGGCGACGTCCTCGACGTCGTCGAAGCTCTCGACGACCTTCGGCTCGAACCTCACCGTGCTCGCCTCGCGGTCCACGTGGGGGGCCTTGGGGTCGCGCACGAGCCAGTCGGCGCCGCTGTATAGCCACGCGTCGAGCCCGGCCGCCGTCAGCAGCTCGATCGCCGGCCCGACGATCGTCTGGGGGATCGTCTTCTGCTCCACGACCGACATGTCCGGGCGCACGATCAGGCCGCCGTTGAACGCCGAGATCGGCGTGGTCAGGGCGAGCGGCTCGATCAGCATCGACATGCCGCGCGGCGGACGGCCGCTGGTCACCGCGAACTCGATGCCCCGCGCGCGCAGGTCGGCGACCGCCGCGATCGCCCGCTCGCTCAGGAGCTTCTCCTGTGTCACCAGCGTGCCGTCCACGTCGGCGAGCACGGCCTTGATCGCGCCGGCTGTCACTTGAGCAGCGACAGGAAGCGGACGAGGTCCCGCAGGTGGCTGGGCGGGAGGTTCTTGAACGACGGCATCGGCGCGCTGGGCCTCACCAGCACACGTTCGATCTGCCGGCGCGAGAGCTGTGCGCCGATGTGGCTGAGGCTCTCGCCCGGTCCCCGGTTGCCCGCGTCGCCGATCCGGTGGCAGGCCAGGCAGCCCGATTGCGCCACGAGCCTGCGGCCCGCCGCGAATTCCTGCTGCTCGCGGGCGCCCGCCCGCCGTACCGCCGGCGGCGTTTGCACCGACACCAGCGTGGGCCCGCCCACTGGTTCTCCGAGCACGAACAGCACGTGCTCGCCGGCGGCGCCGCAGTGGCTGTGAGCCGTCTTCTGGCAGTCGACGGGCGCGAGCCGCGCCTGCGAGGACACGAGCCACCGCCCGGCGATCTCTTCGAGGCTCAGCCGGCGGTCGGCGAACACCACGAGCGCCTCGCCCGCGACCCCGTCGTGCGTCTTCCTGCGTTCCTCGGTCGTCGTCAGCGAGAACACGCCCGTCGCGTGGCTCCCGGCGACCGCCAGGTGTACGACGCTCGCTTTCAGCGCGAGCGCCGCGGCGCGCGGCAGGCTCGGCGGAGTGGCCGCGAACACGCCCTCGACGGCCTGTTCGCAGGTCTCGCCCGGCGGCGCGCCGGGCACGATTCCCGCCTCGGCCGCCGGCGTGAGGTCCGAGCAGAACGCGCCGGCGTTCCCCAGCAGCGCGTCGCGGAAGGGCGCGAGCGCGGCCTGCACGATCGCCGCATCCGCGCCGCTCGTGCCCGCCTCGGCCGGACCGTTCAGGGTGCCGCCGGCCCCGAGCAGAGCCGCGGCCACGAGCAGGACCAGCGGCAGGCGCGCGCGCGACATGCTCGGAAGCCTACGGCGAGCGCGCGCCGAATGGCCGCTGGTAGCGTGGATCGAGTGCGCCGTCTGCTCACACTCGTCTCCGCGCTGGTCCTGGTCGACACGATGCTGTTCGCCGCCCTCACGCCGCTGCTCGGCCACTTCGTGCGTCAGCTGCACCTCTCCAGCGCGACCGCCGGCGTGCTCGTAGCGGCCTACGCGGCCGGCGCGCTGCTCGGCGGGCTCCCCGGCGGCGTGGCCGCCGCCCGGCTCGGCCCGCGCCGCGCCGTGCTCACCGGCCTGACGCTGATGGGCCTCGCGAGCCTCGGCTTCGCGTGGGCCGAAAGCTTTCCGCCGCTGCTCGTCGCCCGCTTCGTCCAGGGCGCCGGCAGTGCCTTCACGTGGGCCGGCGCGTTCGCGTGGCTGCTCGCCGCGACGCCCCGCGCGCGGCGCGGGCAGGTGATCGGCACCGCCATGGGCGCGGCCGTCTTCGGCGCGCTGATCGGCCCGGTGCTGGGGGCCGCCGCCGCGCTGCTCGGCAGGGACGCCGTCTTCTCCGCCGTCGCCGGCCTCGCCGTCGTGCTCGCCGCCGCCACCCTCAGGATCCAGACGCGCCCGCCCGAACAGCCCTCCTGGGCCGCGCTGGCGCGCGCCGGGCGCAACGCCGAGTTCGCCGCCGGCCTCGCCCTGCTCGCGCTCGGCGCGCTGCTGTTCGGCGTGCTCTCGGTGCTCGCGCCGCTGCACCTCACGGCCGCCGGCTGGGGGCCGACCGCGATCGGCGCCGTGTGGCTCGTCGGCGCCGCGATCGAGACCGCGCTCTCGCCGCTCGTCGGGCGCATCAGCGACCGCCGCGGCGCGCTCGCCCCCGTGCGCCCCGGGCTGGCCGCGGGCGCCGTCGTCTCCCTCGCCCTGATCCTCGCCGTCGGGCCGCTGCCCTACGCGCTGCTCGTGCTGGCCGCCTCGACCGCCTACGGCGTGCTGTTCACGCCCTCCTTCAAGCTGATCGCCGACGGCGCCGACCACGCCGGCCTCGCGCAGGGCATGGCCTTCGGCATGATGAACGCCGCCTGGGCGCTCGGCGCGTTCCTCGGCCCGGCCGCCGCCGGCGCGATCGCCGGCGCGACCGGCGCGAGCGTGCCGCTGCTGCTCGCCGCCCTCGCCTGCGCCGGCGCGCTCGCCGCGACCGTGCTGCGCGCCCGCGCCAGCGCCCGGCTCGCCGGCCACGAGCTCGCCGGCGCCCGCGAGCCCGCCGTGCCCGCGATTCGCAACTGACGGCCCTGCCGTCCGACCCCTTCGCGATACTGCCCACCGTGGACCGCGACCTGACCTCGGCGGGGGACGTTCGACACGATCTCGACGCCTCCGACGCCGCGCGCTTCATCCAGCGTGAGCGGCAGAAGCGCCAGCTGCGCCGCGAGCGCGACGCGCTGGTGCTCTCGATCGCGCGAGAGCACGGCGAGCAGGGCTTCGCGCAGCAGCTCGGCCTCACCCCGGCGGTCGCCGGCAAGATGCTGGCTGGCGCCCGCGAGCGGCTCGCCCAAGACCCACCCGAGATCCTCGCGCGCCGGATGGGCGCCGATCGCGAGTGCTTCGCCGCGGCGGACGCGCACTTCGCGAGCCTCGGCGCCGGGCCGGCGATCAGCGACCGCCGACGCAGCTAGCGGCCGCCCGCCCGCGCGGCCGCGCCCCACGGCCCCACACGCTACGGTCCCCAGATGGCCTTGCACCCCCTCAGCGAGCGCTTCGCGAGCGTCGCCGCCGAGTACGAGCGCGGCCGCCCCGAGTGTCCGCCCGAGGTCGTGCGGGCGATCGCCGAGGCGCTCGAGCTCGCGCCGGGCGCGGCGGTGCTCGACCTCGGCGCCGGCACCGGCAAGCTCACCGGCACGCTGCTCGAGCTCGGCTACGACGTCACCGCCGTCGAGCCCCAGCACGAGCTGCGCGAGATCCTCGCCCGGAAGGTGGGGGAGGAGCGCGCGCACGAGGGCGTCGCCGAGGCGCTGCCGCTGCCCGACGGCGCGTTCGCCGCCGTGCTCGCCGCCGACGCCTTCCACTGGTTCGACTACCCCCGCGCGCTCGCCGAGATCCGCCGCGTGCTCCGGCCCCACGGCGCCCTCGCCGTGATCGCCACCGCGCCCGACTGGAGCGGCGCCTCCTGGGCCCACGAGGTCGGCACGCTGATGGTCGAGCAGCGCACCGCCGCGCACCCGATCGTCGACGAGCCCTCGTGGAAGGAGGTCGCGGCCGCCGCCGGCTGCTGGAGCGAGCCGCGCGAGCTGAGCGCGACCGTCACGCGTCCCGCCGCGCCGGAGCGCTTCTGCGACTACCTCGCGTCGGTCAGCTGGATCGCCGCCCTGCCCGGCGCGGAGCGCGAGCGGCTGCTCGAGCGCGTCGGCGCGATCGTCGCCGCCGGGCGGACGCCGGCCGAGATGGGCCTGCACGTCACGAGCGTGCTCGTCACGCTGCTCTGACCCGCGCCAGCCGCCGCCGACACGCCAGCGGCATCCGGCGCGCACCCGCCGCCGCCACGGGCACGCCAGCGGCATCCGGCCCGTGCCCGGCCTCGGGCGCGGGCCGACGCTCGCTCATTCGCCTGGCGCCCCCGCCGCGCCCTTGGCGGCCTTGAACTGACGGCACCCCGAGACGACATAGCCGGCGCGGCATTCGGTCCTTTCCTTCCAGCGCTTGCGATAGGCGGCCTTGAAGCTCTGGAAGCGCCGCTCCTGCCCGGTCGTCTGCAGTTCCCGCTTGATCGCCGGCTTGGCCTGCGCCAGCGACTGCCGGCCGAAGCGCGCCTTGTGTTCGCGGTAGTAGCGGGCGATCGCCGCCTGCGAGACCGAGCCGCCGCGCAGCACCTTCTGCTCGAGCCGCTGGCTGAGCGTTTCCAGCTTGATCCGCAGCAGCAGGTCCGAGACCGAGTAGTCCGAGGTGCGCAGGAAGCGTTCGAACGCGCCGCTGTTCGCGAAGCTCTCCTTGCGCACCTTGACGAAGTCGGCGTGGACTTCGCCGTCGCTGACCCTCACCCCCAGCGCGGCCGATTCCTGCAACAGCCACTCGGCCGAGATCAGGTAGCTGAGCGCCTCGTCCTTCAGCGCCGTGTATTGCTGCGCGCACTGGGCCTTCAGCTGGGCGTCGGTCGGCGGCTTCTGGCCCTTCGCGGGCTTCGGCTCGCGGGCCGCCAGGCCGGCGATGCACGCTCGGTAGCGCGGCGGCTGGGGCAGCGCGGTGGACGCAGCGGCCGCCCCCGTCGTCGAGCTCGCCGCGATCAGCATCCAGTGCCGCAGCGTCGCCGCCGTGATCGAGCTGCCGTTGACCCGCGCGACCGCGTCGCCGGGGATGCCGCCGCAGCCGCCGACGCACAAGCCCGCCGCCCCGGCGAGCGCCGCCGCGCGCAGGCCAAGCCACCAGCGCTTGTGTGAAAGATGCCGCGCGGCCGCGCGCGGCCGCCAGCGGATGTGCGCCGTCGACGTCATCGTCTGCTCCCTCGAAAGGACGAATGGGTGAATAGGTGAGCGAGGCGGGCGCTCGGGCGCCCGCCGTCGCCTGTGAAAGGGTTAACCCACGGGGCGCGCGCCTGTGACCGGCGCCGCCGCGCGGCTCACGGCACGCGCACGTGGAAGGAGCCGACCGGCAGCAGCACCGTTTCGGAGTCTTCCAGCAGCGTCGGGTCGACCGCGTATGTGAACACGACCATCCCCCGGTAGAGCCCCGGCGCGAGCCGCCCCGCGCCCGGCGCGCCCAGCTGCACCGCGAGCGACCGTCCCGCCAGCCCGCGCTCGGCGCCCGCGCTCGGCACGGGCGCCGTCAGCACGGTGCCCCGCGGTCCCCGCGCGAACGCCGAGTAGACCCCGCGCGCACCCGCGGGCGGGCGGCGCGCGACGAAGCTCACGAGGATCCGCCGGCCCGCGCCCGCGTCCGCGAGCGCCCGCGCGCTGACCGGCGCCGTCACGCTCCCGAGCGCCGGCGCGCTGGCGCTCTGCAGGTAGGCGGCCTGCCGCAGGCGGCCCCTCGTCGAGGCCGCCGCGAGCGTGCCCAGGGCAGCCGCCGACTGTGCGTGTGGGCGAGTCGCCCGCACGCCGGTGCCGGTCGGACCCGCGAGCGTCCACGCGAGCAGCGCCGTCACGCTCGCCGCGAGCGCCGGCGCGCCGGCGCGCCACGCCACCGTTCTGGCCCGCGAGCGCTCGGGACGGCTCGCCCGCACGGCCGCGTCCTGCAACTGCGCGCGCACGCTCGGCAGCATGCTCATGGGCGCTCCAGCTCCGCTCGCAGCCGCGACAGGCCGCGGCTGACGCGCTTGCGCACGACCAGCTCGGAGGTCTCGAGCTCGCCCGCGATGTCGCCGTAGGAGCGCTCGTCGAGCACGCGCGCGCGGATCGCCTCGCGCTGCTCGGCCGGCAGCCGCTCGAGCAGCTCGAGCGCCCAGCGCTCGTCGCTGCCCGCGCGCTCCACAGCCGCGACCTCGTCGGGGGCCAGCCGCGGCGCCTCGCGGATGCCCAGCCGCTTGCGCGCCGCCGCCTCGACGCGCCCGCGCCGCCGGCTCTTGGCCAGCACGTTGTGGGCGATCGTGAACAGCCACCCGGCGGCCGTCGGTCCCTGCGCGCGGTAGCGGTGGGCCGCCCGCAGCGCCGCCGCGAACACCTCCGCCGTTAGGTCGCCCGCGACCTCCGGGTCGCCCGTGCGGCGCATGAAGTAGCCGGCCAGCGCGCGCTCGTAGCGGTCGTAGAAGACCCCGAACGCCTCGGGCGTCTCGCGCGTCCGCGCGAGCAGCTGCGCGTCGTCGCACCCCTGTGCGGGCGGCGGCGGGGTTGTGCGTACGCGGACCATCTCCACCACCTATATAACCCCGCGGCGCCGATTCTGTGACCGCCCCCAGGTCGCGCCCGCTCACGCGCGGCAGGCGGCGTCGATCAGATCGACGGCCTGCTGGCGCGCGGCTTCGACGACCTCGGCTCGATCGCCGAGGAACGCGAGCGTCGTGGCGCCCTCGAGGACCAGCGCGAGCCGCATGCCGAGCTGGACGGGATCGGGCGCGCCCGCCTCCCCGGCGAGTCGCTGGAGCTGGTTGCGATACCACGTCTTGTGCTCGCGGGCGTGTTCGGCCGCCGCTGCTCCGCCGGCCTGCGGCTCCGCGGCCGCGCGCACGAAGCCGCAGCCGCGAAAGCGCGCGCTGGCGACCCATTCGAGCTGCCAGTCGACCGCGACCATCAGGCGCGTCACAGGCGAGGAAGGCGATCGGGCGAGCGTCTCGACCAGGGACCGCCGGCGGTCCTCGTCGCGCCTGGCCAGCGTCGCGTCGATCAGGCCGGCCTTGGAGCGGAAGTGCCGGTAGACGGCGGGCTTGCCGACGCCCGCGGCGCTCGCGACCGCGTCCACCCCGGTGGTGCCGATGCCGCGCTCGTAGAAGAGGCGCCCGGCGGCGGCCAGCAGCGCGGCGTGAATCTCTGGAGAGGGCGGGCGGGGCACGCCTTGAGGTTACTACACCGTTCGGTTACGAAATAGGTTAGGATGCGGACATGGCTCGCGACTTCCCGCGGCTGCGCCACCCGATCGTCCAAGCCCCGCTGGCGGGCGGACCCTCGACGCCGGCGCTCGCCGCGGCCGTCTGCGACGCGGGCGGCCTGGGCTTCCTCGCCGCCGGCTACAAGGCCCCCGAGGGCCTGCGAGGCGACATCTGCGCCCTGCGGGCGCTGACCTCAGCCCGCTTCGGCGTCAACCTGTTCCTGCTCGCCGAGACACCCGTCGAGGATGCCGCGGTCTCCCGCTACGCCGAGGCCTTGGGCGGCGAGCGGGCGCGCCACCAGGCGGCGCTCGGCCGCCCGCGCTTCGACGACGACGCCTTCGCAGCCAAGCTCGAGATCGTGCTGGAGGAGCAACCCGCGATCGTGTCCTTCACCTTCGGCTGCCCCTCCGGCGAGCTCGTCGCACGCCTGCACGACCGCCAGATTGCCGTCTGGGTCACGATCACCGACCCCGAGGAGGCACGACGAGCCGCCGGAGCGGGCGCCGACGCGCTGATCGCCCAGGGCGTCGAGGCCGGCGGCCACCGCGGCTCCTTCGACGATCTCGACGGGCGCGGCGAGCTCTCGTTGCTGCCCCTGCTGCGCCTTGCCGCGGGCACCACCGACCTGCCGCTGATCGCCTCCGGCGGCATCGCCGACGGCGCCGGCGTAGCCGCGGCGCTCGCCGCCGGAGCCCGCGCCGTCCAGATCGGGACCGGCTTCATGCGCTGCCCGGAGGCCGCCACCAGCCAGGCGCACAGGGACGCGCTCGCCCGACCGGCCGCGACGGCGCTCACCCGTGCCTTCACCGGCCGTCGCGCCCGGGGCATCGTCAACCGGTTCATGCGCGACTACGGCCCGCTGGCGCCATCGGCCTACCCCCACGTGCACCACCTGACCGCTCCGCTGCGAGCTGCCGCCCGCGAGGCCCAGGACCCCGACCAGATCAACCTCTGGGCCGGCGAGGCCCATGCTCTCGCGAGCGAGCAGCCGGCCGCCGAGCTCGTGCGCCGCTGGAGCCAGGACGCCCGCACGGCGCTGGCGGACGCGCTCGCGCAACGCTGGCCCTGCGTGTGACCGCGGCCGGTCAGATCGCGACTTCGGCTTATCGGCACCAGTCCAACGAGCGTGCCCGGCGGCTGGCCATCTGGCCCTGTTCACGGCCGCGCCCGGCGCTCAGACTGACATCCATGTCAGGCGAGCCACAGATCATCGGCGGTCCCACCCCGATCACCGGCCTTCACCCCGGCGACCTGTACCGCTACAAGGTCCAGCACGGCCCGGCCGAGAAGCACGTGTACGTGCAGATCGCCGGCTCGCTGTGCGCAGAGACCTGCGAGGAGCCGCTGCGCTCGGGCGTGGAAACCAAGGGCGCGTCGATCCTCGCGAAGCTGCTGGAGCAGGGCAACGTGCCGGTGCGCATCAAGCTCACCTCGGCCGGCATCACCGAGGTCGGCGTCGACCGCCGCGCACGCCCCTGCCTGATGTGAGCCCGTAGGATTGCCGCGTGAGCAAGCTCGCGCACGCGGCCGGACTGGCATACCGGCACGCCGGGGACGCCGGCGCGCCCGCCGCGCTGCTCGTCCACGGCTACCCCGAGTCCTCCTACATGTGGACCCACGCGCTCGCCGCGCTCGCCGGCGCCGGCTGGCGCGCGCTGGCCCCCGACCTGCCCGGCTACGGCGACTCCGAGCTCGGAGCGGGGGGAGGCTCGTGGGAGCGCCACATCGACGCGCTCGACCGCTTCGTGGGCGAGCTCGACCCCGGCCCGGTGGCGCTCGTCACCCACGACTGGGGCGTGCCGATCGGGCTGCGCTGGGCCTGCGATCGCCCCGGCGCCGCCGGCGCCCTGGTGATCTCCGACGGCGGCTTCTTCTCCGACCGGCGCTGGCACGACCTGGCCAACGTGATGCGCACCCCCGAGGAGGGCGAGAAGCTGATCCGCGCCTACACCGCCGAGGGCTTCCACGCCGCCATGCGCGCCGTCTCCGCGGGCATGAGCGACGCGGCGATCGAGCACTACTGGAAGGCCTTCGCGGACGACGAGCGGCGGCTCGCGCAGCTCCAGCTGTACCGCTCGGGCGAGTTCGAGAAGCTCGTCCCCTACGAGGGCCGCCTCGCCGCGCTCGACCTGCCCGCCCTGATCCTCTGGGGCGCCCAGGACCGCTTCGCCGGCGTCTCGATGGCCAGGCGCTTCCACGCGGAGTTGACCGGCTCGGAGCTGCTCGTGCTGGAGGACGCCGGCCACTTCGTCTGGGACGACGAGCCCGAGCGCACCTGCGGCGCGCTCGTGGACTTCCTCAGCCGACGCGCGTCGTCGGTTCGCTCGCCGAGCGCTGGTCGGGCAGGTTGATCTCGACCCCGGGCGGCGGGTCGACGTGACCGGCCAGCAGCGGGTCCTCGGTCTCGACCATCCACCGCTCCAGGCGCCCGCGCAGGTCCGCCGCGACCTGCGCGTAATCGGGGCGATCGATCAGGTTGTTCGCCTCGTTGGGGTCGAACACGAGGTCGTACAGCTGCTCTTTGGCGATCTCCCGCTGCGCCCAGCCGGCCGCGATCAGCAGCTCCTTGCTGGGCCCGTCGTCGGTGTTCGCGAGCACCGGCGTGCCGCGCTCGCCCCAGCGGCGGATGTACTTGTGGCGCGCCGTGCGCACAGCCCGCTGGGGCTCGTAGGCCGCGTGCCAGGTCGAGCCCGCGAAGATCTCCTCGCGCACCTCGCGCACCTCGCCGCGCAGCAGCCCCAGCAGCGAGACGCCCTGCAGGAACGCCGGGCGCTCGATCCCCAGGTACTCGCACACCGTCGGGTAGATGTCGATGTGGGAGACGAGCGCGTCGAGCACCCGCCCGCCCGCGAACGGCTCGGGCCCGCGCAGGATCAGCGTGACGCCCAGCCCCCTGTCGAACAGCGTCGCCTTGGCCCCGGGGAACGGCATCCCGTGGTCGGTCGTGAAGATGATCAGCGTGTTCTCCGAGAGGCCCGCCGCGTCGAGCTGGTTGAGCACCATCCCGACCCCGTGGTCCAGCGAGCGCGCGCTGGCCTTGAACGCCGCCATGTCCGCCCGCACCTCCGGCGAGTCCGGCAGGTTGTTCGGCGGCTTGGAGTAGTGCACGTCGCGCAGCGACCCCGGGCCGAGGAATTCGCGGTGGGTCTCGAAGAAGCCGACCGACACGAACAGCGGCCGCTCGCGCGGGCGACGCAGGACCTCCATCGCCAGCGGCGCGACGGTCTCCACGCGCGTCGTCGGGACCTTCATCACCTCGTCGTAGCCGATCACCCCCGGCTCCTTGGAGATGTGCTGCTCGCCGATCAGCGTCGAGCTGTAGCCCGCCTCGCGCAGCACGTGCACGATGTGATGGCTGTAGTCGCGCAGCGACCAGCCCCGGTGGGCCAGGCCGAGCATGCCGTTGCTCTGCCCGTACTGGCCCGTCAGCAGGCACGCGCGGCTGGCCGAGCAGGTCGGCGCCGCGCAGAAGGCCTGGCGGAACAGCACGCCCTGGTCGGCCAGGCCCTGCACGTTGGGCATCGGCACCTGCTCGCCGTAGGGCTGCACGTAGCGCCCCGTGTCGTGCGAGTGCAGGTAGAGGATGTTGGGCAGGTCGCTCAAGTATTGTGCACTTAGCTTGTGAACTTGATCGGAGGTTGCTTCTCGATGAGGCCGATGCTCTCCTATCTGGTGTGCGCCACACCACGAAGCGGCAGCACTCTACTCTGCCGCGCCCTCACCCAGACGGGCGTCGCGGGCCAGCCGGCCGAGTACTTCGAGGCGCTCCGGCACTCCGGGCTGCCGCGCCGGCCGCACGAGTACTTCGACCCGCAGCGCCACGCCAACATCGTCGAGCGCCTCGCGTTCCGCGAGATGCCCGACAGGACGGCCGAACCCAACCCCCTGTGGCACCCCGAGACCTACGACCAGTATCTGGCCTGGGCGATCGAGCAGGGAACCTCCGCCAACGGCGTCTTCGCCGCCAAGCTCATGTGGGGCTACCTCGGCGACTTCGCCGAGCTGCTGCGCGGGATCGACGGGATGGCCGCGAGGCCCCTGCCCGAGCTGCTCGCCCGCGCCTTCCCGGGCCTGCGCTACGTGCAGATCACCCGCGAGAACAAGGTGCGCCAGGCGGTCTCCCTGTGGAAGGCCGTGCAGACCCAGACCTGGAAGCAGGAGCCCGGCGAGCAGGTCCGCCGCGCCGTCGAGCCCGTCTTCTCCTTCCGCGCGATCAACTACCTCGTGCGCCAGCTCACCGCCCACGACGCCTCCTGGGACGCCTACTTCCTCGGCCTGGGCCAGGAGCCGCTGAAGCTCACCTACGAGGAGCTGGCCCGCAGCACCGACGCGGTCCTCGCGCGCGTGCTCGACTATCTCGGCATCCCCGTCCCCGCGGGGCCCGCGCTCGAGGCGCCGCGCCTGTCGGTGCAGGCCGACGAGGTCTCGGAGGAGTGGGTCAGGCGCTTCGACGAGCACCTGGCCGCGCTCGAGGTCGGCCAGGCTCAGTGACGCGGCTTGTGGCGTTCGACCGATTCGGCCAGGCTTGACAGGCTGACCTCCAGCGCGTCCGCGATCCGCCTGACCGTCGTCCACGTCGGATTCGCGTGCCCGCGCTCGATGCGGGCGAACGCCGCGACCGTCAATCCCGCTCTATGAGCCAGATCCTCCTGGGTGTCTCCGCGCTCGAGGCGGATGCGCCGCACGACGGCCGCGAGCGCCGGATCGACCTGTGTGGGGGCTGACACGGGTGGAAACATTCGCATTTCGCGACTGGCAACATCCAGACAGCCAGCTACCGGCATCGGGCTGCCCTCCTGCGATCCCTGTCCCAGACGGCCTTTTCGGGGTGTTCGGGTCCCTGCAAAGCGCGTTCCCGACAGCCGCTCTCGCCCTCGGCGAACGACGCCGGCGAGGATTTGCGGGCGTTTGGAGAAATTGTTCCGGGAGGACTGCTTGCGCGTGCAATCATCTGCTGCATGACCACGATCTCCGTCACCCACTTCACAGACCCCGGCTGCCCGTTCGCCTACTCCGCCAGCCCCGCCCTCGCGGTCCTGCGCTGGCGCTACGCCGACCAGCTCGACTGGCGCCTCGTCACGATCGGCCTCGCCGAGGACCCCCAGCGCTACGTCGACGCCGGCTACACCCCGACCCGCTCAACGATCGGCCAGCAGAGCTACTTCAGGCGCTTCGGCATGCCGCTGCTGATGGAGCCCCGCGCCCGCGTCACGGCGACCTCGCGCGCCTGCCGCGCGATCGTCGCCACCCGCCTGCACGCCCCCGGCCGCGAGCACGAGGCGCTGCGCGCCCTCCAGCTCGGCTGGTTCACCACCCCGATGCTGCTCGACGAGGACGAGGACATCGCGCGCGCGCTCGCCCGCGTCGACGGGCTCGACGTCGAGACGATCGTCGCCGCGATCGACGCGCCCGCCACGCTCGAGGGCTACGAGCAGGACAAGCTGGAGACGCGCCAGGCCGAGGGCGGCCCCACCGACTTCCAGGGCAAGGCCCGCCAGACCGACGGACCCGTGCGCTACTCCGCGCCCTCGCTCGTCTTCCGCAGCGAGTCCGGCCAGCGCCTGGAGGCCGGCGGCTTCCAGACGATCGACGCCTACGACGTGCTGATCGCCAACCTCGACCCGACGCTCGAGCGCAAAGCCCCGCCCGAGCAGCCGCTGGAGGCGCTGCGCGCCTTCCCCGAGGGCCTCGTCACCCAGGAGCTCGCGGCGATCATGGCCCAGAACAACCAGCAGCCCGACCGCGACGGGGTCGAGCGCGCGCTGATCGAAGCGCTCGGCGAGGGCGACGTGCGGCGCGAGCCGCTCGCCGACGACGCGCTGTGGACGCTCGCGCCCGTGGGCGCCCTCGCCTCCGCGCCGAGCGCCGGAGCCGCGCTCGCCCACGGCTGAGCGCGGCCCGAGGAAAGTCTCGCCGCGGGCGGGTAGCCTGCGCGCCTGAGATGTTCCTCACGGTCACCCTCCCCGACGGCAACAGGCTCGAGCTTGAGGACGGCGCCAGCGGCGCCGACGCAGCCGCCGCAATCGGCCCCGGCCTCGCGCGCGCCGCCCTCGCGATCGAGGTGCGTCAGGCGACAGACGGCGAGGGCGCGCAGCTGCGCGACCTCGCGCGTCCACTGCCCGACGGCGCCCACATCGCCATCCTCACTAGAAAAGACGGGCCGAAGGCGCTCGAGCTGATCCGCCACGACGCCGCGCACGTGCTCGCCGCAGCCGTGATGGAGCTCTACGAGGGCGTGAAGATCTCGATCGGGCCGCCGATCGAAGACGGCTTCTACTACGACTTCGAGTTCCCCGACGGCGTCGCGATCTCCCAGGAGGACTTCCCGGCGATCGAAGAGCGCATGCGCGCCCACGTCAAGGCCGGCGAGGACTTCCGGCGCGAGGACGTGCCGGTCGCGCAGGCGCGCGAGCGCTTCCTCGCCGAGCGCCAGGACTACAAGGTCGAGCTGATCGACGACCTCGTGGCCGCCTCGCACGGCGCGAACGCCGACGGGGAGGGGGGAGGCGCGCGTCCGCTCGAGACCGTCTCGCTCTACACCAACGGCCCGTTCACCGACCTCTGCCGCGGCCCGCACGCGCCCTCCACCGCCGCGATCGGCGCCTTCAAGCTGAGCTCCGTCGCCGGCGCCTACTGGCGCGGGGACTCCGACCGCACGATGCTCACCCGCATCTACGGCACGGCCTTCTTCACCAAGGCCGAGCTCGAGGAGCACCTCGAGCGCCTCGAGCAGGCGCGCGCCCGCGACCACCGCAAGCTCGGCCGCGAGCTCGGCCTGTTCCTCTTCTCGGAGATCTCGCCCGGAGCGGCCTTCTGGCTGCCCGCCGGCACGACCGTCTGGAACGAGCTCGTGGCGCTCTCGCGCCGCATGGGGCGCACGCGCGGCTACACCGAGGTCAAGACGCCGCAGATCTTCGACTCCGAGCTGTGGAAGACCTCCGGGCACTGGGGCAAGTTCCGCGAGAGCATGTTCACGCTCGACGTCGAGGGCCGCGAGATGGGCATCAAGCCGATGAACTGCCCCGGGCACCTGCACCTGTTCGGCACCCAGCGCCACTCCTACCGCGACCTGCCCGTGCGCTACTCCGAGCCCGGCCTGCTGCACCGCAACGAGGCCTCCGGCGTGCTCCACGGCCTGCTGCGCGTACGCCACTTCGCCCAGGACGACGCGCACATCTTCTGCACCGAGGAGCAGGTCCAGGACGAGCTCGCGGGCTGCCTGGAGATGCTGTTCGACACCTACGCGATGTTCGACTTCGACGTGCGCCTGGAGCTCTCCACGCGCCCGCAGGTCCGCAGCGGCAGCGACGAGATGTGGGACCACGCCGAGGACCAGCTCGCCAAAGCGCTCGCCGCGCGCGACCTGGAGTACGAGCTGAACCCCGGCGACGGCGCCTTCTACGGGCCGAAGATCGACATCCACATCACCGACTCGCTGGCGCGCTCCTGGCAGCTGGGCACCGTGCAGATCGACTACTCGATGCCCGAGCGCTTCGGCGTCACCTACACGGGCGCCGACAACTCCGAGCACCGCCCCGTGATGATCCACCGCGCCCTGTTCGGCTCCTACGAGCGCTTCATCGGCATCCTGCTCGAGCACTCCGCCGGCGAGCTGCCGCTGTGGCTCGCCCCCACCCAGGCGATCGTGCTGCCCGTCTCCGACCGCTTCAACGACTACGCCGCCTCCGTCAGAGACGCGCTGGCCGAGCGCGAGCTGCGCGTCGAGCTCGACGCGCGCGGCGAGTCGATCGCCCGCAAGATCCGCGAGGCCGAACTGCGAAAGCTCCCGTACATGCTCGTCGTCGGCGAGCGCGAGCAGACCGAGCAGACCGTCTCCGTGCGCGCCCGCCACGGCGGCGAGCTCGGCGCGCAAAGTACCCGGGCGTTCACAGAGCGGCTTTCGGGCGAGCTATACTCGGCCGCGTTGAAGCACACCGAATCCTCACACAGCCACCCGTAGCGTCAGCTTGACGCAAGGCCACCACAGCTAGTGCCGGTACCTCGCAGGTTCGACCGGCGCCCGCCCGAGCGGGACACGACGAGGATCAACGAGCGCATACGCGTGCCCGAGGTGCGCCTGATCGACGAGCAGGGCAAGCAGCTCGGCGTCATGAAGACGCCCGACGCGCTCACCTACGCCCAGGAGCGCGACCTCGACCTGGTCGAGGTCG
>DASZFZ010000011.1:0-33949 GCA_035939315.1 Solirubrobacteraceae bacterium | reverse complement strand
ACCGATGAGGTGGCGTCGTCGAGGATCAGCACGCGCGGGTTTGCGAGCAGTGCCCGCGCGATCGCCAGACGCTGACGCTGCCCGCCGGACAGGGTCAAGCCGCGCTCGCCGACACGGGTGTCGTAGCCATCGGGCAGACGCTCGATGAACTCGTGGGCCTGGGCGCGGCGGGCGGCGTCTTCGATGTTCTGGAGCGTGGCGTCGGGGTGGGCGTAGGCGATGTTCTCGGCGACCGTCTGCGAGAACAGGAACGGGTCATCGCTGACGACCGCGACGGCCTGACGTAGCGAGCGCAGGTCCACCTCGCGCACATCGACGCCGTCGAGCAACACGCGCCCAGCGCTGACGTCGTACAGCCGGGAGATCAACGAGACGAGGCTGGTCTTGCCCGAGCCGGTAGCGCCGACGAGTGCGACCGTGCGTCCGGCGGGGACGTCCAGATCGATGTGGCTCAGCACTGCGCGTGCGGGCCCAACGGGGGAGGGATCGTGATCGGGTGGACCGCCGTTGGCGGATGACGCGCCGTTGGTCGTCGGCGATGCGCCGTCGACCGTGATCTCGTCCGCCGCCGCTGCCGTCGCCGTCGTCGTCGAACTGGCCCGCGGGGCTTCGCCGGGCTTGCCTGCGTGCGAGTAGGCCGCCCCGAACTCGTCGGATTCGTCATAACGAAGGGTGACGTCCTGCAGCCGCACATGCCCGTTGCCGGGCGGCAGCGGTGGGGCGCCGGGCGGCGCGGTCAGGCGCGGGGGGCGGTCGAGGACCTGGAACAGGCGCGCGCCCGAGGCGGTGGCGCGCTGGGCGAGGTTGAGGATCACGCCGAGCGTGCGCATCGGGGCGATCAGCATGTTCAGGTACAGGTAGAACTCGGTGAACTGGCCGAGCGCGAGGTGGGCGTGGATGACGCGCTCGCCGCCGAGCAGCAGCACGGCGGCGAGGCCGAGCTGGGGCAGGAAGCCGATCACCGGGTTGAAGCCCGCTTCCAGGCGCGTGGCGATCATCGCCTGGTCGAACACGCGCCCGACGGTCGCGCGGAAGCGGGTGAGCTGGCGCGACTCGCGCGCGAACGCCTTGACGACGCGCACGCCCGAGATGTTCTCCTCGGCGTCGGCGGTCAGTTCGGCGATGCGCTGCTGGGTCTCCTGGATCGCGGGGCGGGCGCGGCGGCCGTAGGAGTAGGAGATCACGACCACGAACGGCACGGGCGCGAGCGCGATCAGCCCGAGGCCGGGGTTGATCGCGAGCATCACGCCGCCGGCGAGCACGATCGAGAGGATCGACTGCAGGATGAACACGAGGCCGTAGCCGAGAAAGAAGCGCACGGCCGCGAGGTCGACGGTCGCGCGCGACATCAGCTGGCCGGTCTGCTGGTGGTCGAAGAAGCCGAGCTCCAGGCGCTGCAGGTGCGCGTACATGCGCTCGCGCAGGTCGTATTCGACGGCCAGCGAGACGCGCCCGGCGACCAGCCGCCGCCACACCGTCAGCCACCAGCGGGCGAGCACGACGCCGACGATCACGAGCGCGAGCGTCAGCAGCGTGTGGCGCTCGTGGGCGCGCGCGGCGGCGTGCGGGGCGCCCTTGCGGATCGCTTCCACGGCGGCGCCGGTGAGGCGCGGCAGCGCGACGGTCATGACCATCGCGAGGCTCGCGAGGGTCCAGGAGACGACGAGCCCCCGCCGGTAGGGGCCGAGGAATCCGAGTAGTCGATAGAACGTGGTCATAGTTGCGCAGTCAACGATTATCGCACGAGCGGGGGAGACCGTGCGAGGACGCCTGGCCGGCGGCCCGGGCGGGCACGTAAGCTGGGCTCATGGGCTCATCCGAGCGGGCTTCAGCGGACGGGCGGCGAGCGCCGGAGCGGGCGGGCCCATCGGCGCCCGCGCCCGCACGCCGGGCCGCGCCGCCGGCGGGGCTGTGCGAGCGCTGCTCACACCAGCGCGTGGTGCGCAACACGCGCGGCTCGAGCTTCTCGCTGTGCGAGCGCTCGCGCAGCGACCCGGCCTTCCCGCGCTATCCGCGGCTGCCGGTGCTCGAGTGCGCGGGCTTCGAGCCGCGCGCGCAGGCGGCTGGTTGAGAGGAGCGCCGGCCCTCACACCGGGGCCAGGTCCGTCTGCGGCGTCTGCTCGGCGTGGCCGGGGGCGGCGCTGACGACGAAGTCGCGGCCGCGGACGAGCGCGTAGGCAAGCGCGCCGCCGACGAGCGCGAGCGCGGCGGCGATGATCGCGATCGTGGTGAAGGCGCTCGTGAAGCCGACCTTGTAGGAGTGCAGCAGGGCCGCCTGCGTGGCCGGGTGCAGCGCGTGCGCGATCTTCGTGACTTCGCCGGACTCGAGCAGCGTGGCGAGCTTGCCGTGGGCGGCGGCGAGGATTTCGGGCAGGCGGCCGCTCGCGTGCAGCTGGGAGGTAGTGGTCTTGGTGACGTCGTGCTGGAAGACGGCGCCGAGCCCGGCGATGCCGGTGGCGATGCCGACCTGGCGGAAGGTGGAGTTGATGCCGGAGGCCATGCCGCTGCGCTCGGGCGGCACGACGCCGATCGCGGTCGAGGCAAGCGGCGGGTTGATCATGCCGATGCCGATGCCGCCGAGCACGAAGCCGGGGATCAGCACGGTCCAGTGCGAGGACGCGTCGATGGCGGTCATCGCGAGCAGGCCGGCGCCGGCGAGCACGAGGCCGGAGCCGAGCAGCAGCCGCACGGGCACGCGCACGGTCAGCTTGCCGGCGAAGGGGGCGACGGCGAAGGACAGCAGCGTGACGGGCAGGAAGCGCAGGCCGGCCTGCAGCGGGCTGAAGCCGAGCACGTCCTGGATGTAGAGCGTCAGGTACAGGAACATCGCGAAGAACGAGCCGGAGATCGCGAAGGCGACGATGCTCGCGCCGGCGAAGGCGGGGCGGCGGAACAGCGAGAGGTCGAGCATCGGGCGGCTCTGCAGGCGCTCGACGAGCACAAACGCGACGAGCAGCGCGCCTGCGCCGACCAGGAAGGACACGATCTCGGTCGAGCCCCAGCCCTTTTCGTTGCCCTGCACGAGCGCGAACACGAGCAGGAACAGCGAGGCGGAGAAGGTCACGAGGCCGGCCCAGTCGACGCCGCGGGCGTTCGGGTCGTGCGAGTCGGCGACCTGGGTGAGCGTCACGAACACGGCGAGGACGCCGATCGGGACGTTGACGAAGAAGATCCATTCCCAGCCGACGCCGGTGGTGATCACGCCGCCGAGCACCGGGCCAACGGCGACGGCGGCGCCCGTGACCGCGCCGAACACGCCGAAGGCGGTGCCGCGGTCCTTGCCGTGGAAGGCCTGGGCGATCAGCGCGAGCGAGGTCGCGAACATCATCGCGCCGCCGGTGCCCTGGACGGCGCGCGCGAGGTTGAGCATCAGCGGGGAGGTAGACAGGCCGCAGACGGCGGAGGCGGCGGTGAACACGACGAGGCCGGCGACGAACACGCGCCGGCGGCCGATCAGGTCGGAGACCGCGCCGGCGGTCAGCAGGAAGGCCGCGAGCGTCAGCGCGTAGGCGTTGACGACCCACTGGAGATCCGAGAAGGACGAGCGCAGCTGATGCTGGATTTCCGGCAGCGCGACATTGACGACGGTTATGTCGAGCAGCAGCATGAAGATCGCCATCGAGACGGCGATCAGGGTCCACCACTTACGCTCCATCGTGTCCTCCTAGGTGCTCGGCGAGGAACGGGACGAGGCGCTCCCACAGTAGCGCGGCTGGCCGCTGGCGATAAGAGGGGCGGTAGTCGGCGAAGAAGGCGTGGCCGGCGCCCTCGTAGACGTCGACGCGCACGGGCTGTGTGCTGCGGGCGGCGCGCGCTCGCAGTCGCTCGCCGACCTCGGGCGAGGGGTTGTGGTCCTCGGCGCCGACGGCCGCGAGCAGCGGGCAGCCGAGCTGCTCGGCGAGCTCCAGCGGCGGGATCGGCCGCGTGGCGGTGGCGCGCTCGTCGGGGGTGGCCGTGTCGACGAAGCCGCCCCAGCAGTCGACGGCGGCGTTCAGGCGCTGGCGCGTGCAGGCGTACAGCAGCGTGTAGCGCCCGCCCATGCAGAAGCCGATGCAGCCGATCCGGCCGCTCTGGTCGGGGCGCGCGGCGAGCTGCTCGGCGGCGCCTTCGAGGTCGCCGAGCACGCGCTCGTCGGGCATCGAGAACAGCCGCTCGAACAGAGCCTCGAGGTCGCCGGCGGGCGGCGGACCGCCTTCGCGCGTGTAGAGGTCCGGGGCGAGCGCGACGTAGCCGAGGTTGGCGATGCGGTTGGTGACGTCGCGGATGTGCTCGCCGAGGCCGCCGGCCTCGTGGATCACGATCATGCCGGGGAGCCGTGAAAGCGCGCCGGCGGGGTGGGGGCTGGAGGGGCGGGCCAGGTAGCCGGCGATCTCGGTGGCGCCGGCGCCCATGTAGGTGATCTCCTGCGCGTCGATCGTGGCGGGGTCGAGGAGCGCGCCGGGGACGCCCTCGGGGCTCGGCTTGACCTGCGCGGCGCTCACGTGGCCGCGGGCTCCAGCTCGGGGTCGGGCGTGGCCTCGCCGGCCCCGGCCGTCGCGGCGTGCGGATCGGGCAGCTCGCGGATGCGCTGTTTTACGCGCTTGCGGGTCTCGCACAGCTCGTGCTCGAGCTTGGCGAGCTCGCCGGCGCGGTGGCGGACGAGCTCGAGCTGGCGCTCGATGTGGCCGAGGGCCTCGCCGAGCAGCTCGCGGCGGCGCTCGGGGTCGACGTCGTCGCGGCGCAGCTGGGCGCGTACCTCGGCGCGCGCCTCCTCGGCGGTCAGCAGCGTCTTGAGCTCCTCCAGGGTGACGCCGAGCAGGTGCTTGAGGCGCATCACCTCGCGCAGCCGCTCGACCTCCTCGTTGGTGTAGATGCGGTGCCGGCCGGAGGGCCGGGCGGGCGCCTCGGGCAGCAGGCCGATCTCCTCGTAGTAGCGGATCGTGCGCGGCGTGGTGCCGACGAGCTTGGCGACGTCGCCGATGCGCAGGTTCATACGGGCACCTCCCCGCGTCGTGCGCGCGGGCCGGCGGGCTTGCCCGCGGCGGGCGCCTCGCCGGCGAGCAGCGGCGTCTCCGCGGGCAGCTCCTGCGCCAGCTCGGCGCCGGCGTCGGCGGCCTCGCTGCGCACCTGCGCGTGGCTGGGGCGCAGCAGGCACACGAACGTGCCGAGCAGGGAGACGGCGGCGAGCACCCACAGGGCGCTGTGCATGTTCGCGATGAACGGCGCGAGCTTCTGCGCGGAGAGGCCTTTGGCGAGGCCGGAGAAGACTGCGAACAGGGTCGCTTTGGGGACCGCGGAGGTGACGATCGCGAGCACGAAGGCGATCGAGAGGACGGCGCCGGTGTTCTGCAGCAGCGTGCGCGCGCCGGCTGCGATGCCGCGGCGGTGGGCGGGCACGACGCCCATCATCGCGGCGGTGTTGGGGCTGTTGAACATGCCCGAGCCGACGCCGACCATGGCCAGCCACAGGGCGCTCTGCCAGTAGGCGCTGTGCACCTGCAGCGTGGTCATCGCGGCCAGGCCGGCGGCGCTGACGAGCATGCCGATCGCGGCGAGCGCGCGCGAGCCGTGGCGGTCGGCGTAGATGCCGGCCAGGGGGGAGGCGACGAGCATGCCGAGGGCGAGCGGGATCAGCTTGATGCCGGCGTCGATCGGCGTGTCGCCCTGGGCGCCCTGGTAGTAGAAGACGAACAGGAACATCAGCGCGAAGCGGGCGAGGCCGTTGATGAAGGCGGCGCCGCTGGCGGCCGCGAACAGGCGGCTGCGGAAGATCTGCAGGTCGAGCATCGGCGCGCGCGAGCGGCGCTCGATCGCCACCCATGTGGGCAGCAGCACGGCGGCGGCGGCCAGGCCGGCGATCACGATCGGGTCGTTCCAGCCCGAGAGGCCGCCGCGGGAGACGCCGAGCACGAGGCCGGTGAGGCCGACGACGACGGTGGCGGTGCCGAGCACGTCATAGCCGCGCACCGAGTCGGGCTTGGCGAGCTCGCGCAGGATCAGCCCGCCCCAGGCGGCGCCGGCGAGCGCGAAGGGCACGTTGAACCAGAACACCCAGTGCCAGGAGATCGCCACGAGCGCGCCGCCGAGCACCGGGCCGAGCACCAGGCCGATCGCGGCGACCATCGTGTTGGCGCCCATCGCCAGGCCGAGCTCCTCGCGCGGGAACGCGTCGGTGACCAGCGCGGCGGCGTTGGCGAACAGGAAGGAGGAGCCGATGCCCTGCAGCACGCGCCACAGGATCAGCACGGTCGCGTCGGGCGAGAAGCCGGCGCCGAGCGAGGCGATCGCGAACACGAGGAAGCCGCCGACGTAGGCGCGCTTGCGCCCGAACAGGTCGGACAGCCTGCCGGCCATCAGCACGAGCACGGTGGCGGCGATCAGGTAGGCGAGGATCACCCACACGAGCGCCAGCAGGCTCGTGTGCAGCGAGCGCTCGAGGTCGGGCAGGGCGATGATCAGCGTGCCCGAGTTGGTGGCCGCGAGCAGCATGCCGAGGCTCGTGCAGGAGAGCGCCCACCACTTGTACTGCTCGTGGCCCGAGCCGACGCCCACGCGCCGGCGTGCCGCGCCGGCGCCCCCCGTCTTGGAGGCGCCCGCCTTCGGATGTGATGAACTTGACGTGAACGTAAACATCAGGATAGCAGGCGGGCGAGCGGCGCTGCTAAAACATGTGCATGTCCGCGAGCGAGCCGAAGGTCGTCAAGTCAGAGCAGGAATGGCGCGAGCAGCTGACGCCGGAGCAGTACGACGTGCTGCGCCGCGCGGGCACGGAGGCGCCGTTCACGGGCGAGTACGTCTACAACAAGGACGCGGGCGACTACCGCTGCGCGGCCTGCGACGCGGTGCTGTTCGGCGCGGACACGAAGTTCGAATCGGGCACCGGCTGGCCGAGCTTCACCGAGCCGGCGGTGGCCGAGGCGGTCGAGCTGCGCCCCGACAACAGCCTGTTCATGCGCCGCACGGAGGTGCTGTGCCGCAGCTGCGGCGGGCACCTCGGCCACGTGTTCGACGACGGGCCCGGCCCGACCGGTCAGCGCTACTGCATCAACTCGGCGGCGCTGGCGTTCAAGCCGGAGAGCTGAGGCCGGCCGCCGGCGCGCGCATAGCGCGGCGTCGGGCGGGCCTGGCGGAGTAACTTCCCGAGCGCGATGATCATGTTCGAGCAGTCGCGGCGGCTGTCCGAGCCGTTGCAGTGGGGGCGCCGCGAGAAGACGATCGTCGCGGTGCTCTTGAGCTGCGTGGCGCTCGCGGCGGTCGGCCTGGTGGCGTTCGGGCTGAGCGGCGGCGCGCCGGCGCGGGCGGACTGCATCGACGTGACGTTCGCGAGCACGCTGGGGGCGGCCAACGTGCACGAGTGCGGCGCCAAGGCCAGGCGCGTGTGCGCCTCGCCGAGCGGCTTCCACGGCACGGCGGCGCAGGAGCTGGCGGCGGCCTGCCGGCGCGCGAAACTCCCGCTCGGCGCGTTCTAGCGGGCGCGGCGGCGAGCCGCCGGGGCGGCGCTCGCGCGGAGCATTGAAACGGGTTCGCATGGCGCGCCGGGCGCCGCTCGGGGCCGTCTAGACAAATGTCGAAAGGGTGGGCGCCGGCTTGCCCCTGATGGCCCTACCCGCGTTTACAACGTCCGGGTTTCATAACCCGGACCGTCATTTTGGTGCGCGACCCCCGCCTGCTGTGGGACAGGTGCTCACCGAAAGCAAATCGAAGGAGGCACATGACCTGGCTGTCTTATCCAAGTTGGCTCAATGCGGGGGACAACGCGTGGCAGATGACTGCGGCGACGTTCGTCGGACTGATGAGCCTGCCTGGCCTCGCCGTGCTCTACGGCGGGGTCATGCAGAAGCGCTGGTCGGTCAACGCGATGATGCTCACGTTCGCCGCGTTCTGCGTGACGTTGATCGTCTGGTGCTTGTTCGCGTTCAAGATGGGCTTCGGCCACGCGATCGCGCACAGCGGCTCGGGCGTGTTCGGGACGAAAGGATTCCTCGGGACGTTCCTCGGTGAACCGGGAAGCGTGCTGAGCCCGAAGGGGCTGGAGGGACAGGCGGAAATCCCGTCGGTGACGACGGGGCCGCCGTTCCACTTCCCGCTGTCCTCGCTCGTGTACTTCCAGTTCGTGTTCGCGGCGATCACGCCGATCCTGGCGCTCGGCTCGGTGCTGGGCCGCGTCAACTTCAAGGCGTGGATCCCGTACGTCGCGCTGTGGATCACGGCGGTGTACACGGTGAACGCGTTCCTGCTGTGGGGCGGCGGCTACTTCGCCGCGCACGGCGCGCTGGACTACTCGGGTGGGTACGTGATCCACCTGTCGGCCGGCGTGTCCGGCTTCGTGTTCGCGGCCGTGATCGGTCCGCGGCTCCAGCGAGATCGAGAGGTGGACGCGCCGAACAACCTGTTGATGCTCGCGGTCGGAGCCGGTCTGCTGTGGCTCGGCTGGAACGGGTTCAACGGCGGGGACTCCTACTACGCTGGCGCGGACGCGTCGGCGGCGGTGCTCAACACCAACCTGTGCACCGCGGTGGCGATGATGGTGTGGATCGCGTGGGACTACGTCTACCGCGACAAGCCATCGATGATCGGGGCGGTCAACGGCATGATCACGGGGCTCGTGGGGATCACGCCGGCGGCCGGTTTCGTGAACGGCTGGGGCGCGATCATCATCGGGGTCGTCGACTCGACGATCGTGTGGATGGCGATCCGCTACCTCAGCCGCGTGCGGCCGTTCCGCAACGTGGACGATACGCTCGGGGTGATCTTCACCCACGGCGTCGCGGGGTTGGCGGGTGGCCTGCTGGTCGGGCTGTTGGCCGATCCGGCGGTGGTCGAGTACATCGGCGTACACGGCGCGCCGAACCTCCCCGGCGAGTCGGGGCTGCTGGTGAGCGGCAGCTGGACGCTGCTGCGCTGGCAGGCCGAGGCGGCCGCGTGGGTGATCGGCTACACCGCTGTGGCCACGTTCATCATCCTCAAGGTGGTCGGCATCTTCATACCTCTGCGGCTCACCGACGAGGAACTGGAGACCGGCGATCACGCGATCCACGGCAACGAGGTCTACCCCTCGGACGTGCCGACGCTGGGCGGTCCTCACGCTCCGGCCTGGCAGCCCGGGGCGGGAGGCACGGTGCCCGCTGGGGCCGGCGCGTAGGCAAAAGGCTCTTCCTCTGGCGGCGGGCGCGTCTCCCCACGGATGCGCTCGCCGCGGGGTTGAGGATGGACAGGCGGCCCCGCTTCGGCGGGGCCGCCGTCAGTCTGGAAGGACGCACGGCGTGTCGAGCGGGCAGGCGCAAGCTTGGTTCTCGTGGGGCCCCCGGGGAGGGAGCCCGCTCGCGGCGCCGCTACTCGGCGGGGGCGCTGACGCCGGCGATGCCGACGGGGCAGGAGACGCCGGTGCCGCCCAGGCCGCAGTAGCCGCCGGGGTTCTTCGCGAGGTACTGCTGGTGGTAGTCCTCGGCGTAGTAGAAGGGGTGCGCGGCGTCGGCCGGCAGCAGCTCGGTGGTGATCGTGCCGTGGCCGGCGGCGGAGAGCATCTGCTGGTAGGCGCTCAGGGAGGCTGCGGCGGCGTCGCGCTGGCGCTCGTCGTGCCACATGATCAGCGAGCGGTACTGGGTGCCGACGTCGTTGCCCTGGCGCATGCCCTGGGTGGGGTCGTGGCCCTCCCAGAACAGCTTCAGCATCTGCTCGTAGCTGGTTTGGGCCGGGTCGAAGACGGCGAGCACGACCTCGGCTTGGCCGGTGCGCCCGCCGCAGACCTCCTCGTAGGTGGGGTTCGGCGTGGCGCCGCCGGCGTAGCCGACCGCGGTGGTGTAGACGCCGGGGGCTTCCCAGAACAGGCGCTCGGCGCCCCAGAAGCAGCCCATGCCGAAGATCGCGCTCCGCATGCCCTCGGGAAAGGGCGGCCGCAGCGGCGTGCCGAGCACGAAGTGGCGCTCGGGCACGGGCATCTGCTGGGCGCGCCCGGGCAGCGCCGCGGCGGGGTCGACCATCGTCGTCTTGTCTTTGCCGAAGAGCAGTCGCATGGCTCCAGGCTAGCTCATGGCCGGCGCGTCGGGGCCGGCTTCGCGGTGAGAGGGCGCCGGCGGGGCGCCCGCGCGCCGTCAGGCGGCCGCGCGCGGCTCGAGCGCGAACACGGCGATGCTGCGGGCGACGTTCTCGTCGTAGTCCTCGAAGCCGCCGTATAGCTCGTTCATCAGCCGCCAGACGCGGGCGCGCTCCTCGCCCTCGACGACGCTCGCGCGCACGAGCGAGCGGGCGTTGCCGATCTCGATCTCGGCGTCGGGGTTGGCTTTGAGGTTGTAGGCCCAGCCGGGCTGGTTGTGGTTGCCGCCGTTGGAGCTGACGACGAACAGCCGCTCGCCGTCGCGGCCGTAGACGACGGGCGCGGTGCGCGGCTGTCCGGAGCGGCGCCCGACGGAGGTGAGCAGCAGCACGGGGGCGGCGCCGACCTTGTTCATCAGGCGTCCGCGGGTAAGGCGGTAGATCGGCACGTTGAGCCGGCCGAGCGCGCGCAGGGCGCCGGCGGGCAGCAGGATCGACAGTCGCGCGTAGGCGTGGTCGCTGACCACGCCGGCAAGTATGGCAACGGCGCCGCCGGCGAGGCTGGCCGGGCGGGCTTCAAGCGCGGCGGGGCTTCTGCGAATCTACGCGCGTGCCGCTGATCCGCCTCAGCCGACCCCTTGGACGTGAGCTGCAGCGCGTGTTCCCGACGCGGCCGTTCGCGGTGCGCTTCTGGGACGGCGGGGCGGTCGCGGCAACGGTCGAGCCGGCGGTGACGTTCTTCGTGCGCCGGCCGGTGGCGCTCGCGCACATGCTGTCGGCGCCGACGAGCACGCTCGGGCTCGGGCGCGCCTACGTCGACGGGTCGCTGGCGGTCGACGACCTCGACCTGGCGCTGAAGGTCGTCGACGAGTTCGAGGTGCCGCCGATCAGCCGCGGCGACCGGGTGAGGCTCGCGGCGGCGGCCGCCGCCGCGGCGCTGCCGGGAGGGCTGCCCAAGCGCCCGAGCCTGGAGCTGCTGCTGGGCGGGCGCCTGCACAGCGCCGAGCGCGACGCGGCGGCGGTGCGCTACCACTACGACGTCGGCAACGACTTCTTCGAGCTGTTCCTCGACGAGTCGATGACCTACAGCTGCGGGGTGTTCTCGCGCGGCGCGCAGACGCTGGAGGAGGCGCAGCGCACGAAACTCGAGCTGGTCGCCGGCAAGCTCGACCTCGAGCCGGGGATGCGCGTGCTCGACGTCGGCTGCGGCTGGGGCAGCTTCGCGATGCACGCCGCACGCGAGCACGGCGTGAGCGTGCTCGGGATCACGCTCTCGGAGCGCCAGGCCGAGCGGGCGCGCGAGCGCGTCGCCGAGGCGGGGCTCAGCGAGCAGATCGAGATCCGCCTGCAGGACTACCGCAGCCTGCCCGCGGGCTCGTTCGACGCGATCTCGAGCATCGGCATGTCCGAGCACGTCGGGGAGAACCAGATCGACCTGTACGCGCGCACGCTCTACTCGCTGCTGCGTCCCGGCGGCAAACTGCTCAACCACGCGATCGCGCAGCTCGACCCAGAGGCGAACCCGCTGGAGGACGTCTTCTCGACGCGCTACGTGTTCCCCGACGGCGAGCCGCTGCCGCTCTCGCGGGTGCAGCAGGCGCTCGAACGGGCGGGCTTCTGGACGGGCCACATCGAGGGCTTCCGCGAGGACTACGCGATCACGCTGCGCCACTGGGCGCGGCGCCTGGACGAGAACCTCGAGCGGGCCGAGGCGCTCGCCGGGGTCGAGCGCACGCGCGTGTGGCGGCTGTACCTGCGCTCGGCCGGCCGCGGCTTCGAAGCGGGCGACCTCGCCGTCTACCAGGTGCGGGCGCGGCGGCCGAAGTAGGGAGGGGAGGAAGGGGGCGGCGCAGCCGCCGCTGAGAGCGCTCGTGCGCGCGGGCCGGCGACGTGCGCGCCGGCTCCGCGGCGGCTAGAATGACGCGATCTCGCGGATGTAGCTCAGCTGGCTAGAGCGTCGCCTTGCCATGGCGAAGGTCGAGGGTTCGAATCCCTTCATCCGCTTTCTGCAAAACCCCCGGATTTCCGGGGGTTTTGTTGTTTCTAGGGTGCCGCGTTGTGGTGCTTGTGTGGTGGTGGGTACCACGCGTGGGTACCATTCATCAGGCGCCTTGATGGAGTAGGAGGCTTCTCCGGCTCGCCTCGCGTCGGCACTGAGGGTGTGTCGAGGCCGGGGAATAGGTGGAACCAGCAAAGCGAATCCCTCGTCTCGGTTGCCGCTGCACCGGGGCTCATGATGTAGCTATGAATCCCCAGATTGCGGCAGCGCTGATCGCCGTCGGTGGCGCTGTAATTGGTGTCGCCGGTGTCGTCGGCAGTGTCCTCGTAGCCGCCAAACGGACCAGGAAGCAGAAGCGCGGTGAGCTAGCCGCCTCGGCGATGTCGGATTACGTCAAAGCCCTGGCCCAATCAGCGGCCGCCCGTGGGCTGAAGAAGTATGCAGCGTCTCTCTCGAATGGGAAAGACAAGGAGCGCATCGTCAAGGAAGCGCTTGATGTAGAGCGTCAATCGCAGGAAATCGGCGCTCACGCGAAGGCCATGCTTCTAGCATTCGCCGACTCGGACACTCTGCTCAGTCTTGCCCGTTGGGATCGCAATCCGGACGCTGACGACATCGGTCAACAGCCCTTGCTGCTTGAGGTAATCAATGGTGTCCGGCTCCAAATCGACACCGACGCGGACTCGGTGCCCGAGTCGATCGGCCTCGGTCTTATGTTCGGTTGGCCCGATTCGACGTGAAATAGGCTCTGGCGGCTGTCAGGGCCTTCTGCGTGCTGTCTCGACGGCCTGCGCCAGTTCCGGCAGGGAGACGTCCATCGCGTCGATGATCTGCATGACCGTCGCCCATGCAGGCGCGCTTTTGGCCGCCTCCACGCGGCTGATAGTGCCGATCGTCGTGTCGGCTCGACTTGCAAGTTCTTCCTGCGTCAGGCCGCGCGCCTCCCGCAGTTCCTTGATCGCCAGGCCGAGCGCGTGATCGGGTGGGAGGGGCGGCGGCATCGGTTGGAGCCTCGCAGGCGCAACCGCTTACGTCCATGCGTGTATTCCGTAGTGCGTAAGCGTTATGCTTTGCGCGCAACATCAAGTGCCCCCGCGCTGCGTCAACAGCCGGGGGCGTGGCAAGGAAAGGACGCACCTTCCCATGCAGCCGGAGGATATCCCGCGAGCATCGCCCCTGGTCATAGCCGTCTATGGCCGGGAGAGCGACAAGGACACGCTGGCTCGAACGCTGGCGCAAGACGGCTACGACGTGCGGTCGCTCAAGCACGCCATCGTGCTTCGCACGCCTCAAGGCAGCGCAGAGCGTGGCGCCAAACGCGCTCTGAGTGTGGGCGAGCTTGCGGGCCCCGGTGCTCGCATCCTCAGCCATGGGAAGCTCAGCATCGACACCGCTGCTCGAACGGTCACGTTCGCCTCCACGCCGGTCAGCCTTCGGCGACGCGAGTACGCGCTGCTGATCCATATGGCTCGCGATCCCACCCGCGTCTACACACGGCACGAGCTGCTTCGGGAGGTATGGGGCTATCGATCAGAAGGAGCCACGCGAACGCTCGACAGTCATGCGTCCCGTCTTCGGCGAGCGCTCGCGCAAGCTGGGGCGTTCGGCTGGGTGCGTACTTCGTGGGGCGTCGGCTACAGGCTCGCGCCGTAGAGACGCGGTAATACCACCCGACGTGGGCTGCGCGCGCCAAGACTGGCTACGCTACATCAGACGCCCCGGTACCGCCTAGGATCCAAATGGGTTATGCGGCCGGGGCTTTGTCGTTCCCGCGAACTCTCGCTTGGCCGCCGTCGACAGGGCGCACGAACGACTGCCGCGAGGACCCTCTACGCAGCTACACGGTCGAGGTCGTCGGCGCGAATCTCGAACTGCTCGCCTTCGTCCTCGTCGCCGGTGCGGATCATGACGATCTGGCCGCCGTCGATCCCGAGGTCGCCTCGATCCTCGACGACGATGCCGTTCCAGTTGACGCCAGGGACGTTCGAGACCACGTGGTCGCCGACCTTGAGCGAGTTGCGACGGGCTTGCTGGGTATGGGCCATAGTCTTGACGTTATCACCAGGGGCGGGGAAGTCCCAGCGTCTTGCAGTGGTCTGCTGCGACCGTATCGAGCGATGTTGCCAGAACGTTGAGCGCGCTTCGCCAGCTGCGGCAGGTCCCGAGGCTGATCGTCGTCGGTTCCAGCGCTCCTTTTTTGAGCTTGCCCTCGATGTCGTCGTGCGTGATCGCGTTGCGCCATGTGATCAGCGCCCACAGCTTCTTACGACGCTCATCGTTGCCGCTGCGCTCCTGATCGGCCAGGGTCCAGATATCCAGCCCGAGACGTGCGAAATCCTCGGCGATCGAGTTCGGATGGGCGTTGTGCCGTTCCAGTGCCCTGTGGCGCGTGAGGCTCCTCTGCAGAAGGAGTCGGTAGGGCGCGCTGTGTGCGCCGAACGCGACCGCGTTCACCGTCTGAGTGTGCAGCGAGCGAGCGAATCCCTGGAAGCGTGCCGCGAGCAAGGTCGTGTAGGCGTAGTTCAGCTGCTGCGTCAAGAACCGCCTACCTGGCTTCGTCCCCCCGACCGCTCGGTGCGCGTGCTCGATCTCGTCGAAAGCTGACCACGCATCCGCTTGCCACTCCCTGAGCGATTTCGACGCCACGAGACAAGACGCTACAACAGCGCACCGACACTTCTGCCGCGATCGCCTACTTGCCCGCAGCATTCCTGTCGCCACCAGCCCTGCGCGGTGCCGACAGCGACCAAACAGACATGATGCACGACCCTGCGGGTACTGTGCGATTGCTGTGCCCGATGGCCCCCGCAGGACCCGGCCGCAGCTGAGAACCGGGGCGCTTCGGAGGCGGTAACGGGACGCGCGTGTCGCTCGCTCGGGGTGCGTGAGGCGAGGGTGTGGCTCGGGCGTCGGGGTGGTTACGGCTGGGTGGACGCCGTTAGCTGCGTCGGAGGCGTCGGCGTCGCCTCCTTGTCCTACGGCCCGACCGTGCTGCACGGCCGCTCTGAAACTCGTTGGCCGGTCGGGGCCACTTGGGGTCTATATCGGGCGTGCAGAGGCGCACTCCCGCAATTTCCTGGCCGTTTCGCCGGTCTCGCGGTCATTAACAGTGATGATGACCGCATCCAGCATCGGTGCCGCCAAGGGCGGCGGCTATGCCCGGTATCTGGAGGGTAAGACCGTCGCGCCCCAGCGGGGCGACTACTACCTGACGCCCGGTGGCGAGCCGGCGGAGGCGCCCGGCCGTTGGCTCGCCTCGCCGGACACGCTCGCCCGCCTCGGGATCGAGGACGACAGCGTCGACGGCCGGGACTTCATCGCGTTGATGGAGGGCAAGCACCCGAGGTCTGGCCGCTGGCTGCGACGAGAAGGCGCCGGCGGTGGCCGCGGCGGCGGGATCGACGTGACGTTCAGCGCACCGAAGTCGGTGGCGATCACGTGGGCGCTCGGCGACGAGCACGAGCGCCAGGCGATCGAGCAGGCTCATCGCAACGCCGTCGATCAAGCGATCACCCACATGACCGAGAACGTGGCGACCGTGCGGCGCCGCTACACGGGCGCGGTTGTGGAGGAGCCCGCGCGGGAGCTGATCGCGGCCGAGTACCTGCACACCACCGCCAGGGGCGTCCTCGACGGCGATGCGCCCGACCCGCAGCTGCACAGCCACGTGGTCATCACCAGCGCAGTCCGTGACGACGAGCGGATCGTCGCGGTCGCCTCCCGGCCCATCTTCCGCGCGGCGCGCGAGGTCGGCGCGTTCTACCGCTCCGCGCTCGCCCACGAGCTATCCGAGCGCGGATACGCGATCAGCTCCGGGACAGGCAAGGACGGCCGGTACTTCGAGATCGCCGGAGTGCCGCACGGGTTGATCGAGGCGTTCTCGGCGCGCAGCCGCGAAGTCGCCGCCGCAGCCGAGCGGTTCCGTGCGAAGTGGGGGAGAGCGCCCGAACGCGGCGAGCTACGCCGGCTCAAGCTGGAGAACCGCAAGGCCAAGCTCCCCGTCACGCGCGCAGACCTGCAGCGCGTGTGGGACGAGAAGGCTGCACGCCACGGCTTCCCCCGCGAGCGCCACGACCGGCCAGCAGGCGAGCGGTCGCATCCTCGAGCTGCGCTCGAGGATCGCGTCGAGGAACGATTGACCGAGCACGCCGCGACCTTCGAGCCGGGCGAGCTGCGAGCCGTGCTGCTGGAGCAGTCCACGGGTGAACTTGCGCCGGCCGACGCGCTCGCCAAGGCGAAGGGCATGATCGCCGAGCGGCGAGTGCTCCCGCTGGAGGGCGGGCGGATGACGACGCTCGCCATCCGCGCGAAAGAGGAGGCGATCGAGCGCACGATCACCCAGCTGGCCAAACCCGCGGGCAGAGACGTCGGCGGGCGTGCGCGCGCCACGGCCGCCGACCAGCTCGCCGAGCGCATCGGCTCACGGTTCAGCGACGAGCAGCTCCACGCGCTCAAGGCCATCACCGGGCCAGAGCGCGCGGCCGTGCTGATCGGCCCGGCGGGCACGGGCAAGGGAGTGGTGATCGACGCCGCCGCGCGCGCCGAGCAGGCCACGGGACACCAGACGCTTGGGATCGCCGTGTCCGGCTCGACCGCCCAGCGTCTCGGCCAGGACAGTCCGGCGCTCGCCGGGCGGACGCTCACGCTCGACGGGCTCGTCTACAGGGTCGAGCACGGTCGGCTCGCTGTCGATGCGAACACGACGATCTTCTTCGACGAGGCGGGCATGGCCGACACCGACCGCCTGTACCGGCTCACCGATGTCGTCGAGCGCACGGGCGCGAAGCTCGTGGCGATCGGCGACGGCGCACAGCTCCCCTCGATCGGCGCCGGCGGCATGTTCGACCAGCTCACCAACATCGCCCCTAGCGCCGCCCTGTCGAACGTCAGACGGACACTCGACCGGGCCGAGCAACGCGCCTGGGCCGACCTGCGCGCCGGTCGCTCCGACCGGGCAATGGCGCACTACCTCCGAAGGGGCCGCTTGCACATGGCCGACACCCGCGACCAGGCCGTCGAGCGTGCCGTCCAAGCCTGGGCCAGCCTCACCAGGGAACTGCCGATCGAGCAGGTCGCACTCATCTCCGACGCCTCCAACCTGGAGATCGCCCGACTGAACGCCCGCGTCCAGCACTACCGCGCCGAGCGCGGCGAACTCGGCGACATCGAAGTCCACGTACCCGGCGCCCACTACGGCATCCGCGCCGGCGACCGCGTTGCGATGATCGACCAGCACCACCAGCGAGGCGCACAGCGCGTCGAGAACGGCGCCCGAGGCGAAGTGCTCGACATCACCGACGAGGGCGACGTGCTGATCCAGTTCGACGCCACCGGCCAGTGGCGCACGCTCGCCGGCGACGAGCTCGCGAAACTCCGGCTCGGCTACGCGAGCCACATCCACCGGGCCCAAGGCGCGACCGTGCAGCGCACGCTCGTCGTGACCGGCGGCTGGCAATCCAGCAAGGAGCCCGCCTATGTCGAGGCATCCCGCGCCCGTGAAGGCACCGACTGGTTCGTGAGCCGTCAAGACCTCGGCGAACACGGCCACGACAGCGACCGCATCAAACGCCTCGCCCGCGACATGAGCCGCAGCCGCGCGCAGACACCATCGCTTGCCCAACGACAGCCATACAGCCATGAGTCGGGGATGGGCTTCGATCGCGCGATCGAACGCTACAGACCAGAGCGCTACATGCCGCGCCTCCCTGGCCTGATCCGCACTATCCACCGCGCTGCGCAGCCAAGTACGCCCGAGCACACACGGTGAGCGTTCCACGAGCACAACCCACCATGGGGGACGTGTGGCGACCGGCGACCAGCTCGCCACGCAGACTCACAGCGGATGACGTCATGACCGCACGCGACGTCGCCTTGCTTCTCCACGCGCCGGTCTCAACCGTCGAAGACTGGGCACGACGTGGGATAGTCCCGAGCGTGAAGTTGGGTCGCCGTCGCCTCTATTTGCGTTCCGACGTAGAAGACGCTCTAACTGCTAACTCATGGAGAGGTGAGCGAACACATCCGACCGACTCATAGGCGCTCCGGGTCCGAGTTCGCCTCTAAACCAACGCTCGCAAGTTATGGATTATGTCCGTGAAGATCTTCGGCGGCTCGGCCGGAGTTGCAGCAGCGGCAGAACGGTTAACATCCTCCGACTTACCCCGCCAGTCGCCAAGTTCAGCTCTGACGATGTCATGCTGCTGCGAGTATCCATCCCAACTAGACGTCTCTGCCTCCAGATCATCGTGGAACGAAGCGAACTTTTCCTCGACATGAGTGGGTGGATATGCCTCAGGTGTGGCCCCTAGCCCGCGTAGGAGCTTTTCGTTGTCGCTCGGAGTATGTGGCTTTGCTTGACTTGCGTCACCGTCGAACACTACGAACGTCGGCACGGCCAACTCCTCGAGAATCGCGCGTGGAATTAGGAGATTTGTCTTTCCTCCGGCCACAACCACCGAGATGCCGTCGGCATCTAGTCCTCCATCGCGGTCGGCTATCCCATGAAAGAAGCCCGCGTCGGTGTGGCCCTCGACGATGAGGACTGCGCGTGCGAACACCGCCTCGGCGATCTGCCGGCGAAGCGTTATCCGGATTCGGGTCGCAACCTCGTTGGCGCCGATGGCTCCCTGTAGGCGTTGGGTCACACCGGTGATGGTGGCCTGGGTGACATCGCCGATTGGCCATTGACTGTTCGAGCGTCGCCGAAAGAGGCGAAGCCGCTCATACCGAGCAGGATCAACAAAGTGCTCCGAGTGAGTCGCATATCCAACCTGAACCGACTCGCCGGAGGCAAGCGCGGCGAGAGAGGAGGCGAAGTGCCGAGCTTGGACCGGGTGCTGATACAGCTCGGGCTCCTCAAGCGCGAGGAACAGGGCGGGTCTCTGTTCACCGACAACCTCACCAGCACCATCAGCTTCCGTGGTCCGCGTGCCGGCGAGTTGTTGAACGATCGCGATGAGCAACGCTCGCTGGAATCCGTGGCCCTGCCTGCCGACCGCTGTTTCGAGTCCTCCCTCTGCGATTCGCAGAGTCACGCCCAGACTCGGCAGACGGATCGCAGGCTGTTGAGGCTCAAGTATCACCGAGCCGGCCGGAACGAGCCGGGCAAGCTCGTCGCTGATCTCCTTCGCCAACTCCTTCAGTGTGGCTCCACCCTCGGCCTCCATGATCTCCTGCATTTGGCTAATCGTTGCCTCCTCCAGGGCCTTGAGGCGTTGGTCTAGGCTGAGCTGGTCGCCGACGGCTCGGTCCAGCAATTGACGCAGAAGCGTGCCGCGCCCGTCTCGCGTTTCGGCTTCGGGGTCGCTGACGGCCGGAACAAGCACGAAGTCGAAGCGACCGTTGAGGCGGCTGCCTCCCGTAAACCCAAAGAGGTGCGTTGCAGAGACCCGCGACTCCTCAAGCGCGTCTGGATGTTCGGATTCCCACGCCCTCATTGCTTCATCCACGGCCTGCTGGCTGGATGCGGTCGGCAAAGCCAGTTCGGGGTGCGTGGCTCGCAAGTCGCTGTACGCCCTCCGCTTCTCGATCGCTTTGTTGTGCTTGCGGATCTCCTCGAACGCTGGGTACGCCTGACCGCGCCCCGTCAGCTTCTCTGACTGCTCAGCCGAAAAGGTCCTCCAGAACGTCGCCTCATCTCCGACGACATACGAGCCAAGAGCCTCCCTGTCCGCGCTCGTAAAGTCCGTGAATGTCACGCTCACGGATACCGCCGCGTCCGGCTGGCAGCCGGAAAAGTCCTCTGGCTCAAGAGGGCCGCCCTCGAAGAACCAGCGGAGCGCATGAAGCACCGTTGACTTGCCGGTGCTGTTCGCGCCTACCAGAACCGTGACGTCGTCGAACTCCAGTCTGAGGTCACTGAGACAGCGGAAGTTGACGATGTGGGCGCGCGCGATTCGCATCGATGGCTCGGGGGCGTGATCGGGCCGAGCCTAGCGCTCAAAGCCGGCAGTGCGCGGCGCGGCTTGCGCTGCCAACGACGCCTCTGCGTGATCGAGCGCAGAGCCTGTCTCCGCAAGGCGAGGTCGTAGGATAGAGTTCGGATATTCAGGAGTAGTTGATAAGTAAAAACACTTAGAGAGTAAAATGGCAGGCACATACGCGCTCGTTAGACAGGCAATCATCGACAAGCAACAAATCGTCGCTACCTACAAAGGGCATGTCCGTGAGATGTGTCCGCACGCGGTCGGGACGAAGAACGGTCGGCAGCAAGCCTTGTTCTTTCAGTTCGGAGGCACAAGCAGTTCTGGGCTACCCCCTGGCGGGGAGTGGCGATGCATCCCGATTGAGGGTCTCGATCACGTCAGAAGCCAGTCCGGCGAATGGCACACTGCCGCGAATCATTCTCAGCCAAACACGTGCATCGACATAATTGATATCGAGGTCGCGTACTAACGGAGTAATCACCGATGTCCCTCGGGTGCGTCAGCAGAGCTGTGGCCGCTGCCCGACGCGGACAACCAGGGCTTACATCGGCTAGATATCAGCGCGAGGTAGCAGCCGTCGAGCCTCCAAATCGTTTGACGGCTCGAAAGCCGCCGTGAACGCTTCGGCCTGCTCGGAGGCCGGCCGTGCGTGCAGATACCGGCTCGTCGTAGAAAGCGCGCTGTGGCCCATGGCCTTCTGGATTGTTACGACGTCGACCCCGCGCGAAGCGAGTAGCGAGCCAAACGTGTGCCGAAGGTCGTGGAAGCGGAGCGGGCGGACTCCAGTGGCGAGCTGCGCCCGCCGGTAGCGACGACGCAGCGCCGAGCCGTCGAGTGGCCGACCGAGGACGTTGCAGAACACCAGCTCGCCAGAGTCCGTGAAGTGCTCGCGCCTGCTCAGGCGATCGAGTGCCGCGGCGGCTTGGTCGGCGAGCGGCACACGGCGAACACGCCCGGACTTCGTAGACGATTCGACTCCGGCGCTCATGGCCCGTGCGACCGTCAGCGCCGATCCGGCGAAATCGACGTCGCGCCAGCGCAACGCCAGCAGCTCGCCTTGCCGCAGGCCGGCGTAGGCGGCAACACGGACAAGCTCGGCGTCCTGCTGGTCCTCGACCTGACGCGCCAGTCGCTCGCTGTTCGTCACGGCCGGAAACGCAAGGTCGCGGTGCAGACCTTCGGTGAGCGCGCGAGCGATGGCCTCGATCTCGTCCGGGGAGTAGAAGACGAGTGCGCCAGGGCTCGGCTCCCGCCGCTTGTCCGCCCCGTTCACGGGGTTGCCGGGCAATGCGAACGTCGCCGGCTTACAGCCATGGTTGAACACCGCCGAGATGGCCGAGCGGTACTTGTTCACCGTGCTCGCCGACGCGCCTGTCGCGCTGATCGTCGCCAGTAGGTCGTTGATCTCTCGCGTGGTGATCTTCGACGCTGGGCGATCGCCGAGGGCCGCCATGACGTGTCCTCGGGTCGTCCCTTTGCCGCGCTTGACCGACAGACCGGGCTCACCGAGCAGGCTTTCGCGGTCCTGCAGAGTCGAGGGCTTGGCGCCGGCGACATCTGCCAGCCATCGCAGGTGCGAGTGTGCGACCTCGCGGAACGTGACTCCGTGCGTTCGACGCTCTTGCAGGACACGCTCGGCTTCCGCCGCCTCGCTGACGTGCCGCTCCACGATCTCTGCGGCGGCGATGATCGCGGCTCGTTCGTCGAAGGCGCCCTCACTGACCCGGCCGCGCCGCCGGCGCCAAGCGCCAGAGTCTGGGTCGCGTTCGAGCCACGCTGGCCCGACGCGCCGCTTGACCTGCTTGCCGTCGTGGCGGAACTTCGCCTCGTAGAACGGCTGGCCCCGATGTTCCCGGATGATGATGTTGGCGTTTGGCTTCGCTACAGGCATCGGGCTCCGCGCAACGTGGGGACACTGCCCACGACGGACGGTGCCGGCATCGTATCAGCCGTGGGTACCAGGTGGGTACCGTGAGCGGCGTGGGTACCGCGTTGGGTACCAAACTAGCCAAATATCGCTTTGCTAAGCCAGGCTGAGCCGCACCAATCGCGCTAATCTAGGCGTCTCAGGTCGTCGTGTCCAGCTTGCCATGGCGAAGGTCGAGGGTTCGAATCCCTTCATCCGCTTCGAGCGAAAGCCCCAGATTTGCGGGGTTTGTTGTGTCGGGGGTCGGTCACGAGGACCAGCTCACCGCCGCATGCAAAGTCGCGTTCGCATCCAGGCTCGCGCCATAGCCCCGTCTCGGCCCATCAGGACAGCCGATGAAGTCCTCGCGGCTGATGCCCGCCGTGCGCAGGATGCTGCCGAGCGTGCCCTTCTTGATCGGCTGGTTGCCGTGCACCGGGACGGGGATCGCATCGGGGATGCTCGGATGGCGCAAGATGTGGTGGCTGCCGCGGGCGCGCTTGACATTCCAGACTTGGCTTCGAGGACCTTCACGAGCTGCTTGCGCGTGACGGCCGGGGTCTGGCTCAGGCGGCGTGGACCGCTACGCGGTCGCGGTGCGCCGCGGGGACGGGAAGGCCATCCTCGTGCATGACTTCGAGATACCCCTCGATCGCCTCTTGCGCGTTCGCGCGCGCTTCCTCGATCGTCTCGCCCTGCGTAGCCACGCTCGGCAGCTCGGGCACGAACACGCTATAGCCGCGCCCAGCCTCGGACACGATCACCACATCGAACTCGCGCTCTGCACTCATCGCTCAGCGGACGATAGCGCTGCCAATACCGCTCCCAGGACGGGGCGGCGACCCTGATCCCTGCTGGCACCCAACGGCGTAGGCGTGTGCGCTTAGCGACCAGGGCCTCGCGGTGGTCGCACAGCAGCCTGATCCCCACGGCTGTTCGTCAAGGAACACGACGGGAACCGCTCGATCGTCTTGATCACAGCGAGGGTCCGTGGGCTTCCGAGCGAGGTACCGATCGAGATGACCGCCGCTCGTCCAAATCAGAACATGGGGGGAACACTGCGCGGGCATCCTGCCGGTAGCACAAGATTGGCCGAGGGCGGCGGCGGCACGAACGGTTCGACGCGCGCAAGGTCGAGGATGGCGAGGAAGGGTGCGCTCGGGCGGTGGTAGTCGCCGCTGGTGCAGCTCACTTCACTTTGCGAGAGAGGCGCGCTCGTGGTCTCCACGACCGCCACCGCGGGCCAGCGAAACGCGATCGCAACGAGGTTCCGAGCCGTTCGTTGAAACCGATCAGGCGTCGCGACGCTCCGCCCAGCACGCTGCGCTCCACGAGGACGGAGTCGCCTTCGACGGATTCGCGCTCGACGAGGTGCATGTGGGACACCAGCGGCGGTTGCGCGGCCGTCCCAAGAACTGCGATGCGGCGTCCGCGCAGCGAGTACAGCTCGATCCGGTAAGCGCGGAGTTTGCGGGCGCGAATGCGTGGGGCGGCGGGGGGCTGCGCGGCCTCGGCGTCGGCGCAACATGCGCTTCCTCGGCGTGGAGAGGCGTCGGCACCGAAATCACCAGACGACGGCCGAGGCAAAAGCTCAAGAGCCCTCCGGCGCGTCGAACTGGGCCACCATCTGCCTGTGCCGACATCGAGGATCGTGACCCGCATCTTCGCAAGCGGCAGCTGCACTCCGATGGCGGGGAGGCGTCCTTCTGTGGCGAGAATCGGCGGGTTGTGCCCCGTCGGCCAGCGCAACACACGCCAGTTCCCGCCGCACGGCGCCGGCGTCGTGCCCTTCGGACGCGAGTGAGCGTCGCAGCTTGACGATCGCCTCGATGACCTCGACCGGGGTTTCGTGCGCGCACGAGCACGGTCGTCTCGGGTGCGGCGCACGCGCGTCGTCGCCGCCCGGCGCGATAGCGAGCAATCAGCTCGTAGATCCAGCTCTCGGAGATGCCGTGAGCTTCGCCGACCTCCCGTGGGCTGCGGCCCTTGAGCAGCACGGCGTCCACCACGTAGTGCGCCTTCCCCCGTCCCGTCCATGCCAGCACCCACCTCTCGTAGGCGTCCAGCATGTCCCGAGACATCAGTCCACCATGTGCCGCAACCACACACCTTCATCCGCTCCACAGAATCAGCATCTCGCCGACTCGGCGCCGCGCCTATCGGGCTTGGACGCCCGGAGGCGCGAGGTACTGCGCGCGGAAGAAAGACACAAGACGCGCAAGGCCTGCCGCCTTGGATTGGCGGGATATGCGCGAACCGTCGTCACCAGGAGCGCATCGGTGTTTTGCTCCGTGTTTGCGCGCTTTCGTTCAAGAAGTGCGAACCCGGCTTCCCCTCGGGCGACAGTTCCGCTACTCTCTCGCGACTGTGCTTCGGGGGAAGCGGGACTCCGGTCTCGGGTATCGACTCGTCGATCGGGGTAGCCTGACAGGCACAGATAGCGATTCATCTACATCCAGCACGACGTGCATCTCCTAAACCGCTTCCCTGACCTAGTGACGAGCAGGTTGCCGACCTGCACTCGGCTGGTTGCGCGGGGCAGCCGGATGAGCGAGGCGGTCACCTCGTGAGCTCGTCGGGAGGGCACGGAGATCCAGGCCAGCCGCCGGAGGAGCTCGAGTGCTCCACGGACGTGAAGAGCTACCTTGACGAGGGTCTCGCGCAACTCGAAGCCGCCCGCGAGGACGTGCCCGGCAGGGTCGCCTACGGGGCATCGAACTTCCCACATGACCCGACGGTCTGGGCGGCCGATTGGCGCGATCGCCTGCCGCCGGACGATCCCCGTCGCCACGATCGGAACGATCCGGTGGTAAAGAATGGCAGTCTTGAGGCCTACCGGACGATGGAGGCCGCCGACCGAGCGATCCGCGTGGCCTACGGACGCGCGCCGTTTGACCCAGACCACCACTCCTGAGCTTTAGCCGCAAGCGCCTGACCCGGAACCGTCCATGACTGCCGCTGCTCCGCTCGATGACGACATCGATCAGATCAAGACGTTTCAGCTCGACGCTTTCGAGCGCATGCAGACCGACCCGAGCCGCTACGTGTGGCGCGTGGTCGAGGAGGTCGGCTTCCTGCCGTCCAGCGGTCAGCGTTGGGAGCGTCAGATTCAGCTGCGGCTGCCCTCGCTGCCGAACGTCGAGGGGCACGAGCGCTTCAAATACAGACGGATGCCGTTCGTCGTCTCGCTTGGCACCTTCCGTCGGCGGCGCTTCGCGGACTTCACCGTCACCGACGACAACGGCTCTCAGTGTCACCTGCTTACGCGCAGACAGCATGGGCACGTGCTCGCGAACTGTCTGCTTCGCCAGTTCCTGAACGAGCGGGAGTGGGAACGCGCCGCTCTGCAGCCGATCCCCGAGTTGCAGGAGCTGCACGCCTGCCTCGCGCGGCTAATCACCGCTGTGCCATCGCACGAAGACGGCGGGTTCGGTGTGGCCACGAAGCACCTCGAAGCGTTGCTCGACGCGTTGAAGATCACGGACAGGAAGCGACGGAGTGACGCCGTCGACCTGCTCGACGCGAGCTGCAAGTCGATCGCTAAGCAGACGCAGTACCTCTGCTGGGTAACTGGCATTCCCGGCACTACGGTGCTTCTGCGAGCGTGTTACACGCAGTCGGACATACCGCGCTGTACCGACGAAACCCTGGAGGAGAGTCGTCTGACCGGAAGCGAGTGGTGGAAGCGCAAACGCCTGAAATGGCGCAATCGGCGCACTGACCTGTACGCGCGCTACAACATATACCCGCAGCGATACACGTTCGACAGCCCGGCGTTTAACGACTGCCGTAGCTATTACTTCAAGATCACTCCTCCGCCGGACTCGCGAGTCGCGCTGCTCGACTGGGGCCACGGGCGCCGCTTCCGGACGATGCGCGAGGAGCGGCACCTTGGTTGGGTGAGGGGAGGGCGTGCGCGCGCAGGCGACATGGCCGCCGAACTGGACTGCGCGGACTTCGCCTATCACTTCCACAACCGTCGTACCAGTCCCTCGGAAGGCGGCCACAAGGGCAGGAATCAACGACGTCGAGGGCCGAGCGCGGGCGCACGCATCCACGCGTTCGTACGCATCGAACCGACCGACAACAGCAAGCTGATGGCCGCAGGCTTGCTGGGGTTGGCCTTGGCAATCCTCGCCCAGCGCGGCTCGTTGTACTCCACCACGAGCGGCGCGAGTCAGTGGCTGTTGCTCACGCCCGGCGCGCTCGTGCTGTTCGTGACCCAGCAGCGCCGTCACCATTACGCTCACATGACCACGCCGTATCGCGTGGCCGTGTGGTTGTACATCCTCCTCGCGATGCTGTTCGCTGGCTCGGTCGCGTTCGACGCTCCCACGCTCCCGCTGCTCGGCGGAGTGCACGACGAGTTGGTGCCGCGCGCGATCTCGGCCGCGTTCGCGCTTGGAAGCGGACTTCTGTTCATCGCCTCCGCGTGGAGTGCCTTCGTGTTCGAGTGGGCCACCCGCAAAATCTTCCGCCGCGCAAACGAACGCGTCCGTGTGTTCGGCACGCCGGCCTTTTTGAAAGTGCTGCGCAAATACCGGTGGCGGAAAGAGTATTGGCGCATGCCGAGAGACCCACTGGCGGGGATCTCCTCGAACGCGAAGGAAGAACACCCATCTCACAAGATTTACGCAGCGGTCGCGCGTCACGAAATCGATAGAGCGCTGCTCGGCACCGGGCTGGTTGCCGCGTGGCTCCTCGCTGCGATGATCTTCACGTGGAACTGGGGGATTCACGAGGAGTGCGCGATCGGCAGGTCGCAGGCACGCCAAACGGCCCTCGCCGAAGACCGCACGCCGCCGGCGGGAGCCTGTGATGACGGGCAGTGGCATCCCTACCGACTCACTGCACAGGAGGTGAGCCTGAGCGGCAGCGCGCACGGCGTCAGCTCGCACGGGTCGAGGAGGCGCACTGTCTGGCGCTCCCGGAACATCTCAGCTCAGCGTACGCTGCACGTTCCTTGATCAGGTCGCTGGCGCGAGCGCGCGCTCGTCGTCAAGCTGGTCGTGCTTGGTCACGGGCCGTGTTTGCAGCGCTACGTATGTCTTGCTCCTATCTCAGGGGAGGCGCTCTTGCGAGGATCTCGGGCGCCGATTTGGGGCGCGTTCTCAGCCCGCAGCGGGTGGCCGGTGGGGTGCGGTTGCCTCCACGGTGTGGCCTCGCGCTCCAGCGCGTCGGCCATCGGGCGGGGCTGTTTGATCGACCGGTCCTCCAGGGCGCTGGCGATGACGCTGCGCAGCTTGCTGGGGAAGCTCAGACAAAGGCACGGAGTACCACCGCGACTGGGCGAGCAGGTCTTTCAGCCGCTGCTCGCCGGCCTGCGGCGCACGTCCAGAGGGCGCCGGCTCGCGGCCCTCGTCATCGCCACGGACGTGCTCGTATGGAAGCTCCTGCGACTCGACATGCAACTCAGCCGCCCACAGGCCGAACGGACCGTGCTTGAGATAATCGAGCCCTAGCAGAGCGTAACGGTGCTGGTCGAGCGCCCGGTCGCGGTTCGCGTGCGCGCGCAGACGCTCGAGGGACGCTCGCTCCTGCTCGACGCAGAGGGCTACCGGGCGAGCTTGTTCCAGCACGAGATCGATCATCTCGACGGCATCCTGACGCTCGACCGGGCCGAACCCGCCGAGCGCAGACGCGCGATCGGCGTGCTGCTGGATCACGAGCCCGGGGACTGGGAGCCGCGCCGGCGCGCAGCCTGAGCGGGCGGCGCCCGCCGCTACCCTGAGCCGCAGCGGACGGCCAACCCACGATCGCCACGGAGGGACGAGTGGCAGCGAACGGACAGCAGGGCGCGGCTTTGCGCGAGGAACTTGGGAGCTTCGGCGTATGGCTCGGGGCGCTCGGCCTGGAGCCCGCCGCGCGCGAGCGCGACCTTGCGTGCCGTCTGGAGGCGCTCGGCTACGGGGCGCTGTGGTTCGGCGAGGCGCTGGCCAACCGCGAGGCGCTCTCCCACGCGGCGATCCTGCTGGGCGCGACCGAGCGGATCGCCGTGGCGAGCGGCATCGCGAACATCTGGGTGCGGGACGCGACCGCGGCGGCCAACGGCGCGTACGCGCTGAACGAGGCCTTCGACGGGCGCTTCGTGCTCGGCCTCGGCGTCAGCCACCGCCCGATCGTCGATCCCCGCGGCCACGACTATGGGCGGCCGCTGGCGGCGATGCGCGCCTACCTGGACGGCCTGGACGCCCACCGGTACGGCGGTCCGGCGCCCGCTCGCGAGCCAAGGCGGGTGCTCGCGGCGCTGCGCCCACGGATGCTCGAGCTGGCGCGCGACCGGGCCGCCGGCGCGCACCCCTATTTCGTGCCGCCCGAGTACACGGAGCGCGCCCGCGCGCTGCTGGGCGCCGAGCCGTTCCTGGCGCCCGAGCAGGTCGTGGTGCTCGACAGCGACCCCTCCAGCGCGCGCTCGCTGGGCCGCCGGCACATGCAGATCTACCTGCAGCTGCCCAACTACCTCGACAACCTGCGCCAGCTCGGGTTCGACGAGGAGGACTTCGTCGGTGGCGGCAGCGACCGGCTCGTGGACGCGATCGTGGCGTGGGGGACCGTGGAGACGGTCGTCGCGCGCGTGCGTGAGCACCTGCAGGCGGGCGCCGACCACGTCGCCGTGCAGGCGCACGCGGACACGCCCGCGGCGGCCCTGGCCGCGCTCGAAGAGCTGGCGCCGGCGCTAGGGCTGAAAGCGCGCTAGCGCGCCGACCGGCGGGACGCTGCCCTGCGCGGCTCCGCGCGCGGGCGTCTCGGGCTCGCCGCCGCGCCAGTTCTCCAGGAACGCCGCGGCCGCCTGCACGTCCAGGGGCCGCGCGAACAGGTAGCCCTGGCCGCTGTCGCAGCACTCCTCCTGCAGCAGCGTCAGCTCGTGCTCCTGCTCGATGCCCTCGGCGAGCGTCTCGATCGTGAGCGCCTTGCCGAGCTGCACGAGCGTGCGCAGCAGCGTCTCGCCTTCGGGGTTCTCGCTCAGCTGCGAGATGAACGAGCGGTCGATCTTCAGCGAGTCCACCGGGAAGCGCTGCAGGTGCGCGAAGGACGAGTAGCCGGTGCCGAAGTCGTCGATCGCGATCCGCACGCCGAGGTCCTTGATCGCGTGCAGCCGCCGCGCCGTCTGCTCGGGGTTGCGCATCAGCGTCGTCTCGGTGATCTCGAGCGTGAGCGCGCACGCCTGCAGGCCGCTGCTTTCCAGCGCTTCGCGCACGTCGGCGACGAACTGGTCGGTCTCGAGCCGGCGGGCGGAGACGTTGACCGCGACCCCGATCGGGTGTCCGGCGGCGCGCCAGCAGGCGCCCTGGCGGCAGACCTCGGCTAGCACCCACCGGCCGACCTCGACGATCAGGCCGGTCTCCTCGAGCAGCGGGATGAAGTCGACCGGCTGGACGACCCCGCGCACCGCGCTGCGCCAGCGCAGCAGCGCCTCGACGCCCGTCGGCACCATGCCGCGCAGGTCGAACGTGGGCTGGTAGAGCAGGAAGAACTCGTCCTGGGCGAGCGCCGCGCGCAGGTCCATCTCCAGCTGCATGCGGCTCTGCACGACGTCGTGCATGTCCGACTCGAACACCACGTGGCGGTCCTTGCCGTCGCGCTTGGCGCGATGCACGGCGATGTGGGCGTCGCGCAGCAGGTCCTCGACGGTCGTCCGCTCGCCGGCCGCAACGCCGATGCTGGCGGTCACCGTCAGGCCCGCGTGCTCGCCGGCCGCGAGCGCGAACGGGGCGCGCAGCGCTTCGCGCAGCCGCTCGGCGATCAGCTCGGCGTCGACGCCGTCGCAGAACTCCTCGGCGAGCACCACGAACTCGTCGCCGCCGATGCGCCCGAGCGCGTCGATGTCGCGGACCACGCCGTCGAGCCGCGCGGCGATCGCCTGCAGCAGTTCGTCGCCCGCCGCGTGGCCGAGCGTGTCGTTGATGCTCGTGAAGTTGTCGAGGTCGATGAACAGCGCCGCCACCGGCGCGCTGCGCCGGCGCGCCCGGCCGAGCATCTGCTTGCCGCGGTCGAGGATCAGCGTGCGGTTGGGCAGCCCCGTGAGCTGGTCGTGGGTGGCCATGAACACGAGCTCCTCGTCGCGGCGCGTCAGCTCCTTGGCCATCCGCGCGCGCTCCTGCTCGAAGGCCTCGCACATGCGCACCAGCGTCACGTCGAGGATCCGCTGGGTCAGCGCCAGCGCCTGCATGAGCGCCGCCTGGGAGATCCCGAGCTCGGCCGCGCGCTCGCCGAGCACTTCGATCACCGCGTCGCGCCAGCGCAGGCAGCGCTTGGTGACCTCGTTCAGCGGCGCCCCGCCGTGGGCCGCCAGGCGACCGTATGTGTCCCATGGCCGCTCGCCGGACTCCTGTGCGCGCTCGGGCTTCACGCCGGCCATCCATTCGGACACCGCGTGGGTGGAGTTCCTCCCGATCCGCTCGAAGCTCTCGTTGACCGCGGGGTCGAGGTCCGCGCGCGACCCCTTCCCGGTCCTGCCCACGCGCGCCACGGTGCGCCGCATCACGTCGTCGACGCGCTCGCCGAGCGCTACGCCGAGGCGCATGACTTCCTCGTCGGGCTGCGCGGCCGCGGATGTTCCCCGTCGCGCCGACCCGGCCGCCGGCTCGCGGCTGTGAGGAGTTCCCTTCATCTCGCCCTTAGGCTCGGCGAAATGAGCCGTGTGCTTGAGAATGATCGCATTCGACTAGACCGATTAGCCTGGGATTTACAGCGAGCTCCGGGGCGCGCGGGGCACGTAGCGTCCGCCCCCGCCCCTCCCGAGCAGCCCCAGCAGCTCGAGCTCGCCGAGCTGGCCCAACAGCTCCCAGTGGTCTGCTCCGCCGCCCGCCAGCTTGTCCGGCGTGTCGCAGCCTTCGCCGACCCGCTCGAGCACGGCCCGCAGGTCCTCGCGCACACCGGGCCACGCGCCGGCCGGGCCGGCGCCAGCCCGCCGCTCGCCCCCCGGCGTCCCGCCGCGCGCACCGGCGGCCCACAGCAGCTCGAGCACGTCCTCGGCGCCCCGTACGAGGCTCGCCGCCCCTTGCACGAGCAGCCCGTTGGTGCCCTGCGCGAGGCTCGAGGTGACCCGTCCGGGCACCGCCGCGAGCGCCACACCGCGCGCCCGGGCGAACTCGGCGACCCCGAGGTCGGCCGGCGTGTCCCGCGCCTCGACGACCACGACCGCCGCCGCGAGCTCGACGACGGTGCGCTCGCCGGCGGCCGCCCCCCAGCGGCGTCCCTCGCAGGCGAAGGGCAGCTCCGCGACGACGCATCCGGCGCGCGCGATGCGCCCGCGCAGACCGCGCACGTGCGCGGGCGGCTCGACGCCCAGGCCGTCGGGCGCCACCGCCACGCTGCCGCGGCCGAGCCCGTGCGCCCCGAGGTGGGCCTCCATCGCGATCCCCTCGGCCAGACACGCCACGACCGTCACCCCGCTCGCGCTCAGCCCGCGTGCCAGGCTGCTCGCCGTCTGCCTGCCGTAGTCGCTCGGCGTGCGGCTGCCGGCGATCGCCACCGCCGGCGCCGCGAGCATCTCCGCCAGCCGCTCCGCGCTCGCCGAGAGCTCGAGCATGCGGGGCGCCTCGGGCGCCGCGAGCACGCTCGGGAAGCGCGGATCGTGCCGGCATATCTCGATCGTCCCGGCGTCCGCGCCGGCCCCGGCCTCAGCCTCGGCCTCGGCCTCGGCCTCGGCGAAGCGCTCGTAGCGCTCCCTCAGCGCCGGCGCCCGTCGACCCGCGAGCGCCCCGAGCAGCTCCCCGTCCTCCAGCGCCAGCAGCTCGAGCAGTCGCGTGCGCTCGTGGGCGTGGTAGTCGAGCACGCCACCGAGCTCCGCCAGCAGCCAGCGTCGCCGCCGGCACGCGGGGCAGGCGCCGCCGCCCTGCGTGCCCAGCCCGGGGCTCACGCGGCGCGGACCCCGTCGAGTCCCGCGTCGGCGCGCAGCGCGAGCGCCGCCCGCAGGTCCCGCGCGGCGACGGCCGGCGCGCCGCGCAGGTCGGCGATCGTGCGCGCCACCCGCATCGCGCGGTGCTCGCCGCGGCCGCTCAACAGCCCCGCCCCGCCGGCGTCGCGCAGCACCGCCTCGCCGGCCTCGTCCAGACGCACGTGGCGGCGCAGCATGCGCGCGTCCATGTGCGCGTTGACGGACACGCCCTCGCCGCGCAGCCGCGCCAACTGGCGCTCGCGGGCCTGGAGCACCTGGATGCGCGCCTCGGCCGAGCCGATCAGGGGCGGCGGCGGGTGGCACCCCGTCGCGGCCTCGCGCTGGAGGTCCACGTGCAGGTCGACGCGGTCGAGCAGCGCCCCCGACAGCCGCCGGCGGTAGCGCGCCATGTCAGCTTCGCCGCAGCGGCAGCGCTCGCCGGCGCCCGCGAAGCCGCAGGGGCACGGGTTGGTCGCCGCGACCAGCATGAAGCGCGCCGGGTAGACCGCCGAGTGGCACGCCCGCGCGATCGCTATGCGCCCCTCCTCGAGCGGCTGGCGCAGCGCCTCCAGGCTCGCGCGCGAGAACTCCGCCAGCTCGTCGAGAAACAGCACTCCCGCGTGGGCGAGCACGATCTCGCCAACCCGCGCGCCGCTGGCGCCGCCGATCAGGCCCGCGACCGTGACCGAGTGGTGCGGCGCCCTGAACGGCGGGGTGCGGTCGAGCCGCCGCGCGGGCCGGCCGGCGAGGCTGTGGATGTGCGCCACCTCGAGCGCCTCCGCGCGCTCCAGCGGCGGCAGGATCGAGGGCAGGCGCCGTGCGAGCATCGTCTTGCCCGTGCCCGGCGGCCCGCTCAAGAGCAGGTTGTGGGCGCCCGCCGCGGCGAGCACCAGCGTGCGCACCGCGTGGTGCTGGCCGCGCACTTCGCCGAGATCGAGCGCCGCGTCGCCGCCGCGCGGCCGGCCGGCCGCGCCCCCGGCGGGCTCGCGCCCCCGCTCGCCCGCGCGCGGCGCCGGCGCGTCCGGCGCGCCGCCTTTGCACACGCGCACGGCGCTCGCCAGGCGCTCGACCGGCAGCACCTCGAGGTCGTCGACCAGCAGCGCCTCGCGGGCGCCGCCCGGCGCCAGCAGCAGCGGGCCGATCCGCGCGCGACCGGCGGCCCGCGCGACGGCCAGCGCGCCCCGCGAGGCGCGCACGCTCCCGTCGAGCCCGAGCTCGCCGAACAGCGCGAGCCGCTCGAGACGCTCGGGCGGCAGCTGGCCGCTGGCGGCGAGCAGCGCGCAGGCGATCGCCAGGTCCAGTCCCGCGCCGGCCTTGGGCACGTCGCCGGGCGCGAGGTTGGCGGTGATGCGCTGGGCCGGGAACGTGTAGCCCGAGTTGCGGATCGCCGCTCCGATCCGCTCGCGCGCCTCGCGCACCGCCGCGTCGGCGAGCCCGACGATCGCGAACGCCGGCAGCCCGGGGCGGACGTCGACCTCGACGGCGACGTGCCGCGCGAACAGGCCGTCGATCGTGAACGTGTGGCTGCGGGCGAGCATCGCCGAGCGAGGCTAGGCCGCGCCTGGGACGGGACGCTCGCGCGGGGGGCGGTTCGCCGGCGCACATGTGCGCCGGCGCCGGCGGGCGCATGCGCCCGCCGGAAGGCACGCCGCATGCGGCGTGCCAGCAGGGCCGCATGCGGCCCTGCACGGAGGCGTGCATGCACGCCTCCGATCCGGCTTCCAGCAGCTTTACAGCCCGTCGGGGTGGCGCACGACGAACGAGCCGCCGTCGTCGCCGGGTGAGTCAGACCAGCGCGAGCCGTCTTCGGCCAGCGCGACGGTGTCGAAGCGCCGGCCGTCGATGACCATGTAGGCGTGTTCGGCGTTTGCGTAGATCGTGATGTAGCGGCCGGGGCCCGCTTCGCCGTAGTTCTCCAGTTCGCCGGAGTCCTCGGGGGCGCTCAGCAGGCCGCCGCCGTGCAGGGCGTAGGAGACCGAGCCCGAGCAGTCATAGCCTTCTGACTCGAACGAGCCGTGGCCGCCGCCGTAAACGTACGGGCGCGTCGCGATTTCGTCGGCGGCGGCGATCACGCGCGCGACGATCGCGCTGGCTTCGCCTTCGCCGGCGCCGCCGGGTGCGCTGGAGTCGGCCGCGGCGCCGGCGGCGCCGGTGGGGGAGGCCAGCGCGGAGGCCGGCGGGGTGAGCGTAGGGGCGTCCTTCACGCCGATCACGCTCCACGTGGAGGG
>DASZFZ010000010.1:0-19130 GCA_035939315.1 Solirubrobacteraceae bacterium | reverse complement strand
GCCTGGAAGTGCACATCGGGCTCAATCAGCGCGTGCGTCCCCACGATCAACGACAGCTCGCCGCTCGACAGCTTGGTGAGGATGTCCCGGCGCCGGCGCGCCGGCGTGGAGCCGGTGAGCAGCGCGGCGCTCACCGGCTCGCCGCCCAGCAGCGCCTGGATCGTCGCGAAGTGCTGGTCGGCGAGCGTCTCCGTAGGCGCCATCAGAGCCGCCTGGTGGCCGTGCCCGACCCCCTGCAGCATCGCGTACAGCGCGACCACGGTCTTGCCGCTGCCCACCTCGCCCATCAGCAGACGCTGCATCGGCGCGCGTTGCTCCAGGTCCCCCGCGATCGCATCGACCGCCCGGCGCTGGTCGCCGGTCAGCGCGAACGGCAGCCCGCCCTCCAGCCAGCGCCCGCCGAGCGCGCCCCGATCGGCGAGCACTGCCGCGCCGGTGCGTGCCTTACGCGCGGCGCGCCGGCGCAGGAACGCGAGCTGGGTCAGCAGCAGCTCCTCGAAGGCCAGCCGCCGCCGTCCGGTCTCGAGGTCGTCGGGCAGCCGCGGGAAGTGCATCGCGGCGAGTGCGCCCGCGCGATCGGGCAGGCGTTCGGTCACGCGAGTCGCCGCCGAGAGCGTCTCGGGCACATCAGCGAGCGCGTGCCTGGCGCCGCGCACCAGCGTGAGCAGCTGGGTCGAGGTGATGCCCTCAGACGCCGGGTAGTGTGCGACAGCGTCGCTTTCGCCCCGGCCGGCGGTGTCGCCGAGCGCCGGCTCACCGCCTGGGGCGTGATGGGAGACGCTGAAGCCACCGCGCCCATCGGCCTTGCCGTGCAGCAGCAGACGTGTTCCCGGCGGGTAGCGCTCGACGAGCCACGGCTGGTTGAAGAACGTCGCGCGCATCGTCGCGGTGGTGTCGAACACCGACGCCTCCACCAGCGGACGCATGCCGCGACGGCGAACGGCACGCGCGCTGATCGCGCGCACCTCCACCGCGACCGTGGCCTGCTCGCCCGCACGCAGTGCCGCGACCGTGCGCGCCTCGCGGCTGTCGCTCGGAAGGTGCTCAAGCAGGTCACCGACCGTCTCCAGGCCCAGCGCGCGCAGGCCGGCAGCCATCTTCTTCGCCGGTATCTCCAGCGGAGCCTCCAACCGCGAGGGTCGCGGCCAGCGCACCGGGGCCCCGATCAGTTCATCGCGGCCGAGCGATTCGCTCGTGGCGAACCGCGTTACGCGCGGGCGGCTGCGATCGAGACTCGCGGCGGGCGCGTCCGGCGTATCGGGCTTGGTCGCCGGCATGCGATGTCAATCATGATCGCGACGGCGGTCGTACCCGGCCTTCCACTCAGAAGACCCCGTAGCACTATGGCTATACAGCATTTTTATTACGAGAGGGAACAGCACGCGAGTGCTGTTCCCGTGGAGGATCTGCCGCTGGCGCGCGCCCGGTCACTCCGCCGCGAGCAGCCACCAATACGCGGGCTGGCCACCGTGGCGCAGCTCGAGCTCGACGCCGCCGTTGACCATCCCTTCGACCTCCTCGAGGCCGAGCGGCGCGTCCTCGCCGTCGAGCACGCTGATCAGTTCGGGCGGACCGTCGCCGTTGGCGCCCGCGGCGAGCCTGTGCAGCACGGCCTGGAGCGTCTCCCGCGGGTCACCCCAGGCGAGCACCTCCTCCTGCACGAACCCGACGGCGTCTCCGCGCCTGAAGCGCCCCTGGCTGTCGTCGCGGGCGGCGGGCGCAACGGCGCCGGTAGACACGCGCGCGAGCGCCTCGGTCAGCGCCTGGGCATTCTCCTCCACGGAGCGCTCGGGCGCGAGCGCGACGGCCGCGGCGAGCCCGGCCTGCTGGCTGGTGGTCGGCGCGACGTGGACCTGCTTGTCCGACAGCTGCGCCGCGTGCTCGGCGGCCATGATCACGTTCGCGCTGTTGGTCAGTAGCACGACCTCCTCAGTAGGAACCTCGTGGATGCCCGCGAGCAGGTCGTATGTCGAGGGATTGAGGGTCGGGCCGCCGTCGATTGTGTGCACGCCGAGCTCGTGGAAGAGCTGGCGCAGGCCCTCGCCGCTGACGACGGCGACGGCGGAGCAGCGCACCTGCTGCGCGCCGGACGCGCGCCCACCGACGGCGAGATCCCCGTTTCGCGCGGCGGGCCCGCCGAGGCGCCCGTCGCGTTCGGCCACCTGGGCGTGCATGTCGGCGACGTCCAGGTGCGAGACCTCGCCCGCGCTCGCGAACACCTCCGTCGCCAGCTCGGGCGTGTCGGTGTGCAGGTGCACCTTGAGCGTGCTCGCGTCGCCGACGACGAGCACCGAGTCGCCGAGCTGCTCGAGCGACGCGATGAAGCTCGCCGGGCTCAGCCCGCTGCCCGTGACGGCGAAGTTGGTGCAGAAGCGATAGGTGCCCGACGTGTGCTCGGGGTGCGTGATGCGCGCAGGCGCGTAGTGGTCGAGCGGCGGCGGCTCCTCGCCGCGTAGCGCGGCGACGACGCCGGCGAAGATGATCGTCAGCCCGTAGCCACCGGCGTCGACCACGCCGGCCTCGCGTAGCGCCGCCAAGAGCTCGGGGCTGCGCTTGACGGACTCCTCGCCGGCCTGGACGGCTCGTTCGAGCGCGGCGGCGATCGCCTTGTCCTGCTCGCGCGGCTCTGTCGCGGGCCCGAAGCGCGGGCTCTCCGGACCGTGGGCGAGGTCCGCGACGATCTTGTGCGCCATCTCGCGCGCGACCGTCAGAATCGTTCCCTCAGCGGGGTCCCGCACCGAGGAATACGCACGGTCGGCCGCGTTGGCGAGCGCGGCGCCGATCAGCGTCGCGTCGATCAGCTGTCCAGGCCGGGAGACGAGCTCCTCGGCGGCGCCGCGGATCAGCTGCGAGAGGATCACCCCGGAGTTCCCGCGCGCGCCCAGCAACGCCGCGCGCGCGACCGACTGCACGATCTCCTCGCGGCCGATGTCGTCGATCGTGCGCTGCCCGTCGGCGCCCTGCAGGCGGTCGAGCTCCACCAGCACTGCACGCAGCGTGAGCGCCATGTTGTCCCCGGTGTCCCCGTCGGCTACGGGGAACACGTTCAGGTCGTTGACCTCCTGACGGCGCGATTCCAAGTGGGCCAGCGCGCCGGCCACTGCGGCGCGAAAGCGGACCAGATTGGTGTCTGTCACGGCGACAGGTCTATCAGCTTCCTCGGGCACAATGCCCTGTGACGACGCGGCTTGGCGCCGCTCAAACAGTTTCTCTGTAGTGCCGATGGGCAAGTCAGGCAAGGACGCAGGGAGCGTGGCGTACCGAACCGGGAGACACTCGCGCTTCGCGCTCGCATCCCCGAACCGGCCAGCACGCGAGCGACTGAGGACGCCGCCTGACGCCGCCCAGCGGTGCTACAGAGCCTTGGTGACCTTGCCGGCTTTCAGACAGCGCGTGCAGACATAAACGCGCTTGGGCGCCTTGCCGACCAGGATCCTGACCTTCTGCAGGTTGGGGTCGAAGCGCCGCTTGGTGGCAACCATCGAGTGGCTGCGACTCTGACCGAACGCCGGTCCCTTGCCGCAGCTGTGACATACCTTTGCCATCGGCGGCAGTCTAGCGGTCTGAGCTCGCCGGCACGGTCGCGGCGGCGCCGCTCACGCGAGCTGCGCCCGCAGCGCCGCCAGCCTGATGGCGGCCTCGGCGGCGTGGCGACCCTGGTCGCGCTTGCCGCCGCCGGCGCGCGCGAGCGCCTGCTCCATGGTCGCGCAGGTGAGCACGCCGAACGTGCACGGCACGCCCGTGTCGAGCTGCACGCGCATCACGCCGCTGGCGACCTCCGCGCACACATAGTCATAGTGGTCGGTCTCGCCGCGGATCACCGCGCCGAGGCAGGCGACGCCGGCGAAGCGGCCGGTCGCGGCTGCGTAGCTGGCGGCGAGCGGCAGCTCGAACGCACCAGGGACGTCGAACACCGAGATGTCGGCGTGGCCGGCCTCGGTGAACGCCGCGCGAGCGCCGGCGATGAGGCGCTCGGCCAGATCCTCGTAGAAGCGCGCGACGACGATCGCGAAAGCGGCGGAGCTGTCGCTCATTGCTTGGGGCGCTCTTCCTTGCGGCGCTCGCCGCGCAGCAGCTCCTCGTCGAGGTTTAGGCCCTGGTGGTGCAGGGTGTGGCCCATGCGCTCGGCCTTGGTGCGCAGGTAAGCCTCGTTGTGCTCGTTGGGCGCGTGCTCGATCGGGATCTGCGCGGTGACCGACAGCCCGTAGCCCTCGAGGCCACGGATCTTCTTGGGGTTGTTGGTGAGGATGCGGATCGAGCCGAGCCCGAGGTCGACGAGGATCTGCGCGCCAATGCCGTAGTCGCGCAAGTCGGCGGGCAGGCCGAGGCGCTCGTTGGCTTCGACGGTGTCGAGGCCATCCTCCTGCAGCCGGTAAGCGCGCAGCTTGTTCAGCAGTCCGATCCCGCGTCCCTCCTGGGAGAGGTAGAGCAGCACGCCCTGGCCTTCGCGCTCGATCATCGACAGCGCCGATTCGAGCTGCTCGCCGCAGTCGCAGCGCAGCGAGTGGAAGACGTCGCCGGTGAGGCACTCCGAGTGCACGCGCACGAGCACGTCGGACTGGCCGGCGACGTCGCCCTTGACGAGCGCGACGTGGTGCTTGTCGTCGACGAGCGAGCGATATCCGACGGCCTCGAAGTCGCCGAAGGTCGTGGGCAGCCGCGTCGAGACGACGCGTTCGACGAGCTTGTCGTGGCGGCGGCGGTAGGCGATCAGGTCGGCGACGGTGATCATGCTCAGCCCGTGACGCGCGCAGTACTCGACGAGGTCGGGCACGCGCGCCATCGTGCCGTCGTCGTTCATCACCTCGCAGATCACGCCCGAGGGGTTCAGGCCGGCGAGGCGCGCGAGGTCGACCGCCGCCTCGGTCTGCCCCGCGCGCTCGAGCACGCCGCCAGCGCGGCTCTTGAGCGGGAACACGTGGCCGGGCTGCACGAGGTCCCGCGGCCCGCTCTCGGGGTCGATCGCGACCTGGATCGTGTGCGCGCGGTCGTGCGCGGAGATGCCGGTGGTGACGCCGTCGCGCGCCTCGATCGAGACGGTGAAGGGGGTTTCGAACGGCGACTCGTTCTTGGCTGCCATCAGGTCGAGGCCCATCTCGTCGCAGCGCTCGGCGGTCAGCGACAGGCAGATCAGCCCGCGCCCCTCCTTGGCCATGAAGTTGATCGCCTCGGGCGTGGCGAACTGCGCGGCGAGCGTGAGGTCGCCCTCGTTCTCGCGGTCCTCGTCGTCGCAGACGACGACCATCCTGCCCTCGCGGATCTCCTCGATCGCCTGCTCGATCGTCGCGAAGGGGGTTGTGGAGGAGGACGTGCTCATGCGTTCACCTAGTGATAGCGCCCATCAGCCGCTCGACGTGCTTGGCGAGAATGTCAACCTCGATGTTCACGAGCGCACCTTCGCGGATCGCGCCGAGGCTTGTCCGCTCCAGCGTCTCGGGGATCAGCGAAACGGAGAAGCCGCCGTCGTCGAGCGCGCTGACGGTCAGGCTGACGCCGTCGACGGCGACGGAGCCCTTCTCGACGAGATAGCGAGCGAGCCGCGGGTCGGCTTCGATCTCGAGCACTCGCGCGAAGCCCTCCTCGCGCACCGTGCGCACGGTGCCGGTCCCGTCGACGTGGCCCTGCACGACGTGTCCGCCGAGTCGGTCGCAGGCGCGCAGCGCCAGCTCCAGGTTCACGGGCGAGCCGGGCGCCAGCGCGCTCAGCGACGAGCGTCTGAGCGTCTCGATCATCGCCTGCGCCTGAAAGCCCTCGTCGCTGACCGCGGTGGCGGTCAGGCACACGCCGTTAACGGCGATCGAGTCGCCCTCGCGCAGGCTCGCCGCGAGCCGGCTGTCGATCGTAAGCGTCGCCCCCTCGTCGTCCTGCTCGAGGGCCGCAACGCTCCCGACCTCGCCGATCAGTCCCGTGAACACCGTCTCCGCCCCCCTTGCTCCGCGCTGCTCACCACTCGCGCAGGCGCGCGGAGATGAGCAGGTCCTCGCCGATGGACTGGCAGTCGAAGCTGAGCGCGCGCAGCGCCTCGGAGATGCGCTCGACCCCTTCGCCCTCGAGCGGATCGCGAGCGGCGCTGCCGCCGAGCAGCAGCGGCGCAAGGAACAGGCGCAGTTCGTCGATCTCGCCGGCGTCGAGGAAGGCACCCGCGAGGTGCGGCCCGCCCTCGAGCAGCACCGAGGCGACGCCGAGCGCCCCTAGCTGGTCGAGCGCCGAGCGCACCCGCGCGGGCTCGTTCTCACCGGTCGCGACGAGTACCTGCACGCCCGCGGCTTCGAGCGCGTCGGTGTCGGCGCGCGCGGCCGCACGCGAGGCGACGATCGTCAGCGGGATCTCCGCGGCGGCGGCGACGAGCTGGGAGCTGGTCGGCAGCCTCGCGAGCGAGTCGAATACCACGCGGCGCGGCTGCGCCCCAGGCTCAGCAGGCAGGCCGTCCGGCCTGGCAGTGAGCTGCGGGTCATCGGCGAGCGCCGTGCCGATGCCGACGACGATCGCGTCGACCGCCGCGCGCCACTGGTGGGCGAGGCCGCGGCTGTCCTCACCGCTGATCCACTTCGAGTCGCCGGTGCGCGTGGCCACCTTGCCGTCGAGCGTCATCGCCGACTTGAACAGCACCCACGGGCGTCCGACGCGAGCGTGCTTGCGGAACGCCTGGTTGAGCAGCCGCGCGCTCGCGGCGAGCTCGCCGTCGGCGAGCACTACGTCGATGCCCTCGTCGCGCAGAATCCCCAGCCCGCGCCCGGAGGCCTTCTCGGTGGGATCATCTGAGGCGACGACCACGCGGCCGATCCCCGCCTGCAGGATCGCGTCGGTGCACGGGGGCGTCTTGCCCTCGTGACAGCACGGCTCGAGCGACACGTACAGCGTCGCTCCGCTCAGGTCGGCCATGCCGCAGGCCTCGATCGCGTTGACCTCGGCGTGCGCCGCGCCGTAGTGTTCGTGCCAGCCCTCCCCCAGGATCTCCCCGTCGCGCGCCACCACCGCGCCGACGACCGGGTTGGGCTTGACCGCGCCGACGCCATTGCGCGCGAGCTCGATGGCGCGCGCGAGGTACAGCTTGTCGGTATCGGTGCAGCTCGGCATTCAGCCCAGGATAACCCGCGTGAGGTGCGACCCCTATGCGGCTATGCGGCGCCGCAGCGTCCGCCGTGCAGCCGGTAGACGGTCATCAACGGCCCGGGGCGGCTGTAGGCGAGCGGGTAGTAGTCGAAGCTCCAGTCGAAGTTGAACGGAACGGTTTCGCGCCCATCCGCCTCACCGTGCGCATACGGCGAGGCGCGGTAGACGACTTCCCCCTGCTGGGAGAGCACCCTGTAGTAGGCGATCGCGCCGGGTACGGCCTGTGGGTCGGCGAACGCGCGCCCGGACTCGGTCGAGCCGGTGATGACCCAGCAGAAGCCCTCGCGCTCGTAGAAGTCGATCAGAGCGGGGTGCAGCGTCGTCTCGTAGTTCTCGAGCCCGACTGGTTTGAGGTAGGCGGGCGCGATCGAGCCGTCGGGGAGAATTCGCGGGTTCAGCGCTGGATACAGCCGCCAGCGATAGGGGTTGCGGGCAGTCGCGCTCCCGGCGCGTTCGCGCGCCCATTCCTCGGGCTCGACGGGCTCGGCGACGATCCCGGCGCCGGCTGGTATGTGGGCCAGCATCCACGCGCGCGTGAGGTTGCGCGTGTCGGCGCGAGCGAGCACCAGCCCGGAGTGGACGCTGTAGACGAGGCCCTGCGCGAGCAGCGCCGCGACGAGCAGCGCGGTCAGCGCGATCCTCGGCGGGCGCCTCCGCAGCCGGCGGGCGCCGGCCTGTGCGACCTGCAGTGTGAAGTACGCCGCCAGCAGGCACAGGACGGGGAAGATCGGCAGCAGCCAGCGCCCGAAGTAGCGCCCCTGCGTTCCCATGAACACGAGGAACAGCAGCGCGGCGGGCACGAGCAGCCACCACAGCCGCCGCTTCGAGCGCCACAGCATGAGTGCACCGCCGAGCGCCGCCAGCGCGGGCACCCAGCCGAGACCCCAGGTCAGCGACCACAGGTAGTAGACGAGCCCTCCTTCTTTTGGGGCGCCGAGCTTGCCCTGAGTTTCGGCGGACAGCGTCGACTGGCGCACGAGTTCGGCGTGGAAGTCGGGGTAGTCGAGCAGTGAGTAAGGGTTGGCGATCAGAAAGGCCGCTAGCGCCGCGACGCCCGCGAGCGCCAGCCCGCCGAGCGCGCGCCTGCCAGCGGCCGGCCCCGCGTCGAGAAACCGCGCGGCGATGGCCGCGAGCAGCGGCACGAGCACGATCCCGGCGGTGTACTTGCTGGCGCAGGCGAGCCCAAGCCCCACACCGGCGAGCAGATAGTCACGCGCACGCCCTTTGCGCAGCACGCCCGCGGTCCCCAGCAGCGAGAGCGTGATCGGCGCGAGCGTGGGCGCGTCGTTGAGCGCGAGGTGCGCATAGAAGACGGGCAGGAACGCCACCGCCTCGATCGCCGCGGCCAGCACGCCGACGGCGCGGTTGAACAGCCGCGCGCCGGTGGCGTACAGCAGCCACAGCGCGAGTGTGCCGAGCACCGCAACCGCGATCCGCGCCAGCGTGTAGACCGCGGCGGGGTGCAGCGCGAACTCGTGTACAGCCCCGTGCGCGCCGCTGTAGGCGACCGCGAACAGGTAGTGCAGCAGATAAGTGAACGCGGGCGGGTTGGCGAAGTAGTGCGGGTTGAGCGTGCCGTGCTCGAACATTTCGATGGCGTGGACCGCGAAGTGGTCGGCCTCGTCGCTGTTGTAGGCGTACGGCAGCCCCTGGCGCACGCCCGACAGCCGCAGTCCGAATCCGCCGAGCAGCACCAGCGCGAGGCCGGCCCACGCCCAGCCACGCGCGCCCTCGGAGCCGGCCCGCGGTGTCTCGCCGACGCTCGAGCGCACGGCCGCTCCATCCCCGCGCTGCGAACCCTCAGCAGTTGCCATACACCGCGAAGAAACGGCTGGTGTAGATGCGCCTGAAGCCGGCCGGCGGGATCTGGTCCAGCGGGCTATCGCCGGGGTCGACGATCGCGTCCACGAAGATCGCGTTGCCGAGCGGATACACCGCGACGCTGCCGGCGGCGAGGCGTCTCGCGAGGGCGGGATCACCAGCGATCGCGTCGGCGCGCGCCTGGCTGCGGGCGACGATGTCGTTCTGTCCGACGGTGTCGAGAATCCAGCGGGCGTCCGGGATCAGCTTGTTGTCGGGCAGCGACAGCAGCGAGCAGCGCCGCAGCTCGGCTTTCACGGCGGGGCTGCGCAGCGCTCCGGCGAGTCCCTCGTGGAAGTCCTCGTGCTCGGCGAGCGTCGTGCGCAGGCCGGTGAGGCTGAGCGTGTTCGCCGCCGAGACGCCGCCGTAGGCGACGAGCACGAGCGCCCCGACGATCCATGCGCGGCGCAGCCACGAGCCGGGCTCGAGCATCGCCCAGCCGCCGATGCTCACGGCGCAGAACGGCAGCAGCATCGTGGCGGCGCCCACTAGGTAGCGGTCGACGACCGACGCGCCGACGGCGCCCTCGGCCAGGTACACGCCGACCAGCGCCAGGAAGGCCGCCAGCGGCACGAGCACCCGACGCGGCGCCATCCACACCGCCAACGGCACTCCGACGAGGCCGCCAAGCAGCACGGGCAGCTTGTCGATGCGCACCCCGTAGTTCCACACAGAGCCGAGCACGCTGGTGAACCCCTGCGTGCGTTCGAGTTCCGAGGCCAGCCCGGCGGTGGCGCTCAGCGAGTACAGCGGATTGCCCGTCACAACGGCATCCAACCCGGCCCACACTACCGGAGCGATCGCAGCCAGCCCCAGGTAGCGCAGGCGGGTGGCCATCGTCACCCGCGGCGTCCCGGCGCCGGGATCCGCGCGCCTCGGCCACGAGCACCACAGCCAGTAGACGCCACTCACCACCCAGGCGTCCGGGCGCAGCAGCCCCGCGGCGGTGAGCGTCAGGAAGACCGGCGTGCCCCGGCGGGGGCGTTCGACCTCCAGCACGACCGCCCACACGATTAGAGCCACGTAGGAGATGTCCAGATAGCCCTGGGCGGCAAGGTTCTCGATGAAGAAGCGGCTCAGCAGCAGCAGCGCGGCGAGTACTCCGACGACGGGGCCAAAGCACAGCCGCCCGAGCCTGTACATGCCGGCGACCGCGGCGACGAACGATGCGATCGAGCCAAGCACCATCAGCCGCGCGCCGCCCTGGCCGAAGATCGAGCAGAGCATCCCGAAGGCGATCGCCAGCGGGTGCTCGGTCGGACCGCGATACACGCGGAAGTCGGGCAGATGCAGGTGCAGCAGGTCGCGCCCCCACAGCAGCGCGTAGAACGAGTCGTAGGTGGGATAGGTGGGGAAGGCGAAGTAGCCGATCAGCGCGCCGACGCACATCACGGCCAAGCCGAGTCGCGCCCACGTCCACGGCGACGCGGGGCGTAGCCGTGCCAGGTGAGTCGGGCCCGGCGTGCGCCGGGTGAGCATCGCGCTTTGCATCAAATGTCGACTAGGGACACTAACCTGATCGCCATAAAGCTCATCATCCAGATCCCCTGTTTCAACGAGGCGGAGCAGCTGCCGCAGACGCTCGCGGACCTGCCACGCGCGATCGACGGCTTCGATGTGGTCGAGTGGCTGGTGATCGACGACGGCTCGACGGACGCGACGGTCGAGGTGGCGCGGGCGCACGGCGTCGACCATCTGGTGCGCCTGACGAACAACAAGGGCCTCGCGGCTGGCTTCCAGGCTGGGATCGACACGGCGCTGAAGCTGGGAGCGGACGTGATCGTGAACACGGATGCGGACAACCAGTACTACGGCGCGGACGTGGTCAGGCTCGTGCGCCCGATCCTCGACGGCCGCGCGGACATGGTTGTGGGCGACCGTGAGGTGGGCGGCATCGAGCACTTCTCGCCGCTCAAGAAGAGCCTGCAGCGGCTCGGCTCGTGGGTGGTGCGCCAGGCGTCCTCGACCTCGGTGCCGGACACGACCTCTGGCTTTCGCGCATATAACCGCGAGGCGGCGATCCAGATGATGGTCGTGTCGAAGTTCACGTACACGCTCGAGACGATCATCCAGGCGGGCAAGCTGCTCGTGGCAGTCGACCACGTTCCCGTGCGTACCAACCCGCAGACGCGCGAGTCGCGGCTGTTCCCGTCGATGGGCGCCTACGTGCGGCGCAACGCGATCTCAATCTTTCGCATCTACGCGCAATACGAGCCGCTGCGCGTGTTCTGGAGCCTCGCGGGGCTGATCGGCCTCGCCGCGATCGGCGTGTGGATCCGCTTCACGGTCGCCTACATCGAAGGCAACGGCAAGGGCCACGTGCAGTCGCTGATCCTGGGGGCGGTCCTGTTCATCGCGGCGGTCGTGCTGTGGGCACTCGGCGTGATCGGCGACCTGCTGGCCGCCCAGCGGCTGATGACCCAGCGCACGTTCGAGCGGGTGCGGCGGATCGAGCTGCAGCTGGGCGTCGAGCCCTCGCACTACGAAGCCGGCGAGCGCCGCGGCCCGGAGCGGCTGGACGTGGAGGCGCCGGCCGCGAGCGAGCAGGCGCGTCCCGGTGAGGCGGTGCGGCTATGAGCGGTGTGACGGTCTCCGAGGAGGGCATCGTCACGGGCAACACATACGACAAGTACGGCTCGAGCAACCCGGTGGTGCGTCGCCTGATGGCGCGCTTCGAGCGCGACCTTGACGAGCTGTTCGAGGCGGCGGCGCCGAGCTCGCTGCTGGACGTCGGCTGCGGCGAGGGGGTGCTCGTGCACCGCTGGGCGCAGCGGCTGGGCAAGGCGCGCGTGGTGGGCATCGACCTCAAGGAGGAGTCGATCCAGGCGGGCTGGGCCGAGCGCCGCGCGCCGAACCTCGAGTACCGCGTGATGGAGGCCGCGAACCTGCCGTTCGCGGCCGATGAGTTCGACCTGGCGTGCGCGATCGAGGTGCTCGAGCACGTGCCCGACCCCGAGCATACGGTGAGCGAGATGGCGCGCTGCGCCCAGCGCCACCTGCTGGTGTCGGTGCCGCGCGAGCCGCTATGGCGGATGCTGAACATGGCGCGCGGCGCCTACTGGCCGACGCTGGGCAACACCCCGGGACACCTCAACCACTGGTCGAGGCGATCGTTTGTGAAGCTGCTCTCGCGTCACGGCGAGGTCGTCGAGTTGCGCTCGCCGTTCCCCTGGACGATGTTGCTTGTCCGCCTCTAGCAATACGCGCTCCTACGGGTCGGGGGCGCGGATCCTGTCGATTGGGATCGCCTCGACGGGCCTGTTGACGTTCGCGTACTTCTCGATCGCGAGCCACGTGCTGGGCGAAGAATCGGCGAAGCTGCTGGACGTCCTGTGGTCGGTGATGTTCGTGATCATCTCGGTGATCTACCGGCCGATCGAACAGCTGCTCTCGCGCACGATCGCCGAACGCCGGGCTCATGGCAGCGCGGAGCACACGCTGCGCGTACCGATGCTGATCCAGGCGAGCTTCGCGCTGATTTTCCTGGTGGTGGCGCTGGCGCTGCACGGGGAGCTGGTCGATCACGTCTTCCAGCACCAGCAGGCGCTGTACGACGTGCTGGTGGTGGGCACGCTGGCGTACGCGGCGAGCTACTTCGCGCGCGGCTGGCTAGCGGGCCATCAGCGTTTCGGGCTGTTCGGCGGACTGGTGCTGATGGAGTCGATCTCGCGCATCGCGTTCGCGATCGCGGTTGCGCTGGGCATCGCCAGCGGGCAGACGGCGGTGGCGTTGGGAATCGCGGCGGCGCCGTTCGTGTCGCTCGTCGTGGTGCCGCTGGCGTTCGCGCGCACGAGGCGCGACCGGACGTTCGCGGGAGCGGCGATTACCGTCGACGAGGCGGACGCGGCGCTGGCGGGACCGGGGACGGAGGGCGTGCAAGAGACGGCGGCGCACAATGAGCTGTCGCTGAAGCGCGGCGGCGGCTTCGCGGTGTGGGTGTCGAGCATCATGCTCTCCGAGCAGACGTTGCTGAACGCGGCGGTGCTGACGGTCGATGCGACCGCGCGCAGCGGTGTGCTGGCGGGCATCGTGTTCAACGTGCTGCTGATCGCGCGTGCTCCGCTGCAGCTCTTCCAGGCGATCCAGACCTCGCTGTTGCCACACCTGACGGGGCTTGAGGCGACGGCCGGGCACGAGGCGTTCGCGCGCGCGATTCGCGTGACGATCCTCGCAATCGCGGGCTTCGCGGCGGCGGTGACGCTCGGCCTGCTCGTGCTGGGCCCGTTCGCGCTCGAGCACGTCTTCTTCGGGCAGACCTTCCACTACAACCGCTTCGGCCTGGCGCTGATCGGCGTGGGAATGGGTCTGCACCTGACGTCGGGTGCGCTCAACCAGGCGGCGCTGGCGCGCGACCGCGCGCGGGCGGCGGCGGCGTGCTGGATGTGCGCGGCTGTGGTGTTCGTCGTGTGGATGCTGATCTCCCCGGTCGGTGAACAGCTGCTGCGCGCGGAGATCGGCTACGCGGGCGCGACGGCGCTGCTCGCGGCAATGCTCGCGGCGCTCTACCGGCGCGGCACGGGCATAGGCGGGCGGGGCTCGATCGAGGCTCAGAGCGCGTCGACGGACACGGCGATCGCGCGGTAGGCCTCGCCGGGGTCGGGCGCGGAGAAGATCGCGGAGCCCGCGACGAACACGTTCGCGCCGGCCTGCCGGCATGCGGGCGCGGTGCGCGGCTCGATGCCGCCGTCGACCTCGACGGCGACGTCGGCGCCGACGAGGGCGCGCACGCGCGGGAGCTTGTCGAGCGAGTGCGCGATGAACTGCTGCCCGCCCCAGCCGGGATTGACGGTCATGCACAGCGCAAGATCGATCAGCTCGGTCACCTCGGCGAGCGCCCCGACGGGGGTCCCGGGGTTGATCGCGAGGCCCACGTCCGCGCCCGCGTCGCGGATCAGGCTGGCGGTGAAGGCGACGTGCGCGGTGGCCTCGGCGTGGAAGGTGATCGAGTCGGCTCCGGCCTTGACGAACTCGTCAGCGTGGCGCTCAGGCCGCTCGATCATCAGGTGCGCCTCGAGCATCGCGCCGGCGTCGTGGACCGCGTCGGCGATCGCGGCGACGATCAGCGGCCCGATGGTGATCGGCGGCACGAAGTGCCCGTCCATGACGTCGACGTGGATCACCCGCGCCCCCGCGTCGAGCACCTCGAGGACCTGCTCGCGCAGCCGCCCAAAGTCGGCGGACAGGATCGACGGCGCCACGCGCACGCCCACGCCGCCTAGCAGCTCGCGTCCGCGCTCACTCATGATCCACGCATTTGGTGCGCCATGGTTATACAGACCTGCAAAGGTGAGAACCCAGCCAGCAGATCGACCCGGACCAGACCATGCTCACACGGCCTGCAGCATGGAATCCCCGCATGCGTTGCACTTGAGGATCGCGGTGGAGGACATGCGCACGATCGTGGAGTGCTCGCCGCAGTTGGGGCACACGGAGGTGAGCTCGAAGCGATGCAGGCAGTACACGCAGCGATAGCGCCCGGGAAGGTTGGTCGGGCGCAGCCATGGCTCGCCGCAGTTGGGGCACTGCGGCCCCAGGTCGATCCCCGCCCTGGCGGGCGTCTCGGGGCTGCCCTCCACGTCAGCTCCTTTGCACGCGGGCGATGAAGAAGCCGGCGGTGCGGTCGCGGTGGGGCAGCGTCAGCACGACGTCGTCGAGGCTGAAGTCGGCGTGGGAGTCCAGAAAGGCGGCGATCAGTTGCTCATTCTCAATAGGTGAGATCGTGCAGGTAGAGTAGACAAGCACGCCGCCCGGACGAAGCGCGCCGGCTCCGACTGCAAGAATTCGTGCCTGCGTGCGTGCCATCTGCGCGAGCGCGTCGGGCGTGACGCGCCAGCGCAGGTCGGCGCGCGCCTGCAGCGTACCGAGCCCGGAACAGGGCGGATCGACGAGCACGCGGTCGAATCCGCGCGCGTCTGCGCCGCGGTTGGAGCTGGTCCAGTGCTCGGCGTCAGCGACCTCGACGCGGACGCTGCTGGTGCGCAGCCGCTGCGCGGTGCGCGCGAGGGCGCCGGCGCGGCGCTTGTCGCGCTCGACGGCGAGCACCTCGCCGCGGTCGTGCATGAGCGCAGCGAGGTGGGTGCTCTTGCCGCCGGGCGCGGCGCACAGGTCGAGCACGCGCTCGCCGGGCGCGGGGTCGAGCGCACGGGCGACGCGCATGGCGGCGCGCGACTGAGCGTGGAAGGCGCCGCGCTGCCATGGAGGCGAGCCGTGCGCGTCGAATGGCTCGTCGAGCACGACGGCCTCGGGGATGTCGGGATCGAGGTGCGTGCGCACGGGCAGCTCGCGGGCGAGCGCGGCGGCGTCGGCGACGAGCGTGTTGGCGCGCAACGCGACCTCCAGGGGCTCGTTGTCGCTGGCGAGCGCCAGCCGCGCCTGCTCGGGGCCGAGCGCATCCCACCACAGGCGGGCGATCCACTCGGGATGCGAGTGCTTGACGGCGGCGCGCTCGGGCGTGTCGTCGGTGAGCGGCGCGAGCAGCGCGTCGGGTCCCTCGCGCGCGGCGCGGCGTAGGACGGCGTTGACGAGGCCGTGGCCGGCGCGGCCGTTGGCCTTGGCTAGCTGGACGGCGTCGGCGACGACCGCGTAGTCTGGGGCGCCGCTGGTGTACAGCAGCTCGTAGAGCCCGAGTCGCAGCGCGGCGAGCAGCGGCGGGTCGAGCGCGACGGCGGGCCGCTCAGCGAGCTGCTCGATCAGGTGGTCGAGCGTCCCGCGGCGCTGCACGGCGCCGTAGGCGAGGCGCATGGCGAGCGCGCGGTCGCGCGCGTCGAGCTGCGCGGCCTCGGCGGTGAAGGCGCGATCGGCGTAGGCGCCTTGCTCGAAGACCCGGCGAAGCACCGTGTAAGCGCAGCGCCGCGCGGGGGCGACGGTTGCGGTGGAGGGGCTGGACACGCTTGCCATGATCGGCTATCCGCTGCGGCTGAGCGTGCTCGGCGCGAGCGCGTCGGCGAGATCGCGTGCGAGACGCACGGCCTCTTCCTCGGTGAGCGTGGCGGTCGTGACGCGCACGCCGGGGGCGGCGCCGGGCAGCCGGTAGGGCGCCCCCGGCGCGAGCACCCAGCCGCGCTGCATCAGCGCGCCGACGGCGCCGGCTTCCTCGTGCACGGGAACCCATACGTTCAGACCGGAGACCCCCTGCGCGTCGACTCCCTCACGCGCGAGACATGCGAGCAGATGCTCGCGCCGCCGTGCGTACGTGGCGCCGGCGCGCGCGACGAGCGCGTGGACGTGTGGGTCGCTCCACAGGCCGAACACGAGCGTCTGCAATATGTGGCTGACCCAGCCGGGCCCGCACTGCTGGCGCCCGCGCACGCGGGCGATCGTGTGGGCATCGCCGGCGAGCACGGCGAGGCGCAGGTCGGGTCCGAGCGCCTTGGCGACGGAGCGGGTGGCGGCCCAGTGCTCGGGCTGGAGCCCGGCCGACAGGATGCTGTGCAGCTGCGTGCCGGCAACCGGCCCGAGGTGGTCGTCCTCGATCAGCAGCGTGCGGGGGAAGCGGGCGAGCACCGCGCCCAGCTCGCGGGCGCGCGCTTGGTCGAGCGCGGCGCCGGTGGGGTTCTGCCCGCGGGGCGTGACGACGGCGGCGACGGCGCCGCGGCCGAGCGCGCGCTGCAGCTCCTCGGCGAGCATCCCGCGGTCGTCGAGCGCGACGGGCTCGAGCACGAGGCCGTGGGCACGAAGCACGTCGTACAGCGAGGCGTAGCCAGGGTTCTCGACGGCGACTCGGTCACCCGGACGCAGGTGGGCCTGGACGACGCGCTCGATCGCGTCCATGGCGCCGCTGACGACGCACAGCCCCTGAGCGGGGACGCCGTCGGAGCGCAGCTGCTCGCGCGCGAGCGCCAGCAGCTCGGGCAGCGCGTGCGGCTCGCCGTACAGGCGCGTGGGCAGCTCGCAGCGGGCGAGCGCGCGGGCGAGGTCGGGCAGCAGCGCGGGGTCGGGGTTGCCACGCGAGAGGTCACGCGCACCGGCGGGCACCGGCAGCGGAGCACGCGACGATCCGATCGGCGGGCCGGGGCCGATGCGCGTGGCGCGCCGCGGCTCGCTGAGCACGACCCCGCGCCGGCGCAGCTCGGCGAGCCCAGCGGCGACGGTCACCGGGCTGAGCCCGGCGTCGGCGGCGAGGCGCCGCACGGAGGGCAGGCGCTGGCCGGGGGCGAGCGCGCCGCTGGCGACGCCGGCCTCCACGGCGTTGACGAGCTCGGCTGCGCTGCTCGCTTTGATCCGATACTGTTTCAGGGCAGTCATCTATCTGTACTATTACAGATTTTTATATTTATAGAGAGGAGAGCGGCGTGTCCGTACAGCCGCGCAGTGAATCGACGACAGCGCCGCCCCCCTCCGAGCGGGTGCGGCTGCGCCGCAAGCGCGAACGCGGCAGCTACGACCGTGCGACGATCGACGCGATCCTGGACGAGGCGCTGATCGCCCACGTGGGCATCGCCGACGAGCACGGCCAGCCGTTCGTGATCCCGACGCTGCACGCGCGCAGCGGCGACGTGGTCTACTGCCACGGCTCGACCGCGAGCCGCACGCTTGCGACGTTGGCGACTGGCGCTCCGGCGTGCCTGACGGTGACGCTGATCGACGGCCTGGTGCTGGCGCGCGCGGCGATGCACCACTCGGCGAACTACCGCTCAGTGGTGCTGATCGGGGGCGCGACGCTGGTGGATGACCTCGATGAGAAGCGCGCGGCGCTGCAGGCGGTCGTCGAGCACATCGTGCCGGGCCGTTGGGCCGACATCCGCGCGCCGAACGAAAACGAGCTGAAGGCGACGTCGGTGCTGGCGATCCCGATCGACGAGGCCTCGGCGAAGGTGCGCAGCGGCGGCCCGCTGGATGACGAGGAGGACTACGCGCTAAGCGCGTGGGCGGGCGTGATCCCGCTTGTGAGCCAGGCGCGCGCGCCCGAACCGGATGGGCGTCTGCGAGCGGGGATCGCGCCGCCGCAGTACGTCACGGACTACCGCCGGCCGGGCAGCCCGCGACCGCGTAGGTAGGCTGAGGCGTCCATCGCGCGCCCACCGGGCGGCTGCACGACCAGCAGCTCGAGCACGCCGGGGGAGCACGCCAGCAGCAGCCGCCCGTCGCGCACGCTCGGACCGGACGCGCGGGCCCCCTCCCCCCCGCCACCGGCCCCGAGAGCGCCCGCCGCGGTCTGCGCGCTGCCGGCGGTGGAGGCATCCGCCGCATCGTCATCTTGGAGCAGCGCCGCGCGGTGCACCCCGAGCAGCGTGCCGTCGGCGAGCTCGACGTGCGCGCCGATGTGTGGGTGCAGCGCGCGCACGACGCGCTCGAGCTCGACGGCGGGCCGCGCCGGATCGAGCAGGCGATCGGCCGGGCCGAGCTTCTCTGCGTAGGTGACGCCGTCGTCGGACTGCTCGACGAACGGCGGGCGCTGGTCGAGCGCGCGCACGAGCAGCTCGCCGCCGAGCTCCTGCAGGCGCGCGGCGAGCGATCCGTAGGTGTCCTCGGGGCGGATCTGCTCGACGCCGTCGAGGCACACGGGGCCGCTGTCGAGGCCGGCGGTGAGGCGCATGATCGACACGCCGGTGCGCTCGTCGCCAGCCATGATCGCGCGCTCGACGGGCGCGGCTCCGCGCCAGCGCGGCAGCAGCGATGGGTGGACGTTGAGGATGTCGTGTTCGGTGAGCAGCGGCTCCTTGATCAGCGCGCCGAACGCACACACGACGACCGCGGATGAGCCCCCAACCGGCGCCGCGGCGCCTGGCTCGCCGGCCGGACTCGCGGCCGCTCCCGCGGGATTCACAAGCAGGGCCCGCGCGATCAGCGCCCGCGACTGCGCGTCGTTGACGCTCTGAGGTTGCTCCAGCTCCAAGCCGAGAGAGCGCGCGCTCGCTGCAACTGGCGGCGAGCTGAGGCGCCGGCCGCGACCGGCGGGACGGTCCGGGCGCGTGATGACGAGCGCGGGACGATGGGCGTCGCTGCGCGCGAGACGCTCGAGCACGGCGGCTGCGAACTCGGTGGTGCCGATGAAGACGGTGCTCACGCTGCGCCTGGCGCCGGCGCTAGGTGGCGTCCGCGGGGCGATGCTCGTGCGACTCCTGGGCCTCGCGCATCGCGCGCATCGCCTCCTTACGCGCGTCGCGCGAGATCAGGTCGAGGATCAGCACGCCGTTGAGATGGTCGATCTCGTGCTG
>DASZFZ010000009.1:0-26902 GCA_035939315.1 Solirubrobacteraceae bacterium | reverse complement strand
CGAGGTCGACTCGGGCCGCCGCCGCTACGGGCAGCTGATCGCCCGCTACCCCGGCGACATCGAGTTCTTCCCGCAGGACCGCGAGATGCTGAGCCTGTACGCCAAGCACGCGGCGGCCGTGCTCGACATGGCGCTCGCGCTGCGCGAGTCCGACCGCCGCCACGAACAGGTCAGCTCGCTGCTGGCGCTCTCGCACGCGCTGGCCAACGCCGGCACGAGCATCGAAGTGGCCGAGCGCCTGGCCGCGGCCGCGCCCGAGGTCGTGGACTGCGACCGCATGCGCGTGTGGCTGTGGGACGGCTACGCCGGCTGCCTGCGCTCGACCGCCTCGTGGCCGCAGACGCCGATCGGAACGCCCGCACAGCTCGGCCTCGACGCCGCCGGCGGAGGCAGCCGGCAGCTGACGATCTCCCCCTCGGACACGCCCGACGTCGAGCGCATGCTGGGCGACCCGCAGCCGCTGTTCTTCGACGAATCGACCGAGGACCCGTTCACCCGCCAGCTGATGTCGGCGCTCGGCGTCGTCGCCCTCACCGTCGTGCCGATCGTCGCGCGCGACGTGTTCCTGGGGGTGCTGACGGCGGCCGTCACCGAGCGCCCCGAGCGGCTGCGCCCGGACAAGGACCTGATGCAGCGCCTGACCGGCGTGGCGGCGCTCGCGGCGCCGGCGATGCAGAACGGGCTGCTGGTCGACCAGCTGCGCTACAAGGCCAGCCACGACGGGCTCACGGGGCTGCTCAACCGCGTCGGCTTCCGCCAGTGCATCGACAGCGCGCTCAAGGGCGTGGGCACCGACGACGGGCGCGTGGGCCTGCTGTTCGTCGACCTCAACGGCTTCAAGCAGGTCAACGACCTGCACGGCCACGACGCCGGCGACGAGCTGATCCGCCAGACGGCGGCGCGCCTGAGCGCCGTGTGCCGCGGCGAAGACGAAGTCGCGCGCCTCGGCGGCGACGAGTTCGCGATCGTGCTCGCGCAGGTGCACAGCGACGAGCAGGTGCACGCCGCCGAACGGCGCGTGCGCGAGGCCTTCGAGGAGCCGTTCCTCGTAGACGACGTGATGATCGCCGTCGGCGCCAGCGTCGGCGGCGGCGTGTGGCCCGAGCACGGGCACACCGTCAGCGAGCTCGTCCGGCACGCCGACGCGGCGATGTACGAAGACAAGGCGCAGAGCCGCCGCGCGTCGATCAACGCGCGCCAGCTGCGCGCGACGCGCTGAGCGCCGGCCGCGGCCGCCGCGACGCGGGCGCCGGGTCAAAGCCGCGGCGCCGCGAGCCCTAGCCGCGGCGCAGCAGGCGCGCCCACAGCGACGGCGCGCGCGGCTGGGAGGCCAGCCACTCCTCGCGCAGCGGGAGCCGGCCGCGCCGGCGGGCCGCGAGCACGCAGTCGGTGTGCGCGTGGCGGCGGCGGCGCGTGTCGCCCTCGGGCGCGATCAGCATATGCTCGCTGAGAGCGGCCAGATGACGACCACAGAACGGACAGCGATACGTCGCCGGCTTGCGGTTCGCGGCACGCCGCACCGTCCACCATGGCGCGCGCGGAAGTTCGGACATGGCTCCATTGTGGCGCCGCTGGCAGCGACGCTCGCGACGAGCGTGGCGCTGGGCGTGGGCCTGGTGCTGGCGCGCGGCGAGCGCGAGCGCCGTCGCGCGCAGGCGCGCGTGCCCCGCGACCGGCTCGGCCTGCTGGCGGGCGAGCCGCTGGCCGACGGCCTGCGGCGGATGGCCGTCGCCCAGCTCGACCTGGCGATCGAGCTGCTCGGCGGGGGCGCCGACGAGCGCGCCGTGCACGAGACGCGCAAGGCGATCAAGCGCCTGCGGGCGCTCTTGCGGGTGCTGCGCGGCGAGCTCGGCGAGCGCGCCTACGAGCGCGAGAACGCGGCGCTGCGAGGCATCGCGCGCAGTCTCTCGCAGGCGCGCGACACGGCCGTGATGCTGGCCACGCTCGACGCGCTGATCGAGCGCCACCCGCGCAGGCTCGCGCGCCGGCGCGGCGTCAGGGCGCTGCGCCGGCGGCTGGCCGAGGAGGCCGCGCGCGTGCAACGCCAGACGCTCGCCGCGCCGGGCGAGCGCGCGGAGCTGCTGGGCGAGCTGCACGCGCTGCGCTGGCGGATCTCCGCGTGGCCGCTGCCGGCGCGCGCGGGGCTGGAGCTGGTCGAGGAGGAGCTGCGGCGGCTGTACGCGCAGGGGCGCCGGCGCGGGCGCGGCGTGCGCCGCCGCGAGGGCGAGCGCACGCTGGCGATGCACCGCTGGCGCAAACGCGTCAAGGACCTGCGCTACGCCACGGAAATGCTCGAGCGCCGCGACGCCCGCGGCGGGCGCGCCAAGCCGGCCGGAGGGCGCGAGGCGGCCGCCGCCAAGCGCCTGCGCAAGCTCGCCGCGCGCGCGGACGCGCTGGGCGAACTGCTGGGCGAGGATCACGACCTGGCGGTGCTGGGCGAGCGCCTGCGGGCGGGCGCGCAGGGACGCCGGCGCTCCCGCGGCGGGCGCGCCAAGCGCCGGCGGCGCGCGCCGAGCGAGCCGGCGGGCGCGCTGTGGCAGACCGGGCCGCGCACGCGCCGGGCGCTGCTGAAGGCGATCGCCAAGCGCCAGCGCAAGCTGCGCAGGCGGGCCCTGCGGCGGGGGGCGCGGCTGTACGAGGACAAGCCCGGGCGGTTCGTGCGCTCGCTGCGCGCCGCCCACCGCGACGGCCAGCCGGGCCCGCGGTGCCGGCCGGACGGCCTCTAGCTGACGCTGACGACCGTCATCGTGCGCCTGCCCTTGGGCAGCGTCACGGAGGTCTGCTCGCCGGGCGCGCGGCCCATCAGCGCGCTCGCCATCGGCGATTCGGCCGAGAGCTTGCCCTCGCGGGGGGCCGCGTCGTGGGAGCCGACGATCTTCCAGGTCTGCTCCTTGCCCTGCTCGTCGCGCACGACGACCGTCGAGCCGAAGCCGACCACGCCGCCGCCGGCGGCGGCGTCCGCCTCGACCACGACCGCGCCGGTGATCTTCTCGCGCAGGCGCGCGATCTTCGTCTCCAGGTGCGCCTGCTCGTTCTTGGCGTCGTGGTACTCGCTGTTCTCCTTCAGATCGCCCCATTCGCGCGCGGTCTTGATGCGCCCGGCGATCTCGCGCCGGCCCTCGCCCTCGAGCTCGGCCAGCTCGGCTTCCATCGCCGCGAGGCCCTCGGCCGTGGTCATGTGCGCGGGCTGCTCGCTCATCCACGCATAGCCTAGCGGCGCACGAGCGCGGCCGCGCTCGTGCGGGGCCGCGAGGGCCCCGCACGCGGCGCCGCGAGCGCTCACACGGTCGTATTGACCTCGAGGCTTTCTTCGTTGGTGGTGTTGGCTTCGAAGCTGAGCGCCGCCTGTTCGTAGGCGCCGGCGCCGACCGACAGTTCGTAGAACTCGTCGGCTTCCCCTTCGAAGTGTTCAGGCGACTGCACGCCTTTGCTGGTTTTGAAGTGCAGCGTGAAGCTCGCCGTCATTTTGTTCACTGGCGAGAGCGCCGCGATCGCCGCGCCTCGCACCCTCACGGTCGAGGAGCCGCACACGGCTTCGAGCACCAGTTCCGCTTCGCCCGACGGGCGCAGGTCGAGCCCGACCGTGTTGGCCGATTTTTCACGATACCCGAGGCCGCCTTCGAGCGTGAAGCTGTCGACTTCGCCTTCGGCGGCGCCGGCGGATGAGCATTTGGAGCCGCCGAGCGTGCAGCCCGTGAACACGATCGTGACGTTGGTCACCGCTTTTTCGCCCAGATAGGCGCCCGAGCCGCTCGCGCCGCCACAGCTCAGCGTGGCGTGCCCGGATGCGAGCGAGATTTCCTTGGCCGCGCCTTTTTCGGTGGTCGCGTCCGCGATCGTGAAGGACGCTTTGATCGCGCCGGGCGTCCATTCGAATTTACCGCCTTCGGCTAGTTCGGTGCAGGTGCCCGTTTTGAAGCGTCCTTTGCCGGCGCCGACCGACGAGCAGCGTCCGAACTGGAGTTCGCCTTCGGGCACGTAGGTGAATTCGCTCGCGGAGCCGGGCGCGCTGAGGATGCCATTCGCGCCCACCAGCTTGACCGTGACCGTGGATGGTTTGGCCGCCGGCGAGGTGGCGGTGGCCGACGTCGAGGAGGAGACGCTGAAGCTCGCGGCCGAGGTCCCGAAGTCGACGGCTTTCAGGCCCGTGAGGTTGCTCCCCGTGATTTTCACTTCGGTGCCGCCGCCGGTGGCTCCCTGCGTCGGTTCGAGCCGGCTCACGATCGGCCCGGGCGAGCCAAAGGAGAGGCTGAAGGCCGATCCCGCGGAGACGCCTTCGACGCCGGACAGTTCGCCCACGCGGGTCGGCGTGAGCACGCTCGATTCGCTGGAGCCGATCCCCAGCTCCTCGGATTCGTTGTCACCCCATGCCTTCACGGTGCCGTTGGCGAGCAGGGCGAGCACGTGATGGTCCCCCGCCGACGCCTGCGTGACTTCGGACAGTTCTTTGACCGTCCCCGGCACGTCCTGTTTGCCTTTCGGTTCCCTCCCGAGCTGGAAGTCGGCGTTGCTGCCCCAGGACTTCACCGTTCCGCCGGCCAGGACCGCCACGCCGAAGCTCTCGCCGGCGCTGATGCTCGCGACTTCCGAGAGTTCGGTCGTCGTCGTCGGCGTCCTCCAGCATTGTTTGGTGAACCCGAATTCGCAGTTGTCAGGGCCGGTTTCCGTGCCGTTTCCGAGCTGCCCGCTGCTGTTGAGGCCCCACGCCTTGACCGTGCCGTTCGCGAGCAGCGCGAGCCCGTCGTTGGCGCCCGCCGCGACCGCGACGACTTCCGTCAGTTCGCTGACTTCGGTGGGGGTGCGGAAGATCGCTTCTTCGGAGCCGTTGCCGAGCGCGCCGTAGGAGTTCGCGCCCCACGCTTTGACGGTGCCGTTTTTGAGCAGCGCCAGGCCGAAGCCGAAGCCTTCGGCCTTGGAGGCGGCGATCGCGCTCACTTCGCTCAGCCCGGAGACTTCGACCGGCACGTCGGAGAGCACTTCCGAGCCGCCGTCGCCGAGCTGTCCCCGTTCGTTCCTGCCCCAGGCCATGACCTTGCCGTCGGCGAGCCGCGCGAGGCCGAATTCTCCGCCGGCCGCGACTTCGACGACTTCGTGGAGCCCGCTCACCGTCACGGGCACCTGGCTGGCATGGGTCGTGCCGTCGCCCAGCTGTCCGTTTTCGTTCCCGCCCCACGCCTCGACGGTGCCGTTTTTCATCAGCGCCAGGCTGAAGTCGGTGCCCGCCGAGACCGACTGCACTTCGGCGAGTTCGACGACCGTGGTCGGGGCGCCCCTTTTCGCGGTGGTCCCGTTGCCGAGCTGCCCGTGGCCCCCGGCGCCCCAGCCGGCGGCCCCGTTCGTGGCCCATGCGGTGGAGGCCGCCCCCAGGGTGGCCAGCAGTGTTGCCGCGGCGAGTAACGCCGCGACGCTGATGCGCGTCATCGTCTTTCGTCTCCTCTGGTCGATTTGTGAAAACGGCATCCGTGCCGTCCAGCGACGACTATGTCGACCCCCGTCAACCAGCTCGTCGACCCCTTGTCCGGCCCCGCATCGAGCGTTCGCGGGCCGCGCGGCGGACCCTACACAGCTCGTTCTATTTTGTCAAATCCTCAGAAATAATCGCTGGCCGGGATCGACAGCAGCGCGTAGATCTGGGTGACGGCGGCCTGCACGAGCAGCTGCGCCGAGGGCGGCGAGCCCCACACGTACACGCCGTCGCCCTCGCGCTCGTTCTGCCACTCGTAGTTGACATAGGTCTGCGCGAGCGAGGGCCCGGGCGGGTCGTGCGTGACCGAGTCCAGGTACATGAGGTTGCGCAGGTAGACAGAGACGAAGAACGGGTTTTCGGCGAGCAGGCGTTGCAGTGAGAAGTAGGCGAGCGCCGCGTCCGCGGTCTGGCGCGCCTGATAGAGATAGGCGGCGTTGCCGGTCGCCTGGTAGAGCAGCGTGCCGGCGCCGATCATCGAGCCCTGGTTGTAGCTCCACAGCGCCGGTTCCACGACGCCTTTGTCGCCGATGTGGTCGGCGTACAGGTTCACCGGCTGCTGCAGGCAGCTGCGCACCCATTCGTAGGCTTTGACGGCGAACTGAAGGTACTGCTGCTGGCCGGTGAACTTGTAGAGCAGCGCGCCGAGCTCGGCGCCCGGCGCGGTCGTGGTCGTGTTGCGTTCGCCGTTGCTGGCCGCGTTGGAGAACGGGATGCCGCCCTCGCAGGCCAGGCCCTTGCGTTCCTCCCAGCCGGCCATCTCGAAGGCCATGATCCCCTCGACGCTGCCGAGCAGGGCGGTCTTGTGGGTGAGCTGGTAGAGGCGCAGCAGCTCGAGCGCCACCCAGTCGTTGTCGTCGTAGTACTTGGCGCCGCCGGGCCCCGTGGGCGGCGCGACGGTGCCGTCGAAGGCCGCCAGCGTGCTCGTGTAGACGCCTTCGCCGGCGCCCGAGTTGTCGGTGTCCAGGTAGGAGTTCAGGCCCGTCAGCCGCGCGTCCAGTTCCTTGCCCAGTTCCAGCCCGAGGGCGCCCTGGGCGTGGGGGATGTAGGCGACGCTGACGGTCGCCGCGAGCGCCTGGGAGAACTCCCACAGGTAGGAGAAGGGTTCGCCCGCGTACAGGCCCGAGCCGGCGATGTAGTAGTGGCGCTGCAGCGCTTCGAAGGACACCAGCGCACGCGCCGGGTTGCCCCGCAGCACCGGCTTCTTGGGCTTCTTGCCCGGCTTGGAGGCGCTCGGCGCCTTCGTGGGGGCCGGCCCGGTCGTGGGGCTCGGGCCGCCGGTGCTGGGCTTCGTGGTGGGGCTCGGCGCGGTCGCCGGCGCGGGCGCCGCCGAGCCGCCGCTGGCGTTCGCCGCGCGCGCCGCGCCGCTCGCCGCGCGCGCAGCGCCCGCGCCCGCCAGCGCCAGCGCGCAGGCGCACAGCAGCGCCGCGAGCAGGCCGCCAGCGGCTGATCTCGCGCCCGCGCGATCGCGGCTGGTCTCGGCGTTGGGGCTCATCGACTCTGCAAGCACAACAATCGGCCGGCGCGTTCGATTTGGTATTACGCACTGCGCGTGCCCGGCGGCCATCTTCGGCACCCCGCGAGCCCGTCCCGCCCGGCGCGCCATCTTCCCACACCTCCAGACCGCGCCGCGACAGTGAACAGCGACTTGCACTACGACTACGCGACCGTCGGCCACGTGACCGTCGATGTGCTCGAGGACGGCACGCGCCGGCCCGGCGGCAGCGCCTTCTACGCGGCCCTGCAGGCCGCGCGCCTGGGCCTGCGCGCGGCGATCTTCACGCGCGGGCGACCCGCGGAGGTCCAGGCGCTGCTCGCGCCCCACCGCGCCGAGCTCGACCTGCACGTGCAGGCGGCGCCGCGCACGACGACGCTGCGCACGCGCTGGCAGGGCGGCGAGCGCCACCAGCAGGTGCTTGCCTGGGCCGGCCCGATCGCCCCGCCTGCGCGGATCGACACGGGCATCCTGCACCTCGCGCCGGTGGCGCGCGAGACGCCCGCGAGCCGCCCGGACGGCGCCGGCTTCCTCGGGTTCACCCCCCAGGGGCTCGCGCGCGCGTGGGGAGCCGACGGCCACGTGCGCCACGAAGCCGGCCCGCCCGTGCTGGCGGCGCTGGCGCTGGCGGGCGCGAGCGACGCGCTCGTGATCTCAGAGCAGGAGCGCGCGGGCTGTGCGGCGCTGCTCCAGGCGGCAGCCCGCGGCGGCGCGCTCGTCGCGATCACCGCCGGCGGGCGCCCGACCACGCTGCTCGTGGCGGGCGCCGGGCCGCTGAGCCTGCCGGTGGCGGCGCGCGAGCCGCCGCGCGACGAGCTCGGGGCCGGCGACGTGTTCGCCGCCGCCTTCTTCGTCGCCCTGCGCGAGGGCGCGCCGGCGGCGGCGGCCGCGCGCTTCGGCCAGGCGGCCGCCGCGGTGCGCATGCGGGGGCTGGGCGCGGGCGCGATCGGCGCGCGCGCCGCGCTCGAGCGCGAGCTCAGTCGTCCAGCGCCCGCGCCAGCACCGGCGCGAGCGCCGCTGGGCTGAGCCGCTCGGCGTTGCCGCACGCGCGCGCCGCCAGCAGCAGGCTGCCGCCGACGGGCGCCATCTCCACGCGCTCCACGTGCGCCGCCGGCGCCAGTTCGTGCACGAAGCGCGCGAGCGGCTCGACGAACACGGCGCCGGCCTTGTAGGCGCTGCCGATCAGCCCCACCGGGAACGCCTGCTCGGCGCCGGCCAGCCCGATCTTGGCGATCACCGCCTTGATCTGCTCGGCGAGCTTGCGCGCGCCGCGCTCGTAGAGCTCGCGCGCGACCGCGTCGCCCTGCTCGGCGAGCTTGGCGGTCTGGACCGCGAAGGCGGCGATCTGGCCCTTGGTCAGCGGCTTGCTGTAGACGCTCTGGGCGACCGCCTCGACGGTCGGCTCGTCGAAGAACGCGAGCGCCGCCGCGCTCAGCGCGGTCGCCGGGCCGGAGGCCTCGCGGTGGCGCAGCGCCGCCTTGATCGACTGCACGCCCAGCCAGTAGCCCGAGCCCTCGTCGCCCAGCAGGTGACCCCAGCCGCCCGCCCGCCAGGCGCGCGCGTGCTCGCCCTCGCCGGCGACGCCGAAGACGTTCGAGCCGGTGCCGGCGATCGCGGCCACGCCCGGCCCGCCGCCGGTGACCGTCGCCCACGCGCCGACCACGTCGTTGACCACGATCCAGGCGTCCGTGCGCGCCTCGCGCACGCCTTCGGCGAGCCGCTCGGTGTCGGTGCCGGCGATCGCCAGCACGGCCGCCCCCAGCTGCCCGTCGCGGACGCCGGCGGCCGCGAGCGCCTCGTCGGCGGCTCCCAGCAGCGCCTGCACGGCCGCCCGCGAGCCGATCGCGTCCTCGTTGCTCGGCCCGCCGCGCCCCAGGCTGAGCCTGTTGCCCTCGAGGTCGAGCACCGCCGCGAGCGTCTTGGTCGCGCCGCCGTCGACGCCCAGCACGTAGCGCGCGTCCGTGTGCGGCTGGGGGGCGCTGAGCGCCCGCGGCAACTCGACCAGCGAACCGTGATCCATGCGCGCATCCTCTCAGGATCGCCGGCGCGAGGAGGCGCCCCGCGGCCTAACACGGACTGGGCCGGCGAGGGGAGCCGGCCCAGTCCAGTGGAGGGTCTGAGGAGCAGCCCACGGGCCACCCTTCAGGGAGGAGAGAAACGTCAGGTGGGTCCACCGCCCGCCTGCGCGCGGCCGCCGGTCGTTCCGGTCTCGACCACCGCTCACGAGCAATGTTCATAGAACTTATCAGATTTATTGAGAACGTCAAGGGCGGTGGCGAAAGACGCCCCGGATCGCCTCCGAAGCCGGGCCGGCGGCGCTCGTTCTGACGTCCAAGCGTCGCTCGGGGACTCATGCGGCGCGCCGGCGCGGCCGATCGGGGTTGGAAGGTGGATACGTCGATCGAACCGCAGACCGTCGAAGGCGTCGCGCGAGGCGCCGAAGCGCTGCTGCGCGAGCATCCCGACGCGCTCGTGTGCGGGCTGGCCGGCAACGGCCTGATCGTGCCGGTACCGCGCACGGTCGGGCTTTGGGGGCAGGGCCTGATCGAGGGCCGCGCGCTGATCGACAGCGTCGTGGCGGCCGACCGCACGACCGTCGTGCGGCTGTGGGAACGCGTCCAGGAGGACGGCGTGGCGGCCGACCGCGTGCGCCTGCTGCGCAAACCCTCGACGTGGACGACACTGCACTTCCTGGACCTGCGCGAGATGCACGGCGTGCTGCTCGGCGTCGTGATCCCCACCGACGAGGAGTCCGACGGCGACGGCCAGCTCGAGGAGCTGCCTGCCGCCGCGCCGCGCTTCTGCTCGCTGATGGAGGACGAGTCCGCGCGGGTGCTCGCCTGCGACAGGGCGTTCACGGAGATGTTCGGCTACACCGAGGCCGAGCTCGTCGGCAACGGCGTGCTCGACCAGATCCACCCCGACGACCAGGGCCGCGCGGTCGAGGGCTGGCTCGCGACGATCTCCACCGGCCGCGAGCAGCAGACGCGGCTGCGGCGCATGCGCAAGGACGGCAGCTGGATGTGGGTGGACACGACGCTGCACAACCTGCTCAACCACCCCGACCACAACTACGTGCTGGTCGAGATCATCGACGTCTCCGCGGAGATGCAGGCCCAGGAAGCGCTGCAGGAACGCGAGGAGCTGCTGCGGCGGCTGACGGCGGCGATGCCGGTGGGCCTGCTGCACCTGGACAACGAGCGCCGGGTCGTCTACAACAACGCGCGCCTGCTGGAGATCCTCTACGGCTCGCAGGCCCCCGAGATCCCCGGCGCGGGCGCCGAGCGCCAGCTGACGGCGGCGCTCGCGACCTCCGCCGAGCGGCACGCCGAGTCCGCCTCGGCGCTGGCGCTGCTGAGCACGCTGAGCGCCGAGAGCATGGACAAGCTCGACGGCGCGCTCACCGAGGTGCTCAGCGAGGGCATCGACCGCGACGTCGAGGTCGACGTGACGCTGCCCTCGGGCACGTGGCGTCGCGCCCTGATGAGCCTGCGCGCGCTGCTGCGCCCGAGCGGCGAGGTGATGGGCGCGATCACCTGCGTGCTGGACATCACCGACAGCGCCCGCGCCCGCCAGGAGCTCGAGCACCGCGCGACCTTCGACCCGCTGACCCACTGCCACAACCGCTCCTCGGTGCTCGGCGAGCTAGAGCTGGAGCTCGCGCGCGAGGACGACGCGACCACCGGCGTCGTGTACGTCGACCTCGACAACTTCAAGCCCGTCAACGACGAGCTCGGCCACGCCGCCGGCGACGAGCTGCTGGTGCTCGTCGCCGAGCGCCTGAAACTGGTGAGCCGCGACAGCGACGTCGTCGGGCGCCTCGGCGGCGACGAGTTCCTGATCGTGCTGCGCGACATCCACGGCGCGGACATGGCGATGCGCGCCGCCGACCGCATCTGCGAAGCGCTGTGCGGCAGCTTCGAGCTGGCCGGCGCGGCCGTCGCCGAGCTGGGCGCGAGCGTCGGCGTGGCCTGCTCGGCTGCGGGCACGATCAGCGCCGAAGAGCTCGTCAAGCGCGCCGACGGCGCGATGTACCGCTCCAAGCAGGCCCGCAAGTGCCTGCCCGTGCTCGCCGGCGAGGGCGAGTAGAGAAAGGGCGCGAGAAGGGCGGCCGCCTCGGCGACCGCCCTCCCCACGCCCGTGGGCACTGCCTACTGCTCTTGACCTAGGCTTCTTCCGTCGCCGGCACGAACGCGAGGTTGCCGTTCTTCAGCGTGACGCGTTCGAGTTCGAGGTCGATCACACCGTTGGTGTAGACCTTTTCTTCGGCGCCGGCCTTCTTGGTGACGCAGCCGCTGGTGAGCGGCACGATCGTCTTGACGTGCTTGAATTCGGTTTCGATGTCGAGGCGGTCGCGGAACGGGCCGAATTTCATTTCCTGACCTTTTTTGCCTTCGAGCGATTCTTCTTCGGTCGCGTACATCGCGGCTTCGAATTCCGATTCTTCGCCTTTGGGGGTCCCGGATTTGACCGGCACCGGCTGTTCGGGGATTTCAACGCGGCACTGGCTGCGCGAGCCTTTGAAGGTGACCGCGCCGGCCTTGATTTTCGCCGATTCGATTTCACCTTCACCGAAGGTGGCGGAGTGGTTCGAGTGGAATTCGATGCCCAGGTTGAAGGTCGCGATGACCCTTTCTTTGAGCCCTTCGCCCGAGTTGCCGGCGGGCCGGTAGGTGATGCAGTGCGAGAAGTGGATCACCTGCGCGAGGCTTTCCGATTCGCCTTCGGCCACTTCGCCCGACGCTTTCAGCGACTTGCACAGCGGGCCGAATTCGATTTCGCCCGATTCGTTTTCGGTCTGTTCGCCCGTGAACTTGTACGGGCCGAGCTGCAGCTTGTTGACCGCGCCGACCGCGCTCGTCTTGCCCGTCGTGCTCGCGACGAATTTGCCGAACACGTGTTTTTCTTTTTCTACTTTCGCGAAAGCCGGCGTGGCCATCACGCCGACGGTGCACAGCGCCGCGGCGCATGCAACCACTATCGTCCTGACGCTTCTCATTCTCCTAGGTCCTCGCTTTCGCCTCGTGAAAGGCTCGTTGCTCGATCTGGCCACCAATGTGAACGTCTCGTAAAGCTAACCCGTGGGTTGCCTCAGGGCCCCCTCATCCGCACCCCCGGCAGAGGCGCGAGCATATCACGAATCGTAGGCCCTTGACAGCAGCCGACCGGAGCCCGATCCGGTTGACGGATCGGCCGTTTCCAGCTGTATATGCGGGAACTGGCTGGCCAGCCGACCGGTACGGACGATCTGTGACCAGCGTGTATCTACGAGTCTATCTCATGTGGGTTTTGCGGGCATTCCCGCAGCGGCCGCGATTCCCGCGGCGGCGGCCGCTACGCTGGCCCCGCTGCTGACAAGCTCGACTCGGGAGGTGGGCACCGTGGGCCGGATCGGCCGCAGGAACGCACTGCTGGCGCTCGCCGCCGCGGTCGCGACCGCGGGGATCCTCGTGGCCGTGCTGAGCTCGGGCGGCGCCGGCAGGCACCCGGCCTCCGCCACGGGGCCGGGCGCGCGCCACCCGAGGCCCGTCGGCCAGGCCGCCGCGGCCGCGAGCTACCTCGGCATCAGCCGCGCGCAGCTGCGCAGCAAGCTGCGCTCCCGCCAGTCGCTGGGCGAGATCGCCGCGGCGACCCCGGGCAGGACGGCGCGCGGGCTGCTCCAGGCGCTGCTGGCGGCGCGCACGGCGCAGCTCGAAGACGGCGCGCTCTCCAGGCGGCTCTCGCCGGCCGCGCGCGAGGCGCGCATCGCGCGCCTGCGCGCGCGCCTGGAAGCGGAGATCGAACGCCTGCCCGGCTACGCCGACCTCGCGCAGAGCGCGCGCTACCTCGGCCTCCCCCTCGCACGGCTGCGCGCGGACCTGCGCGCGGGCAGGAGCCTCGCGCAGATCGCCGGCGCCACCCCCGGCAAGTCCGCCGCGGGGCTCGTCAGCGCGCGGGTGCGCAGCCGCGAAGCGGCTCTGCGGGCGGCGGTCGCGTCCCACGCCCTCAACCGCGCCACCGCGAGCGCGCTGGTCCCGACGCTGCGCAAGCGCATCGAGCTCGAAGTCGAGCGCGTCCCCGGCGGCTGAGCCGCGGGCCTGGCCGCGCGGGCTCTCCCAGCGCGCTCGCGCGCGCCGATTTTGCGCCTCTGAGCAGGGGCTTTCGGTCAGTCGGAAATCCGCGCAACCGGTGCTGCACAGGTAAAGCGCATGTAACGGGGGGTCGATGGTCCCGCAAACGGGGACACGCCTGTGTCCACAACCACAAGAAGGGGGACCGACGTGTCCAAGCGTATTGGCCGGCGAGCTTTCGCCAGCCGCAAACGAAAGATGGCAGGCCTGCTTGCGTTCTTGCTCGCGGGCGTGATCGGCGTGGGCGCGTACGCGTTCACCGCCAGCAACACCCAGGCAGAAAACTCAGGCGCGGGTGCCAACACCAAGAGCGTGTCCGGCTACACGGACTCGCCCCTGCACTTCACGCTCTCGAGCGGCACGGCCACGGAAGCCGAATTCACGGCCACCGCGGCGGCCGGCGAGGCGGAAGCCAAGGAAGCCCAGATCGCGGTCTACCCGGCTGGGGGTACGGCCGTGTGGACGCCGTGCACCGCCACCGCGGGCACCCCGGTCACGTTCAAGTGCAAATTCGCAACTGCGCTGACCAGGGAAGAAGTCGAAAAAGACACCGAACAGGAAACCATCGTCACCTCGTAGGTGTAGCGAGCGACTGGCAGACGGAGGGCCGGCCCCGCTGGCCCTCCGTCTCCTCTTCACAACCACACAGCGGGCATGCGACCTCGACGCATCGGCAAACTTCTCTCCACGGCCCTGGGACTGATCGTCCTGGGGGCTTTGTGGTTCTGCTTCGCCCCGGTCCCGCTCGGCGGCTCGGCGACCTACGTCGTCACCCACGGCACCAGCATGGAGCCGCGCTTTCACACCGGCGACCTCGCGATCGTCCGCCCCCAGAGCAGCTACCACGTCGGCGAGATCGTCGCCTATCACAACCACGAGCTGCACACGATCGTGCTCCACAGGATCATCGGACGCGAAGGCGACCGCTATGTCTTCAAGGGTGACAACAACGACTTCGTCGACCCCGAACGCCCACTCGCCAGCCAGCTGATCGGAGCGCTGTGGATCCACGTGCCGGGTCTCGGCGCGCGCCTGCAGTCGATCCGCTCGCCCGGCGCGCTCGGGGCGCTCGTCTTCCTCGGGGTGCTGCTGCTGGCCGGCGGCGTGTTCACCGGGCGGCGGCGGCGCAGGGGCCGCGAGCGGCGCGGCGGCGAACACGCGCCACGCCCGCTCGTGCAGCTGCCCAAAGGCCACGCCAAGCCGCCCACCGCCGTCCTCGCCGCCGGCGTGGTCGCGCTGCTGCCGTGCCTGGCGCTGGCGCTGCTCGCGTTCACCCGCGCCCCCTCCGCGCGCCAGCAGGTGAGCATTCCCTACAAGCAGAGCGGGACGCTGTCCTACTCCGCCGCGGCCGCCCCCGGACCGGCATACCCCGACGGCCGCGTCGCCACCGGCGAACCGCTGTTCACGCGCGTGCTGAACGCGGTCGAGCTGCGCTTCTCCTACCGGCTTCACAGCCACGCGAGCAAGTCGCTCAGCAGCGTGGGCACGCTGGCGGCCACGATCACCTCCACGAACGGCTGGCACACGACGCTGGCGCTGGGGCCCCCCAGACGCTTCCGCGGCGACCACGCGGTGATCGCGGGGACGCTCGACCTGGGCTCGCTGCAGGCCCTGACGGACAGCCTCGAAGCGACGACCAAAGTCAAAGGCACCTACACGATCGCGGTCAAGCCCCGCGTGAGCACGACCGGCACGCTGGCCGGCGCGCCGCTGCACGCGACGCTCTCCCCGGAAGCCAGGTTCGCCGAGACCGAAGGCGAGCTCGAGCTGGAAAAACCGGCCACCGCCGCAATCGGCCAGGCGAGCTCGACGAGCGCCGGCAAGAGCGCGACCGAAGCGCTCTCCTCGTCGGCATCCGGCTCGGCGACCGGAGCGCGTGAGGAGCCGCAGTCGCTGTCGCTTGGAGCCGTGAGCATCTCGGTCGCGCGCGCCCGCACCGCCTCGCTGGTGGCGATCGCGCTCGTCCTCGGCGCGCTCGTGGCGCTGCTCGCGCTGCTGCGCCCGCTGCGCGCGCGGCTCGCGCCCGAGCGCGACGAGCCGGCCGCGATCCGCCGCCGCTACGGCCACATGATCGTGCCGGTCGCGCAGGTCTCGCCGCTGCCCGGCGTCGCCGTGATCGACGTCGCCGACATGGACGCGCTGGTGCGCATCGCCGAGCACTACGACCGCTCGATCCTGCAAGAGACGACCGCCCGGGGCGAGGCCTTCTGGGTGGCCGACGAGAGCGGCCAGTTCCGCTATGCGATCGGCGCGCCGCCGCCCGCGGCCGAGGGCGCGGCTGCGGCCGCGCGGGCACCTGTCCCGCCACCCCCGGCTCCGCCCGCGCCGCCGACCGACCGGTCGGTCACCTCGACGCCCGCCCCCGGGTGGCCACCCGCCGCGGCCCCGCAGCCGATCGACTACGAACCGGTGACGGCCGTGCTCGAGCTGCCGACCGCCGCCCCGGCGCAGGCAGCCCGGACGGCCGCCGCACCTCCGCCGGCGCCCGCGCCCGCGCCGGCCACGGCGCCGGCGGCGCCCGCGCCCCCGGTGCCGGCCGCAGCCACGGCACAGGCCGAGACCACGGCTCCACCCGCGCCGGCGCCGGCCGCGGCGATGCCGACGCAGGACGAGCTGCTCGAGGCGAGCGCGGTCGCCTACATGGCCGACGAGGTGTACGCCGGCGAACTCGAGCTGGGGGCGCTGGCCGGCGCTCAGTCCAGCAGCCCGGACAGCCCGAAGCGCGAGAGCACGACGCCCGCCTTCGTCGCGTCGACCGGCTCCCCGGGCTAGCGCCCGAAGGCCCACTGGTCGCGCGGCGCGTGCCGCTCGCGCCCGCCGAGGGACCGCCGGCCGACGCAGCCTCGCCGCCGGCGACGCCAGCGGCGAGCTAGCGTTGTGGCGGCCCAGCGATGAGCTTCACCGCGTCCGCGGTCACAGACACACTCACCAATCCACCAGCAGGAGGAGCGACATGGCCAGCACCGCAGCGAGCACCCAGATCGGCGCGATCGGTACGGTGATCGTCCCCGTCTCAGACCAGGACAAGGCGATCGCCTTCTACACCGAGAAGCTCGGCTTCGAGAAGCGCGCCGACGTCCCGATGGGCGAGGCGATGCGCTGGGTCGAAGTTGCCCCCGCCGGCGCCGAGACGACGATCGCGATCGTGCCGCCGCGCGAGGGCGAACCGGTCGGCATCCAGACACGCATCGCCCTCTCCAGCAAGGACGTCGACGCCGACCACGCGGGCCTCAAGGCGCTCGGCGTGGACGTCGACGAGGAGGTATCGCGGATGGGCGGCCCGGTCCCGCCGATGTTCTGGTTCCGCGACCAGGACGCCAACAGCCTGCTGCTCGTCCAGAGCAACGGCTGAGACGCCGCGCGAGCTGCGGGCGAAGCCGAAGCCGAGCTCCGCCGCAGCCCGCCCCGGCGCCCCAACACGAAACCCTCTCATAAGAAGAATTCGGCAAGTCGGACTCCCGCTGCGCACAAACACGCCGATCGCGGCGGTCAACTACGGAGCGCCGCGGGCGCCGGCGAGCCGTTGCAGAGGGGGCAGATGCAGACCGCCAGCCCCCGCCGAGCCCCCACCGGATCGATCAGGCGCCACGAGCGCCACCACGTCGACGGGCGCGGCCTGCGGATCAAGCAGGCCTTCGAGACGCTCGACACGTTCCCCGCGCTCGGCGAATCGCGCACACGGCTGCTCACCGCGCTCGCCGGCAGCCGGCCGTCGCTTCCGGGCGCGGCCGTCGCGATCGAGTCCGACATCGCCCTGACCTGCGGCGTGCTGCGCCTCGCCAACGGCCCCATGCACCGCCCCGCCCGCGCCGACTCCGTGACCGCCGCCGTCGAGGCGCTCGACCCGCGGGCAATCGTCGACTTCGCGAACGCGGCGCGCAGCTTCGACTACTTCGAGCACGCGGGCGTCTGGGCGGGCGTGCCCGAGAGCATGCGCCTGCACGCGCTCGCCACCCAGCGCGCCGCCGCCAGGGTCGCCTCCGCCATCAACTACAGCGGCCGCGAGCGGCTCGCGGCCACCAGCCTCCTGCACGACATCGGCAAGCTCGTGCTGGCCCGCGCCTACCCCGGCTACCCCGCCGCGATCCTCCGCGGCGCCCGCACCCCCGACGAGCGCGCCCGGCTCGAGCGCCGCGAGCTCGGCGTCGACCACGCGGTCATCGGCGGCGTGCTGCTCGCGCGCTGGGGCGTGCCCGCCACGCTCTCGGGCGCGATCGAGCACCACCACGACCCGCACGCCGACGGCGAGGGCGCGATCCTGCGCCTCGCCGACATGCTCGCCCACTACGAGCGCGGCGCACACGTCTCCTCGACCGAGATGCTGCACGCCGCCGCCGCCCTCGAGCTGGGCCAGCAGGACCTGCGCGAGCTGATCTACACGCTGCACGGCGCCGCCGCCCCGCGCCAGCGTCTCGGCGGCGACTGCCCGCTGACCGAGCGCGAGCTGGGCCTGCTCAGGCAGCTCGCCGAAGGCAGCGTCTACAAGCAGATCGCCCAGCAGCTCGGCCTCTCGGCCAGCACCATCCGCACCCACCTGCACAACATCTACGGCAAGCTCGGCGTCGTCAACCGCGCCCAGGCCGTGCTCGTGGCCAGCGAACGCGGCTGGCTCTGAGCCTAGAGATCGCGCTCGCTCACGATCCCCAGCCGCAGCGCCCTCGCGGCCAGCTCGGCGCGCTTCTGGTTCTGCGCCAGCCCGTCGACCTCGAACCTCGCGAACATGATCCTCAGGTTCGTCTTGACCGCGTCCACGCCGAGGTGAACCTCCGAGGCGATCGCCTGGTTGGAGGCCGGCGCGCTGTACTGCCCGCCGACGAGCTGCGGCCGGCACAGCGCCAGCAGGATCTGGCGCTGCGTGTCGCTGAGGCCCTCCACCGCCGCGTGGGCCGTGTCCATCACAGTTTCGGTGGCCTGCCCGGCCGGGTCCCGGAACGCGATCACCGTCCTGCCCACACGGACGCGGTCGCGGTCGCGCAGGCGCCGTCGCCCGGTCAGACGCTCCGCGTTGATGAACGTGCCGTTCCTGGACATCCCGTCGTCTACGATCGTCCACTCCTCGCCCAGCATCCGCACTTCGGCGTGGATGCCCGAGACGCGGTCGTCCCACGGCAGGCACAGCGACGCCCCCTCGTGGCGGCCGATCACCACCACCGACCCGTCGTCCGGCAGCTCGAACAGCCGCAGCGCGCCGGCGCCGTCGCGGAGCACCAGGAAGGCGCTGCCGCGGTGTTCGGCCGCCAGGACCAGCCGTAGCTCCGCCGGCGCCAGGCTGTGGCGCTCCAGCGGATCGGCCGGAGCCCGCGGCTGCTCGCCCTCAGCCACCGGCCGCTCCCCGGCCGCCGGCCGCGCCTGGCGATCCCGGCGCGAGCGAAGCGTCCCGATAGCCGAGGCCGCGCAGGCCGGCGTATGCCTGCTCGAGCTGCGCGGCGCCGCCCGCGACCGCCCCGCGCGCCGCCGCGAACGCCCCCCGGGAGCCGGCGCGCGCCGCCCGGCCGAGCGCCCCGAAGCCCAGCGCGACCCGCCTGAGCGCGGCGGCGACCCGCGCGTTCTCGGCGCGCGCGCCGGCGCCCGCGGCCAGCGCGGCGACCCTCCCCGCGGCGGCCGCGTAGGCGCCCGCGAGCCGCCCCGCGAGCCCCGCCTGGCGGGGGCGCGTCGCGGCGCGGCGCAGCGCCGCTTCCAGCGGCCCGGCGCCCGAGCGAAGCTCCGCGGTCGCCGCGTCGAGCGCGGCCGCGTACGCGCCGTCGGGCCGGTAGTCGAGCGGAGCACGCCCGCGCAGACGCAGCGACCGCTGTATCCGCTCGCAGTCCCGCGCGGCGGCCGGCGTGCCGGCGGTGCATTCGGCGAGCAGCGTCCCGCCGCCCGTGAGCAGGCCGTAGAGGGTCTCGCTCGCCGCCGCCGCGCCCCCCGCCGGCAGCCGCCGGCGCAGGAACACCTCGCCGCCGAGCTTCACGGCTTCGGCCCGCGAGCCCCCGACGATCGACGCCGGCAGCAGCGCGGGGCTCTCCAGGCTCGCGTCGAGCCCGATCGCGAGCCGGTCGGCCCCCGCGTGCGCCACGAGCACGATCGCGGCGGCCGTGCCGAGCGTCGAGAGCACACCCGGGCCGGCGCTGCTCCACGGCGCCGGGTAGCGAACCGCGAGGGGGCCGCCCGCGGCGGACCTGGCCAGCGGCGCCGTCGCCGCGCCCGCGCTGCCCGCGGCGAGCTTCACGACCCCGAAGCCCACGAGCGCGGCCGCCAGCAGCGCCAGCGCGGCGCGCGGGCGCGGGCGCGGGCGCCCGGCGGCGGCGCGCGCCCGGGCGTCCCCCACTCGCCCGCCCCCGCCCGGCGCGACCTCGCCGCCGAACTGGGCGGGCGTGAGCGTCCGCGGCCTGCTCGCGTGCGGCACGGGCGCGGTGAGGCGCGCGTCGCGCCGCCACAGCGGCCCGCCCATCCGCACGGCGATCACCTCGAGCTCCTCCCACGCCGCCGCCGCGCTGCGCGGGCGCGCCTCGGGCTCCTTCAGCAGCAGCCGCGCGATCCAGTCCGAGAGCCCCCGGTCGGTCTCGGGCCGCGCCTCGGCGACCGGCGGCACCGGCTCGTTGGCGTGGCGCATCGCGACCGCCAGCGGCGAATGGGAGTCGGCGAACGGGACGTGCCCGACGATCTGCTCATACGCCACGACGCCCAGCGAGTACAGGTCCGTCCACGGCCCGACCGGCCCGCCGAGCGCCTGCTCGGGCGCCATGTAGGCCGGCGTCCCGATCAGCGCGCCCGGCGAGGTGGCGAAGCTGTCGATGCCCGCCGAGGCGCCCGCCTTCGCGATGCCGTAGTCGGCGAGCTTCACGTGCCCGTCGAGCGCGACCATGATGTTCTCCGGCTTCAGGTCCCGGTGCACGATCCCGAAGGTCTCCGCGTGGGCCAGGCCGGCCAGCACCCCCTCCAGCACGCCGAGCACCTGGCTGACGTCGAGGCCGCCGACGCGCGGGCGCAGCGATCCGTACTGCACGTACTCCATCGCGATGAACGGCGTGCCCGCCTCCTCGAAGTACTCATAGACCGTCACGATGTTCGCGTGGCTCAACGACCCCGCGAGCCGCGCCTCGCGGATGAAGCGCTCGGAGGCCCCCGGCCTGCTCGCGTGGAAGGCGCCGAGCTCCTTCAGCGCGACCACGCGGCCGAGCCCCACCTGCTTGGCGAGATGGACCGTCGCCATCCCACCCCTGCCCAGCTCCTCGACGATCTCGTAGCGCCCGACCCGCCTGACGCCCCCGGTCGAGCTGACCTCGCCGTCCGAGGCGTCCGAGGTGTCCGAGACGGTCTTGCTCGGGACAGGTGGTTCACCCATCGATGGTCTCTCCAGTGCTCGGCGTGCGATCCAGGTTCGGGCGGCGCTGCGCTGGATCGTATAGCGCGCGGATCGCCGCAGGACGCGGGCGTGGCCGCGCTCGGCTCGGGCCCAGCGCCAGCGGGTACGCTCTGCGCCCCATGCCCAGCCTGGCGTCCCCCAGTCCGAACTCTTCGACAGGCGCGGGGCTCCCGGTCGCCGCGGCGATCGCCGTCGCGACCGCGCTGGCCTTCGCCGGCGCGCCCGGGCGCTTGCCGTGGCACGCCGCGACCCAGGTCGCGGGCGCGCACGCCGCTCGCCTCGCGCCGGCGCGAACGCCAGGCCTCGCGCCCGGCGCGGGCGCCCAGATCTCCGACGCGATCGGCGCGCAGACGCCGTCCTATCTGGTGAGGCGCGCCGGCGCGAGCCTCGACGCGCGCAACCGCGCTCAGCGACTGGCGGCTGCCTTCGACACGGCCGGGGCGTCGGTGCGCGTCTCCCGGGGAGCCATCCGCATCGATCTGACGGGCGTGAGCTGGGGCGCCCGGACGCGGCCGCTCGCGCCGGCGCAGCCGACGGCCAGCGCGAACCGCGTCGCCTACGAGCAGCCCGGCGTGCGCGAGTGGTACGCGAACGGCCCGCTCGGCATCGAGCAGGGCTTTACCGTCGGGCGACCCTCCCGTGGGGAGGCCGGCGACACGCTGACGCTGCGCCTGGCGCTCGCGGGCGACCTGCGGGCGAAGCTGACGCCAGGGGGCCGGGCCGTGGAGCTCACCCGCGGCGGCGTCCCGGTGCTCGCCTACGGCGAGCTCGCGGCCCGCGACGCGCGCGGCGTGCCACTGGCCAGCTCCATGCGCCTGCTCGGCGACCGGCTCCTGCTCGAGGTGAGCACGCGGGGCGCGCGCTATCCGCTCGAGGTCGATCCCCTGATCCAGGCCGCACCCAAGCTCGTCGAGGGCACCTCCGAAAACGTCGACGGCGGCGACTTCGGGTTCAGCGTGGCGCTTTCCCGGGACGGCGACACCGCCGTCGTGGGCGGACCGGAATACGGAGAAGACGACGGCGCGGCCTGGGTGTTCGTGCGCTCGGGCGCCTCCTGGATCCAGCAGGGTCCGCGCCTGGGCGGCAGCGAAAAGTCGGAGTTCGGCGAGAGCGTCGCGATCTCCGCCGACGGCGACACGATCGTCGTCGGCGGACCGCACGCATCCGCGGGCGGCGCCGTCTGGACCTTCACGCGCAGCGGCGAAACCTGGTCGCCCGCCACCCGGCTCCCCACGCCGGCACTCGCGCCGTCGGTCGGCGACCTCGGCGAAGCGGTCGCGCTCTCCGGCGACGGGGAAGTCCTGTTCGTCGGCGATCCGCAGGCCGCAAAGGGACGCGGCTCGGTCTGGGTCTACGAACGCTCCGGCTCCACCTGGGTCGCCCAGGAAGATCCGCTCGCCCCGGCCACCGGCCCCGAACCCGGGCTGGTCCTGTTCGGCAGCTCGATCGCCCTCTCCGAAACGGGCGCGACCGCGATCGTCGGCGGGCTCGCGCTGAACAGCTTCACCGGGGGCGCGTGGGTCTTCGAACGCTCCGGCTCGGAATGGCTGCCACAGGGCGGCCAGCTGAGCGGCGGCGGCGAGGAACCGATCACCGTCGACGGCCAGCAGTACGGCGGCGCGTTCGGCGCGAGCGTCGCGATCTCCGCGGAAGGCGACACGGCGCTCGTCGGCGGCTTCTACGACCACGACGGCGCGGGCGCCGCCTGGGCGTTCACGCGGTCGGGCACGAGCTGGTCCCAGCAGGGCCCCAAGATCACCGCCGAAGGCGAGGTGAGCTCCGCCGGCACCGGCGAGGGCGGCTTCTTCGGGACCGCGCTCGCCCTCACCCCGGACGGCAACACCGCGATCGTCGGGGCGGCGGGCGACTCCGAGTTCGCGGGAGCCGCATGGATCTTCAAGCGCTCCGAAGGACGCTGGACGCAGCAGCGCGGGAAGCTGCAGGGCGCGGAAGAGAGCGCGGACGGCGGCTTCGGCAACAGCGTCGCGATCGCCGGCGACGGACGCACCGCGCTGATCGGCGGCGGCCCCGCACCGGAAAACTCGCCGCCCGTGGTCGGCGGCGCCTGGATCTTCGCGCTCGAGCCCCCATCGGCGCTCACCGGCGCCGCCAGCCAGATCGGGTCCAGCTCGGCCACGCTGCAGGCGGCGGTGAACCCGGAGGGCTCCGAAGTGACCGAATGCACGATCGAATACGGCCCGGCCGGCTCGCTCGCCGAGCACGCGCCGTGCTCGCCGGTGTTCGGCGAAGGGACGACCCAGCAGGCGGTCACCGCCCAGGTGAGCGGATTGACGCCGAGCGCCGGCTACGACTTCCGCGTGCGGGCGGTCACCGAAGGCGGCTCCTCGACGGGCGCGACGGCGAGCTTCACGACCGCCCCGCCCGCACCCTCGCCGCCGGTCAACCCGCCGCCGCGACCCAAACCGGCGCCGCCGCGCTTCATCGCCGCGCACATCTACCGCTCGTTCGCTCCCGCGACCGGGGTGTTCGGCTTCCTCGTCGTCGGCGAAGTCCCGCTCGGCGGCTACGTGGTGCTCGCGTGCCACGGCAAGCGCTGCCCGTTCACCCGCTACCAGTCGCCGCCGCGGCGCGCGGCGGCGAGCTGCCGGCTCCCCTCGACCTCGCGCCGCGGCGCCTCGGTGCGCGAGTGCATCAGCCTGACCGCCTTCCTGGCGGGGCGCCGGATCCGCCCGGGCGACACGGTCACGGTGGAGATCGAGCGAGCCGGCTGGGTCTCCAAGCGCTTCACCTACCGGCTGGAGCCCAGGGGCAGGCTCATCGCCTCGGGCGGCCAGTGCCTGCCCGCCGGCGAGAAGCCCGTGAGGTGCTGAGCGATGCCCGCGCGCGAGGACCGAGCCTCAGCCGGGGACGCCCTCCGGCGCGGCGCCGTCCCGATCGCGGCGCTGCTCGCCGCGGCTCTGCTCGGCGCCGGCGTCGCCGCGCTCACCGGCGGCGGTGGCGGCGCCCACTCGAGCCCCGCGCTCGCGACGGCGCTGCCCGCCGTGACGGTGCAGCTGAGAGCCCCCGCCCGGCCCACGACGCCATCGGCCCCGGCCAGCGAACCGGCGGCCTCGCAGGCGCCGGCCCACGCCCCGACGCTCGCCGGCGAAGCGGCCCCCGCCACGGCGGCCCCGACGTCAGCCCCCACCGCCGCCGCGCCGAGCACCCCCGCGCCGTCCGCGCGACGCAAGTCGAGCGTCCCCCATGTGGTCGAGGAATGACCCGTCGCGGCGGGGATGGCCAGGAAACACCTTTCGTGGCTCGACCAGCGCGGGCCGGCGAAAGACAATCGTGCGGAACCCGACCGTAGGAGGAGCCACGATGAGAGACCGAACGGCGCCCGGCGCCCATGTGAGAGCGATCGACCCGCCGGCCCGCGCGACGCGCGGCGCGGCTGGCGCGCGAGCGGCCCTGCGCGCGCGGGCGGGGGCCGTCGCGGTGGCGGCGGCGACGCTCGTGGCCTCGCTGGCGGGCGCTTCCGCGGCCGCCGCGAGCGGCGGGCGAATCGCCTACACCGCAGGGACCGACTTCGCGAACGTGTGGACGATGAACGCCGACGGAAGCGGGCGCGCCGAGCTGGGCCCCGGCAGCCACCCCGTGGTCTCGCCGAACGGCGCCCTCGTGGCCGCCTCGAGCGTGGGCGAAGGCGGATCGCCCGCCGGAGGGATCGTCCTGTATCCGGCCGCGGGCGAAGAACCCATCCCCATCCCGCTGAACACGGCCGACGCCACCGCGCTGGCGTTCTCGCCCGACTCCAAGTACCTGGCCGTGGCGCTCACGGGCGAAGGGGGTCGCGGCCAGGGCCTCGCCGTCGTCGACCTCGAAACGGACGCGGTCACCGACGTGACGAGCGGCACCGCCGAGGGGGCGAGCTTCAACCCGGCGGGCGGCGACGAACTGGTCTTCGCGCGCGACGCCTCGGCGTCCCCGCGGCCGAAGTCGCCGACCAACCTGTACACGTGGTCTCCGAGCGGCGGCCCGCCGAAGCAGATCACCAGCGACGGCAGGAGCCTGTTCCCCGTGTGGGGAGCCGGCTACATCGCCTATGACCACCAGACGCCGGACCGGTTCGACGTCGGCGGCAACCGGCTCTCCGAGCTCCAGTCGCAGATCTGGCTGCGCTACCCGGACGGCGCCACGCACCAGCTGACGCACATGCGCCTCGGCTACCTGCAGGTCGGGCTCGTGCCCGTCGCGGTCTCGAGCACGGGCAGCCACATGATCGCCGAGCTCGAGCAGCAGGACATACCGATGGCCTACGCCGTCGAAGTCCCCGACGGACGCGCGCACCCGCTGCTGCCCAAAGCGATCTCGTTCGCCGACGGCATCACCGCCGACGGGACTCGCGCGCTCGTCGGCCGCTTCTACTACGGCGGCCAGCACAACGCGATCCTGAGCGTGCCCTTCGGCGGGGGTCGCCCGACCGTGCTGCTGATGCAGAACCGCGTGGGCGAACTCAGCTGGAACGAATAGGGGCGCCTGCGCACCCGATTGCCGGCGGCGGGCGTGGATGCCACGCCCGCCGCCGCGAACCAGCGAACAGCCGTATCTCTATCTCGCCGTCGCCGATGCGTCAGGCCGGGTTACGGGACGATCAGGCCCGCCAGGCCGTCGGCAGCGCCAGACCGTGCGCTGCTCTCGACCGCGGGGCACCCGTGCGTGGCGTAGGTCACGTGACCGTAGGGGTCGAGGTTGACCTGCCACGTCCAGCAGTTGTCTGCGTTGTACCCGTAGCACGCCCACTGCGTTTTGTATTCGACGTTTTCGAAAGGCCCTTCGCAGCGCTGCACGTGCTCGGCGCCGCCCCATTTTTCCTGGGCCCTCGCTTGCGATAAGACGAGCGCGCCTTCGTAGGTGAGAGCGGAGGCGACGGCCGCCCCGGCACCCAGTGCCACACAGAAGACGCACAGGCAGAGGCTCAGCTTGGTGGCTGTCCTTGCGAACATATAGACCCCTCCTCGGGTCGAGTTTTAACTGGCCGGGACCCCCGCCCGGCAGAGCGTTGATACCCAGGGCGACCGCGACTAAACATTCAATGCATTCCAAGATGTCGGCGCGGCTCATCCACTTGCGGCGGAGGGCGTGGCAGGCGGCGGTGGGGCTTGGCCTGCACTGACGTGCGCGCAAGAACGGTGCTGAGGTGTGCCCGAATGTCAGAGCTCGTATCCGCGCACCGTCGCGCGCTATGACATAGCACCATCCGGTGCTATATTCTGACACCAGTGAGTAGCCCGTTCGTCTACGAGGATCCGCTTGAGCCGCCCGAGGTGCTTGCCGGCCGGGCCGCCGAGCTGGCGCTGCTGCGCGATCGCATCGGCGAGACTCGCAACAGCCGTCTGGAGGGGCCACGCAGGTACGGCAAGACGTCGTTGCTCAAGGCGGCGCTGGCGGACGCCGACAAGGACGGCCTCGTCCCGATCTACGTGAACTTCCTCGGCGTGCTCACGCCGGCCGACGTCGCCGAACGCATCGAGCGCGCCTACCGCGAGCAGCTGGACGGACCACTGAAGCGCTGGTTCGCCGGCGCCGTCTCCACGCTCAGGCCGCGCGTGAAGGCGGCCCCAGGAGGCGTCGGCGTCGAGCTCGAACCCGCACGGCACCCGCCCGAGCTACTCGACCGGCTCGCGCTGCCTCGTCGCCTGCAGGAACGCCACGGGCGCCAGTGCGCGATCGCCTTCGACGAGTTCCAAGACGTCGTGCGGGTCGGCGACGCGCTCACCGGGACCATCCGCTCCGAGCTCGAGCAGCACGGCAAGGTCGCCTCCTACGTGTTCTCCGGATCTCACCCGGGGCTGATGCGTGACCTGTTCTCCGATCGCCGCCATGCGTTCTTCGCCCAGGCCAAGCCAGTGGAGCTTCCGCGGATCGCCGCAGAGGATCTCGCGGAGTACATCGGCGCACGCTTCGACGGCGGCCGCCGCGACCCCGGCGAGGCGCTCGAGCCGCTGCTGGCTACAGCCGACGGACACCCCCAGCGCGCGATGCTGCTCGCCCACCATCTCTACGAGAGCACCAAGCCACACGCGACCGCGACCGGAGAGCAGTGGCTCGCCGCACTCGCCGGCGCCACGCGCGATGCCAACCCGGAGGTGGAGGCCGCGTGGGAGGCGTGGAACAACAGCGAGCGGCGGCTGATGGCGGTCATCTCTCAGCGCACGACACCGCTACAGGGGCGCGTCGCGCGAGAGCGCTACGGAGTCAGCAAGACCGGCGGTAACAACCACACGATCGAGCGACTGCAGCGCGACGGCCACGTCGTCGCCGACGAGACGACCGCGACCGGCTGGCGCGTCGTCGACCCGCTGCTCGAGCTGTGGCTCGCCAACGGCCGCGGCTGGCCGGCGCCGAGCTAGTGGGTTCCCCGGCAACGTTTGCCGGTTTCCATAACCAGGGGTGATGGCGCTGGTGGCGAAGTCCTGTGGTCGAGATCGCTACTCGACCGGGAGGGGATATGGCCGCCAGGGTGCAGTTGCGGGAGATCACCAGCG
>DASZFZ010000008.1:0-49095 GCA_035939315.1 Solirubrobacteraceae bacterium | reverse complement strand
CGCTGGTGATCTCCCGCAACTGCACCCTGGCGGCCATATCCCCTCCCGGTCGAGTAGCGATCTCGACCACAGGACTTCGCCACCAGCGCCATCACCCCTGGTTATGGAAACCGGCAAACGTTGCCGGGGAACCCACTAGCTTGCGGAGTGGAGTTCCATGCGGACGAGCTCCAGTTCTCGCCACGGGAAGTCGGCCAGAAGCTGATTGGGGGACTCGCCGGAGAAAAACCCGTGGGGACCGGAATACGGATTGGAGCCTGTCGGTGCCGGATCCTGAGCGTACAGCTCGACGATCGGGGATGAATCTGTGACGAAGATCCCGTAACGCTGCGCTGCTTCTGCAAGCATCAAGGTGAATGGCGGGAGATGGAGATCCGCGAGATCGAGATTGGGATTCAGCCGCAGGTGGGCTCCCTCTGGAAGCGCCAGCGAGCTGTCGTCCTTTCCATCGGTGCGTTGGGCGGGCGCGGCGAACACCCCAGCTCGCGTGCCTGGAATGGCCATCGCGAGAGCATGGTTGATCTGCTTTCGTTCGAGATCTTCGATCGAGATCATGCCGCCAACGAGCGACAGCGAAGAAGCCGAGATCCCCCACCAGCTCTGCGCGCCCGGCCAGGCTTCGGTTCCGTACACGCCCGGGCTGGAGAGCACATGCTGCATGGCGCCGCCCCACGAGGCCTCCCAGCCTTCGGAGCTGTGGACGAGGCGCCAGAACTCCCACAGACGTTCGGTGCTGGGTTGCCAGAGAAACAGGTCGCCGTCGGTCCCGGCAGCAGGTTTCGCCCCGACCGGCAGCGGCACGGCGCTCCAGGCCGCGGTGAGCGCCGGATTGGAGGCATCGTCGAGCTTGACCGGCACCGTCGCTTCAGTCCCCGGCACGACATAGACCGGCAGCCCGTATTCCGTAGTGTTGATCCACGGGCCTTCTTTATCGAGCTCCTCGCTTTCCACGAGTTCGGCGAACGAGGCGACGATCGGTTGGGAGTCAGCGTCCAGGCTTGTCGTGGCGGGAAGCGATTCGTTCCAGAAGCTCGTCGGGGAGAAGAAACGGAATGGCGTAGTTGTCGCCGCTGGCGGCGCTGAGCCGAGTTCGGTCGGTGGCAGTTCGTCTGGTGTTGGCTCAGGTGGCGACCCAAGCCCCGGCACTGGAGCGGCTGGGCTGTGCGCCGAGCTCGAGGGCGCTTGGGCCGTCATCGTTGCGGGAGCGGCAGCCCCGCCGATGGCTCCACCAGGTGAGCTGAATGTCACAGGGCGGCGATGCACAGGCCTGGGCCGCCCCTTGTCGTTCTTCGGCGTCTTCCTACATAGCTTCTGGTGGGGCTGACGCCTACCGGATCTGTCCGTCGTCTGCTGCTGGCAGGAACGTCGCGAGGCGGCGGGGCTGTGGGCGATGCGCCGTTCGGTGTGGGCGTGTGTCGTAGGGCCGCGAAACGCGACTGGCGTCAAGCGAGGAACGGACAGCGTGACGAGCAAGAGCAGGGCGACGAGACTGCCCGTACGGAGTCCGGCCGGTGGCAACGATCGGATGCTGCCGGGACGCGAGAGCATCGCGAAGCCTCGAGTGATCACCTTGTCCCCCACATCGGCTGCCGATCGCCGAGGACTTGCATGGTGATCTTGAAAAGTGGACGCTTGTGGGGTCGCGCTCGGGGCTGCCGCGCTAGCCCGTGCTGTGGAGTTCCATGCTGAGCAACTGCAGCTGGCTCCATGGGAACGTCGCGAGGAGTTGGTCCGGATACTCGCCGTCGAAGTAGCCGTTCGCGCCGGCATACGGATTGGAGCCCGTGGGGTCGGGATCTTGGGCGTAGAAGGTGGCGATCGGGGACCCGTCGGTTACGAATATCCCGTATCGCTGTGCTGCCCGTGCGAGCATCAGTGTGAACGGTGCCAAATGCAGAGATTCGAGGTTGAGGGCTGGGTTGAGTTGCAGGTGGGCGCCCTCGGGCAGCGCAGCCGCAGCGTCGTTCCTTCCGTCGCTACGTTGAGCGGGAGATGCGAAAACGCCGCTTCGGATTCCAGGGATCGCCATCTCCAGGGCGTGGTCGATTTCGCCGTCGGCGAGGTCTTCAAGCGTGATCAGCCCACCAGCGAGCGACATCGAAGACGCTGAGATGCCCCAGCTGGTTTGCGCGTCGGGCCAAGCTTCGGGACCGTAGGCTCCTTGGGCAGTAGATACATCGTCCATGGCGCCGCCCCAGGATGCATGCCATCCCGTGGCGCCGTGTACGAGTCGCCAGAACTCCCATAGCTTGTTGGTGCTCGGTTGCCAAATCATGAGGTCGCCGTCGGTGCCGGCGGCAGGTTCGGCTGTCTTCGGGAGGGGAACCGAGTGCCATGCTGCTGAGAGGGCGGGATTGACGCTTCCGGACAGATGCACTGTCAGCACGGGTTGGCTCGCGGGAACTTCGTAGATGGGGATGCTGTAGGCCGTCGTGTTGATCCACGGCCCGTTCTTCGCTTGCTCCTCGGCGTCGATCGTCGCGAGGAACGCGCTAATCACTTCTGCCGAATGAGGATCGATCGCAGCGCCGACAGGCACTTCCTCGTTCCAGAAGCTCGTGGGTGAGAAGAAGCGGAACGGCGGCTTGGATGTCGCGGAGTGCGCGGCATGATCATTCAGACGACCGGGGGTGCCTACGGCATGTGCGAACGCGATGTCGCGATGTGGCCCTGTTGTGAGGCCTGCGGCTAGACTGCCCACTGCGAGTACCAGGGCGGGCCAGCGAAAAGCTCTCGTGGCACGTGAGGTGTGGAATGAGTGTCGGGTCATGGTTTTGCCGTGGTTGGGTTTGGCGTTCTGATCTCGTATCGACGAGGCCACGTCCTACGACCGTCGGGTTTTGTGTCGCGTGCTATCGGCTTAGCCGCAACAGATTCGGAACGGATGCGGCGCCGATGGACGGGCATTGCAGGCCTGCCCGTCGATCGTCGCTGCGTGGGGGATGCGAGGTGCGAGGCCAGGCAGTAGCGCCGAGAAGGCGTATAGTTCCCAAGGAACTGCGGGGACTGGCAGGTGAGAGCTGGTCCTAATACGAGGCTCTGGCAATAAGAGGGATGTCCGTTCACAGTTGACACCGTATGCTCATCGAGAGCATGATCGGTGAAAGCGAGAACGTGTAAGGACAGTTGTATGGCTATGGAAACGGCTACAGGCGTCGGTTTGGACGGTGCGCGTACGTCGCAGGGCGACGGTCGCGGTTCGCTCTCCGAGCTGCCCGCGGCCGCCCTCCAGCGCGAGGCCTTCGAGGCGTTCCCCTATGGCCAGCTGGTGCTCGACCGGCAGGGGCGGATCCTGTGCGCCAACAGGCGCGCGGCGCGGCTGATCCAGTCGCTGGGCCTGTCCGAGGAGAGCCGCAGCTGCTGCTCGCTGCTTGGCTGTAGCGCGCCGCACACGGTGCTGGAGGCGGGCTGCGTCACCGAGCTTGCGCTGCGCCGCGACCGCCCCCTGCCGGAGATCCGCGTCGAGCTGTGCACCTCGGAGGGGCTGTGCGCCATGTGGGTGACCGCCGCGCCGCTGGGCGACGACCAGCAGCGGGTGGTGCTGCAGCTGCGCCCGGGGCTCGTCGGCGATCGCCGCAAGGCCGCCGACCCCGACTGGATCGCCGGGCCGCGGCTGTCGATTCGCACGCTCGGCGCGACCGTCGTGGAATCGAACGTCGGGCCGATCGGCGGGCCGTGGCTCGACCAGCGGGCCGGGCAGCTGCTCAAGTATCTGGTGGCCGAGCGCCGGCGGGCGGTCAGCGTCGACGAGATCGGCGAGTCGATCCTGCCGGGGGCCGACTACGCGGTCGGCACTAGCGTCCGCTACCACGTGCACGCGCTGCGCCGCAAGCTCGAGCCCGAGCGCGGCGTGCGCGAGGCCTCGGCGTTCATCGTGGCGCGCTCGGGCAGCTACCAGCTCGACCTCGAGCACGTGTCGGTCGACGCGGACGAGTTCGAGACCTACGTGAGCAGCGGGCTCGAGCTCGCCGACAGCGACCAGCAGGCCGGCGCCGAGCGGCTCGAGCGCGGCCTGGCGATGTACCGCGGCGACTTCCTGGCGGAGCTGCCCTACACCGAGTGGGCGCTGCCCGAGCGCCACCGCCTGCACGACCTCGCCTGCATCGCGCTGCGCCGGCTGGCCGACATCCGTCTCGAGTGCGGCGCGCCCGACGGCGCCACCAGGGCGCTCGAGCGGCTCGCCGGCCTGCAGCCCTTCGACGAAGACGTCCACCGGCGGCTGATGGAAGTCGACATCTCCCGCGGCCGGCGCAGCGACGCCGTGCGCCGCTACGAAACGCTGCGCAGCCGCATGCGACGGACCTTCGGCCAGGACCCCGAGTTCACCCCCGCGGACCTCACGCGGACACGCGTGTAGTCGCCGCCCGGCCAACCTGAGTGGTTCGAGTGTCGAGAGCCGCCGGCAAGCGGCCGTCCGCGCGCTACCGTCGAGGTGCGATGCAGCCATCGCCCCGCCCCCACAACCAGCCTTTTTTGGTCCCCGCCCGAGGGGCCCGCTGCGCGAGCGCCGCCGCCCGCGGCGCGTTGAATCAGAGTGTGCGCTCATCCGATCCGGTGTTGAGATGAGCGCTTCCCCGGCGGGAGAGGAACGGCGGCGCGATGGGCAGGAGCGCAGCGTGGAGGTGAGCCTCGAAGGCTTCGCGTGGGAGGCGCTCGAACGCGAGAGCGAGCGCTCCGGCGTGCCGGTGCAGGAGCTGATCGCCTTCGCGGTCCTGTACTACCTCGCCGACCTCGACAGCGGCCGCGTCGCCCGGCAGGTGATGCGCAGCCCCTTCCCGTCCCCCTCGGACTTCTACCCCGACGCGTCCAGCTGAGCGCCGCCGGCGACGGCGCGCAGGCGCCGGTGGCTGGTGGCCGGCGCGGCCCCGCGCTCGGTCAGCTCGCTCTGCAGGGCTCGCCGCCCGCGGTGGTGCAGGCCGTGCACGGAGCCCTCCGAGCGCCCCGTGCGCTCGGCGATCTCGGTCGGCGAGAGGCCGGCGAAGTGGCGCAGCACGAGCACCTCGCGCTGGTCGCGGGGCAGCGTGGCGAGCGCCTCGCGCAGGTCGTTGACGCGCTCGTCGTTCTCGTGTGAGCCGATCGACCCGGTGACGCCGGCGTGCTCCTGCGCGGCGCGCACCTCCTCCACCGGGATCGCGCGCTGGCGGCGGATGTGGTCGACGGCGACGTTGCGCGAGACGCGCAGGATCCACGCGAAGAACGGCACGTCGCGCTGCTCGTACTTGCCGATCACGTGGATCAGCTTGGCGAACACGTGCTGCGTGACGTCTTCGGCCTCGTACGGGTCGTGCACGATGCTGCGCACGTAGCCGTAGACGTTGTCTGCGTAGCGCGCGTACAGGAAGCCGAGCGCCTGACGGTCGCCCTGCTGTGCCCGTCTGACAGCCTGCGCGACGAGCCCCGGCGTGGCCAGGGCCTCGCGATCGCCGCCGCCGTGCGCGACGGCACGGCTGTCTCCTTCAGCTATCTCCATGTCCCCTCCATGGTCCGTATTGGATGAGGGAAGCTTTGCGCACCCGTGTTGCGCGGGTGTTTGCCCGAGTGTTAGAACTCTGTTAGAAGGTCGTAATTGCCGGTTTTCAACATAGGCTTCACACATGATTCGCACGACTAGAACATGCATGTAATCTTTCACGTCGGTTCTAAAGGGTCGATTCGGTCGCGACGAGACTTCGGTTGCCATGCAGGGGAGCTGGCTTTGTCCGACAGATCGAGATCGTGCGCGTGTCCTGGACGCAAGTCCGGGCGTGCGAACGATCCGGATGGTGGGCTCGGGCGCGGTCGGCGTGACGCTGTTGCTGTGCGCCCCGTGGCTGGGCTGGTGGACGCTGATCCTGTTCGCGGCCTCGGCCGCGAACCTGCTGAGCGTCGACTGGCGCATGGCGCGCAGCTCGCGGCCCGAGCGCGTGAGCGTAGACGCGATCGTGATCACGCTCGCGCTGCTGGCGACGGGAGCCGCGCTCAGCGGCGGGCCCAAGAGCCCGGCGCTGCCGTGGCTGGTGCTGCCGGCGGCGATGGTCGCGGCGCGCTTTCGCCCGCGGGTGGTCGCGGCGGCCGTCGCGGTCACCGTCGCCGCGATCCTCGCGGTGACGCTCGCCCTCGATCCGCACGCGACGCTGCGCGACCCCGTGCCGGTGCTCACGACGCTCGCGCTGCTGGTCGCGGTCGTCTCGATCGTGCGCGCGCTGCAGGCGGCCGAGCTGCACCAGCGCGACGAGGCGACGGTCGACCCGCTCACGGGCCTCGCCAACCGCCGCCAGCTGGCCTTCGACCTGAACGCCGTGTGGGAGCAGCTCAGCAGCGAGCGGCCGGTGCGCCTGGTGATGTTCGACCTCGACGGCTTCAAGGCCTACAACGACAACTTCGGGCACCTCGGCGGCGACATGCTGCTCAGGCGCCTGGCGCAGGCTTTCAAGCGCGCCGTCGGCCAGGGCGGCTGCGCCTACCGGCTCGGCGGCGACGAGTTCTGCGCGCTGCTGTGGGCCGACGCGGGCGAGGCGATGATCGGCGACTGCCTGCAGGCGCTCAGCGCCACCGGCGACGGCTTCTACATCACCGCCTCCTACGGCTCCGTGATGCTGCCTGCGGAGGCCGGCGAGACGCAGGCGGCGCTGCAGCTGGCCGACGAGCGCATGTACGCGTACAAGGACTCCAGCCGCGCGAGCGCGGGCAAGCAGACGCGGGACCTAGCGCTGCAAATCCTGGCGGCGCACGAGCCCGAGCTGCACAGCCACTCCTCGCACGTGGCCGAGCTGGCCGAGGCGGTCGCGCGGCGGCTCGGCGTGAGCGGGCCCGACCTCGCCGACACGGTGCGCGCGGCCGAGCTGCACGACATCGGCAAGGTTGCGATCCCCTACTCGCTGCTGCACAAAACGAGCCCGCTGGACGAGCAGGAGTGGCGGCTGATGCGCCACCACCCGGTCGTCGGCGCGCGCATCCTCGGCGCCGCCCCGGCGCTCGCCCGGGTCGCCGAGATCGTCGCGGCCACGCACGAGCGCCACGACGGCAGCGGCTACCCGCGCGGCCTGGCCGGCGCCGAGATCCCGCTGGCGAGCCAGATCGTGTTCGCCTGCGACTCCTTCGACGCGATGATCTGCCGGCGCCCGTTCGGCGAAGCGCGCTCGGAGCTCGAGGCGCTGCGCGAGCTGCGCAAGTGCGCCGGCGGCCAGTTCGACCCGCGCGTCGTCGACGCCTTCGTGGCCGAGTACGCGGCGCGGCGCGCGGCGAGCCTGCAGTCGCACGCCGAAGCCCAGGTGGCCGCCGGCGAGGAGCCCGACGGCGAGCCGACGGTGAAGCGGATGGGCGGCGAGGGCGATCCGGCCGGCGGCGCTAGCCTGCAGGAGTGGACGACCGAGGGGGAGCCCGGGTAAGGCTGCGCCAGGCGGTGCTGGTGGCCGCCGAGCTCGAGCCCGCCGCCGAGGCGCTGCGCGCCGCGCTCGGCCTGGGCGAGCCGTTCCGCGACCCCGGCGTCGGCGAGTTCGGCCTGGCCAACGTCGTGTTCGCGCTCGGCGACTGCTTCATCGAGATCGTCAGCCCGACCCGGGCGGACACTGCCGCGGGCCGCTACCTGGAGCGCCACGGCGACGGCGGCTACATGGTCATCTTCGACCTGGAAGACCTCGAGGGGGCGCGCTCGCGCGCGCGGGAGGCGGGCGTGCGCGTGGTCTGGCAGCTCGACCTGCCGGACATCTCGGGGACGCACCTGCACCCGGCCGACATGCGCGGGGCGATCGTCTCGATCGACCGCTCGAAGCCCTACGGCTCGTGGCGCTGGGGCGGCCCCGCGTGGACCGGCCAGATCGGCCCGGGCGCGCCCGGGCGCCTCGCGGGCATCGCCGTGGCGGTCGCCGAGCCGGCGGGCGCGGCGGCGCGCTGGGGACACGTCCTGGGCGCCGAGCCGGCGGCAGGCGGCGAGGGCCCGCGGCTCGGGCTCGACGGCGCCGAGGTGCGCTTCCTGGAGGCGGGCGGCGCGCGCGGTGAGGGGCTCGTGGAGCTCGCGCTCGAGCTGCCCGGCGAGCCGCCCGGCGGCGGCGAGCTCAGCGAGCTGTGCGGCGTGCGCCTGCGGCGGGCGGATCGATCATCTCGAGCATGACCCGTTCGGCCTGGGCGCGCGCCAGCCGCGCGTCGCGGCGCAGGAGCTTCCACACCAGCAGGTCGGTGGCCGTCACGATCGCCGTCAGGCGCCGCTCGCGGGCGGCGCCGGAGAGGCCCGCGGCCAGCGGCGCGAACGTGTGCCGCGCCCAGTGGCGGTGGTATGCGCGGCCGGCGTCGGTCATCTGCCTGACCGCCGGGATCGTCTCCTCCTGGGAGAGCTGGCGCAGCACGGCGTCGCCCTGGGTCTCGTAGCGGTCGAACAGCACGCGGATCGCCTCGCGCGCGTCGTCCACGGGCGCGGCTTCGCGCTCGGAGATCTCGTTCAGCCCCCAGTGCATGAAGGCGGCCGTGAACAGCTCCTCCTTGGAGTGGAAGCGGTTGTGCAGCGTCTGCGCGCTGACGCCCGCCTCGTCGGCGATCTCGCGCAGGCGCACCCGCTCATACGGGCGCGAGGCGAAGTGCTTCCAGGCGGTGGCGAGCACGCGCTCGGCGGTCTCCGCGGCGGCCTGCGCCCGCGCGCTCATGCGGTACGGACGCCGTTTGGGCGCCTCGCGTCGCCGGGGCGCGGACGACGAGCTCCTCATATTCATTTTATTCATGATAAAGTGAAAGTGTAGTGCGCGTCTTCCAGACACTGCTCGCGTTCAGCGGCAACGCCCAGCCGCAGCTGGCGGTGACGCGCCGGCTGGTCGAGCGCGGTCACGAGGTGCGGGTGCTCGCCCACCGCGCGGCTGGCGAGCGCGTGCGCGCGACGGGCGCCGAGCTCGTCGCCTTCGAGCAGGTCAAGCCCGACCTCGACCTCTCGCGGCGCGAGACCGACAGCCTGCGCGATTGGGAGTCGCGCACGCGCTTCGGCGCCAGCCTGCGCCTGGTGCGCAACGGCCTGTTCGCGTTCGTGGTCGCCGTCAACCGCGAGTGCGCCGCGCGGCTTGCCGAGTGGCGGCCCGAGGTCGTGGCCTACGACTGGATGCTGACGGGCGCCGGCGTCGCCGCCGAGGGCGCCGGCCTGCCGGCGGCCGCGCTCGTGCACTGCCCCTACCCCTATCCGCACCCAGGCGCGCCGCCGCCCTACCTGGGCCTGCGCCCGCTCGGCGGCCCGCTCGGGCGCGTCCGCGACGGCCTGCTCGCGGCCGGCCAGCGGCGGACGCTCGACCGGGGCGTCTCGCTGCTGAACAAGGCGCGCGCCGAGCAGCGGCTGGCCCCGCTCGCGCACTGGCAGGAGCAGCTGCTGCGGGCGCAGGAGATCCACATGCTGACCGCGCCCGAGCTGGACCTGGGCGGCGTCGGCCTGCCGGCGCAGGCGCGCTACGTCGGCCCGGCGTTCGAACCGTATGAGCGCGAGTGGGATTCGCCGTGGCCGGCCGCGAACGAGGACCCGCTGGTCGTGGTCAGCCTCAGCACGAGCTACATGAACCAGGCGCCGCTGGCCCAGCGCATCCTCGACGCGCTCGCGCCGCTGCCCGTGCGGGCGCTGCTGACGAGCGGCCCGGCGCTCGCGGGCGAGTCGCTGCGCCTCCCGGCCAACGCGCGGGCGGTCGCCTACGTGGCGCACCGCAGCGTCTTCCCGCACGCCGCGCTCGTGATCTCCCACGCCGGCTGGCAGACGATCAACGCGGCGCTCGCCGACGGCGTGCCGCTGGTGTGCATCCCCGACGGCCGCGACCAGCCCGACAACGCCGCGCGCGTGCTCGCGTGCGGCGCGGGCGTGCGCGAGAGCAAGCGCGCCTCGCCCGAGCGGCTGCGGGCGGCGATCGAGCGGGCGCTCGCCGACGGGCGGCTGCGCGAGCGGGCGCGTGCGATGGCCGGCGCGCTCGCGCGCAGCGACGGGGCGAGCGCGTCGGCCGAAGCGCTCGAGCGGCTCGCGGCGGGCGCGCGAGAGGGGGCGCTGCGGGCGTGAGCGCCGCCGGGCTGCCCCTCGTTCCGGCGGGTCCGATCAGGGCCTGGTGCTGCCAAGGTCGTCGGAGCGTCCGGCCTCAAGGCGCGACCATTGGGCGGTGGGGCGTCCGTTGGTGCGTAGATGGGACATGACTGGGGCCTGTGGCCAGCCGGCGGGCGAGTCCTCCCAGGTCTCTTGGCGGCCGTAGACGGTCAGGTCTAGCAGTCCGTAGCTGTAGTCCATCGCCTCGACGCCGCGGAGGGTGGTCCAGTAGGTTTCGAAGACCCTGTTCCCGTCGCGCAGATAGCACACGACGTGCATTTTGCCGACGCGGCGGCCGGTCAGTAGAGCGTCGAGGGAGGGTTCGGCGGAATACCAGGGCATCTCCCACCCCATGAAGTCCCGGTAGCGGATGCTCTCCGCGTACGGTCCCTGGCAGAACGTGGCGTAGGTGACGTCGCGGCAGCGCAGGTAGGAGAGCTCCCCGACCTGTGTCGTGTAGTGCGTGCAACCCTCGCACTGCTCGTTAGCCGGGTGGCCGTTCCACCACATGAAGTAGTAGGCGATGAGCTGCCGGCGGCCTTCGAAGGCGTCCAGCAACGTCAGCGGACCGTTGGCACCGACCAGCGGGAGGCTGGGGTTCATCTCGACCATCGGGAGGCGGCGGCGGACCGCGGCGATCGCGTCGCCCTCGCGCGTGTGCGCCTTCTCGCGAACCCGGAGGGCATCGAGCTCGGCTTGAAAGGTGTCCCGAGCGACGATGTCGGGACGCTCCAGCGCGCTGGTCGCATTGGCGGCTGTGGAGCCGGGCTTGTTCGGTGCGTCGTTCATCGCTGCCTCGATTCGCTCGTTGGTGTGAGGACGATCATGGGGATCACGCGGTCGGTCTTGCGTGCGGCTTCGGCGAGCTGCGGGTAGCGCCTGGTTGCCGTCTTGAAGAGGCGCTCGCGCTCCTCGCCGGTCGCCTCCTCGGCCACGACGTTGATCGTCTCGGTTCCGATCTCGATTCGCGTGTTGGGATGCGCGGTGAGGTTGTGGTACCAGTCGGGGTTGCTTGGCGCGCCTCCGTTTGCGGCCCAGATCAGGTAGCCGGGGTCGTTGGGCAGGTAGGCGACAGGGTTGACGCGGCTCACGCCGGATCTTGCGCCGGTGTGATGGAGCAAGAGCAGCGGGATGTCCTCCCAAGTGCCGCCGACGCATCCATTCTTGGCGCGGAACTCGCCGATGATCTTGGCGTTGTACTCAGAGCCTGTCTCGGACATGGGATCTCTCCTCGTTTGATTCGGGCGGTCACGCAGCGATCGGCTCGGCGGGTATGAGCGCGGCGTTCTGGCGCTCGAGCTCCTTGGCCGCGCTGTCGCGCCAGCTCTCGGCCTGCGTCTGTGAGAACGGGTCGGGGAAGATCTCCTCATCCCCGTTTTCCACGCCGTCGAAGATGGCCCGGGCGACAGACTCCGGCGAGGTCTTCGGGATCGGTAGGTCTCGGATCATGTCGGTGTCGATCGGACCGGGCAGGATGGCGTGGACGCTCACGCCCTGGCCGGCCAGGAGTGCGCGCAGCGACTGCGTCACCGAGAACGCGGCTGCCTTCGAGGCCGAATAGGCCGGGAGGACGGGCACCGCGGCGAAGGCGCCGATCGAGACGACGTTGACGATGCGTCCCCGACTCTGGGTCAGCGACGGCAGCAGCGCCTGTGTCACCATCAGTGGGCCGTAGACGTTGACGTCGAAGTGCTGCTCGAACGCGGCCCGGCTGCTGAGGTCATCGGGCACCGAGACGCCGGCGTTGTTGATCAGGATGTCGAGCGACGCGACGCTCTCGACGCCCTGCTGGATCTGCGCCCAGTCGGTCACGTCCATGGTCACGGGCGTGACGCGATCATCCGGGTGGGCGAACGGCTGCCGCGAGGTGGCGTACACCCGCTTTGCGCCCCTCTGGAGGGCTTCGTCGACGAGTGCTCGTCCGAGGCCGCGGTTGGCCCCGGTGATCAGAACTGTCTTACCTTCGATCGATGTGGTGAACATGGCTGCGTCTCCTGTGTGTGGGTTCTTGGTGGTGTGTTGGATTGGGTCAGCTGGTCGCGGCGAGCGCCGGCTCGACCGCGCCGACAGTGCTGGTGTGTGCTGGCTCGACGGTGTGGCCGCGGCGGAGGAGAGCGAAGGTCACCGGGAGGGCGAGCAGCGCGATGCCTCCGAGCAGCCAGACCGCGTGGTGGTAGCCGGCGGCGAGTGCCGCGGGGCCGGCGGCGCCGGTGCGCAGCAGCGCCTGGGTGTGGCTCGCGGCGACGCTCGAGGCGATCGCGATCCCGAGTGCCGCGCCGAGCTGGATGGACGTGTTCATCAGCCCGGAGGCGAGACCGGCCTGGTGCTGGCGGACACCCGCGAGCACGGCGATCGAGATCGGGATGAAAGAGAACGCCGTTCCGGCACCTGCGAGCACGAACGGGCCGGCGAGGTTCTCCAGGAAGTGCCCGTGAACCGGGATCTGCGTCCCCCAGATCACCCCGGAGGCGACGAGGCACACGCCGATCCCCAGCGCGACTTTCGGGCCGCGACGGGTGACCAGCCGTTGGGATACGCCGGCGAACACGATCGACGGCACCGAGCCCGACATCCACGCCAGCCCGGTCTGAAGCGCGTTGAAGTGGAGCACCTGCTGCATGTACAGGGTGCCGATGAACAGGAACGCGAAGAAGCTGCCGCCGATCAGCAGGCCGGCGGTGATCGCCCCGGTGAGCGTCCGCAGACGGAAGATCGACAGCGACACGATCGGCGACTTGCTGCGGCTCTCGATCACCAGGAACGCGACGATCAACACGACCGCCGCAGCGAGAAACGCGACCGTGCGCGCAGCGGCCCAGCCGTACTGCGGCGACTGCGAGATCGCGTCCGCGAGCAGGACCAGCCCGCCGGTGCCGGCGAGCGCGCCTGGCAGGTCAAAGCGCCGGTCGGTCGTTCGTGACGCGCCGCTGGGCAACAGCCTGGGGGCGAGCGCTAGCGCGAGCGTGCCGATCGGAACGTTGAGATAGAAGATGTACTGCCAGCCGAGATAGCGGGTGATCAGTCCTCCGGTGAGCAGCCCGATGGTCCCGCCGGTCGCGCCGAGCGCGCCCCAGATGCCGAGCGCCTTGTTGCGCTCGGGGCCCTCGTCGAAGATGCTGTCACGATCGCCATGGCGGCCGGGAGCATCACCGCCGCGCCGAGCCCCTGGATCGCCCTGCTACCGATCAGGACCGCGTCGCTGGGCGCGAGCGCGCACGCGAGCGACGCGGCGCTGAACACGCCGAGCGCGCTCATCAGGACGCGGCGGCGCCCGAACAGATCGGCGATGCGCCCGCCGAGAAGCAGGAACCCGCCGTACCCGAGCGCGTACGCGGTGACCACCCACTGCAGGCTCGTCACGCTGAAGCGCAGGTCGCGGCCGATCGTCGGCAGCGACACGTTGACGACCGTCAGATCGACGCAGGTCATGAGATAGGCCACCGCCAACAGCGCGAAGGCGCGCCAGCGGTTGATGTGCGGTGTCGTGGGCGTCATCTGCGAGCTCCTCGGTCGGTCAGTTGCCGGTACTTCCTCGTTGTCGATGGAGATACGAGGCGCAGGCGAAATCCATCGCTCGCGCTATGACGCGCTTCGCGAGGCGCCAAGTGAACGCGACCGCGCGCCACCTCTCGCTCAGCGCGTGGCACGCGCGACGAGGCACGTCGATTCGCCGCCACCGCTTGCCGCCCTCGACCGTGATGCTGCCGCTCGCCGGCGGCCCGGCGAGCGGGCCCCCGCTCCGGGGTTACCTGCGCGCTTGCCCGGTCTCCAGCGTGCGCTTGATGACGCCGAGCGCCTGCCCCATCAGCGATGCGGCGCGATCGGCGAGCTCATTCGGGAGAAAATCCGCGATCCACACGAACCGGCTGCGACCTGCTGCGTCCGCGAACACCTGGGCGGAGGCGTTGTGATGGATGTAGGGCGGGTCGGCGACCGACCACACGAGCCTTCGCGCATCGTCATCGAGATCAACCAGTCGCTCGCGCAGCACGCCGCCGTTGGAGAAGGTGACGATCCGGTCCCCGCCGTCGAGACGCGCATCGGTCGCGAAACCGGGCACGAGCCGCTCGTGCAGCGCTCCCCAATCGCGCAGCGCCTCCCAGACGCTCTCCGCGCTCGCATCGATCACGATCTCCTTGCGAATGGAAGCCATCGCCGGGAGATCATGCCCGAAGCGGCAGCCCGAAGCGCTCGACCATCGACGGCGTGCGAAAGTGGATGATCTCGCTGAGCAGCTCGCCCTCGAGCGTCAGGACGGTTACGCCATGCGGCGCGTAGACGCCCGAGCTGTCAAGCTCGTAGGCGCCGACCGCGAGTTGACCGTTGGCGGCGGTGGGCAACATCCGCCAACTGCGCGTGTCGATGAAGACCACCTCGCGCAGCACCCTCTCGATCGCCTCGCGCCCGCGATACCAACTCGGAATCGGGGGCATCGCGAGCGTCGCGGTGTCGGTGAGCATCCCAACGATCGAATCCACGTCGTTGCGGGCCCAGGCCTCGGCGTAGCATGTGACGATCGCTTGCAGCTGCTCATCGCCGAGCGATCGCAGCATCGCCTGCTGCGTGCGCTCCGGGCCTCGCTGCTCGAGCGTCGCGTGCGCGCGCTGAAGGGCGCTGTAGATCGACGCCGGCGTCGTCTCGAGCGCCTCAGCGACCTCAGCGCCGGAGTAGCCGAGCACGTCGCGGAGTATCAGCACCGCCCGCTGCCGGGGCGGTAGGAGCTGGAGCGCGGTGATGAACGCGAGCTCGATGCTCTCCCGCTGCTCGTAGCGAGCCTCGGGTCCGGCGAGCTCGTCATCGATGCCGAGCCGCTCGTCGGGATAGGGCTCGATCCACACCGCCTCCACCAGCGGCTCACCCACAGGCTCGTGCGGATCCGCGGACGGGCCGTAGTCGATCGGCAGCACACGGGAGGGCCGGCGCTCGATCGCGCGCAGGCAGACGTTGGTGGCGATCGTGTAGAGCCACGTACGCAGCGAGCTTCGACCTTGAAACGACGACAGATTGCGCCAGCCACGCAGGAGCGTCTCCTGGACGGCATCCTCGGCATCCTGGAGCGAGCCGAGCATCCGGTAGCAGTGGGCGTGAAGGGGCCGCCGGTGTGGCCCCACGAGCTTGGCGAAGGCTCCCTCATCGCCCGCGAGCGCTGCTTCGATCAGCTGAGAGTCGGTCATCCGGTCCTTCGCCTGAGCGTACCCTTCGGCTGCCACAGCGCGATCTCGCCACCCTGGCTCGTGGCCAGCACGCTGCGCCAGCCCGCTGGTCCCTCGCGCGGCTCCAGCAGCACCGCTGCTCCAAGCGCCCGCCCGCGCTCGGTCATCGCCCCGATCTCCTTCACCTCCAGGTATGGAAGCCAGAGCGGCCGCGGCGCACCGCACTCGACGATCCCGCCATCGAGCGCGCCTCCCAGCGCGAGGGCGTGGTAGATGCCCCACCGAGAGGCGAGGCGCTCCGTTCGCCAACCAAGCAGCTGGCGATAGAACGTGCTCGCGCCCGACAGATCGTGGGTGTGCAGCTCGAGATGCACGAGCGCGCCTGGCTGATGACTGCGTCCGTCGCTCATTCGCCGTCTGGCTCGTAGACGAGGAGAGCGAGGTCGTCGCCGACGGTCCGGGCGTCGAGGAGCCGCATGGCCTTCTTGTCGCTGGTCTCGCCGAAGAGACGCTTGCCATCGCCGAGCACGACGGGGTAGATCATCACTCTCAACTCGTCGACGAGGTCGTGCTCCATCAGCGCGCGCACGAGCCCGAAGCTGGCGTATACGAGGATGCCCCCATCGATCTCCTGCCGCAGCTTCGAGACCGCCTCCACCGCATCGCCGTGCAGGACGGTCGTGTTGCTCCACTCGGGACCTTCGAGGGTCGAGGACACAACGTACTTGGGCAGGCTGTTGAGCCGGTCCGCAAGCTCGCCACCACGGGATGGCCAGCGCGCGGCGAAGAATTCGTAGCTCCGCCGCCCCAGCAGCAGGGCCTCGGCGCTCAGCGCCTCGTCGAGCAGGATCGTGGCCGCCTCGCCGCGGCCCCTATCACCGACACGGCCGATCCAGCCACCGACCCTGAAGCCCTCGTCACCCGCTGGGTCCTGGATCACTCCGTCAAGCGAGACGTTCTCACTGATCACGATCCGTCCCATCTCGGCTCTCCTTTCGTCGTCGGCTTGGACTGTCTTCATCTGAGATCCGAGGGGGCCGCGAAATCCAACGCTCGAGTGGCGGCAGAACGTCAAGCCACTTCGGGAACGCTGCGCTAGCTGGCTTCGCCGGGTTGCGCCGGCGGCTCCCAGCGCTCGCCGCGGGAGAGCCGCTCGAAGCCGATCCACAGCGCGTTCATGGCGCTCGCGACGACCTGCTCGCGGGGCACGTGCTTGTGCTCGTACCACCACATGGCGAGCCCCTGGAGCACGCCGCGCATCGTCACCCAGGCCATCTCCAGCGCGTCGCGGTCCTCGCCGACGAGCTCCCCGACGCCGGGCTGGGCGAGGAACAGCGGCGTGATCGCGGCGGCGCTCCGCGCGATCACCTGCTCGTGCTCGGCCTGCACGTCGGCCTCGCCGGTGGTGTCGCGGAACAGCATCCGCCAGGCGTAGGGGTGCTGCTCGACGTAGGCGAACCACGCGTCGATCGCGCGCGGGATGCGCTGCTCGGCCGGCTCCTCGCCGGCGAGCTGCTCGCGCCACAGGGCGCGCAGGTCGGCGAAGTGGCGCTCGAGCAGCCGCCGGTGCAGCTCGAGCTTGGAGGCGAAGTGGTCGTAGACGACCGGCGCGGTCACGCCCGAGCGCCGCGCGATCTCGTCGATCGAGGTGGCGATGTAGCCGCGCTTGGCGAACAGCTCGCTGGCGGCCGCTTCGATCAGCTCGCGTCGCTGCTGCGCCGACAGGCGCCGGCGCGGCTGTCCGCCCTGGCCGCCGCGTTCGCCGTCCTCGCCAGCCCCGCCCGACTCGGAATTCGACTTGCTTGACAACCTAACCCTCACTAGGTAGATTCGCGCCGACCTTGCCTAACGCTCGTTAGGTCTGCCGTCGAGGACAAGGATAGGACGATGCCCGAGCACTGCGATGTGATCGTCGTCGGCGCCCGCTGCGCGGGCTCTCCGCTGGCCGCGCTGCTGGCCGAGCGGGGCGTGAGCGTGACCGTGCTCGAGCGCGCGAGCTTCCCCCGCGAAACGCTCTCCAGCCACCTGTTCGAGGCCGACGGGCTCGCCTTCCTCGCGCGCCTCGGGCTGCTCGAGCGCCTGCGCGCGACCGGCGCGCCGCTGATCGCGCATACCGACACGCGCGTCGAGGACCTCGAGCTGCGCATGCCGCTGCCCCAGCGCCCGGGCGACGTCGGCGCGGTCATCTCGATCCGCCGCGGCCCGCTCGACCAGATCCTCGCCGAGCGCGCCGCGCAGGCCGGCGCGCAGGTGCGGATGGGCGCCCGCGTCACGGGCCTCTTGCGCGAGCGCGGCCGGGTGGCGGGCGTGCGCGTGCTCGAGGACGGCGCCGAGCGCGAGCTGCGCGCACGCCTGGTCGTGGGCGCCGACGGGCGCAACTCGACCGTCGCGCGGCTCGCGGGCGCGCGCGCCTACAACCTCACGCCGAGCCAGCGGCTGCTGTTCTGGGCGTACTACGAAGGTGTCCGCGAGGGCCCGCAGCCGACCTTCCTCTCGCACCGCTTCGGCGAGCGCTTCATCCTTGGCGTGCCCACCGACGGCGGGCTCTACCAGGTGCTCGTGTGGCCCGAACACCACGAACGCGCCCGCTTCCAGGCCGACCGCGACGGCGCCTTCCTCGAGCACGCGCGCGCCTGCGAGCCGCTGGCCGAGATGCTCGCCGGCGCCACCCAGGTCGGCCGCGCGATCGGCGCCTTCAGCTGGACGGGCTTCTTCCGCGAGGCCTGCGGGCCGGGCTGGGTGCTGTGCGGCGACGCCGGCCACTTCAAGAGCCCGGGCCCCGGACGGGGGATCGGCGACGCCTTCATGCAGGCCGAGCGCCTCGCGGATGCGATCGCCCCGGCGCTCGGGGGCCCCGAGGCGCAGCTCGACGGGGCGCTGCGCGACTGGGGCCGCTGGCGCGAGCGCGAGTTCGCCGAACACTACTGGCTCGCCTATGACCTCGAAGAGCCCGGCGCGGCGCCCGCGGTGCTCGTCGAGCTGCTCCGCCGCCTCGACGCGCAGGGCCGCGCGGGCCTGTTCTTCGAGCTGCTCTACCACCGCATACGACCCGCCCAGCTGCTGACGCCGCCGCGCCTCGCGGGCGCCACCGCGCGGCTGCTCGCGCGCGGCCCGGGCGCGGCGCCCGCGGGGGCCGGCGGTGGGCCAGCCTCGCGCGGGGCGCTGCTGGCAGAGATCGCGCGGCTCGGCGCGCGCGACCTGCGCCGGCGCTTGCAGAACCGCCACCCGGTGTATGCGGCTGAGGAGCAGCCCGACGAGCGCGCCGCGCCGGCCGAGGAGCAGCAGCTCGAGCAGGCGCTCCCCTGAGCGGGTGCGGGCGGGCTCGCGCGCGGCGCGCTCGCCCATTCAGTGCGCCGGATGATACGCGGCGAAGCGCGGCTCGCGCCGCTCGACGAAGCTCGCGACGCCCTCGACGAAGTCGGGTTTGGCGAACGATGCGAGCATCAGCTCGTCGGCCGCGGCGAGCGCGTCGGGCAGCGGGCGCGCGAGGTCGGCGTACACCTGTGACTTCATCGTCGCCATGCTCGCGGGCGAGCAGTTGACGGCCATGTCGCGGGCGTACGCGAGCGTCTCCTCGAGCAGCGCCTCGGGGCTCGCGACGCGGTTCACGAGTCCCAGCTCGTGCGCCTCCTCGGCCAGCACGACGCGCCCGGAGAGCAGCAGGTCCAGGGCCCGCGCGGGGCCGACCAGGCGCGGCAGCATCCACGCGATGCCGTGCTCGGCGACGAGCCCGCGGCGCGCGAAGGCGGTCGTCAGCTTCGCGCCCCGAGCGGCGAAGCGCAGGTCGCACATCAGCGCCTGCACCAGGCCGATCCCCGCGCAGGCGCCGTTGATCGCGGCGACGATCGGCTTGGGGATCGTCAACGGGAAGCTCTGGGGCAGCCGCTCGCGCGTCTGCGCCGGCGCGGCGCCGTTGCCGGGGGCCGCCGCGTGGGCGTCCGGGGGCTGGGCGTCCGCGGGCTGGGCGGCGTCGCCGAGCGCCTGCAGCTGCTGCATGTCGGCGCCCGCGCAGAAGCCCCGCCCGGCGCCCGTGACGACGATCGCGCGCACCCGCTCGTCCTCGGCGCACCCGGCGAGCAGGCCGAAGTAGGCGTGCTCCATCTCCTGCGTCCACGCGTTCAGGCGCTCGGGGCGGTTGAGCGTCAACAGCGCCACGCCATCCTCGATCTGCATCTGCACGACTTCGCTCATCTGCGCTCCCTCCTCGGTTGTGGCGGCTCGCGGATGAGCGTACCTGGGCGGGTGACCCGGGTTGGTCGTGCGCCGAGGAGCAGCCGCTCAGCGCGGCGCCGGCAGTCGCGCCGATAGCATTCGCGCGCTCAGCGAGCTGGACGTCGAGCGCGGCGAGTTGTTCCTAGCGCGCAGCGCTGCTGGTCGAGCCGGCGCGGGCGTAGCCGACTAAAGCATCCCCATCTTCTCGTAGCCTGGTCACCGTGAGCGATGCACAGCTCGTTCACGGCCCGTTCTCTGGCGCCGTGCCTCCAGTTGCCGTGGTTCGGTTTTCGGCGGACCACAGTGAGCCGATCACGATGCTGTTCATCGACGCGACCGTTGAGGTCATGCTTGTAACTGCCAATGCTCGGGGAGCAAGGGCCGTACTCGTCGGCGAGCTCGACGACAACCCAGGTACGACGGTTACCAACGCTCTCGAGGGGCTCGCGGAGAGCGTTCGGCGGGAGTTGCTCGACGGCGATCCCAACTTCGAGCTATATGAGTTCGTGCCCAAGGGTTTGCCGAAGCTGCAGCCGACCTTCTACAGGATTGAGTGGAGGGGGGAACCCGGGCATTTTTCGATGCCTGAATGGCAGGTCGTGGACCCAGGCTCCGATCCGTGGCTTCGCGATCTCCGTAGCGAGGTGATGGAGAAGGGATATACGGCGCAAACACTGATCGCCGAGCGCAAGCTCGAGGTCATCGACTCGCGTCGGCGAGACGACCTCCCGATAGCGAGCTAGGTCCACGAGACAATTTCGGGCTGGGGGCTGGAACCTCGTCGCTAGATTCGGCCTCGGTGACGGCTGACACGGACGTAAGCGCGATCCGCGCGTGGGTCTCCGGGCGCGTTCAGGGCGTCGGCTTCCGTGAGGCGACCCGGCGCCGGGCGCTCGCGCTCGGCCTGGAGGGGTGGGTGCGAAACGAAGCCGACGGCACCGTCGCGGTGCACGCCGAGGGCCCGGCGGACGCCGTCGAGCGGCTGGCCGAGTTCCTGCGGCAGGGCCCGCGCGGCGCGGCCGTCGCCGACGTCGCGCTCGAACGCGTGCGGGCGGAGGGTCACGAGCAGTTCGCGATCCGCGGGGTGCGCGCCGGCGTGTTCGTCGTGCAGGAGCACACCGCGAGCGCCCGCCACTTCGACCTGCGCCTGGAGGTCGACGGGGCGATGCGCTCCTGGGCGGTGCCCAAGGGCCCGTCGCTCGACCCGGCCGTCAAGCGCCTGGCGGTGCAGGTCGAGGACCACTCGCTCGGCCACAACGACTTCGAGGGGCCGACCGGCCACGGGGGCGTGATCGTGTGGGACCGCGGCGGCTACGAGCAGGGAGGGCGGGTGCCGTGGCCGCGGGCGCTCGAGCGCGGCCACGCCGTGTTCGTCCTGCACGGGCACAAGCTGCGGGGCGGCTTCGCGCTGCAGCGCACGGGCGCAGGGCACCCGCGAGCCGGCGAGCAGGCCGGCCAGCGCTCGCAGTGGCTGCTGATCAAGCGCCGCGACGAGCAGGCGCGGCCGGGCTACGACGTCGTCGCCGAGCGGCCGGCGTCGGTGCTCAGCGGCCGGACGTTGGAGCAGCTGCTGGACGCTGCGCGCTGAGCGCTGGGCCGCGCGACGCGTTCGGCGCGCTGAGCTCCCGCTCCGAGCGCAGCGTCGACATCCATTCGGCTGTGGGCGCGGCGGTCTGGGCGCGCCTGCTCGCCTGCGGGCAGGCTGTTGTAGCCTAGCCCCGGTGCAGTTCAGGATCACCCCGCACTCGGCGGTCGCGCCGCCCGCGGACGCCATCGAGAAACTGTGGCAGCTGCTCGACTCCCACCGCGAAGGGCTGCTGTTCACCCGGCAGGGCGCGGAGATCGAGGCGCAGACCGAAGAGGACCCGCCGGTCTCGATGACGCGCGACGAACGCGAAGAGATCGGCCGCCTCGCGGTGCTGCGGGTCATCAACGACGTGTGCGATGAGGCGCCTGAGCTGAGCGAGGCCTGGTACGCGGTGAGCTCTGAGCTCTGAGGCCCTGGTGGCGGCGGCCCGTGCCTGCGCGTGCGTCGCCGTAGCGCTCTGCGCGACGCTGCTCGCCGTCCCGCAGGCCGTGAGCGCCGCGGCCGACGCGGCCGGATCGGCGCGCGCTCGCCATCCCGCCCACACCCCCAGACGCCCCCGCCGGCGCCGCGGCCCTGTGGGGATCCCCTTGTACGTCTCGCTGGCGGAAGCCGAACCGGGGCCGGCGGTCCCCGAGAACTTCCTCGGCCTGTCCTTCGAGGTGGCGGCGCTGCCGCAGCTCGCGAGCTACGCGGGCAGGGGCGACCTGGTCGCGCTGCTGCGCTCGCTGGGCGCAGGGGTCCTGCGTTTCGGCGGCGTGACCGCGGACGAAGACGTGGCCTGGACGGATGCGCTCACGCCGCGGCCCGCGTGGGCCTCGGGCGTGCTCGAAGCAGGCGACCTCGACACGCTCGGGGCGCTCGCCTCCGAGACCGGCTGGCGCGTGCTGCTGACGATCGGCATGGGCCACTACGAACCGCAGGCCGGGGCGCGTGAGGCGGCGGCCGCGAAGGCCGCGCTCGGGAGCTCGCTCGAAGCGATCGAGCTGGGCAACGAGCCCGACTCCTACGCGCGCCACGGGCTGCGCCCGGCGCCGTGGACGTTCGTGCAGTACGAGGAACAGGTCAGCGCCTACCGCGCCGCGATCGAAGCGCTCGCGCCAGGCATCCCGCTCGCCGGCCCCGACAGCTCGGGCTCGAGCGCGTTCGAAAGCTGGGGGCTGGGGGAGGCGATCGAGCAGCGGCCGGCGCTGCTCACCGGCCACCACTACCCGCTCGGCTGTAACGAACGGCCGCCTCCGAGCATCGGGCACCTGCTCGAACCGCAGGTCCGCGAGCTCGAGGAAGTCTCGCTGCTGCGCTACCTGTTCATCGCCCAGCAAAGCGAAGAGCCGTTCCGGCTGGACGAGACGGGGAGCGTCTCCTGCGGGGGCGTGGCGGGCATCAGCGACACGTTCGCCTCGGCGCTGTGGGCGCTCGCCTACGAGACCAAGGCGATGAGCCTGGGGGTCTCGGGAATCAACTTCCAGGGCAACCCCAACAACTGCGTGGGCTACACGCCGCTGTGCGCGCCCTCCGCGCAGGCGGCCGCAGACGGCGAACTGCGGGCCCAGCCCGAGTGGTATGCGCTGCTGCTCGCCCGCGAACTGGTCGGCGAGCGCCCGCTGAAGACCAGGGTCCTCTCGCCGGAGCACGCCAACGTCGTGGTCAGCGCCTTCCAGGCGCCCGACGGGGCGCTGCGCTTCGTGCTCGTAGACGACGATCCCCCCGGCGATCGCCGCGCGACGGTCGCGCTGGACGTGGGCGGCGGCTACCACGGCGCGAGCGTGCTGGCGCTGACGGCGCCCGCCCCGCAGGCCACCGCCGGGGTGCGCCTCGGTGGCCGGGAAGTGGCGGCGGACGGCCTCTGGAGCGCGCCGGCGAGGCTGCCGCGCGTGCCCAACCGGCACGGCGCGCTCGACGTCGAGATACCGCCGAGCAGCGCCGCGCTGGTTACCGTCGCGCCTTTGCGGCCTTGACGGCGGTCTCGGCGGCGCTCGGCGCAGACGTTTGCTCGCGCCTACGCTCAGCGCGCCGAGCGCAGGCGCGAGCGCCGGCAGAGGTTTGGACGGGCCCGAGGAGGGGAATCTATGTCGGAGTTGTCAGTACGGCAGGTTGAAGCTCACAGTGCGAACGACCGATTGGTGGCGATGACGCTGGCAGGTGCTGAGACGCTGGTTCGGCCAGACCCACGGTGTGGGATCGGCGCCGAGCGCGGCGAGTTCGAGCGATGCGGCGAGCTGGATTTCGCGCCGGAGCGCGAGAGCGCGCTCGCGAGCGAAAGCGTCGAAATCCACTTCGCGGCGGTGCCGGCTTCGCTGGCGAGGGCGCGCGCGACCGTCGGTGCGCTGGCGGCCGACCGCGGGGCGCGGCCTGAGGATCTGGAGCGCATCAGGCTGGCGGTCTCGGAGGCCGTGGCGAACGTCGTGATGCACGCCTACGGCGCGGCGCGCGGAGAGGTCCACCTGACGGCGGTGGTGATCGACGGGGAGCTGACGGTCGTGGTCGCCGACGACGGCTGCGGTTTGGGGGCTGCGCCGGCGAGCCGCGGGCTCGGTCACGGCATGCGCGTGATCGCGGCCGGATGCGACTCGCTTTCGATCCTCAGGCGCTCGAACGGCGGCACCCAGCTGGAGATGCGCTTCGCGCTCGACCTCGCCTGCTCTCGGTGGGTGCTCCCGACGGGATAGTCAGCTGCGGGGATCGCTGGCGGTCGCGATCCTCCCGGCCTCGCCGCGCTTCTCCACGACGATGTGGTCGGGGTGGGTCTCGACGACGTCCTCGTTCGCCGGGTCCTGATGGCCGGGCACGAGCGCGAACCTGCGCGGGTTGGCCCGCACCCGCTCGTACTGCTCGTGGGTCAACCGCAGCATCTCCGTGCAGCGGGCGCGGGCGCACTCGCAGCGAAAGGCGAGAGCTCCGTCCTCGCCCGGCCAGCGGCCCTGCTCGATCGCCTCGTTGATCCTGCGGTCGACCGCCTCGTTGGCGGCCACCAGCTGTGCGCGCTGCTCGTCAGTCATCTCCCGATCCCCGTCATTTACAGCAGCCCCGCGAGCACCAGCGCGCCGATCGCTATCAGCACGCCGGCGGTGAGCGCGTTGCCCCAGCGCTCGAGCCACCGTTCGCGCACACGGTACGCCCCCGAGGCCGCGAGCAACGTCAGGCCGACGATCGTGCCGACGGTCGCGACCGCGAACGCGACCAGCGAGCCGACGGCCGTGCCCGCTCCAACAGTCGCCGCGGCCAGGAACACGGGCAGGATCGTGAGATCGGGGGAGGCGGCGGCGCCGAAGGGAACCATGATCGCCGCGAGATCCTTGACGGTCCTCGCCCCGCGCGCGCGATGCTCGTGCGCGCGGACGTGCTCAGGGCCGTGGAGGTGTCCGTGGTCACGATGCCCGTGCCCGTGCTCGTGGACGTGGGTATGTCCTCGGCCGCTCGCCTCCAGCATCGCGAAGGCGAGCCCGGTGGCGAGCAGCAGGCCTCCGACGATCGCGCTCTGTGCGTGCTCGACCGTCGCCCGGAACTGCAGGCCGATCGTGATGATCGCCGCGCCCAGCACCAGCGAGACGAGCACGTGCGTGATCCCCGCCAGCCCAGAGAGACGCGCGACGCGCGCGCGTGAGTAGCGTCTGGTACGCCCCACGACCGCCAGCGGCAGCCAGTGGTCGGGCAGGATCGCGTGCCCGAGGCCGACGCCGGCCGCGGCTGCGATCAGGGCCGGGGTGGAGGCGTTCAACGTGCGTGTCCCCCTGTCGCACGTCGGCGGCCGGGTTCCGACTGGGCGGCATGGACGGATGGGTGTGTCATCGTACGAGGTCCCATGAGCAGAACGACATATGAACGATTGTGCATGCTAGCAGGGGGCGGGCCGTGAGCCACGGCGTGGAGGGCCGCGCCAGCAGCGCGACGCTCAGCACGACGGACGCCGAGCTGGTGGCGGGAGTGATGCAGGCGCTGGCGGCGCCCAGCCGCGTGCTGATCCTGGCACAGCTGCGCGAGGGCTCGCGGTCGGTGTCGGAGCTGACGAGCGCGGTGGGCATGCAGCAGTCGGCGGTCTCGCATCAGCTGCGGCTGCTGCGAGACCTCGGGCTGGTCGTGGGCGAGCGGGCGGGCCGGCGCGTGGTCTACTCGCTGTACGACGATCACGTGGCGCTGCTGATCGACCAGGCGGTCAACCACCTCGAGCATCTGCGGCTGGGGGTCAGCGGGCGCGCCGCGCGCCGCGCGTCGTGAGGCCGTCCGGCGCGTGAAGGCATCGTCGCGCGGCGGCGAGCCTATGGGTGTGCGGCGCTCCTCAGTCGTCGAGGCCCGCGCCTTCTTCCTCGGGCGCTTCAGGGGACTCCGCGGGGGCCCCTTCGGTCGTGCCTTCGGGGGGCGTGGGCGCAGACCGCGGTTCTTCGGTGGCCGGATAGCCGCCGCCCGAGGAGCCGCTCTCGCCCACTCCGCAGATCGGCACCCCGAGTTGCGCCGCGATCCTGCCCATCTGTTCCGCGTCGTCCAGGAGGCTGGCGCCCAGCTTCAGCGCGCGGGCGGCGTCGTGCTGTTCGGCGATCGCCTGCAGCGGCTTGACCATGTTCGCGAAACGGCCGAGCAGCTGTACGTACCTGCGCCACCTGGCCTGGAACGCGCGCGGGGGCCGCAGCCGCGACAGGCGCGAGTCGCCCTGGCGAAGGATGTGTTCGAACTGCCCGTAGACCGCGCTCGGCACCGGTTCGCCGCTGCTGAGGCTCGCGAGCTCGCTCTTCAGCACGGGCTCCAGCTTCACCATCATGCTCACGCACTCGACGGTGGCGTGCCGCTGAAACTGATGCAGCGACAGCGAGGGGGTGCGAGCGCCGGCCGCCGCGGCCGGCGCCACGCCGGCTGCGGCGAGGGCCGCCGCCGCGAGTCCGAGCGCCGGGAGGGCGCGAAGGGTCGGGCCGAGCGGCCGGCCGCCGGCGGTACGCCGTCCGGCTGGGCGCGATGTGGTGGGTGTCTTGCGGGTCATCGGGTTCCTCCTTCGATCGGTGCGGTTGGCCGCGAGCAAGTCTGCGGGCCCGCGCGGGCCGCGCGTGCGACCAAAGGTGTTGCCCTCCGCACCCCCGTCGCGGGCCGCGGCCGACGGGCAGCGCGAGCGCCCGGCGCAGGGAGGCGGCTGGTGCCTGCCGCCCTTCGCGCCGGGCGCTTTGCCGTGGCTCTGTCGCGAACGGGGCTCGACCCGATCGCCCGGTTTCCTAGATCGCGGTCTGTCCGTCGCCCTGGGCCGTCGCGGCGGGCGCCGCGGGGGGAACGGGCGGTGCTTGCTGCGAGGTCTGCGTCGGCACCCAGGCGGCGCCGTCGAAGCGGTGTCCGTTGATGACGTCGCCGACCTGATAGTGAGGCGGTGGAGGGGCGCCCGCCGACGCGTTGACCGTCGTGTTGACGATCACCGATTGCGTTCCCGCGCGTCCGGTGTTGTCGCTGAGAGCCCACACGAGCGCCACGATCCAGCCGACGAACGTCCAGCCGAGGAAGAAGTTCAACGCGAGGATCCCGCCCTTGCTCGGGTGTTTGCGATAGAAGGCGATGATCGTCGGCAGCCAGAACGGGAGGAACAGGATCGCGAGGAACGCGCCGATGCCGAGCGCCGCGACCAGCGCCGGCAGGATCTTCACGACGAACACGAGTCCGGCGATCGCGGCGCCCGCGCCGATCGCCAGCTTGACTGCCTGCTCCTGGTCTTCCCATTTGCTCTTGAGGTTGTTCATCTTGTGCCCCTTTCGGATGAGTTGACTTTGCTGTCGGGCCGCTGCCGTCGCTGCGGTCTCGACTGCTCGATGGGGCGATCCTCGCGGCGCACGCGCGGGCGATGGGCCAACCAAGGTGTGAACGACGGCACCCTCGCGTGTGCGACCGGCGGCGTGCGCTGGGCACGGCCGGCGCGAGTACGGCCGGCGCCGATCCTTGGCGCGCCGCCTCGCGAGGCCCGACGGAGCTCAGGGCACAGGGCGAGCCCGAGCCAAGCCGACGAGGGGACTCGAACCCCTGACCCCCTCCTTACCATGGAGGTGCTCTACCAGCTGAGCTACGTCGGCATCGAGCTTGAATCCTAGCCCACGAGCTCGGCCGGGATGCGGCGTTCGGGGAAGCTCGCGCGGGTGGTGAATTTCAGATACGTGCGCTGAGCTGCCACGCGCGCCGCAGCCTTCCGCGCCAGCCGCGCGGGAGGCGCAGGCAGGCGAGCCGGCCGGCGTAGGCGCGTCGGGGGCGGGTGGCGGGAAGGCGGCGCTCGCCGGCGCGCTCGCTCGCCCGCAGCGCCTCCTGCTGGCGCTCGCGCACGAGCTGCATCGCGATGTGGTGATTGGCGGGCATGGTCGCAGTCTCACGCGCCAACCCCGCTCTGCTAAGACATTTAGCCACAGCTAAATCGCTTACGATGCGGCGCCGCCTCGGCGATGCTCCCAGCATGATCAGCGCTCACTTCGACGCCAGGGCCATGGCCCGCCTGCGCTTTGCGATCTCGCCGGCGATCGAGCTGGCGGCGAGCGTGCGCGCGCTGCGCGACCCGGGCCGGCGGGAGCTGCACATGCCGTGGCTCGAGCTGGCCAGGGCGACGACGGCCGATCTCGACCTCAGGCGGCTGCACGCGCTGCAGGACTCGAAGGTGTACAGCCCCGACTTCGTGCACCCGCTGCCCACCGGGCCGCTGCTCGACTTCGCGGGCGGCCTCGAGGCGATGCTCGAGCTGCCCGCCGAGCTGGTGCGCGAGGAAGTGCAGTTCGCCTACCGCGAGCAGCCGCTGCCGGACGTGCTCGAGCCGTTCCTGAAGCGCACGCGGGGCGCCGTGCGGGGGCTCGCGGAGCTGATGGACGCCTACTGGCAGCGTGCGCTCGCGCCGCACTGGGGGCGGATCCGCTCGCTGCTCGAACAGGACGTCATGTATCGCGCCAGGCAGATCGCCGACGGAGGGACCAGGAGGCTGTTCTCGGACCTCGACGAGTCGGTCAGCTGGGACGGCGAGGTGCTGCGCATCGACCACACCTGCACCAACGACACGCTGCGCCTGGACGGGCGCGGCCTGCTGCTGATCCCGAGCGTGTTCGTGGGGCCCAAGGGGATGGTCGTCTCGGCGCCGGCCTGGCAGCCGACGCTGATCTATCAGGCGCGCGGCGCCGGCATGCTGTGGGAGCCGCGGCCGGCCGCGGCCCCCGACGCGCTCGCCAAGCTCCTCGGGCGCAACCGCGCGGCGCTGCTCGTGGCGCTCGAGTCGCCCTACTCGACCAGCCAGCTGGCGGGCATGCTGGGCGTCAGCAGCGGCGGCGTCTCCCAGCAGCTGTCGGTGCTCGCCGACGCCGGGCTCGTGCGCCGCCGGCGCGTCAGCCAGCACGTCCTGTACCTGCGCTCGGTCGACGGCGACGCGCTCGTGCAGGCCGCCGGCGCCGCCGCCTGAGGCGGGCGCCGGCCGATCGCTCGCGCCGGAGCCCGCGTGGCCCACGCGCGGCGGAGAGCGTCAGCGGATCGCACGCAGCACTCCGTCACTGCCGCCAACCAGCAGCGTGCCGTCGGCCGCGATCGCCGGGTAGCTGTCGAAGTTGCCGCCAGCCTGGATCGCGAAGAGCTTGCTCCCGCTCGGCCCGAAGCCGTAGATGCCGCCGGCCTGCGTGGCGAAGTAGAGGTCGCCGCGCGAGTCGACCGCCGCCGAGGTCCAGATCTGCCCCGTGCCGCGAACGCTGCGGAGGAGCCGCCCGTCGGCGGCGTCGAGGACGCTCACCACTCCGCTGTGGTTGCCGTAGACCACGAGGTTCCCGGGGACGCCGACCGGCGAGGAGTAGGTGAAGTTGCCGATCGCGTGCCGCCAGCGGATGCCGCCATCGGGGTTGACTCCGTACTCGATCTTGTCGTCTGAGCCGAACACGACCGTGCCGTCCTGCGCGACGGCGGCCGAGACCTCCACCGGCTGCGGCGTCCTGACCTGCCAGCGAAGCTGCCCGCTCGGCGCGAGGGCGTAGAGCGAGTCGCCCGCGGTCACATACGTCGTGCCGTCCGCGCCGATCGCGGGGTTGCCGTAGCTGGGATGCGCAAGGCGGCGAGACCACACCCGGGCGGGGGCGGCGTCGCCGGCCATCAGGCGATACCCGCTCACGACCCCGTTCGCGCCTGCGATCACGAGCAGCCGAGCCCGTTCGTCGACGGCCGGCGTGAGCGGCTCCCCGGAACTGCTCACAGTCCAGCGCAGCTTGCCGGCGGGGCTGAGCGCATACACGCGCCCGTGCGGCCCGGGCCAGAGGATCAGGCCGTCGGCCAGCACCGTCGGCGCGGTCGAGAGGTCTTCCAGGCCCAGTGGGCCGCCGCCGTCGAACGTCCACAGATCGCGTCCGGTGGAGATGTCGATCGCGTGCAGCACTCCGCCGTCGCTGGCGACGTATGCCGCGTCGCCACGGGTGACGGGCCCCGCGACGATCGCGCTGCCCAGATTCCGCTGCCAGCGCAAGTCGGCGCTCTGCGGCCCCACGCCGGCGGCCGTGCCGTAGTGGGAGGGGCCGCGCAGCAGCGTTGTCCAGTCCGTGCCGGCAGGGATGAGCGGCCCGCCGCGTGCTTCGCCGAGCGGGCCGGGCGCGCGGCTGACCGTCGCGGCGGCGGCGGGCGTGGCGGGCCTCGCGGGGCCCGAGTGGGTGCTTGCGCAGCCCGCGAGGCCCGCTGCCAGCATCGTGAGCGCGGCTACGAGCGCCGCGCGGGAGGTTCTCTGCTCGCTAGGCATGCTGCAGTGACCCCGGCATCCCCTCGGCGAAGCTCTCGCACGCGCGGAACCCGAGCACGCGCTCGGCCAACGCGGGCGAAGCGAACACGTGGCGCACGTCCCCGCGGCGGTACTCGCCGGTTCGCACCGGGCGCGGCGCATCGGCGCCGGCGGCGTCGGCCAGCGTGTCCGCCAGCTCGCCCACGCTGCGGGGCCGGCCGCTGGCGACGTTGAACGCGCCCGTGATCGCTGAGTCCGCGTTGAGCGCCAGCACGTTCGCGCGGGCCACGTCGCGCACGTGGACGAAGTCGCGGCGCTGCCCCCCGTCCTCGAACACCCGTGGCGCGACCCCCGAGGCGAGCGCGCTGGCGAACAGCGACGCGACGCCCGCGTAGGGGGTGTCTCGGGGCATCCGCGGGCCGTACACGTTGTGGTAGCGCAGCGCGATCACCGGGATGCCCGTCTCGCGCTGTAGCGCCCCCGCCAGGTGCTCCTGGTGAAGCTTCGTCGCCGCGTACACGCTGCGCGGGTCCAGGCGGGCGTCCTCGGTGACCGGCCTTGCCTCGAGCGATCGCTCGCATCGGGGGCACGTCGGCTCGAACAGGCCCCGGTCGAGGTCCTCGACGCGCCGCGGGCTGGGGCGCACCCGGCCGTGCTCGGCGCACTCATAGGAGCCCTCGCCGTACACCACCATGCTGGAGGCCAGCACCAGCCGGCCGGGCAGGCCCGCCGCCGCCAGCTCGCGCAGCAGCACCGCCGTGCCCGTGTCGTTGTGGCTGACGTAGTCGGTCACGTCCAGGAAGTCCTCGCCCAGGCCCACCATCCCCGCCTGGTGGCACACGTGCTCCACGCCGTCGAGCGCCCGCCGCACCGTCTCCGGGTCGCGCACGTCGCCCAGCACCAGCTCAGCCTCCTTCGGCAGGTAGTCCGGCACCTGCGCGTGCGCCAGCAGCGAGTCGAGCACGCGCACGTCCGCGCCTTCGCCCAGCAGCGCGTCCACCACGTGGGAGCCGACGAAGCCCGCCCCGCCGGTGACCAGGATCACGCGCGGGCCTCGCCGCTCTGCTCCGCTGCGGTGGCCGTGGTTGCGGTCATCGCGTCGGAATAGCGCAAATGGGGCTCGCTGCGGAGCCCCGCTCGCCGAGTTTCGCGAATCGTAAGACCAGCTGGCGTGCCCACGGCGGTCGGGCGTTACCTTGGGAACGTGTCGGCGCTGCACGCCCGCGGAGTGATCAAGAGCGTCGGCCGCGGCCGCGCCAGCCGGCGCGTGCTCGACGGCGTCGACCTCGAGATCGAGCAGGGTGAGCTGGTGGCCGTGCTCGGTCGCTCGGGCTCGGGCAAGTCCACGCTGCTGCACCTGCTGGGCGGCCTCGACCGTCCCGACGCCGGCAGCATCGTCGTCGCCGGCGACTCGCTCGTCGAATGCTCCGAGCGGGCGCTCACGCGCGTGCGGCTGCGGCGCATCGGCTTCGTCTTTCAGTCCTTCCAGCTGGTCGAGGAGCTGACCGGCGAGGAGAACGTGCTGCTGCCGACGCGCCTGGCGGGCGCGCCATCCGGCGGCACCGAGCGCGCGCGAGCGCTGATCGACGAGCTGGGGGTCTCCCCGGTCGCCGACCATCTCCCGCACGAGCTCTCCGGCGGAGAGCAGCAGCGCTTCGCGATCGCCCGGGCGCTCGTCAACGAGCCCACCGTGGTGCTCGCCGACGAGCCCACCGGAAACCTCGACAGCACGGCCGCCGCCGACTTGCTCGGGCTGCTGCGCGGTCTCACCGGGCTGGGCCGCGCGGTCGTGATGGTGACCCATGAGCACGACGTCGCCGCGGCGGCCGACCGCGTGCTGGAGATGGCCGACGGTCGCCTCGGATGAAGGTGATCTGGCGCGAGGCGATCGGGGGACTGAGACGGCGTCGCGGGCGGGTGGCGCTGTCGGCTGCCGGAATCGCGCTCGGCGCCGCCATGCTGGCGACCGCCACGGTCGTCGGCTTCGGCCTGCAGACGGGCTTTCAGCGCAGCGCGCACGCCGCCGACCTGCCCGACGTCATCGCGCGCTTCGACGCCGAGCCGCTCAGCAAGGTGCTCGGGCGCATCACCGCGCTGCCGGACCTGGCCGCCTACTCGTTCCGGCTGGAACTGACCAACGTGCACCTGCGCGGCGGCGGGCACTCCTCCAGCCAGGGCGTCGTCGAAGTGCTGGACTCCGGCCGGCGCGGATACGGCCTGCTGGAAGGCCGCGAACCGTCCACGCACAACGTCGAAGCCGTCGTCGAACAGGGCGTCGCGCGCAGCTGGGGCCTGCACGTTGGCTCGAGCGTCGACGTCAACGGCCTGGAAGGGCTGCGTGTGAGCGGCATCTCCGTGTCGCCCGACGACGTCGCCTACCCGCTGGCCGTGCCGCGCGTGTACCTCACGCGCGCGGCGCTCGAAGCGCGCTTCGGCCCCTTTGGCGACCCCCGGGTCAACGCCGTCGAGCTGTGGCTCAGGAACCCCGGCCAGCTGAACACGGTGCTCGTGCAGGCGCGCGCTTCCAGCTACGGGATCGAGGGCCTGCGCTTCGTCACCCGCGAAGGCGTGCGCGTGCTGATCGACCAGGCGGCTGGCATCGTGATCGCGCTGCTGGTCGCGCTGTCGGTGATCGCGCTGATCACCGCCACGGTGATGCTGGCCGCGTCCGCCCGCGCGGAGGTGCAGCGGCGCCTCGCCGGCATCGGCGTGCGACGGGCGATCGGCGCCAGCCGCGCCCACATCGCGCTCGCGCAGGCGGCCGAGGCGGCGATCGTGGCGCTTCCCGCCGGGGCGCTCGGCGTCGGCGCCGGCGTGCTGATCGCGGCCGGCCCCAGCGAACGGCTGCTCGAGACGATCAACGAGCTGCCGCCAGGCGGCGCGCTCGCCGGCCCGCTGCTCGCGTGCTGGGCGCTCACCGCCGGCATCCCGGTGCTCGCCTCCGCCTGGCCGGCGCTGCGCGCCAGCCGCCGTCCCCCGATCGCGTTGATGCGCGGCGCCGAGCTGCGCGCGCGCGGCGGGCGCTCCTCGGCACGTCGCGCCGCCGCGCGTCGTGCCGCCGCGCGTGTTGCCGGTGGCCGGGGCCTGCTGCCGAGCCTGTCGCTGCTTGGCGCGCGGCTGGTCGGCGCGCGCCGGGTACGGCTCGCGGCGACGCTGGCGGTGCTCGGCGTGTCGGTGGCGTTCATCCTGCTGATGCTCGCACTGGCCTCTGAGCTGAGCGCGCTCGAGTCCGACCCGAGCACGCTCGGCAAGCGCTACCAGCTGACCGCCTCGCTGCCCGCGGCGGCGGCCGCCGGCGTGCGGCGCCTGCCCGGGGTGGCGGCCGCCGCGCCGCGCTATGAAGCTCAGGCGATCGACTCCTTCTCGCTGGGGGAGACGATCGACGTGGTCGCATACCGGGGCGACCACACCGTCTTCGAAGCGCCGCCGCTGGTCTCCGGGAGCCGGCTGCGGGGAGCCCGCCAGGCCGAGGTGGGCAATGGCCTCGCGCAGGTGCTCGGGCTGAGCGTCGGCTCGCCGCTGGCCATCGAGCTGCCCTCCGGGCGCGAAGCGCGCTTCCAGGTGGCCGGCATCGTCAACTCGCTGCAGCACGACGGGCGCATCGTCTACGTCTCCGCCGCCGCGCTGCTCGCCGCCGAACCGACCGCCGGCGAGCAGATCGCGGTGCGCCTGCAGCCGGGCGCCAGCGAGAGCGCGGTCAGCGCCGGGCTGAAGGCGCTCGGCGCCAGCGCCACGCCGGCCAGCGGCGCCGTCGGGCAGGGGCGTGGCCTGATCGAAGCGCTCACCGCGATCCTGCGGGCGGTCGCCATCGTCGACGGGCTCGTGTGCTTCTACGCGCTCGTGCAGGCGCTCGTGCTGACCGCCCGCGAGCGTCGCGCGACGATCGCCGTGCTGAGAGCGTGCGGCGCGGGCGTTCGCGGCGTATGCCTGCTGCTCGCCGGCGCGGCCGCCGCCGTGGTGGTTCCCGCCGCCGTGCTCGGCGCCCTGCTCGAGCGCTTCGTGCTCGGGCCGGCGATGGCGCGACTGGCGATCGGCTACGCCTCGCTGGAGCTCGCCGCCGGGCCGGCCGAGGTGACCGTCGTGATCGCCGGCCTCGCGCTGCTCGCGTGCGCCGCCGTGCTGTGGGTCGCCCGGCGCGCCACGCGCGAGCCCATCGTGGAGGCGCTCGGAGGATGAGCGAGCGCCCACCCGCTCACGGCCACACGCGCCGCCAGGCGCTCGCGGAGCTGACGCTCGGCGCGGCCGCGCTCGCGCTCGCCGGCTGCGGCGCGCGCTCCGCGGCCAGCGCGCTCGCCCCCGACGGCTCCACGCTCGCCTCCACCTACCTCGATCCGCGCGGCGACGGCGTGCTGCAGGCCGGTCCCGGCGCGAAGCTGATCGATCGCACCGAGCTCGCCCCCCGCGTCGCCGCCGGCGCCGTGCGTGCGACGATCGCGCACCTCACCGACGCGCACGTGATGGACGAGCAGTCGCCCGCGCGCGTGCCGTTCCTGCGCCGCCTGGGCTCGCCGTTCAACTCGACCTTCCGCCCGCAGGAGGCGCTCACCGCCCACGTGCTCGCGGGCGCCGTGCGCGCCATCGACCTGCTCGGCCCAGACGCCGTGATCCAGGGGGGAGATCTGATCGACAACGCCCAGGGCAACGAGCTCACGCAGGCGCTCGCGCTGCTGCGCGGCGGCTCTGTGAACCCCAACAGCGGCGGCCCCGGCTACACCGGGGTGCAGTCGGCGCAGGACCCTGACCCTCTGTACTACCGGCCGGACATCGACGCTCCGCGCCACCCGGGGCTGCTCGAGCGCGCCACGGCGAGCTTCACCGCCGGCGGCCTGCGCGCGCCGTGGTACCCGGTGCTGGGCGACCACGACCTGCTCGTGCAGGGCGTGCTCGCGCCCTCCCCGCTCACCCAGGCGATCGCGCTGGGCTCGCGCGCGGTGTGGGACCTGCCGCTGAACCTGCGCCCGCCGCGCGGCTTCTCCGCGACCAGCACCGGCACCGCCACCGGCTCGCCCGACGGCCTGTCCGATCCGCAACGGATCGGCGCGCTGATCGAACAGCTGCAAGAGGCCCCGTCGGTGGCCGTCGCAGCCGACCCCACGCGCCGCGAGCTGACCGTCGCCGAGGTGATCGCCGCGCTGCGCTCCGGCAGCGGCTCGGGGGGCGAGGGGCCGCTGATGAACTACAGCTTCGACGTCGGCGCGCGCGTGCGTGTGATCGTGCTCGACCTCGTGCGCCGCGAAGGGGGCTCCGGCGGGGTCGTGCACGAAGGCCTCGAGGCGTGGCTCGCCGGCGAGCTCGCCCGCGCCGGCGGGCGCTGGGTGCTGGTCGTCTCCCATCAGCCGCTGACCAGCACCGAAGGCGCCGAGCGGCTGCTCGCGCTGCTCGACCGCGACCCGCGGGTGGCGGCCGCGATCTGGGGCCACACCCACCGCAACCGCATCGTCCCGCGCCGGTCCCTCGCCGGCGGCTACTGGCTGATCGCGACCTGCTCGCTGATCGACTACCCCCAGCAGCTGCGCGCGATCCGGCTGCGCGACGCGAGCGGTGGCGGCTGCGTGCTGGAGACGTGGATGCTCGACCACGTACCCGACGGCGGCGGCATCGGCGACGTCTCGCGCGAGCTCAGCTACGTCGACGCCCAGGGAGGACGCCCCCAGGGCTTCGCCGGAGGGCCGCTCGACCGCAACGTGCGGCTGTACAAGCGCTGAGGCGAGCGGCGAGAGCGCCCGCGGGCTCAGCCCGTGCGCAGGGCCGCGAACCAGCGCTCGCGCACATGCCACTGCTCGGCCACCGTGCAGCCGGCGTCCGCGGCGATCTCAGCCAGGCCGTCGATGCTCAGGCGCGCCCACGGGAACCACTGGCTGTGAGCGTCGCTGGACTGCAGGCTGATGCTGAGCGTCTGCGTCGGCACCCCGGGGGCCTCCACCTCCACCAGGATCGTCCCGCCGCCGCGCAGCAACCCGGCGATCCGCTCGAGCAGCTGCGCGGGCACGCCGCCGATGCCGATGTTGCCGTCCAGCAGCAGCGCGCTGCCCCAGCTGCCGGCGCCCGGGATGCGGTCGAAGATCGAGCCCTCGATGACCCTCGCGCCGCGGCTGCGCGCCAGCTGCACCGCCGGCGGGGAGATGTCCACGCCGACCGCCACCACGCCGCGGCGCGCCAGCGCCAGCACGTGGCGCGCGGGACCGCAGCCGACGTCCAGCACCGGCCCTACCGCCCGTTCGAGCACGCCCTCCTCGTCGCTGTCCGGCTGCCCGAGATAGCGCTCGAGCGCCAGCGTCCACTGCTCGCCGCGATGGTCGATCACGCGCAGCCCCGCGGCGGCGGACGGCCCCGTGGCAGCGGATGGCGCGGCGGTGCCGGAGGCTCCGGCGGTGCCGGCGGTCTCGGCGGCGCCGGCGCTCGACTGTCTCGCCGCCGCGCGCAGGAGCTCATCGCCGTACAGCTCGATCGCCGGGCGCCTGCGCGCCTCCTCGACGCTCACACCGCCGCCCTCAGGGATTCGCGCTCGATCCTCGCCAGCGCGCGCGCGAAGCCGGTGGCCGGCGCGAGCGCGGCCACGGCGACGGCGTCCTCGTAGCGGTCGACGTCGCGCAGGGCCGGCAGCGAGCGCGTGCGCAGTCCCAGCTCGCGCAGGCGGCGCAGCTGGAGCACGCCGGTGTCCGGGCGGCTCATCGGCACGCCGGCGAACACGCGGCGGTCCGGGCGCGCGAGCCCGATCGCCCAGTAGCCGCCGTCGACGCTCGGGCCTAGCACCGCCTCGAAGCCGGACGCGAGCAGCTCGAGTCCCTCGCCGAGCAGCTCCGGCGTGAGCTGGGGCGTGTCCATGCCGATCAACAGCGCCGGGCCGCCGACGTCCGCGAACGCGTCCGCCAGGCGCGCGGCCAGATCGCCGCCGCGCTGTGCCAGCAGCTCGACGCCGTCGGCCAACCACGCGCCCGGCTCGCCGTCGAGCACCAGCACGCGCCGTGCCGCTCGGGTCGCGAGCACCGCCGCCAGCGTGTCCTCGAGCGCCGCGCGGGCGAGCGCCGCCGCCTGCTCGCCCGACAGCGGCGGGCACAGGCGCGTCTTGGCCAGCCCGGGAACGGGTGCCTTGGCGATCACGACCAGCGCCGGGCGGGCCGTCGTGAAGATGCGCGGGCGCACAGCGCGGACCATGGCATGCAAAGCTACGTCCAAGGCGGCGCAAATCACATTACGGAACGCGGAACGCTGGATCGAGCGCCCCGACCGGCGCCGGGGCGGTGGCACAATCGCGCGATGGAGTCCGTGTCCGTGAAGGGCAACCGACACGTCCGTGGCTCGGTGCTGGTGGTGGACGACGAGCCGACGATCGCCGAGGTCGTCTCGCGCTATCTCGAGCGCGCCGGCTACGACGTGCGCACCGCCGGCGACGGCAAGCACGCGCTGCGCATGGTCTCCGACAGCCGCCCGGATCTGGTGGTGCTCGACCTGATGCTGCCGGGGCTGAACGGCCTGGAGGTGATGCGCCGCGTACGCGAGCTCGACCGCGACCGTGTGGCCATCATCCTGCTGACCGCCAAGGGCGAGGAGTCAGATCGCGTCGTCGGGCTGCGGCTCGGCGCCGACGACTACATCGTCAAGCCGTTCTCGCCGTCCGAGCTGGTGGCGCGCGTCGACGCCGTGCTGCGGCGGGTCGACACCGCGCCGGACTCCGGGCCGCCGCTGGAGTTCGCCGGCCTGGTCATCGACCCGGCTTCCCGGCGCGTGCTGGTCGACTCCGCGGAGGTGATGCTCACCCAGCGCGAGTTCGAGCTGCTGCTGTTCGTCGCGCGCCACCCGGGGCACGCGTTCACCCGCCAGGAGCTGATCGACCGGGTGTGGCACTACTCCTTCTACACGGACACCTCGACCGTGACCGTGCACGTGCGCAGGCTGCGCGCCAAGCTCGAGCGCGACCCGGCGCGACCGCGCTACCTGGAGACCGTGTGGGGCGTCGGCTACCGCTTCATGCCATGACCCACTGGCCCGGCAGATCGATCGTCGTGGGGCTGGTCTCGGTCGGGGCCGCCGCGCTGCTCGCCTCGCTCGTGTGCTTCGTGGTATACGGCGCGCACGCCGGCTGGACCTCGCTGGAGGTGCTCGCTCCGGTGGGGCTTGCGAGCGTGCTGGCGCTCGACCGCTTCCTGGCCAAGCGCGCGCGCGTGGGCGGCATCCGCCGCCAGCTCTCGCTCGGCGGTGCGATCGTCGTCTCGCAGCTGCTGCTGGCGACGGTCGTGTACGTCGTGCTGATGATCAGCTCCAACCAGGACGCGCTGTTCACGCTCGTCGTGGCCGGCTACGCCGGCGTCGCCGGCGCGTGGGGCGCGGCGGCGATCGCCCGCGGGATGCTCGCCGACATCGACGAGCTGCGCCGCGGTCTGGACGCGGTCGGCCAGGGCGAGCGCGACGTGCGGATCGTCACCGAGGGCGACGACGAGCTGGCCGCGCTCGCCCGCGACGTCGAGGCGCTGGCCGCGCGCCTGGCCAGCGAGGAGAGCTCGCGCGCCACGCTGGAAGCGGCACGCAGCACGCTGCTCGCGGCCATCTCCCACGACGTGCGCACGCCGCTGACCTCGCTGCGGCTGCTCGGCCAGGCGCTGGACGACGACCTCGTCGACGGGCCCACCAGACGCGAATACGTCTCGCGCATCGGCGTGCACGTGCGCGCGCTCGGCGCGCTGATCGACGACCTGTTCGAGCTCTCGCGCCTGGAGGCGGGCGACATCAGCTGGACGATGGAGCGCGTGCCGCTCGAGGACCTGGTGCTCGAGACGGTCGACGCGATGCGCGCGCAGGCGGAGGCCGGCTCGGTGTCGATGCGCGCGGAGCTGCCCGCAGGCCTCGAGGCGGCGCACGCCAACCCCGAGCAGATTCAGCGCGTGCTGTTCAACCTGATCCAGAACGCCATCCGCCACACGCCCGCCGACGGGAGCATCACCGTGCGCGCCAGCTCGGCGCCGAACGAGATCGAAGTCGAGGTGCTCGACACCGGCGAGGGCATCCCGGCGGGCGAGCGCGAGCGCGTCTTCGACGCGTTCGTGCAGGGCGGCGCGCGCGAGGCGCGCAGCGACGGCAGCGCCGGGCTCGGCCTGGCGATCTCGCGCGCGATCGTCGAGGCTCACGGCGGGCGCATCTGGATCGGCGACACGCGCGTCGGCGCGAGCGTGCGCTTCAGCCTGCCCTGCGCCACGTGATGCGCCTGCCGGGCGTCGACCCCGACCGGCCGCCGCCGGGGCCCTTCAGGCACACGTTCTGGCGCAGCCCGCTGCGCGGCCCGTGGCTGACGGCGGTGCTCGGCCTGGGGCTGCTGATCACGATCCCGGTGATCGCCGTCACCGGCTTCCTGTCCAACGACGCGTACAACCCGAGCCTCGGCGGCAACTCCGTCGGGCGCCACCTGGGGCTGCTCGACTTCTACCTTTTCCGCTGGCCCGCGCACCCCTCATGGCTGTACGCGCTCACCCAGGGCACGCACGTGACGCTCGGGCTGGCCGTGTTCCCGATCCTGCTGGCGAAGCTGTGGTCGGTGATCCCGCGGCTGTTCGAGTGGCCGCCAGTGCGCAGCCCGGCGCACGCGCTCGAGCGCCTGTCGCTCGCGTTCCTCGTCGGCGGCGCGCTGTTCGAGTTCGCGACCGGCATGCTCGACATCCAGTACGCGTACCTGTTCAAGTTCTTCTTCACCAACGCCCACTACTACGGCGCGTGGGTGTTCAGCGCCGCGTTCGCGTTCCACGCGGCCATCAAGCTCGCCACCATGCGCGCTTCGCTTGCCGCCAGGCGCGAGCTGCGCCCACTGATGTCCGATCTCGCGCACACGCGCTCGGAGGGCGACGCCGGCGCGATGGGCGCCACGGCGCCGAGCAGCGACCTGATCGCGCCGGCGCCCGCCGCGGCCAGCATGTCGCGCCGGGCGCTGCTTGGGACGGTCGGCGCCGGCTCGGCCTTCCTGCTCGTGCAGGGGCTCGGCGACTCGCTCGGCGGGCCGCTTCGCAAACTCGCGATCCTCGGGCCGCGCGACCGCTTCGGGCCCGGGCCGAACGGCTTCAGCGTCAACCGCACCGCCGCCGCCGCCGAGATCACCGCCCAGGAGGTCGGCCCCGGCTGGCGGTTGCTGCTGCGCTCGCCGCGGCGCAGCCTCAGCCTCTCGCGCGCCCAGCTCGAGGCGATGCCCCAGCACACCTACGAGCTGCCGATCGCATGCGTGGAGGGCTGGTCGACCACCCAGCGCTGGACGGGCGTGCGCGTGCGCGACCTGGCGGCGCTCGTGGACGTCTCGGGCGAAGCGCTCGCCACCGCCACCTCGCTGGAGAAGGACGGCGTGTTCAGCGCCGCCACGCTCGACCCCAACGAGGTGAGCGCCGACGCGATGCTGCTCGCGCTGCACGTCAACGGCACGCCGCTGTCGCTCGACCACGGCTACCCGGCGCGCATCATCGGCCCGGCGCTGCCCGGCGTTCACTGCACCAAGTGGGTCGGCCAGATCGCCTTCACGGAGCTGCGCTCCGCATGAGATCGGCGCGGCGCGACTTCGAACGACTGTACGGCGCGAGCCCCGCGCACCTGCTCGGCGCGCTCGCCAGCTTCGCCGTGATCGCCGTAGCCGCCATGGGCTGGTTCGTCGAACCGGCGATCAGCCTCGAGTACATCCTCATCTGGTTCGGCGGCGCGATCGTCGCCCACGACGTGCTGGCGCTGCCGCTGTACTCCGCGCTCGACCGCCTCACCGCCCTGCGCCCGCGCCGGCGCGCGCCGGCGCACGGCGTCGCAGGCCGCCGCGCGGGTGAGGGAGAGGATCGCGGCGAGCGCGTGCGCGTGCCCGGGCACGTGTACCTGCGCGTGCCGGCGATCCTCGCCGGGGTGATCGGGCTGGTGTACTCGCCGGAGATCCTGGGCAAGGGCGACGCCACCTACTTCATCGCCAGCGGCCAGCACCAGCACGTCTACCTCGGGCGCTACCTGGCGCTCGTCGCCGCGCTGTTCGCGCTGTCGGGCCTCGCCTACCTGCGCAGCCGCCACACGCGACGCGGGTGACGGGCGGCGGCGGTGGCGCACCGCCCGCGGCGGCGGCCGTGCTGCGGGCCCTCGCTCACTCGACGCCGCCGGCCAGCAGCCGCGACATGTCGCGCACCGCGCGGGCGCTGCCGCGCAGCGTGCCGGTGACCTTGGAGGCGCCGGTGCGGGGGCGGTAGCTGACGGGCAGCTCCACGATCCGCCACTCGCGCGCGGCCGCGCGCAGCACCATCTCGAGCGGATAGCCGAAGGCGCGGTCGGCGATCGCCAGGTCGAGCAGCGCCTGTCTGTGCGCGGCGCGCATCGGCCCGAGGTCGCGGAGCTTCACGCCGGCGCGGGCGCGCAGCAGCGCGGCGAGCCCCATGTTGGCCAGGCGCGCGTGCGCCGGCCAGGAGCCCGGCGCGGGGCGCCGGGCGCCGAGCGCCAGGTCCGCCCGCCCGCCGGCCACCGGCGCGACCAGCGCGGGCAGCTCGCGCGGGTCGAACGAGCCGTCGCAGTCCATCATGCACACGATCTCCGCGGCGGCCGCCCGCAGGCCCGCGTGGCAGGCGGCGCCGAAGCCGCGCCTGGGTTCCTCGACCACCAGCGCGCCGAGCCGCGCGGCGATCTCGCCGGAGCCGTCGCTCGAGCCGTTGTCCACGACGATCGCGCGGTAGCCCGGCGGCATCGCGCCGAGCACCAGCGGGATCGCGCCCGCCTCGTCCAGCACCGGCAGGATCACGTCGACCGTCGTCGCAGGGGTCATGCCGGTCAGCCCCCCGCCGCCCGCTCAGGGCCAGCTGAGCTGGATGCCCGTCGGCGCGATCGGCTCCCCGGGCAGCAGCCTCAACGCCTGCGCGAGCGTGGCCGAGAAGGCGCCCGCGCTGAGGCCCATCAGGCGCGTCAGCTCGCTCACCGGCGTGGGCTCGGCGCCGACGCCGTTGGCGTAGTCGGTGAGGTAGCCGAGCAGCGCGTAGGGCAGCCCGGCCTCGCCGCACAGCACGGTCTCCGGGCCGGCCGTCTGGCTGACCGCGCTCACGCCGCAGGCGGCGAGCATGCGGATCTCCGCGCGGGTGTTGAAGCGCGGGCCGTCCACGTGCCCGTAGCAGCCGCCGTCGCGCGCGCCCAGCTCGGCCGCCGCCGCGCCGTCGAGCAGCGCGCGGCGCAGCGGCTCGGAGAACGGGCGCTCGTAGACCCAGTGCCCGCGCCCGGCGCCGCCCGGCCGGTCGTGCAGGCTGCAGATCGAGCCGTCCGGCAGGCGGTTGGCCAGGAAGTGCAGGTCGTCGAACACGACCAGCGTGCCGAGCTCGAGCGCCGCGTCCACGGCGCCGCAGATCGTCACGCCGATCACCGCGTCGGCGCCGAGCTCGCGCAGGGCCAGGATGTTGGCGCGGTGGTTGACGTGGCTCGACAGCCGCGCGTGCCCGGCGCCGTGGCGCGTCACGTGCGCCACCTCCACGTCCCGCCAGCGCCCGACGGTCAGCTCGCACGCCCCGAAGCGGGTCTGCACCGTGCGCTCGCTCGCGCCCTCCAGCTCGGGCAGCGTGTAGGCGCCCGAGCCGGTGATGATGCCGAGCCTCATCGTGCCCGCAATCCTATTTGGGGTACGCGCGTGCCTGGAGCGCCCGGCTGCGTCGTGCCCGCGCGCGGGCACGACGGCCCGCCCATCAGCGCACCAGCCGTTCGATCTCGCGGCGGTGCGCCTGTGCCAGCTTGGTGGATTCGGGGTCGAAGTGGATCGCTTCGGCGAGCATCGACTCGGCCGGGACGAACGTGAGCAGCAGGAACACGCCCAGCACGAGCGTCGCCGCGCGCACGCCGCGGGAGGGCGAGAGCGCGGCGAACGGCAGCGCCCACAGCAGATACCACGGCACCTCCCAGCTCAGCGAGGCGATCAGCGCCAGCAGCACGACCGCGGCGGCGGAGGTCCAGTGGCAGCGCCCGCGCCACAGCCTGAAGGCGGCCACCGCGATCGTGGCCACCAGCGCCACCGACGCGAGCGTGCGCACGGTCGCCGTCTCGCCGCCCTGGCCGAGCGCGTAGCCGAGCAGGTTGGGCAGCCCCAGCGCCGTCACCACGCTGCTCTGGGTCGACAGGCCCGGGAGGTTCGCCCCGAACGCGATCGCGCTGGCGCCCGCCAGAGCGGCGCCGCTCGCCAGCGCACCCGCGAGGAAGCGCCGGCGCTGCCCGGCCAGCAGGAAGATCGGCAACAGCACGGCCGCCGAGGCCTTGATGAAGATCGCCGTCACGAGCGCCACGCCGGCCCGCGCGGAGGCGCGGGGCGAGGTGGGCGCGTGCAGCAGCAGATACGCGGCGAGCACCACGAACAGCAGCATCAGGCTGTCGTTGTGCTCGCCGCCCAGCCCCCAGACGAGGATGATCGGGTTGCAGCCGACCAGCACCACCGCGGCGCTCGGCGAGCGCCCCAGGAGCTCGGCGCAGCGCCACACGAGCGCCAGCGTCGCCAGGCTGGCGAGCGCCAGCACGCACTTCACCGCCCAGTAGGAGGCGACCACGCCGAGCGGCACGAGCGCGTATGTGAGCAGCGTGAACAGCGGGCCGTAGGGGCTCAGCAGGTAGTGCCAGTTGCTGAGCGAGAAGCTCGGGTCGCTGTGCGGCTCCAGCTGGGGGATGGTGGTGTACGGGTTGAGGTGGTGCACCACGCCCATGCGCCCGTAGTTGATGTAGTTGAACACGTCCGTGAACGACAGCGGCGGCGCCAGCAGGAAGATCGCGTGCAGCGCGATCACCGTCGCGATCGTCCAGCGCGCGGGCAGGCGCGGCGCGCCCGCGAACGCCAGGACGTAGAGCACGTACATGCCGGCCATCACGGCGCTGATCAGCCACGCCAGGCTGTCGTAGTTGTCGGTCAGCGACGGCAACAGGCCGTGCAGCGGCCCGGCCATCCAGCCGGGGAAGTAGCCCTTGTGGGCGAGTGGCGCCAGGAAGCTCGGGCGCTCGGCGGCCGCCAGCACCACGAACAGGCTGCCGGCGGCCAGGCCGATGAGCGATACGGCGGCGAGCGCCGGGCGGGCGCCTGCTCGCGCCGCGGCCATCGCTGCGCGCAGGCGCCGCTGCTCGCCCGCCGGCTCGGCCAGCAGTCCGGGGTGGCGGGCGCTGGGGCTCTGCGAGGCCATCGCCGCTAGCCGCCCGCCTGCGGGCAGGGGGGTCCGGTCAGGCCGGCCGTGAGCGTGCGCGTCGCTGCGCTCCCCGCGCGGGCGAAGCCGGCGAGGGCGGTCTCGGTGAGCGTCGCGTAGAGCACGCGCGCGGAGGCGCCCGCGGGCAGGCTGGAGCGGCCGAGCCGCACGATCGTGCGCCCCGGGGCGAGCGTCAGCCGCCGGCTGACCGTGATCGTCGTGGCGGGCGGGAAGTCGCTCGCCTGGCGGTCCGGTACGCCGGCGAGCGTAGCTTCGTAGCTCTCGCCGGAGCGCAGCACGTGCTCGCTCAAGCTCGCCTGCCGCGGCGTGGCGTCGGGGTTCTCGAGGGCCAGCCCGCCGGCCGCGCACGCGACGCTCAGCGGGCGCAGGGTCGCTTCGCGCAGGCCCCCCAGCAGGCTCGCCCGGGCAGAGCGCCGCAGGCGCGCCGCATACGGGCGCAGGTCGAAGAACCACAGGTCGCCCAACGGGCTGAGGAGCCCCTGTCCGAGCAGTTCGCGCAGGGCGCTCCTCAGCTGGGCGGCCTTGCCCGGCTCGAAGCCGGCGGGGTCGACCCACAGCCCGTCGAAGCCGGCGGCGACGGCCGCCGCCAGCACGTATGGCAGGGGCTGGCCGGCCAGCTGCGCCGACCAGTCGGCCGGGGTGCCCTTCGTCGCCCCGTAGCTCCAGCGCAGCGTCCTGGAGTGCAGGTAGCCGCGCAGCAGCTCGTACTTGGTCGAGTAGGTGGCGACCGAGTCGCCGACGGGCGTTTCCGGGTAGCCCTCCGGAAACGGCACGTAGGGGAGCTGGAAGACGCTTGCGCCGTGCGGCAGCCGCCGTTCGATCTCCGCCACGAAACGGCTGTCGCTGCGCCACTGCCGGGCGGTGGCGGCGTAGGGGGGGACGAACGAGTCGCTGGTCTGGTCGTACACGCCGAACACCAGCACCGCCAGCAGCGTGGCGCGCGCCAGCGGGCGCCCGCGGCGCTTCGCTCCGAGCCACGCGGACAGCCGCTCGAGCAGCAGCGCCACGGCGAGCAGCGACAGCCAGGCGATGAACACCGATATCCGATTCCACGCACGAATATCCGCAGTCACGAACACTTCGATCAGGCTCGCCACGCCGCCCACGCTCGCCACGGCGAGCGCCGCGAGCACGCCCACGCTCGCGTTGCGCGCCAGAGCCCGCGCCGCGAACCAGCCGCCGGCGCCCACCAGCAGGCCGAGCGCGCACAGCAGCAGCCATACGAAGCCGACCGTGCCGACCGTGCCCGGGGTCGCGTAGCAGGCCTCGCAGTAGTTGGGCGCGATGATGTGGTCGTACTCGCTCGCCAGCGTGCGCAGCGGCCCGAAGCGGCTGACCGGCGAGGGCAGCAGCAGGTCGGCGATGCGCAGCGAGAAGCCCTCGTCGGAGGCTTCGGTGAAGGCCGCCGAGCGTTCCAGCAGCGCGTCGCCGCCGTGCTCGGCTCGATACAGCAGGCTGGGGGAGAGGTTCGCGACCGCGCACGCGCTCACCAGCGACGCCAGCGCCACGCCCACCAGCGCCCGCCTATAGCGGCGCCCCACCAGCATCACGAGCGCCGCCGCGCCCAGCATCACCACCGCGAAGGTCGCGTAGTACAAGTTGTCCGAGCCGATCACCGCGCAGATCGCCACCGTCGCGAGCGTGCGCCGCGAGCGCCCGGCGAACAGCGGCTCGTGTCCCAGCAGCCTCAGGAACAGGAAGGCGGCGAGCGGCACTCCGTAGTAGGCGGACAGCAGCAGATGCGACTCGCCGCGGAAGAAGTGGTAGGTGAGCAGCGAGAACAGCACCGACACGACGCCGGCGGCGCCCGCGTCGACGCCGAGCGCGCGCAGCACCAGGTAGGAGGTGAAGCTCGTCAGCGCGAACGTCGCCAGGAAGAACAGGTTGACGACCACGCCGGGGTTGGCGCTGAGCAGCGCCAGCGCCCGCACCAGCAGCAGGCTGAGATCGTCGCCGCCCTGGGGGAAGTCGTAGAGCTGCTGGCCGAACGGCGCGCCGAGGCTGGAGTTCGACAGATACGAGCCGTGCTCGACGATGCCCTTGACGAGCATCAGATAGAACTTCGTGTCGTCGACCGGCGTGTAGCGCAGCGGGATCGACAGCCGCGCCTGCCACAGGTGCAGCGCCCAGGCGGCGCACACGACGCTGACGAGCGCCACCACGAGGCCCTCCAGGACGAGCCTGAGAGAGCCATGGCGAGGCATGGGGCAAAGCTAGGCGATCGCGGACCGCGCGCTGGGCGCCCGCGGGGCTTGTTTCGCTCCCCGTAAGCTTTTAGCGCGTAGCCTTGGGGCGATGAGCGAGCTGGTCGGGATCGACGCGGTTGTCCCCCGCGCGATCGCTCCGAGCACCTCGACGCGCGGCCTGTCGACCCGCGGTCTGGGCGTGGCCGCGCTGGCCGCGTGCGTGCTGGCGTCCGGCTGGCTCGCGCTCGGCGCCGCCGGCAGCCGCTACCTGCTCGAGCTGCCCACCAGCTCGAGCCCGCACTGGATCGCCGGCCCTCTGCTCGGCCTGAGCGGCCTTGTGGGGACGCTCGACGCGAACGCGCTCAGCGGCGCGCTCGCGATCCTCGCCGCCGGCTACCTGCTCGCGCTGGCGTGCGCCGCGCGCATCCCGCTGCGCGCGGCGCTGGGCGCGATCGCGCTGGCCAACCTGGCGTTCACGCTCGGGCCGACGATCGTCTCGACCGACGTGTTCGGCTACATCGCCTACGCGCGCGAGCTTGTGCACGGCCTCGACCCGTACGTGTCGGCGCCGATCTCCCTCCACGACGGCTCGCTGCTGCGGTTCGTCTACTGGAAGCACCAGCCGAGCCCGTACGGGCCGCTGTTCAGCGCCGCCAGCGCGCCGCTGGGCCTGCTCTCGGCGAGCGCCGCGCTGTGGCTATACAAGGCGGCGGCCGGCGTCGCCAGCGTCCTCACCGCGCTGATCGTGGCGCGCGTGGCCGAGCGGCGGGGCCTCGACCCGGCGCGCGCGGCGATCCTCGTCGGCCTGAACCCGGTGCTGCTGTTCTACGCCGTCAGCGGCGCCCACAACGACCTGCTGGCGGTGGCGCTGATGGTCGGCGCGATCGCGTTGATGGTGGACGGCCGGGACTCGTGGGCGGGCGCCGCGGCGGTGGCCGCCGCGGCGGTCAAGCTGACGGTCGGGCTGGCGCTGCCGTTCGTGCTGCTCGGCGCCGTCCGGCGCGGGCGCGCGACGCGCGGCGCGGCCCTGGCGGTCGTCGCGATCGGCGTGCCCTCGCTCCTGCTGTTCGGCCCGGACCTGTTCAGCCAGCTGCACCGCATCAGCACCGACCGGCTGTTCGACACCGTGTTCAGCGGGCCCGACCGGCTGGCGAAGCTGCTCGGCACGCACATCACCGCGGCGATCCGCGCGCTGTGCACGGGCCTCGCGCTGGTCGTGGCACTGGCGACGCTCGTGTGGGTGCGCCGCGGCGCCGACGCGATCACCGCCGCCGGCTGGGCTTTCCTGGCGCTGATCGCCTCGATCGCCTCGCTCGCGCCGTGGTACCTGGCGTGGCTGATGCCGCTGGCCGCACTCGGGCGCAGCCGGCGCCTGCGCGTCGTCAGCCTGCTCGCCACCGCCTACCTGATCCTGGTGCACCTGCCGGCGCTCGGCGGCGAGCCGTGGCTGTCGCAGGCGGGCAGCGCGAGCTCGAACGCCAGCCAGATCGCCTCCGCCGGCGATTTGCGGGGTCGCCCGCGCCCGGTAGCTTTCACGCGATGAACGCGACCTTCACCCCCTTCCACCGCGGCGGCGCGGGCACGCCGATGGTCTGCGTGCACGGCTTCACGGACACTTGGCGCTCGTGGGAGCTGGTGCTGCCGGCGCTCGAACGCGAGCACGACGTGCTGGCGGTGACGCTCGTCGGGCACGCGGGCGGCCCGGCGCCGGCGGGCGGGCTGGACGAGGACACGCTGGCGGATGCGCTGGAGCGCGCGATGGACGAGGCGGGCTTCGCGGACGCGCACCTGGTGGGCAACTCGCTGGGCGGCTACGTGGCGCTGCAGCTCGCGCGGCGCGCTCGCGCGCGCTCGCTGGTGCTGATGGCGCCGGCGGGTGGCTGGGCGCACGGCGATGAGACTTACAAGCAGACGCTCGAGCACTTCAAGCACACGCAGGAGCTGGTGAAGGCGGCGGTGCCGTACGTGGACCAGCTGGTGGCGAGCGTCGAGGGGCGGCGCACGGCGACGCAGTTCATCACGACCAACTTCGAGCACATCCCCCCCGAGCTGATCGCCCACCAGGTGCTGGGCGTGGCCAACTGCACGGCGGTGGAGCCGCTGATCGAGCTGGCGCTGAGGGAGGGCTGGAGCGTGGACGCCGAGGGCGTGAGCTGCCCGGCGCGAGTGGTGTGGGGCACGGCGGACAGGCTGCTCGAGTGGCCGGCCGCGTCGGTGCGCTACCGCGAAGAGCTGCCGGACGCGGACTGGGTTACGCTCGATGGCATCGGGCACTGCCCGCAGCTGGACGTCCCGGACGAGGCGGCCGAGCTGATCCTGGGCGTCAGCGCTCGATAGCGCGCCCGAGGCGTGCCTAGACGATTCCCTCGAGCAGGTCGCTCGGGGAGGTCAGCTCCAGGCCGCGCGAGAGGATCACGATTGTCTCCAACCGCGGCGATCGCTTGCAGCGCTCGAGCAGGCTGATCTCCGTGCGGTGCAGGTCACAGAGATCCGCCAGCGCCTCCTGCGAGAGCCCTGCCCGATCGCGGTAGCGGCGCAGGTTGGCCGCGAATTGCTTACGGACAGTCTCCACAGTTTCAACTCTCGCGCCGCGCAGACGACAGTTCCACAGACAGTTGTCATATGCAGTTGACTATCTGAGGTTGGCTGCGGCTTGAACGGAAATATCAATCAACCCGACTGTCAAGTTGGTTGGTCGGGCGAGGCCGGCGTTCGAGGCTCCTCCGCGGGCCGCGCGCCGCGACCGCAGAGGACCGGTTACAGCGCGCCCTCGGCCGCGGCCGTCGGGCGCGGCGAGGGCGAGGGCTCGACGCGCAAGAGCCGCGCGGGCACCCGCGGCAGCCACCAGTTCCAGCGGCCGAACAGCGAGACGACCGCCGGCACCAGCAGCGCGCGAATCAGGGTCGCGTCGAGCAGGATCCCGGCGGCGAGCCCGGTCGCCAGGACTTTGACTTCCGTCTCGGGCCCGGAGGCGAGCGAGACGAACGCCAGGAACAGGATCAGGGCGGCGCTGGTGACAAGCCGCCCGGTGCGCCCGATGCCGCGCACGACTGCCGTGTCGGTGGAGCCGGTCGCGTCGAACTCCTCGCGCATGCGCGCGAGGATGAACACCTCGTAGTCCATCGA
>DASZFZ010000007.1:0-8373 GCA_035939315.1 Solirubrobacteraceae bacterium | reverse complement strand
GCGCCCGCAGGCCCCGGCGCAGGCGCGGCTTGACGTTGGCCCGCCGCGCGTCGCCGCCGTAGTGCGCGAGCACGCGACGGTCCATCACGCGCCGCCACGCGGGCGGGATCACGGCGAGCAGGATCATGCCGGCGTAGCCGGTCGGCAGCTGCGGGGCCTCGTCGACGTGGCGCAGAGCCTGGTAGCGGCGGATCGGGTTGGCGTGGTGGTCGGAGTGGCGCTGGAGGTGGTAGAGCAGCACGTTGGAGGCGGTGTTGTTGCTGTTCCAGCTGTGCTCGGGCCGGGTGCGCTCGTAGCGGCCGTCCTCGCGCTTCTGGCGCAGCAGGCCGTAGTGCTCGAGGTAGTTGACGACCTCGAGCAGACAGAAGCCGATCACCGCCTGGATCGCCAGGTAGGGCAGCACGACCACGCCGAAGACGGCGGCCAGGGCGGCGAACAGCACGACGGTCATCGCCCAGGCGCCGAGGATGTCGTTGCGCGGGCTGAACGGCGAGCGCCCGAGGCGCTCCAGGCGCACCTGCTCGAGCTCCCAGGCCGAGCGCAGGCTGCCGATCACCGTGCGCGGCAGGAACGCGTAGAAGCTCTCGCCGAGCCGCGCGCTGGCGGGGTCCTCGGGGGTGGCCACGCGCACGTGGTGGCCGCGGTTGTGCTCGATGTAGAAGTGCCCGTAGCCGCTCTGGGCGAGCGCGATGCGGCTCAGCCAGCGCTCGAGCGAGTCGCGCTTGTGGCCGAGCTCGTGGGCGGTGTTGATGGCGATGCCGCTGACCATCGCGACGGTCAGCGCGAGGCCGACCTTCTCGACGGTCGAGAGGTGGCCGTGCGCCCACAGCCAGCACGCGAAGACCAGGCCGCCGTACTGGAGCGGCAGGTACAGGTAGGTGCACCAGCGGTAGTAGCGGTCCTGCTCGAGCCACTTGGTGAGGCCCTCGGGCGGGTTCTCGGCGTCGGTCCCGCGCAGGTAGTCGAGCGGCGGGAAGATCACGAACACGAGCACGGGGCCGTAGAACCAGAAGGCCGCGACGCCGGTGAGGTGCACGAGCCCCCAGGCGAGGAACGGCAGCGTCGGGATCAGCAGCCCGAACAGCCACAGGTGGCGCTTGGGGTCGTGCCACTCGGGCGCCTGCACGGCAGGGTCGCCGCCGGCGGCGGACGCCGGCGAGGTCATCTGCTCGGCCACTGTCTGTGCTGCCATCGCCTCACGCTCCTTGGGCTCGTGATTTGGACGTCTTCACGACTAGTGCCGCAAGAGTTTACACATATCGCGATCCTTGTCAACCAGCAGGACATGACGCCTCGGCGATTGTTGCGGCGGCGTGGACGCGGCGGCGGCGCCGTGCGGCGGTTCAGCGGGATGTGGGCGCGCGAGCTCGGCGCCGCGTGGGCCGCGTGAGGCGGCCTGGCGAGGGATCAGGTGCCGGGAGGCCGGCGCGATTCCAGGTATTCCTGGTTCTGGCGCCGCTCGCCGCGGATCTGGATGGCGATGTAGACGACGATGACGTTGACGACCACGCCGATGCCGCCGAACGTGACGATCAGCCCGAAGGTCTTCGCGAACGCTTCGCTTGCGGCAAGCACCATTGGCGGGAGCCTAGCAACGAAAGGGGCGCCGGTGTCGTAGCCTTGTAGGCGCCGCCGCCGGACCGACGGGGCCCGGCGATACATAGCACCCGGAGAGGTGCCGGAGCGGTTGAACGGGCGCGACTGGAAATCGCGTAACGGGGGAAACCTCGTTCGAGGGTTCGAATCCCTCCCTCTCCGTTTTCGCGGGGTTTGTGACCGTTGTTCGAACCCCCGATCCGACCGAAGGTCGGCTACGCACGCGGTGAGTGAGGCGTAGACCTTCGTCTAGCGGTCCAGTGCGGTTGGTTGTTGGTGCCGACAGGTGGACTACGCTAGGCGCATGGATGCTCGCATCGAACAACGCGCCCTGACCCCCAGGTACACGATCAGCGAGGCTGCCACGCTCATTGGGCGTCGTCGCGAGACAGTCGGTCGGTGGAGCTTCGGTCATGAACGTCGCTACAAGGGCCGGCCACGCCGGGACGAGGCCGTTGATCCCGGCAGATGGAGTCAGGGGTGGGCTCGCGCTGTCCTTCCTCAATCTGCTCGAACTCAAGACCCTCTCGATGTACCGAGGCGACGCCGCACTTCAAGCCATTCGACGCGCTCTTGAGTACGTAGGCAAAGAGCTCGGCGAGCAACGTCCGCTGATGACCAGGCAGTTCCACGTCTATGGCGGAGACCTGCTCACGAAGTTCATCGAGACCGACGACGGGGCGATGCTCCTCAATGCGTCCCGAGGTGGGCAGCTAACCGCGGAGAAGCTCGTTGAAGGCACGCTCTGGACGCGGGACATCGACTACGACGAGGACGAACGTGCGCGACGTTGGTGGTTCAAGACCAGGGCTGTTCCATTGGTCGTGGACACACGGGTTGCTGGCGGACATGCGATCACGGCTGGGACCGGCGTGCGCCTAGACGCGATCGCGACTCGCCATCGCGAGGGCTACTCAAACGACGAAATCAAGCACGACACTGGCGCCACAGAGGCCGAGGTGGTCGCGGCCATTCTGGCGGCGTGATCCGCGACCTCTACGTCGAGAACTCAGTCAGCCGCGCTCTGACCGACACGATCAATCGCTTCACACGAAACCACGGGCTGACCGCGCACTTTCAGCACGACATACACCCCCAGATGCAACGCCCTCAAAAAGGCGACGAGTGGTGGATTGCAGACATAGCGGGGCGGGGTATGGGGCTGCTGCTGCGAGAGGCTTTCGCGCAGATCGCTGCGCCGTGTGTGCGCTCCGGCGTGCCGCGGACGCTTTTCGGTTTCACATCTCCAGGCGCACGAGCTCTTCGCCGACGCGGACGAACAGGCCGCCTGCGACCGGCAGCACTTCCCAGGTGGGCTTTTCTTCGCCCGGCACCGCGCCGCCGCCGCGGGGGATCTGCACCGCGAAGCGCATGCCGGTCGCGCCGCCGAGCGCGGGGTCGGGCCGGCCGTTGGGCAGGACGCCGGTCAACGCCAGCTGCCGATGGGACTCGCCGGCCGCGAACGTCTCGCCGCTCGCGGCGATCGCGGCGGCTTCGGTCGAGACGTCGATCCTCGTCGACCCCGCCGTGCCGAACGCGGCTTCTGGAGTGCCGGCGGGTGTCAGGCGGCTGATCTCGACGCCGGCGGGGCCCGATTGCGGAGCCGAGATGCCCTCGACGGCGTCGCCGGCGAGCGCGAACAGGCCGTTGCAGAAGTGGTAGCCGTTCTTCGTCTGGAACGGCGTCGCCAGCCCGCCCGGCTGCTGCGTCGGGTCCTCGCCGAAGCTCGTCACCACGGCGCCCGCCGGGTTCAGCTCTTCCAGCGCGAAGCCTTCGTATGCGACCAGCAGCGTGCCGTCGGTCGAGAGCGTTTCCGCGCACGCGCCCACGGTTCCCGATTCGCCTTCGAGCAACCCGACTTTTTCACCTGTGGCGTCGAGGACGCCGTCCTTGCCGAACGATCCGTCGAGCGCGCCCGAGGGCAGCAGCCGGACGTATCTGATCGCGCCGTTGCCCTGTCCTTCGGGCACCCGCGGCGAGGAGGCGGGAGGCTGCGGCAGTTCCTTCTGGTACACCGCGAGGATGTCGCCGTCGGGCTCCACCGCGGCGGCGGTGACGATCGCGAAGCCGTGCGTGCCGGCGAGCTTGTATTCGGCCACGCCGCCGTGGCCGAACCCGCCGTCGGGCTGTCCGCGGGCGTTCAGCCTGACGGCCGTCAGCTCGTCGGCTCGGCCGATCCCCACGATCAGCACGCCCCCGCCCGGGAGCGCGTGCAGGCTCGGCGGCGCCTGCTTGACCCAGCGGATCGCCGGCACGACGCTCACGCCGCCGTGCCCGAAGCTCGGGACCAGCCTGCCCGAGGCGGAGATGCGCGAGATCAGGAACGAGCCGGGTTTGCTCTGCGCGTAGCCGCCCACGAAGACCGAGCCGCGCGGGCCCTGGGCGAGCAGCGATCGATACCGTTCCGGCGGCGACGGCGCTCCCTGGTTCGGCGGTTCGGCAAGCCGCTCCCTGACCGGCAGCCCGGCGACGCCGTTTCGTCCGAACGACGCGGCCAGATGCCAGGGCGCGGCCCGGGCCGCCGGCGCGCCGGTGCTCGTCGCGAGGGCGCACGTGACCACCGCCACGACAGCCAGCCCACTGCGCCTTATCGCTCGCACCGCACCCCCCGACCATGCCCGCGAGGGCACGGTCTGTCGCCGAAGTTCGCAGCGAGCCTACCAGCGGGTGCGCCGGCGGCCACTCGAATCTGCGTCCAGTCGACGGGCCGGCGGCGGCCACGGCTTCTAGGCTCGGCTGGCGATGACGAGGCATCCTCTCGCTCGCCCCGGCGGGCTCGCGCTGCTGGTCTCGGCGATGCTGCTCGCGCTCCTCGGCGCCGCCGGTCGCGCGAGCGCCTACACGCCCGGCTGCGGCGCCATCCCGATCGTCTACGGAATCCCGCCGTGGGGCTTTCACACGGGTCCGCCGATCGGCGAGGCGGGCAGCTTCGCCCGCGGCCATGGCGACATCGACCTGGAAGCGGGCACGGTCTCCGGGGTCCTCTGCCAGGAAGACCGCCTGCCACGCCGGCCGACGCGCGCGATCACGATGACCGTCGAACGGCGCCTCCTCTACCACTCCCACCACGCCGTCAAGTGGGGATACCCGGGGAACGTCATGGACGTCGTCGTCCGCGTGAGGGCCAGCAACGATCCCGGCTGCGCGGTCGGAACGGTCGGACGGGCGACGCTCTTCGCCAGCTACAACGGCGTGCGCAGCGACAGCGTCCAGTTCTCCTTTCCCGCCGCCTGCAGCGACCAGGACCACCTCTACCACGGGCCGCTGGTCGACAACCAGGTGCCGCCGCTGTAGGGCCGTCCGCTCGGTAGCCGCGCGCGAGCGGGAGCCGGCGGGACGCCCGGCAAGCTAGTGTGCCCGTCGCTTCCTGAGGCGATGGTGTGAGCACGGACTCCTACGACGCGGTGGTGCTCGGCGGCGGGCACAACGGGCTGGTGGCCGCCGCCTACCTGGCTAGGGCGGGGCGCACGGTGCTGCTGCTCGAGCGCCGCGACGGGCTCGGCGGCGCCGCCGTCTCCGGGCAGCTCTTCCCGAGCGTGGGGGCGCGGATCTCGCGCTACTCCTACCTCGTCAGCCTGCTGCCGCGGCTGATCGTCGACGAGCTGGGCCTGGACGTCCGCCTGGCGCGCCGTCGCGTCTCCTCCTACACGCCCGATCCGCGCGCGGGCTGCGTGCGCGGGCTGCTGGTCGACTCCGGGGACGTCGAGGCGACGCGCGCGTCGTTTGCCGCGATCACGGGCTCGCAGCGGGCGTGGCCGCGCTGGCTCGAGCTGAGCTCGCTGCTCGCGCGTGCGGCCCGCAGGCTGTTCCCTACGCTCGTCGAGCCGCTGCGCTCGCGTGCGCACCTGCGCGCGCTGCTGGACGACGAGCAGGCGTGGGAGATCCTGTTCGAGCGTCCGATCGCCGAGACGCTGAGCGAGCGGCTGCAGGACGATCTGCTCGTGGGCCTGGCCTGGACGGACGCGTTGATCGGCATGTTCGCGCCGGCCGAGGATCCCGGCCTGCGCCAGAACCGCTGCTTCCTCTACCACGTGATCGGTGGCGGCACCGGCGAGTGGCGCGTGCCCGTCGGCGGCATGGGGCGGCTGGCCGGCGAGCTCGAGCGGGCGGCGCGGACGGCCGGGGCGCGGCTGCTGACGGGCGCGCGGGCGGTGCGCGTGGAGCCCGCCCGCGACGGCGCCGACGTGGTCTACGAGCACGCGGGCGAGACACGCCGCGTGAGGGCGGGCCACCTGCTCGTCAACGCGGCGCCGGCGGTCCTGGAGGCGCTCCTGGGCAACGCGCCGGCCGGCGAGGGCGAAGCCCCGGAAGGCTCGCAGCTGAAGCTCAACATGCTGCTGGCTCGGCTGCCGCGGCTGTGCGCGCCGGGACTCGAGGCCGAGCGGGCGTTCGCGGGCACGTTCCACGTCAACGAGGGCGCCGGCCAGCTGCGGCGCGCGTTCGAGCAGGCGCGCAGCGGGGCGATCCCCGAGCCGGCCCCGTGCGAGCTGTACTGCCACTCGCTGACGGATCCGAGCGTGCTCGAGCCCTCGCTGCGCGCGACCGGCGCGCACACGTTGACGGCGTTCGCGCTGCACATGCCGGCGCGCCTGTTCAGGGCCGATCCGCAGGGCACGCGCGCGGCGGCCCAGCGCGCGCTCCTGCGCTCGCTCGACGGGGTGCTGGCGGAGCCGATCGCCGACTGCCTGCTGCGCGATCCGGCCGGCGAGCCCTGCATCGAGGCGCACAGCCCGCTGGACATCGAGGCGGAGCTGGCGATGCCGGGCGGGCACATCTTCCACCGCGACCTGCGCTGGCCGTTCGCCGAAGACGAGCGCGAGGTCGGCCGCTGGGGCGTCGAGACGGAGCACCCGCGCGTGCTGCTGTGCGGCGCCGGCGCGCGCCGCGGCGGCGGCGTCAGCGGCATCCCCGGGCGCAACGCCGCGATGGCCGTGCTGGGGCGCGGCGCGCGCTAGCGCGCGCCGCGCCGGGGCGAGGGCCTCCCCACCGCCACGCACGCTGCGGCGGCGTTCGCCAAGCTGTGGCGGCGGGAACACCGCGGGCAGCTCTCCAAACGCGACACGGGGGTGCACACATGATTCGGCGTCCGGTCCTCATCGCCATCGCCGCGGCGGCCGCGCTCGGCGCTGCTCCCGTGGCGCAGGCACGCCCCGCAGGCCGCGCGCGAGCGGCGGCGGCGAAACCCGCCCGCTATGCCCTGCTCGATGCCCAGGACGACGACAGCTCGGCGTTCCTCATCTACAAGAAGACCAAGAAGTGGGAACTGCCGGAAGCGAACATCAGTGGCACCTACACCGAACAGAAGTCCGGCAAAGACAACCTGATCACGTACGTCGGCGAAAATCCGCTCAGCGAAGAGGAATGCGAAATCACGCTGACGTGGCCGCGGCACCCGACCCGCCACACGCCCGACCCGTTCGGGCTCGAGAAGTGCTTCACGCGCTCGGGCCCGCTGCCGTGGGTCGAAGTCTATTTGCTCGGCGTCACCTGATCTGGGTCGCCGGTGCGGCCAGGCGGCCTACCGCGCCCGGCGCGCGGGCGCGCTCCACACGCGGCGGCGCCGCGGGCGCGGCTCGCGTACGACGACCGTGCCGGCGAGCCGGTCGGGGAGCGACTGGCCGAGCGCGGAGTAGACGGGCAGGTCGATCGCCGCTGCGAGCAGCGGTCGGGCGAGGATCGGCAGACAGGACCGGTACGGCGGCTTGCTCGCGGCCGTGATCCGTCGCAGCTCCGCGTGGAGCGCCTCGGGGTTCTCGGCGTGCCTGGCCCGCCCCCGGTCGAGCTCTCTGCGCAGCTCGGCCTGCTCGGCGGTCGGCGTCGGGCTGGGCTTGGGCGGCAGCTCCTGGCAGAGGATCGTCCACAGCCGCCGGGTGGCGGCGCGGACGAGCTGCTGGCGCCGGCTCGGCGCGCGGCCGCTGCGGGCGTCCACGCGGCGAGGGTCGCGAGGGCGCCACGCACGACCCGCGCCCGCGGTGAGCGCGCTGCCCGCTCGGGCCGCCCGGGATCGCCTGCGGTCGCTCGCTCCAGCCACCGACCGAGGCGCTCGCCGGCGAGCTTGAAGGCCAGCGCGCCGCCGCTGACCGCCACCGCCAGCGCGGCGATCCCGACGAGCAGGTCGATCAGCGCTGCCGCAAGCCGATCGCGCAGCGGCGCGACGTTCGCCGCCGTCCGCGTGGCAGACGGTCCTCGTCTCCTGACTGCGAACGGTCCCCCGATGCCCCCAGCGTAGCGCCGGGTGCGAGCGGTTCAGCCGGCGCACGGGCGCCCGCGAACGCACGTCGCCCCGGAGGTCGAGCTGACCTCCGGGGCGACGTTGATGCGCCTGCGCCTGGCGGACCCGTCGGGTCCTCAGACGGGCGGGGCTACTTGTGGCCGCGCGGGCAGGGCGCCTTGTAGGTGGCGGGCACCGCGACCGGCCTCGTTTCTTCGCCGTTTTCGGCGAAGATCACTTCGGTCTTGATCGGGAAGCCGCCCTTCGGGCAGCTCTTGGGAACGCGGCCGTAGTAGATCGTCTTGCCGTGCTTCTTGACCGCCGAGCCCGCCTTGACTTTGATCGTTTTGACCGAGGCGTACGGCGCGCCGGGGACGCTCGCGACGAGCGGCACCTGCACGTGCAGCTCGGGGCCGTAGCCACCTGGGCTGGTCGTGAGGCTCACGAACTGACCCTGGGAATAGACTTCGAGCGACACCGGCGAGTGGCCGTCGGTGAAGAACGTGAAGCCGCCGCCGGGCTTGTAGAACGAGAAGTTTTCGGCGGTCTCTTCGACGCGTTCGCCG
>DASZFZ010000006.1:0-57017 GCA_035939315.1 Solirubrobacteraceae bacterium | reverse complement strand
GCCGACAGCCCCGGCTCGACCTGCGCGCCCGTCACGATCCGCGCGCGCGCCGCGCCCAGCCCCTCCAGCGCCGCCGGCCCAGGCTCGGCGTCGAACGCCGCCACCGCGATCCGCGCGGCCGGCAGCCGCCGCGCGAGCTGGCCCGCGAACGAGGCGATCTCGCGGCCGGCCCCCCACACCCCCACGGCCGCGCCTTCAAGCTGCGAGAAGCGCACGTACCTCGTTCATGATCGCCGCCGGCAGCTCGTGCTCGTCGCTCAGCGCGAGCACCCGCGCCGGATCGCCGACCTCGGCGGGGAAGCGCGGCAGCACCTCGCGCGCCAGGCGCGCGACCACGCCGTGGGAGCTCCAGCGCGGATCGTCGGCCAGCAGCCGGATCGCGGCGATGCTCTCCTGCTCCTCGCCGACGCACTCGAAGGGCTTGTGGCCGCCGGTGGCCGTCAGCAGCGCGAAGCCCTCGAACTGCCCCGGCTCATCGAGCAGGTCGCGCCCGAAGACCGCGCGCAGGTGCGCCGGCTCGCTGAACGGCGCGAGCGCCAGGAACACGAAACGGCACTTGGGACAGTCGCAGCACCACGAGCTCGCGCGCAGCTCCGGGTCGCTGCGGAACACCGCGTTGCAGCTCGTGAAGGCGCCGTGGTAGCGCTCCAGGCGCGCGAACGCGCGCGCGACCGCGAGCTCGGAGGCGGGCCGCAGGATCGAGTAGCAGCGCATGCCCGGCGCGAGCTCCTCGAGCGCCGCCCCCAGCAGCCGCTCGGCGCGCAGGCCCTTGCTGAACTGGTGGTTGACCACGACGCCGTCGAAGCTGACGTTGCCCGCCGAGGCCGAGCGCTCGTTGGCCATCGCCACCTGGTCGAACCCGTTCAGCGCGGCCGTCAGCAGCGCCACGCACGAGACGATCGCCGTGACCGGCACGTGGCCGTTGATCGCGCCGGCCGCGTTCAGCGCGCCCAGCCCCGGGTCGAGCGTGCGCGTGGCGAGCAGCCGCGAGAGGCCCGAGGCCGCCACCGTGCGCGCGATCGGCGCCGCGTTGCCGACCGAGAACAGCGCCAGCTCGGGGCTCGCGCGCCGGGCGATCTCCAGCGCCACCACCGAGTCCTTGCCGCCGCCCACCGGCACGAGCACGCGCCCGAGCGGCTCGGCTTCGCGCGCCCACGGCGCCCCGCCGGAGGCACGCGGAAAGCACGGCCGCGGCAGCGAATCCAGGCGGTTGACGTAGGCGAGCTCGCCGAGGCCCTCCGAGTACAGCGCCTCGAGCAGCGCCGCCGTCGCGGGCGGCGGCGCGCCCGTCTCGCAGCCCACCTCGGCGGGCAGCGCGGTCTTGAAGTAGCTGACGCCCGCGACCCAGTGCAGCAGCGCCACCAGCCCCTCCACGCGCCGGCGCTCGCCCGCGTCCAGCCCCGCCTCGGGCCGTCGCATCAACGGCACGCCGAAGCGCTCGACGAACACGATCTCCTCGTCCAGGCCGTAGGACAGCGTCACCGTGCCGCGCGCGTCGAGCTCCCGGTCGAGGAAGCGAAAGCGCCTGTACGCGCCGGGATCGAACAGCGCGGGCGCCTGCCGGGCATCGGCTGCCATGGGTTCAAGCCTAGCCGCACGACGAGCCGCTCCGCGACCCCGCTCAGCGAGCCGCAAGGCGAGCCTCTAAAGGTCAGTCGTTGGCGGTGACGGCGTCCAGCAGGTGGGCGAAGCGCTCGCGCGCCTGCTCACGCCGCCGCGGCAGATACTCGGTCGGGACGCCGTCCGCCGGCGGCTCATAGCCGCGCAGCAGCTGGCGCGCGACCGACTGGCGGTGGACCTCGTCGGGGCCGTCGTAGATGCGCGCCGCCCGCGCGAAGCGGTACATCTGCTCGAGCGGCATGTCGGTCGAGTAGCCGAGCGAGCCGTGCAGCTGAAGCGCCCGGTCGACCACGTCGTGCAGCACCTTGGCGCCGTAGAACTTGATCAGCGCCACGTCCGTGCGCGCCGCGCTCGCCCCCTGCGTGTCCATCACCCACGCCGCGTGCAGCGTCATCAGCCGCGCCGCCTGCATCTCCGCGGCGCTGTCCGCGATCCAGTTCTGCACGGTCTGCTTCTCGGCCAGCAGCGAGCCGTGCGCCTCGCGGTAGGTCGCCCGCTCGCACAGCATGTCGAACGCCCGTTTGGCCACGCCCAGCCAGCGCATGCAGTGGTGGATGCGCCCGGGCACCAGGCGATGCTGGGCGAGCACGAAGCCGGCGCCCTCGGCGCCGAGCAGCGCCTCGCCGGGCACGCGCACGCTCTCATATGCGATCTCCGCGTGCCCGCCGTAGCCGCCGTAGTGCTCGGCCGGGTGCTCCATCGTCGGCACGTCGCGCACGATCTCCACGCCCGGCGTGTCGACCGGCACGATGAACATCGACGCCCGCTGCGACGGCCGCGCGTCGGGGTTGGTCACCGCCATCACGATCAGGAAGTCCGCGATCGACCCGTTCGACGAGAACCACTTGCGCCCGTCGATCACCCAGCCCTCGCCGTCGCGCACCGCGCGCGTGCGCAGCTGCGTCGGGTCCGATCCCGGCGTGTCCGGCTCGGTCATGCTGAACGCGCTGCGCAGGTCGCCCGCCAGCAGCGGGTGCAGCCAGCGGTCCTTCTGCTCCTCCGTCCCCGCCAGCGCGATCAGCTCCGAGTTGCCCGAGTCCGGCGCGGCGTTGCCGAACGCCAGCGGCGCGATCGGGCAGCTGCCGAGGATCTCGTGCATCAGCCCCAGGCGCACCTGGCCCATGCCCTGGCCGCCGAGCTCCGGCGGCAGGTGCGCCGCCCACAGCCCGCGCGCCTTGACCTGCTCGCGCAGCGGCGCCATCGCGCGCGACAGGCCCTCGGGGCCCAGCTCGTCGCGGATCGCGTCCAGCGGCCAGATCTCCGCGCGCACGAACTCGCCCATCCAGTCCAGCTGCTCCTGGAAGTCGGGGTCCGTCGAGAAGTCCCAGGTCATCTGCTCATCCCCTCATCTGCGCTTGGGCGCGTGACGCACCGAATGCCCGTGCGCGGCGCGGCACCCCGCGATCGAGATGCTGACGTTCTGTTTTATCACCGCGCCGTTCTGGCCGGTGAGCTCGACCGGCATCGCCAGGCGCATCCCGCACAGGCTGCCGCGTGCCCGCGCCGGCAGGCTCGCCGCCAGCAGCGAGTGCGGGCCGCTCGGCAGCTTCAGGTCCACGCGCGCGATCGGCACGTCGGGCAGCGCGCCGAACGCCTCCCCGGTGACACCGTGCGCGAGGCTCGTGCGGCCTTCCAGGCGCACCGTCAGGCCGTCGCCCTGCAGCACGATCGCGACCGCCGGCAGCTTCGCCTCACCGTTGGAGATCGCGTACACGGGCCCGATCAGCGGGTAGGGCAGCGCCGGGCTCGTCACGCTCGCGCTGCCCACCACCGAGCTCGCCGGGCACGCCGCCGGGTTGGCCGCGAACGCGCTCGACCGGCACGACTGCTGCAGCGTGCCCAGCCGCGTCGCCAGGCGCTTGGGCAGGTCGACCTTCAGCGCCGCGAGGTTCGCCTGCCCGGCCGAGCCTTCGATGCGCACGTGCAAGTAGGCGCCGGCCGCTTTGCTCGTCTGCGCGTGGATCTGGGCCGTCAGCCTCGGCTTGAACGGGAGCGTCGCGCAGTTGGCCGCCTGAAAGCGCGAGGACAGCGCGGCGCTCGATCCCTGCGCGCTCGTCGCCGTCGCCTGGATCGCGAGCGCCCGGCAGTCGGTCGGGTTGAACACGAAGCCTTCGCGGTCGATGTCCAGGTGGATCGTCTTCAGCTGTAGCGGGATGCCGTCGAGGCTCTGCGGCAGCGCGTCGCTCGCGATCGTCAGCGCGGTCGAGCTCGGGTCGAGCTCGATGCGCGCGCCGACGATCACCTGCCCGAGGTCGAACGGCCCGGCGAGCGCCGGCACGTCGATCGACAGGCCGTAGGGCGCGCCCTCGTAGGGGCCCGTGAGATACACGCTGCCGTCCAGGTTCAGCGGGTCGGCGCCCGGCCCCGCGCCGACGCTCGCAACGCCGATCAGGCTCGCCGGCGTGCACGCGCCGGCCTGCGCCTGGGCCGCCGCGCAGGGCGTGACCTTCGAGAGCATCGCCAGCAGGCCCGCCGGCAGCGTCGCACTGAGCGACCGCAGGTCCTCGTCGGCGTCGCCGCGCTGGAGCGTGAGCGTCAGCGGGCTGAACCCGCCCGCCTGGTTGTTGCTCGTGCCCGCCGCGAACGTGGGCGCGAACCGCGGCGCCTGGCAGCCGCCGAGCGCGAACTGCTCGCTCGTCGGCTCGGCCGGCGTTTCGCTGCTGTAGGGAGTCAGCTGGGAGGTCGCCGCCAGCGGCGCGCCGCACGTGTCCGGGTTGACCAGCGGCGCGTTCTGGCCGCCGTCGAGCGTCACCTGCACGTCTTCGAAGGGCAGCTGCGGGACTTCCGGGAAGCTCACCGTCACCTCGCCCGTCGACTGGTCGATCGCCGCCGTGCCCTCGAGCTTGATCGTCACGCCCGAGCCCTGCGCCTGGAGCAGCACGCGCAGCAGCCGGCCCGCCTGCGCATCGGCTGCCGCGCACGGCTTGCACGCCGGTTCGCCGACGTACAGCTGGCCTTCGAGCGGGCTGGCCAGCAGCGGCGTGAAGATCTTCGCGCCACCGATCTGCGACTGGGGCGGGCAGGCGGCCGGCGCGCTGACCTGCGGTTCCGAGGACGGCGGTTCGAACTGCGAGGCCGAGCAGGCCTGCAGCCCGTTGGCGACCGACGGCGAGAGCACGACGCCGGCCGGCAGGCTCACCACCGCGCGGCGCAGCGCCGGCGTGGCCAGCGTGTTCGGCGATTCGTCCTGCGGCACGTGCAGGCGCAGCGTGTACCCGCTCGGCGCGCCCGCCTGCGTCGTTTCCGGCGAGAGCGCGAGCGTCGGGCTGAACGACAGCAGTTCGCAGCCGCCGATCGAGTCCGCCAGCGGCAGTTCGCTCGCGAGGCGTTCCAGCGGCGGCCCCGGCCGCTCCCACGAATCCACTTCTACGCCGACGCCGAGGGGCGTGCTCTGGCACTTCGTGGGCAGCGTCAGGAACGGCTTCAGCGGCGCGCCGCTCGGGCATTCGGTGACTTCGTCGGTGGTCCCGTTCACCACGAACGACGGCCGGCAGGTATCCGTTTCCAGCGGCCCGTCCCCGTCGGTTCCTTCGCGTTCGAGGTTGTGGCTGCTGGCCGCCGGCAGACCCCATAGCGTGAGGACCGCCCCCTGCAGCGGGCCCTCCTCGGGAATGTCCTGCAGCGACGCGGTCAGGCCCGATTCCCCGTGGCCGCGAACCTGCAGGAACAACGGGACATGCCCGCTGCCAACCGAGAAGCCGAGCTCCGCGGGCTCATCGGGAGGCGGGACGACGTCATATACCGGGAACACTGCCGAAGGGAAGGTGCCGTAGAAGAACGGTTTGATCGTGCCCACCTGGGTGTCGAGCGGGCAGTTCAGCTTTTCGACTTCGAGGAACGCCTGCTGGCTGCAGCGCGGCACCGCCGTCGGGTTGCCCACGACACCGGCAGGCAGGCTGGCTCGCAGATCCTTGGGAGCCGCGCCGGCGAGCGGTATCGGCGGTTTTTTGCCGCGCACTTCGCGACCGGCTACGGTGAAGGCGAGCGTGGTCGTCAACTCGAATGGGTGCGAGCCGGCCTGCGTATCCGCTTCGCCACCTTCCCCGACTGAGTCCAGATCGAATAGCGACAGTCCGAATGGCGCCGGGGACGGGCTCAGCATCGTGGTCTCGCTGGCCGAGGCGCTCGCCGCTCCGCCTCCTTCGACGGTTCCCATGGCGCCACCCAGCGCTTCGAGCCCCGGCGCGACCGATACGGTCACGGTCATCTCGATCACAGCGCCGGGGAGCACGGGGGCCTGCCCTTCTCCTCCGTATGCACACGAGGCGGTGGCGGTTTCAGTGTCAACCGCGCAGAGCGGTTCATAGCCCGGCTCGCCAAGGCCGTCAGCGGCTTCCCCATGAGCCGCAGCACTGAGCGGCGTGACTCCGGCCGGCGATGTCTCGGTGATGCGCAGCGGCACTCCAGCCCGGCTGGGCGCGCTGCCGTCGTTACGCACGATCAGCACATACGCATCGGACTGGTCACCTTCGTTGAAGTTGGTCGGTGTGGACTCGGCCACGATGCTCCAATGCGGGGCACCGGCGGCGAGCGAGGGCGCGGGATGGGCGGCACCGAGGAGCGCCGCTATCGAGAGCGCCGCCACTGCCAGCCTGGCATTCGACACGCCGCAAGCGCGGCGTCTGGAGGGGCTCACCTGCGGGCCTGGCCGCGCTCGGGCGCGGCGCGGCTGAGCCTCCTGGCGTGTGGCGCGTAGCGCCGGCGCGCGCTGGAGACACACTGCGCGCGCCGCTTGCGCCTCGCGAGCTTCCTGCAGCGTGCCAGCGCACGCTTGAGCAGCTGCTCGCGAGTGGGCGACGCGGCCGCGGCCCTTGCCGGCTGTTGGTTCCCAGCGCCGATGAACGATTCGGACAGCGGCGCGGGAAACGTCGGCGGGGGCTCGGCGCCGCTGAGACACGCCGCGCCCGGGCACGAGGCCGTGGTGGTTGCCGACGCCGGAAAGCCGCCATTGACCCGCGCGTCGTAGACCTTCAGGAGTTCGCCGGTGCTCGCTGGCGTGAGGTCTTCGCGGGTCGCGAAGAATACGTCGTCGCCACTCGCGCTCGCGTCGAGGAACACCGCTCTCATTCCCCCCGCGGCTCCCGAGATCAGGCGCGGTTCGCCTTCCTCGTACTCGAACACCTTGTCAACGCCGCCGGGGAGCCCGGCGACGAGCGGATCCGGTGAGGTGAAGAACAGCCGGCTGCCGTCGTCGCTCAGGCTGCGCGGCTGGTGAAAGGACGTGCTGGCTCGTTCGGTCAGCTCCGCACCGAGGAATGAGCTGCCGAGCGGTCGCGCGCCGCTCGGATCGCACGACACGCACACGAGCTGGCCCGTTTCCGCGCTGTACTCGAACACCTCGTGGTCGAGCACGGGAGCTTCGGCCGTGCCCTGGGCGTCCTCGTTGTCGTAGCCGGTGAGCGAGCGCACCGACATGAACGCGAGGTGCCGTCCGTCGGGCGTCACGTACGCCTGCGACTCCGTGGGCCTGCCAGTCCAGTCGGCGAAGTCGCTGTGGAAGGAGAAGCTGACGCTTGAATCGCCGTTTTCGATGTCGGCTTCTTCTTCGCCGTCGGGTTCCTGCAAGGTCGCGATGTACGCGATCGCACCGTCGTGCCAGACGTACAGGTTCGGTTCGTCGCTCTTGGCGCCGGCAGCCAGCGCTCCGTCTGCGACGAAGTACACGTACGAGCCGTCTTCGGAGGTTCCCACGACGCCGAGTACGCTGGCGCTCGCCGGGCCGGCACCGCTGTCGGCGGCCGCCAGTAGGTTCGTCAGCGCGCCCGATTCGGGGTCATAGCGGTAGAGGTCGGTCCCCTTTGGATCCGCGACCTGCCCACCTACGTACGATTCCCTGGTCAGCGCGGCCTTGCTCGTGAAGAACACAGCGGCGCCATCCGCTGAGGCCGCCCAGAACCGTGCTTCCTGCGCTTCGCAGTCGTGTTCGGGGGTTTCGCAGTGTTCGGGCTCGGCACCGGGCGCGGGAGCGGAGACCTCGACCGTGGAGGAGCCGCCGAGCCGATCGTAGAGCTCGAGCTTGCCGTCCTGCAGGGGATCCGGCTCCCCGCCGTCGGCTTCGGCCTCGAACAGCACGCGTGATCCGTCTTCGGAGATCGCGTGCTCGAGCTCCCCGCCATGGCCATCGGCCGCCGAGATCCCCGCACCCGGCTTGGCGCCGCGCGGCGGGATCGTCCCGTCTGGGAGCACCCCGACCATGTGAACTTCGCCCCCTTCAGCCTCGTACAGATCTTCGATTCCGCCTTCGGCCGCCGTGCCCAACTCCTCGAACAGAACGTGTCGAAAATCGGCGGATGCTCCAGCGAATGCCGGCACGTCTTCTTCTTCGAAGCACTTGGCGCAACCCGACCTCGGCGGTTCCGCGAGCGTGCGCGGGCTCACCAGCGAGTAGCGTCCTTCGGGATCGCGCAGATACAGGTTGTAGACGCCGGCCGGCGCTCCTTCGGCCAGCTGCTGAAGCGGCACGCGCACGATCGCCTGCGTGAGGTCCGTGGAGAAGGCGTAGGCCACGCTTGGGCTGCTGTTCGCCGGCGCCTGTGGCGTAGGCGGCGAGATTGGCGTTGTCTGCCACCCGGCGGCGCTCCGCGACGCGAGATAGGCGTTCGCCAGCTCGTTCCCCTCAGCGCCGGCAAACGAGGCACCGACAGTCATATACGCGATCGTACATGTTTCCGAAGGTTCGCAGGCCGAGCTCTGGGCTGGCTGCATCGGTTCGAGCGTGACGGCGTCGAGGCCGCCGGTGTCAAGCGGTGAGACCTGCTCGTATGCGCGGCAGTCGGGAAGCCCTTCTGATGATCCCGAACGCAGCGCCGCGTTGGGACAAGGGTCACCGAGCGCCGGGGCTGGCCCGGCGGCTCCCAGCAACGCGAGCAGGAGCATCGCGCCGCAGATCGCACCCGCTCGCGAGAAGCCACTCATCGCGGCGCCGTCGAAGGCTCGCCGGCCACGCCGATCCTCATAGGGCGCCCTGACCGTCGCGCCGCCCGGCGTTCAGCCCAGCCCAGCTGCTGGGCATGCGCCAGCTCAGCCAGCTCGGGCACGAGGAGCGGTCGCCGCCGGCGAGCGCCCCTCGTCCCCCTTGACCTCAGGACAGCGTGACTATTTCCATTCGAGCGTCCCACCTTCGAGTTCAGCCTCGATGGTACCGGTGTAGGACGCTTCCGTGGGACCGCCGCAGACGCCGCCGGTGCCTTTGGCTTTGACTTTGTTGATCGTCGCTTTCGAGATCAGCTTGCCGCCGCTGACGCTTTCGTAGCTGAGGCTTTCGACGGTCTGCGGTTCGATGATCAGTTCGCAGCCGAGCGAAGGCGAGGTGACTTTGACTTCTTTTTCGAGTTTCGCCGGGCCGTTGGCGTTGTATTCGAAGTAGGCGGCCGAGACGTTGATGCTTTTGCCAAAGCCGGTGCATTCGCCGAAGTCGAGGACTTCTTTGTGCATCGTCGATTTGCCGGCGGAGATCGTGCCGGAGCCGCTCACCGTTTCGCATTCGATCGTGCCGGCGCTGGTTTTGAAGCGCTGTTCGGTGGTCCCGTGGCTGACGGTTTTCCCGGATGTGCTGGCACCGAATTCATGCCCCGACGCGGACACGGAGATGGCGTTGGCGCCGCCGATTGCGACGACCGCCAGTATGGCCATGCCCACCATCGCGATGCGCTTCATTCCGTCTCACCACTCCTTTTCATTAGTGCCTGACCGCAACCGCTCCCCGGTTGTCCCCCATAAACACTGTGGTACATTTTTGTCATACTATGGGAGAATTCTGCTCTGCGGGCAGTGCGATCCGAATCATCACAGACCCCTCTGGTTCTGTCAAGTCGAAGCAAGCTGTTGTCTACAACATGCGGCGGCGGAATCCTGCGCTCCACCGGAAACGCGTGCTATCGCCGCCGCTCACGCGCCGCGGCTCGCGCCCACCGGACGCGCGGCGAGGCCCGCCGCAGGGGCGCGTCAGCGGCCCGAAACCCCTGTAAATTGGGCTGATGCCCGGGTCAGAGACGCTGGAGATGACGCTGCTCGGCGGCGCTCGCGCGCTGCTCGGCGCGCACGCCCGCGAGCTGCCCCAGCGCGACGACCTGTGCGGGGCGTTCTGCGGCCTGCTCGCGCTGCGCGCCGCGGGGATCGCCGAGCACGCGGGGCAGCCGCTCGACCAGGACGAGGTCGCGCTGGCCGCCGGCAGCGTGATCTCGGGCGCGCGCGACCCCGGCACGCTGCCGCGCGGGGAAGGCGGGCGGCGCGACTACCGCCTCGCGCTGCCGCTCGTCGAGGACTCGGACCTGTCGGGCACGACCGCCGGCGGGCTGCTGCGGGCGATCGAGCGGCTCTCCGGCGGCGCGCTCGCCGCGATCCCCTACGCGGGGCCTTGGAGCGCCGCCACGCTCGCCGGCCTGTTCGACGCGCTCGCCGCGCTCGCGCGCCCCGCGACGCTACTCGCGAACCTCGCCACCCATCACCTGTGGGGCGGGCGCCCCGACGCCGCCGCGCTGCTCGGCTACCTGCTCGACGGCGCCGACGCCGGCCCGGCGCCCGACTGGCGGGTCGGGCACTTCGTCTGCGTGTTCGGGCGCCTGCGCGGGCCGGGCGGCAGCATGTACGGCCTCGCCGACACCTACCCGGCGCTCGGCGACCGGGGCGTGCACCTGCAGCCGCAGGAGCGCCTCGCGGCGGCGCTCGAGCGGCGCGACATGCCCGCCGGCGGCGCGATCGCCGTGATCGACACCGAGGACGCGCCCGCGCTGCGCGCGCGGGCGCGCGAGCTGGGGCTGCGCGAGACGCTCTGGGACAACGGCACCGTGACACCCGAGACGCTGCCGTGAGCGCGGCCGAGCTGGTCGCGCTCGTCTGCTGCGACCTCGGCTCGATCGTGCGCGGGCGCTCGGTGCTGGCCTCCGAGCTGGCCGAGCACCTGCGCCACGGGATCGGCTGGGTGCCCGCGAACAGCGCGCTCACCCCGCACGGGCCGCTCGCCGACCCCAACCCGTTCGGGTCGACTGGCGACCTGCGGCTGCTGCCCGACGCCGCCACCCGCACCCGCATCGAGGGGGGAGCGCGCGGCGAGCCGCTCGAGCTCGTCCTGTGCGACATCGTCGAGCTCGACGGCCGCCCCTGGGAGTGCTGCCCGCGCGACTTCCTGCGCGAGGCGGCGGCGGAGCTCGAACGGGAGCTCGGCGCGCGCGTGCGGGCGAGCTTCGAGCACGAGTTCCAGCTGCTGCGCGCATCGTCCCCGGAGCGGGACGAGCCGCCCGCGCTGCCGTTCACGCTCGCGGCGCAGCGACGGGTCGAACCGTTCCCGCGCGAGCTGATGGGCGCGCTGCTCGAAGCCGGCCTGGAGCCGGAGCGCTTCTTCGCCGAGTACGCGCCCCATCAGTTCGAGCTGCCGCTCGCGCCCGCCGGCGCGCTCGCGAGCGCCGACCGCAGCGTCCTGCTGCGCGAGCTGGTCCACGAGCTCGCGCGCCGCCACGGCATGCGCGCGAGCTTCGGCCCCCTGACCGACCCCGGGCAGGCGGGCAACGGCGTGCACATACATCTGAGCCTGCTCGACGGCGACGGCGGCTCGCTGTTCCACGACGCCGCGCGTCCCGGGGGCCTCAGCGAGCTCGCCGGCCAGTTCGCCGCGGGCGTGCTCGCCCACGCCCGCGCGCTCAGCGCGCTCACCGCCGCCAGCCCGGTCTCCGGCGCGCGCCTGGCGCCGCACCGCTGGAGCGCGGGCGCGGTGTGCCTCGCGCGCCAGAACCGCGAGGCGCTGCTGCGCGTCCCGCCGCTCGTCGAGCTCGCCGGCGCCGACCCCGCCGGCCAGCTGCACCTGGAGTATCGCGGCGCCGACGCCGCCGCCAACCCCTACCTGGCGCTCGGCGCGATCCTGCGCGCGGGGCTGCTGGGCGTGCGCGAGCGGCTCGCCCCTCCGGAGCTGCTCGACTGCGACCCCGCCGAGCTCGACGCCGAGCGCGCGCGGCGCTTCGGCGTCGGCGCGCTGCCGGCCACGCTCGAGGAGGCGCTCGCGGCGCTCGCCGAGGACGCCGTCGTGCGCGGCTGGCTGTCGCCGCTGCTGTATGACGCATACGTGAGCGTCAAGCGCGCCGAGCTCGAGGCGGCGGCCGAGCTCGACCTCGCACAGCTCTGCCAGCGCTATGCCGCGATCTACTGAGCCGGCCGAGTCGCTGCTCGCGAGCCTGCTCGAGGCGCTCGAGCGCGAGCTGCCGGCCGCGGTCGAGCTGCGCAGGCGCCTGCACGCCGACCCCGAGCTGGCCCATGCCGAGCGGCGCACGGCCGCGACAATCGCCGCCGCGCTCGAGCTGCCCTGCCAGACCGCGGCCGGCACGGGCCTGCTCGCCCGCGCGGGCGACGGGGCGGCGCCGATCGTCGCGCGCGCCGAGCTCGACGGGCTGCCGATCCGCGAGCGCACCGGCGCGCCGTTCGCCGCCACCGGCGAGGCGATGCACGCGTGCGGGCACGACGTGCACATGGCGGCGCTCGTCGCGCTCGCGCGCGCCGCCCACGCGCTGCGCGAGGAGCTGCCCAGGCCGCTCGTGGCCGCCTTCCAGCCCAGCGAGGAGGCCCACCCGTCGGGCGCCCGGCAGCTCGCCGAGGGGGAGCTCGCGGCGCTCGCCCCCGCGGCCGTGGTGGCAGCGCACGTGCACCCGGAGCTGTCCTGGGGCTCGGTGGCGCTCGACGCCGGCGTCGTCAACGCCTCGTGCGACCTGTTCGCGATCACGATCGCGGGCGAGCCCGCCCACGGCGCCTACCCCCACCACGGGCGCGACCCGGTGCTCGCGCTGAGCGAGGCGGTGCTCGCGCTGCACGCGCGGCTGGGCCGGCGCATCGACCCGTTGCGGACGGCCTCGCTGACCGTCGGCGTGCTCGAAGCCGGCGGCGCCGAGAACGTGATCCCGGCGCAGGCGCGGGCGCGCGGAGCCCTGCGCGCCTACGACCACGCCGACAGGCTCGAGCTGCGCGCGCTCGTCGAGGAGGTCGCGGCCGGGGTCGCCGCCGCGCACGGCTGTCGCGCCCGCGTCGAGCTGTCACACGGGGAGCCCGCGCTCGCGAACGACCCGCGGATCGTCGCCGCCGGACGCGAGCTGCTCGCCCACGCGGGCATGCGCGGCGCCCCGCCGTGGCGTTCGGTCGGCTCGGACGACTTCGCCTTCTTCGGCGAGCTCGCGCCAGTGGCGATGGCGTTCGTGGGGCTCGACGGCGCCGAGGGCTTCGCCAGGCGCCCGCTGCACCACCCCGAGCTGCTCGTCCCCGACGCCGCCGTGGGCGCCGTGGCGCGCGCGCTGGCCGTGCTGTACGTGGCCGCGTGCGAGGCGCTCTCGGTGTGACGCTCTCGGCGGGGGAGCACACGCGCGCTCCCCCGCCGGTCCGCGTCAGGCCGCTACTGCAGCTTCGAGCGACCTTCGACTTCGTTGGGCTGGTCCACGACCTTGCCTTTGTTGCGCAGCACGCTCAGCGCACCCGCGACGGTGTTGTGCGTGACGGTCGCACCGCCGGCGTTTTCCTCGACGGCCAGCGACCCGTCGAAGGCGTCTTCTTCGACGAGCACGCCCGCCGTGTTGCCTTTGACGGTGACCGAGCCGTGGAACGTGTCGGCGGGGCATTCGCCGCCGCTTTCACCGAGCACGACCGTGCCGCCCTCGGTCGCTTTGACGGTGCCGGCGACCTGCGCGCCGCAGATCCGCACCAGCGCGGCGTGCGTGGCCTGCACGCCGCCCGAGAGCGTCGCGCCCTGGACGGCGAGCTGCCCGCCCGACTTGACGGTCACGGCCCCGCTCGCTTTGGCGCCGGAGGTGAGCTCGACCGCTTCGCCGGCGGCGACGGTGAGCTTGCCCTTGACGTTGCCCGCGAGCACCTTGACGGTCGCCTGCGGCGAGGCTTCCGACCACGGGCTCACGACCGTTTCTTCGGGTTCCATGTGCTGCGCCGGCACCACCGTGGTGCTGCGCACGCGGTAGCTCCACGTGCCTTCTTCTTCGTGGGCCAGCGAGTACGTCGGCGTGCTCAGCGAGGAGGCCACCGTCGTCCATTCGCCTCCCGCCCTGCGGTGCTGCAGTTCGAAGGTCGGGTGGGTTTCGACGAATTTGGGCACCAGGTTTTCCGGATAGGAAGGCACCGGGCCGCGCCAGCTGAGCTGGAAGGAGCCCTTCTGGGCACCCGAGCCCTGCGGCGTGGTGGGACGCAGACGCGGGAATTCTTCGGCCGCGTCGACGATGCGCCTGGCGCCTTCCGCTTCGATGAAGCCTTCGGCCACCAGCTTCTGGGCGTTGGCTTCGACCTTTTCGACGTATTCGCCATAGTTCTTGTAGAGGCCGTTCAGCGTTTCTTCGCTGAAGTTCTGGTGCTGTCCGAGCAGCACGCAGAAGGCCGAGAACGGATACGGGTTGGGTGCCGCGTGGGCACTGTTTTCCGCCAGGTCGAGCACTCCCGGGACTTCCACTTCGGGCAGTCGCAGGCCGCCCAGCGCGATGCCCAGGCTGTTGCGCTTGAGCGTTTTCGAGTTGACGTATTCGTCCTCGGGCGCCGCCGGCGGCTCGGCGCCGCCTTCCTGCCAGCCGATCAGCTCGCGCAGCCCCGCGTCGACGGCGTACGGCCACTCGACCTCCGAGAGGATCGGCGTCGAGGTGCAATACGATTCGGCCGGGCCCTCGTCGCGTTCGATCAGCGGGCCCCAGTCGGCCTGCACCATGTAGGGAACGTGCGAGCCGTCGGCAACCTCCCAGTAGCGCAGGCTCGGGTTGCTGAATTCGCCCGCCGGCTGTTCGACTTTACCTTCGAATTCGCTGATCACGCGCAGCACCTTGGGCGGCCGTTCGGGACGGATCGCGTTGGTGCAGTCGGTCAGCAGGAAGTCGTTCGCGACTTCCTGCAGCGGCGCCACCTTGTTGTAGTAGGTGGCGAGCTCCGAGCACGACTGCGACGCGCCGCTGGCCGTCACGTTCGTGGCCGCGGAGGTCAGGTTGCCGAGTGGCTGCGGTCCGACGCCATCGCCGCGGATCGCCTTCAGAGCCGCCGCCCAAACGTCATATGCGAGCGCGCCGTTGCTCGGCCCGACTTCGAGGCTGCCATAGCGTTCGGAGTTGTATTTCTTCAGGCCGCTCACTCCCACCGGCTGCGCGTCGACTGCGACATACACGTAGCCCGCTTTCATGAGCGCGTACGGATCGCCGTCCCACTCCGGTTCGAGGTCGAACCCGGCGGTCACGTTCTGCCACTCGGCCAGCACCTTGCCGTTGAACTTCGACGGTTCGATCGGGCGGCGCACGACGATGCGCGTCTTGAACGGATACGTGCCGTTTTCGTTCGGCCCGCCCGTGGTGATCCTGGTGCCCGTTTCATTCGCCGCGCCGCCGGTGCTGTACGTGTAACCGGTACCCGAGATGAAGTACTCTTCTTCGGTGTAGCCGTACTGCGCGAGCGGCACTTTCGTGCGCATGAATATGTGAGAGCTCGAGGTTTCGGCGATCGGCCCTTCCACAGTCGGAGTGGGCACGCCTTCATATGCGCCCCAGGCGGGCGCGGCAACCGCGAGCAGCGAGAGGACCAGCGCGCAGCACGCGCCGAGCGCCAGCCGTCTCGAATGACTCGACCTTAGATCCATCACTCTCTCCCTTCCCAATTGGCGCAGCGACCAGCGCCGGCGCAGCGAGTGGCCGAGCGAGGCGCTGCATGACCACGACCACGACCGAGCGACGGCGCCGCGGAAGACCGGCGTCGCGCGCGTGCGGGCCGCGTGGCGCGAGGAGTGACTTCCGCCGTTCACAGACTGGGCGCCGGTGCTCGCCGGCATCCGCTCCCCGCTGTTAAATAATCCCCGTTACACGACTAACCTATACGGGAGATCCCGCAGTTGTCAACCCTTGTTGCGACGATCCTTAGATTGGCCGCCGCGCGCCGGCGTACCAGGCGCTCACGGTCCAGTCGACGAGCTCGGGGGTGAGCCGGGCGAAGTCCGGCCGCGCCGAGCCTTCGAGCAGGTAGCTCGCGATTTCGCGCAGCCCCAGCACGGCGGCCAGGTGGCAGTCGAGCGTGCGGCACACGAGCAGCGGGTCGCGCCCCCGCATCGCTTCCTGGGTGGCGAGCCGTTCTTCGGCGAACCACAGCGCCGCGGCACGGCGGCGCTCGCGCGCCCGCGGGCCGATGCAGCCGAGCTCGAGCTGCAGGGCGCGGGCCACCACCACGTCGGCCGCCAGCGCGCCCAGGTAGCCCTCGATCGAGGCCTGGATGTAGTCGCGCCAGGTGGCGCTCTCGGACAGGCCCGCTTCGTTGGCCATGCGCACGATCACGCGCACGTAGCGTTCGTAGGCCGCGCAGGCGCAGTCTTCCTTGCTCGCGAACAGCTCGTAGAAGGCCGCGTTCGAGACGGCCGCACGCTTGGTCAGGTCGCAGATGCGCAGCTTCGCGTAGCCGTGCTCGGCCAGCAGCTCGGTAAACGCGGCCAGCAGCCGCTGGCGCTGGGCGGCGCGAACCTCGTCGCGCGAGAGCCCGTGCGGCCCGCGCGGCAACCCGCGCGGCGCCTCGAAGAACACGCCTGGCTGCACGCGCGGCGTCGCGTCCTCGCCCTGCGGCGCGGACCGCGCCGGCCTGGATCCAACCCCCGTGCCTGCCATCGTGACGGCACAGCGTAGTCGAACGCGAACCCGTGGTGGAACCGTTCGCGCAGTCGACTCGGCTGGTGGGCCGGGATAGGATCTGGCGATGCCCGACCGCCTGTACTTCACTGACTCCGACGAGGCCAACGCGCTGCTCGCCTCCGACCCGATGGCGCTGCTGATCGGATTCGCGCTCGATCAGCAGGTGAGCGTGCAGAAGGCGTTCTCGGGGCCACTCGTGCTGCGCGAACGACTCGGCTCGATCGACCCGGCCACGCTCGCGGCGGCCGACCTCGAGCCGGTCTTCCGCGAGAAACCCGCGATCCACCGCTTCCCCGGCTCGATGGCCGGTCGCGTGCACGACCTGGCGGCCCACGTCTGCGAGCACTACGGCGGCGAGGCGGCGCGCGTGTGGAGCGACGCCGGCGACGCCCCGGCGCTGCGCGCCAACCTCGAAGCGCTTCCCGGCTTCGGCGAGATGAAGGTCAAGTCGCTGTCCGCCGTGCTCGCCAAGCGCTTCGGCGTCGCGGCCGCACAGGAGCTCGCGCCCGCGCACCCCACGCTGGGGGACGTGGACTCGCCCCAGGCGCTGACCGACTACCAGGCCGCCAAGAGGTTGCACAAGACCGAGTGGGCCATGCTCAAACCGCGCCGCTGACATGGGCGGCGCGCCGAGCTACAGCTGCGGCAGATGCTCGATCTCGGGCGCGCGCAGCGCGATGCCGAGTCCGCGCAGCGAGACGCGCCCCGACCGCGGGTAGAAGCACATGTCCGACGGCTCGCGCGTGCCGTAGGCCAGGTAGGCGATCCCGCCGGCGCCGGGGCGCAGGGCGTGCGCGACGCCCGTGCCGGGGACCCGCGAGACGACGTCGCCGACACGCAGCGGCTGCTCCTCGGGCTGGGTCGCCTCCCTGCCCCACAGCTCGAGTACGCCGTCGCCCTCCAGCACCACGAAGATCTCCTCCTCGGCGGAGTGGCAGTGAGCCGGCGCGCCCTGCTCGCCCGCCGCGAGCACCACGTGGTTGAGCCCGCTTGCCACCGAGCCCGCGGCCCGCGCGAGCAGCCGCGCGCGTCCACCCAGGACCGGCTCGACGCCGGCCAGCGAGACGACGTTCGCCGGACGCTCGGCGCTCGGCTCGGGGCACTCCGGCGGCCCGCACCGCGCCTCGCGCTCGAACGGCGCGGCGCCGTCGCCGAGCGCCACCCAGCGCCGGCCCGACCACGCCACGCCGGCGCGCGGCAGCGCCGTCAGCGCCGCGTCCAAGCGCTGGCCGAAGACGAGCACGTCGAGGCCCTGCTCGCCCGCCCGCAGCGTGTGCGCGCCGCGCCCGGGCAGGTGCACGATGCAGTCGCCCGCCCCGACCGCGAACGTCTCGCCGCTCTGCCACAGAAGGCCCTCGCCGGCGAGCACGAAGAAGATCTCCTCCTCGGCGCCGTGCTCGTGCGCCGGCGTCGAGAAGCAGCCGGGCGCGATCTCGATGCGGCGCAGGCCGACCGCGCGCGTGCCGGCCTGACGGCCGAGGTCGCGCCACACCCCCTGAAGATGCCCGCGCTCCACCTCGTTCGAGCGACCCTCGTTGAAGTTCGCGACGCCCATCGCGGCCGGACGTTACCAGCCGCCCGAGTTGACGAAGCCACTATTTCGTGTTACCGTGGGTAATCTGAAAGAGACGGGCGCCACAGGCTCTGCGGCGTTGCCGCGGAAGGGATCTCGATGCGACGGAAGACACTGCTGCTCGCTGCCGCCACGTCCGTGTGCCTGGCCGCCGCATCGCTTGCGGCGGCCTCCGAAACGCTGACGCTGCGGGCCGGCTTCACCCCCGACGAGCTCGGCGTGCCGACCAACGCCTCGTTCGCCGGGACGTTCGCCTCGAGCACCGCGTCCGTGCCCTCCCCGGTCACGAGCCTCGCCTTCTACCTGCCCGCCGGCACGGCGCTCGACACGCGTGGCGCCGGGAGCTGCACGGCCGCCGTGCTGGAAGCGCACGGGCCGGGCGCCTGCCCGGCGAGCTCGCGCGCGGGCTTCGGCGGTGGCGTCGGGGTGTTCCAGCTCGCCGGGGAAACGATCCACGAGCGGTTCGCGCTCGACCTGTTCTTCGCCCCCGAACGGCCCGGCCAGGTCGCGATCCTCGCCTACCTCCTCGGCAGCTCGCCCGTCACGATCGAAGTGCTCCTGCACGCCAGGCAGATCCAGGCGCCCGCACCGTACGGGCTCGGGCTCGTCGCCCAGATACCGCCGATCCAAACTCTGCCGGGCGCCTCTCCGGCCGCGATCGAAAGCGCGTTCCTAACCCTCGGCGCGCCCGACGTGGACTACTTCGAGCGGCGCCACGGAAAGCGCAGCCTGGTGCACATCAAGGGCGTGATCGTCCCCAGGACCTGCCCGCACGGCGGCTTTCCGATCGCCGCCACGGCCGGCTTCGCCGACGGCGGCTCGAGCACGGTCAAGACCTCGATCGCCTGCCCACGTCGATGAGCTCGACCCCGACGAGCGCGACGGCGGGCGGGCCGGTGGCCGTGGGCCGGCTGGCGCTCGCCGCGGCATGCGCGGCGCTTGCGTGCCTTGCGCTCGGCGCGCGCGCATACGCGAGCACCCACGCCGCGATCGGCGCCTCGCTGACCCCCGACCGGCTGCGCGCGCACGCGACGCTCGGCTTCGACGTCGAGCTCTCCGGCGGCGAAGCGGGCGTCCCCTCGCCCGTCCGCGAGGCCGTCATCCGACTCCCCGCCGGGTTCGGCCTGGACGTCCCCGCCCTCAGCAGCTGCCCCGCGAACCGCCTGCGTGCACGTGGGATCGGGGCGTGCCCGGCCCGGTCGGCGATCGGCGCCGGGCACGCCATCGTGGAGGCGCTAACCGGATCGCTGCGAACGACCGAGGACGTCGCGCTCACGATCTTCGTGGGCGAACCCCACAACCTCGAACCCACCTTCGAGATCTACGGGCGCGGCTACACGCCGCTCGACGAGCGGCTGATCTTCCCCGGCAGGGTCACGCCGGGAACGGCGCCGTTCGGGGAACAGCTGGTGCTCTCGCTGCCTCCGATCTCCACGCTCGCGCTCGAGCCCGACGCCTCGGTCGTGTCGCTTGCCCTGAGGATCGGCCAGGCGCCGCGGGGCCCGGGGCACCCGGTCACGTCCGTGCTCACGCCCTCCAGATGCCCCCCGGGCGGGTTCGCGTTCGCCGCGGAGCTCACCTACGCGGAAGGCCCGAGCAGCACTGCCCGCTACGCGCTCCCGTGTCCCGCGGGCGGCCCACCCGCGAGCCCGCAGCGGGGATCACATGCCTGACACCACGACCTCCAGGAGGAAGCACAAATGCACACATACGACGCCTTCGCGGATCTAGTGAGCCCTCGCGTGCTCCGGGCCGGCCCGCTCGCGTGCGCCGCGCTGGCGCTCGCCGCCGTGCCCGCCGACGCCGGCCCTCAACCGGCCTTGCGCCGGGCGGCGCGGCCCCGAGCACACGCCGCGCGAACCATCTCCCTGCAGGAGAGCGGCCGGCTGCACCTGGTCAGCAAACACAACTTCACGCTCGAGGAGCAGGGCGTGGCGTCGGGAACCGCCGCGGGCGCGATCGCGGTGCGCCTGACCGCCGTGTCCTCGACGCGCATGACCGTCGAAGTGAGCATCCATCCGAAGGGGGGATCGCTGTCGGGGAGCGGCTCGGGCAGCTACCGGCGCAACGGCGCGAAGGCCACCTTCTCCGGATCGATGACGATCGACGGAGGCTCCGGCGAATACACGCACGTACACGGGTCGGGGCTCGACTTTAGCGGCACGATCGAAGAATCCGACCGCGACGCCATCACCGTGCGGGTCAGCGGCAGGGTCTCGGACTGAGCACGCCGATGCTGGAGCTGCGCGAGCTCGTCAAGCACTATCCCTCGGCGGGCGGGGAGACCGTGCGCGCCGTCGACGGCGTGTCGCTGGCCGTCGCGCCGGGCGAAGTGGTGGCCCTGTACGGGCCGAGCGGGTCGGGCAAGACGACGCTGCTGCTGATGATCGCGCTGCTGCTGCGCCCCACGGCGGGCACGATCGTGATCGGCCGGCGCGAGGCCTCCGCGCTGTCCGAGCGCGAAGCCGCCCGCTTCAGGTTGACGGAGCTCGGCTTCATCCGGCAGAGCTTCGACCTGCTGCCGGGCGTGAGCGTGCTCGACAACGCGATCCTGAAGCTGCTGCAGACGACCAGGTGGCGCGAGGCCCAGCGGCGGGTGACGCCGACGCTCGAGCGGCTCGGGCTGGGCGAGCGCCTGCGCCATCGCGCCGAGACGCTGTCGATGGGCGAGCGCCAGCGCGTGATGATCGCACGGGCACTGTCCACCGAGCCGCGCCTGCTGCTGGCGGACGAGCCCACCGGCAGCCTCGACACCAACCGCGGCCGCGAAGTGCTCGAGCTGCTGCGCGAGCTCTGCCTCGAGCGGGAGATCGCGACGCTGCTCGTCAGCCACGACCCGACCGCCGCGCACTACGCCGACCGCGTGCTCACGCTGTGCGACGGCAGGCTCACCGACCAGCCGCCCGGCTGGGCACACGCCGAGCACGCGAACCGAATCGTGGGCGTCTAGCGATCGCGAGCCGCCGTGCCCGTTCCGAACATCCTGCACCTGTTCCGCGTGCGCCTGCGCGCGCGGCTGGCGCAGGAGTGCTTCGCGCTCGCGGGCATCGCGATCGGCGTCGCGCTGCTGTTCGCCTCCCAGGTAGCGAGCTCCAGCCTGCAGGGGTCCGTACGGCAGCTCACGCGCGGGATCGCCGGCACGGCCACGCTCCAGCTCCTGGCGCGCGCCCCGCAGGGCTTCGCGCAGGGCACGCTCGCCGAGGTCCGCGGGATCCCCGGCGTGCGCGTCGCCGCACCGCTGCTCGAAGCGAGCGCGAACATGCGCGGCCCGCGCGGGAGCGCCGCGGTCGATCTCGTGGGCGCCGACGCGAGCCTGTCGCGGCTCGGCGGCGAGCTGGTGCGCCACGCCGCGCTCGCCCCCTTCGGCGGCATCGGCGCGGTCGTGCTGCCCGCCCCCCTCGCGCGGGCCGTCGGCGCCGGCCGCTTCGGTCAGGAAGTCGCCTTCCAGCTCGACGGGCGCACGGGCGAGCTCCCCCTCTACGCGCAGCTCACGAGCAGGCAGATCGGGCCGTTGACGAGCAGCCCCGTGGCGATCGCGCCGCTGTTCTCGGTGCAGGAACTGACGGGGCTGCCGGGCCGCGTGAGCAGGATCCTCATCGAGCCCGCGCCCGGACGCGCGCGCCAGGTGCACGCAGCGCTCGCGCGACTCGCGCCCGCGGACGCGTCCGTCGAGCCGATCGACTACGACGAAACCCTGTTCACGAAGGCGGCGACGGCGAGCCGGCAGGCGACGCTGCTGTTCTCGGTGATCAGCGCGCTCGTCGGCTTCCTGTTCGCGTTCAACGCGATGCTCTTCACGGTCCCGCAGCGCAGGAGCCTGATCGCGGGCCTCAGACGCGACGGCTACGGCCGGGCGACCGTCGTGGCCGTGCTGCTGAGCGACGCGCTGGCGCTGGCGCTCGCCGCGAGCGCGCTCGGGCTGCTGCTCGGCGAGCAGCTCTCGATCCACGTGCTCCACTCCGACCCGGCCTTCCTGTCGCTCGCGTTCACGCTCGGCTCGCCGCAGGTGATCGACCTGCGGACGATCGCGCTCGCGCTCGCGGGCGGGATGCTCGCCACCCTCGTCGCCGTCTTCGGCCCGCTGCTCGACGTGCTCGCGCGCGACCCGTTCGCGATGCAGGACCCGCGCCGCGGCGCCGGTGCGCGATGGGCGGGACGCCGCCGCGCTGTCGCGGGCCTCGCGTGCCTGCTGGGCGCCACCGCGATCCTGCTGCGCGCGCCCGACGCGGCGGCGCCGGCCGCGACGCTGCTGATCGGCGCGCTGCTGCTCGAGCTGCCGATCGCCCTCAGCCTCGCGCTCGCGCTCGCCGAGCGGCTCGCCCGGATACTCACGAGCATCGTCCCCCACGTCGTCACGATGGAGCTGCGGGCCGCCCCCGGAAGGGCCGTGGCGATCGCCTCGACGGGAGCGATCGCCGTCTTCGGGGGCGTCGCGATCCAGGGGGCGCACGACGACCTGCTCGCCGGCCTCGACGCGGCCGCCCGGGAACTCAACGCCGCGAGCGACGTGTGGGTCGACCCCCGCGGCTCGTTCAACCTGCTGGACACCGCCGCGTTCGCGCCGACGAACCCCGCCAGGCTGGCGCGCCTGCCCGGCGTGCAGGCCGTGCGCCCCTACCGCAGCGGCTTCCTCGACTACGGCGATCGTCGCGTGCTCGTGATCGGCGTGCCGGCCCAGGCGACGCCGCTGCTGCCCGCCGGGCAGCTCGTGCAGGGAGACGCGCGGCTGGCGAGCGCGCGCGTGCGCGGCGGCGGCTGGCTCGTGCTCTCGCGGGCGATCGCCCAGGAACACCACCTGCGCATCGGCCAGGCGCTCACGCTGCCCACCGCGAAGCCCACCCGGCTGCGCATCGCGGCGCTCTCGACGAACGTCGGCTGGGCGCCCGGCGCGATCGTCATGAACGCGGGCGACTACGCGCGCGCGTGGGCGAGCGACGCCGTCAGCGCCTACAGCGTCGCGCTCGCGCCGGGTGTCGATCCGGCGGCCGGCGCCGAGGAGATCCGCCGGGCTCTCGGCCCCGGCTCGGGCCTGGCCGTGCAGACCGCCGCGCAGCGCGTGAGGGCGCAGAGCCGGCTCAGCGGCTTGGCGCTCGCGAGCCTCGCTCAGATCGCCACCGCGATCCTCATCGCCGCGGCCCTGGCGATGGCGGCGGCCATGGGGGCAACGATCTGGCAGCGCCGTCCGCGCATGGCCAAGCTCAAGCTCGACGGGCTGCCGCGCTCGCAGCTGTGGCACACGGTCCTGCTCGAGTGCGCGCTGCTGGTCGGGCTCGGCTGCCTGCTCGGCGCGGGCTTCGGGCTCTACGGCCAGCAGCTCGCCGACCGCGCGCTGGCGAGCAGCGTCGGCTTCCCGGTCGCGCACTCGATCCCGCTGGCGGGACTGGAGAGCATCGCGGTGGTGCTCGTGGCCGCGGTCGCGATGCTCGCCCTCCCCGGATACCTCGCAGCGTCGGTGCCCGCCGCGCTCGCGCTGCAGGACTGAGGCGTCCGCTAACTTGCTGGGCGTCATCGGTCCTCGCCCGTACAAGAAGGCGGCCCGGGCGCTCGGTGAGCAGCGCACTCGCGAGGCTCTGCTCGACGCCGCCGACGAGGAGTTCTACGAGGGCCGCTGGCGGAAGACCTCGCTGGAGAAGCTGGCCGCCAAGGCGGGCGTCACCAAGCAGACGCTGCTGCGGCACTTCGAGTCCAAGGAGGGACTGCTGCTGCAGGCGCTGGTACGTGGCTACTCGGACGTGCACGACCAGCGCTGGAGCGCGCCCGCGGGCGACCTCGAGGGCACCGTGGAGAACCTGCTCGACCACTACGAGGATTGGGGCAAGCGCTCGCTGCTGATCGGCCGCTGGCTCGAAGAGGGCAACCCGCTGCTCGCCAAGCTCTCGCAGGCGGCACGGCAGGTCCACTACGAATGGGTCGAGCACGCGTTCGCCCCGTGGCTCACGCCACTGGCTCCGGGCATCCGCAGACGCCGGCGAGACGCGCTGATCGCGATCTGCGACGTGCACACCTGGTGGCTGCTCTCGCACGACCTCGGCCTCGACCGCGCCGCCGTCCGCGCGACGCTCACCGACGCCATCGAAGGCATCGTCAGGGAGGCATGAGCGCGCCCGCCGGCTCGTTCAGCTTCCTTTCACATTCGCCCGTCAGCATCGGCGCATGCGTCTGCTGGTCGTCGACGACGACCCCTCCGTGCGCGAAGCGCTCGCGCTGGTGCTGGACCTGGGCGGCTTCGACGTGACCACCGCGGCCGACGGGCGCGAGGCGATCCGCACGCTCGCCGTCGCCTCGCCGGACGCCGTGATCCTCGACGTGCTGATGCCCGGGCTCGACGGCCTGGAGGTGTGCAGGCGCATGCGCGCGGTCGGCGACCGCACGCCGGTGCTGATGCTCACCGCCCGCACCGAGGTCGGCGAGCGCGTCGCCGGCCTGGAGGCGGGAGCCGACGACTACCTGGCCAAGCCGTTCGCGCGCGAGGAGCTGGTCGCGCGGCTGCGCGCGCTGCTGCGGCGCACCGGCTGGGAGGGCGAGGACCAGCTGCTGCGCTTCCACGACCTGGAGCTCGACCCGCTCGCGCACGAGGCGCGCCGCGGCGGGCGCACGCTCGAGCTGACCCGCACCGAGTTCCTGCTGCTCGAGCTGCTGATGCGCCACCCCCGGCAGGTGCTCACGCGGGCCACGATCTTCGACCGCGTATGGGGCTATGACTTCGGGCCCTCCTCGAACTCGCTGGAGGTCTACGTCGGCTACCTGCGGCGCAAGACCGAGGCCGCCGGAGAGCCGCGCCTGCTCCACACGGTGCGCGGCGTCGGCTACGTGCTGCGCTCCCCCTCGCCATGAGCGTCCGCGACCGCCACCGATCCTCGCTCACGATGAGCTTCCGCCGCCGCGTGGTGCTGCTGGCCGCCGGCGCCGTCGCGGCCGCGATCGCGATCGCCTCGGTCGCCGTGTACGTCGTCACCCGCGACCAGCTGCGCGGCCAGGTCGACGCGAGCCTGCGCGCGATGGTGACGCCGGGACGGCCGCAGGCGGTGCGCATCCAGCAGGTCCTGCTCGACCACACCGTCCACCTGCCGGCGGGCAAGCAGCTCGAAGCGAGCTCCGGCTCGGAGTCCAGCGGCGGCTTCGCCGTGGCCGTGCCCGCCGGGGCGGGCACGGCGCCCCTCAAAAGCGTCGCCGGCACGACGGCCTCCGAATCGACGACCGTCGAGCACGCGCCCGCGGGCCACGGCAAGAACAGCGCCGGCAAGGGCTCCGGGGACGAACTCCTGACGATCGAACGCAAGACGGTGGTCGTCCCCAAGGGCAGCCTCTCGGCCGCGCCGGCGAGCCTCGCGGGAGCGCAGAGCGCCAAACTCGTGCTCCCTCCACCCAAGCTCGGCGGCCAGATCGGTTACGTGCAGCTCTCCGAACCCGACGGCAATGTGCTGCGCGCCGGCACCGGCCCGAAGCTCACCCTGACCGCGGCGGCGCGCGCGGTCGGCGCCGGCCAGCGCCCGGCGTTCTTCAGCGACATGACGCTCGCGGGCACGCCCGCGCGGGTGCTCACCGAGCGGGCGCCGCACGGCGGCGTGTGGTTCGTCGCCCAGCCCCTCACCGATCTGAACGACACGCTCGACCACCTGCGCCTGGTGCTCGGGGTCGTGTGCCTCGCCGGCATCGCGCTCGCCGCCGCGCTCGGGCTGCTCGTCTCGCGCGCCGCGCTGGTCCCCGTCAGGCGCCTCACCGGCGCCGCCGAACGAGTCACCGACACGCAGGACCTGGGACACCGCATCGAGATCGCCGTCGACGACGACCTCGGGCGCCTGTCGGCGAGCTTCAACACGATGCTCGCGGCGCTCGAGCGATCCCGCCTGGCCCAGCGCCAGCTGATCTCCGACGCCTCGCACGAGCTGCGCACGCCGCTCACCAGCGTGGTGGCGAACATCGACGCGCTCACGCTCGGCGAGCGGCTGTCGCAGCCCGAACGCGCGCGCATCCTCGCCGCCGCGCAGGCGCAGCTGCGCGAGCTCGGCGCGCTCGTCGGCGACCTCGTCGATCTCTCCAAGAACGAGGTCGAGGAGCTCGAGCTCGAGGACGTGCGCCTGGACCTCGCCGCCGCCGGCGCGATCGAACGCGCGCGCCTGCACGCGCCCGGCTGCTCGTTCGTGCTCGACGCCGAGCCGTGCCTCGTGCGAGCCGCGCCCGCGCGGCTCGATCGCGCGATCGCCAACCTGCTCGACAACGCCTTCAAGTGGAGCTCCGAACCGGCGACGGTGGAGGTGCGCGTGCGCGCCGGCGCGCTCGAGGTGCGCGACCACGGCCCCGGGATCGCCGAGCAGGACCTCGCGCGCGTGTTCGACCGCTTCTACCGGGCGCCGGCGGCCCGCGGGCTGCCCGGGTCCGGGCTCGGCCTGGCGATCGTCAGGCAGTTCGCCGAGGCCCACGGCGGCGCGGTGCGCGCCGCCAACGATCCCGACGGGGGCGCGCGGCTGACGCTGGCGCTGCCGCCGCTGGCGATGAGCGCGGACGAGCTCGCCGCGCCCGACCGCCCCGCAGCACCCGAGCTTCACGAAGCTCCTCGCTCGCTCTAAGGCAATTCTCAGCTCCCCCAGGCTTGATGAGGCTGTCGCGCAGAGTGCGCCAGATCGACCCCAAAGGAGCCGCATGTCACGCCAGCCCCCCATCTCCTCGCCGAACGGCGCACGCCTCACGCGCTCGGCGCTCGTCGCGCTGTCCGTGCTGCTGGCGGGCGCGCTGCTGGCCGCCTGCGGGAGCTCCGACCCGACCTCGGACGCGGCCGCGAGCGAACGGGCCCAGGAAGAGCAGGCCGAAACGAAGTTCGCCGACTTCGCCAAGTGCCTGCGCGAACACGGCGTCAACGCCGAAGTCGCCGCGGGCCCGAACGGCGGCCACGGCCTCAAGGTCAGCCCCGGCAAAGCGGGCGGCCCGGAAGCGTTCGAAGCGGCGCAGAAGGCGTGCGCGCGCTACCGGCCCGAACCGAAGAAGGTGAACCTCTCGCCGCAGCAGAAGGTGGAACAGGAAGAAGCCGTGCAGAGGTTCGCCAAGTGCATGCGCGAACACGGCATCAAGGTCGAAGCCTCGGCACAGGGGGGCGGAATCCGGATCGGCATCCACTCCGGCAAGGGCGAACCCGGCGCGCCGAACCCCGAAAGCCCGGGATTCCAGCAGGCGCAGAGCAGCTGCCAGAAGCTGCTGCCCAAGCCGCCTGGCGGCGGCCCGGGACTCAAGGGCGGCCCGCCCAGCTCGAGCAAGGACAGCGAAGGCCACGCCGGCGGCGGTCTCGCGCTCTCCGGCGGTTGAGCCGTGGACGCCCCACCGACCGCGCCGGCGTGGACGCAGGACGAGACCCTGGGCAACGACGGCGCCGGCCCCGAGCGGCGCCCGCGCCGGCGCACCCGCCGGCGCGCGGCCGTCGGCGCGTTGCTCGCCGTCGCCTGCGCGGTCGTAGCGATCGTGCTGCTGGAGGGCGGCGGCGGCAAGGGCGACGCGCCCGCCGCGGGCCTGCCCGCTGGCTACACGACCGCGACGGTGACGCGCCGCACGCTCACCGAAAGCGCGAGCGTCGACGGCACGCTCGGCTACGGCGCCTCGACGGAACTGTACGACCGCCTGTCCGGCACGTTCACGTGGCTGCCGTCGGTCGGCGCCACGATCGCTCGCGGCGGCACGCTGTTCCGCGTCGATGACCTGCCCGTCGTGCTGATGTACGGGTCGACGCCCGCCTACCGGACGCTGAAGCAGGGCGTCGGCGACGGCCCCGACGTGGCCGAGCTCAACGACAACCTGATCGCGCTCGGCTACGACCCGTACGGCGCGATCGCCGACGTGGAAAGCTTCGGCGAGGCGACGGCCGCCGCCGTGCGCCGCTGGCAGAAGGCCGAGGGCCTGACGGAAACCGGCGAAGTCGAACTCGGCCGCGTCGTCTTCGCGCCGAGCGCCCGCCGCGTGACCACCGTGCACGTCACGCTCGGCCAGGACCCGCCCGCCGCGCCGTCGGGATCGCCCGGGCCGAGCAAGCCGAAGCGCCGCAAACACGCCAAGGCGCGCGAGCCGCGCAAAGCCGCCGGCAAACCCAAAGCGGCAGCGAAACCGAGCGGGACAGGCAAACCCAAAGAAGCGGCGAGCAGCCCGCAGGGCGAAGGCAGCCCCGACGGGGGCTCCTCCAAGGAACCCGGCGGCTCGGCCGCGGCACAGGCGGAGGCGGTGCTCACCACGACCTCCACGCAGCAGCTCGTGCAGCTGAAGCTCAAAGCGGAACAGCAGCAGCTCGCGCACGTCGGCGAGCTGGCGCCCGTGTCGCTGCCCGGCGGCGACGTCGTGCAGGGCCGGATCGTCGAAGTCGGCACGGTCGCCGCCGAAGCGAAAAGCGGCGGCGACGAACGGGAATCGGGCGGCTCCTCGGGCGAAGACAGCGGCGAATCGGCGACGATCCCGGTGACGCTGGCGCTGACGCGTCGCGTGCCCCGCCTCGACGAGGCACCCGTGAGCGTGGAACTCGTCAAGAGCGTGCGCACGAACGTGCTCGCGGTGCCGGCCACCGCGCTGTTCGCGACCGCCGGCGGCCGCTACGCGATCGAGGTCCTCGAATCGTCTCCGAGCGGGGCCGGCGAGCGCCGCGTGGACGAGCCGGTCACGCCGGGCATGTTCGCCAACGGCTACGTGCAGGTCGAAGGCGCCGGCGTGCACGAAGGCCAGACGGTGATCGAGTCCGAATGAGCGCGGCCGCGCGGGCGTCGCCTCCGGAGCGCGAGCCGGTGCTGGAGCTGATCGACGTCGTCAAGCACTACCCCGGCGGGGTGCAGGCGCTGCGCGGCGTCGACCTGACGGTGCGCGCCGGCGAGCTGTGCGCGATCGTCGGCCCATCCGGCTCGGGCAAGTCGACGCTGCTGCACACGATGGGCACGCTCGAACGGCCCAGCACGGGGACGGTGCGGATCGCCGGCGTCGACGCCGCCAAGGCCTCGGACCGCGAGCTCGCGGCGCTGCGCGCGCGGCGCATCGGCTTCGTCTTCCAGCAGTTCCACCTGCTCGAGGCCTACAGCGCGCTCGAGAACGTCGCCACGGGGCTGCTGTACGCGGGCATCCCGGCCCGCCGGCGGCGCCAGGTGGCGCGCGCGGCGCTCGCGCGCGTGGGCCTCTCCCACCGCGCCGAGCACACCTCGGCGCTGCTCTCCGGCGGCGAGCGCCAGCGCGTGGCGATCGCGCGCGCGCTCGTGAGCGGACCGGCGATCGTGCTGGCCGACGAGCCGACGGGCAACCTCGACACGGCCACCGGCGCCGAGATCCTCGAGCTGCTGCGCGGGCTCAACGAGCAGGGCACGACGGTCGTGGTGATCACGCACGACCTGGAGATCGCCGGCGCGCTGCCGCGCCGGGTCGAGATCCGCGACGGGCGCCTCGTCCACGACGAGCGCCGCGTGGCCCAGCCGGAGCTCGCCCGGTGAGCGCGCTCGGCGCCGGCGCGATCCCCCGCAGCCGCCTGCTGGCGGCGGACGTCGTGCGCGTCGCGAGCGTGGGCCTGCGCACGCGCCGCCTGCGCGCCGCGCTCTCGGCGGTCGGCGTGGCGATCGGCATCGCCGCGATGGTGGCGGTGCTCGGCATCTCCGACTCGAGCAAGGCCGGGCTGGTGGCGGAGCTGAACGAACTCGGCACGAACCTGCTCACGGTGACCCCCGGCCAGACGTTCCTGGGCGCCGACGCGCAGCTGCCCGAAGCGGCCGACCGCGCCGTGCGCAACCTCGCGAGCGTGCGCTCGGTCGCGGCGGTGACGAGCGTCGCGAACGTGAGCGTGCGGCGCAACCCGTTCATCGAAGCGGCGGAAACGAGCGGCGTCACCGTGTACGCCGCCGACCCGCAGCTGCTCGCCACGCTCGGCGGGAGCGTGCTGCGCGGGCGCTTCCTGGAAGCGGCGAGCGAGCGCTACCCGCTGGTCGTGCTCGGCGCGGTCGCCGCGCAGCGCCTGGGCATCGGCAGGCTGACGCTCGGAGGCCAGCCGGGCAGCCGGGCTGGGCGGACCGGCGGACAGGCGCCCGTCCAGGTCTACCTGGGCGACACGTGGTTCACCGTCGCCGGCATCCTCGGGGCGCAGCCGCTCGCGCCGGAAATCGAACGCGCGGCGCTGATCGGCTACCCGATCGCCCACCGCCTGTTCGCGACCTCGCGCCACGCGAGCATGCTGTACGTGCGCGCCGACCCCGAACGCGTGACCGAAGCGGCAGCGCTGCTGGGCGCGACCGCGTACCCGGAACACCCGGAAGACACGCAGGTCAGCCGCCCCTCGAGCGCGCTGCAGGCGCGCGCGGACGCGCAGAGCACGCTCACCTCGGTGTTCCTCGGACTCGGCGCGGTGGCGCTGCTCGTCGGCGGCGTGGGCATCGCCAACGTGATGTTCATCTCGGTGCTCGAGCGGCGCCCGGAGGTCGGGCTGCGCCGCGCGCTCGGCGCGCGGGCGGTGCACATCGGCGTGCAGTTCCTCGGCGAGTCGATGCTGCTGTCGCTGCTCGGCGGCGTCCTCGGCATCGCCCTCGGCGCCGGCGCGACGGCGATCTACGCGAGCAGCCAGGGCTGGCTGCTGGTCGTGCCCGTGCTGGCGGTCGCCGGCGGCGTGGCGCTCGCGGTGGTGCTCGGCGCGCTCGCCGGGCTGTACCCGGCGGTGCGCGCCGCCCGGCTCGCGCCGGCCGCTGCCCTGCGCAGCGTGTAGCGCGTCCTCTAGGCTTTCGCGCCGGTGTCGGGGCCAGAGCAGCGCAGCACCAACGCGAACGGCTGGCGCGTGATCGGCGCCTACGCGCTCGTGTGCGCGGCCACGCAGGTGCTGTGGCTGACCTACGCGGCGATCACGACCGAGACGGCGCACCGCTACGGCGTCTCGGTAGGCGCCGTCGGTTGGCTCGCGGAGATCTTCCCGCTGCTGTACGTGATGCTCGCGATCCCCGCGGGAGTCCTGCTGGACCGCTGGTTTCGCCCGTCGCTCGCGGCCGGCGGGGCGCTCGTCGCGCTCGGCGGGCTCGTGCGCCTGGGCGGCGAGACCTACGCGTGGGCGCTGAGCGGCCAGGTGCTGGTCGCGGTCGCCCAGCCGGTCGTGCTGAGCGCAGTGGGCAAGCTCGCGGGCGAGTACCTGCCGGCCCGCCAGCGCGCCGACGGCATCTCGCTCGGCTCGGCGGGCAACTTCGTGGGGATGCTGCTGGCGCTGCTGCTCGGGCCGACGCTCGGCGCGCACGGGCACCTCGAGCGGCTGCTCGTGCTGGAGGCGGCGCTGGGCGTGCTCGCGGCGCTCGCGCTCGCGCTGGCGCTGCGCCGGCCGGGCCACCGCAGTGAGGAGCACGCCGCGATCGCATCGTCCGCGGAGTGGGAGGGCAACGCCGCGCGCGCCCTGTGGGGGCTGCCGGCGATGCGCATCCAGTGCGGGCTGGTGTTCCTCGGCTTCGGCATCTTCGTGGCGCTCGCCACCTGGTTGCAGACGCTGCTGGAACCGTCGCACGTCTCGGAAACAACCGCCGGAGTGCTGCTCGTGGGGATGGTGGTCGCGGGCATCGTCGGCTGCGCCGTGCTGCCGCCGCTGGTCGCGCGCCGCCACGCCGAGCGCCCGTTCCTGCGCGGCGCGGTGCTGCTCGGCTGCGCCGGCTGCGTGGTGCTCGGCGCGACGCCGTGGATCGGCACGCGCGCGCTCGCGCTGGTCGCGATCGGGATCGTGCTGCTGCCGGCGCTGCCGGTGATCCTGACGGCGGCCGAGCAGCTCGCCGGGCGCGCCGCGGGCACGGCCGGCGCGATCGTGTGGATGGCCGGCAACCTCGGCGGGCTGGTGGTGGCGCTGATCGTGCAGGTGCTCGTGCACCACCCGCTGGCGGCCTTCCTGACGATGGGCGGTGTGACGCTGCTCGGGCTGCCGCTGGCCGCCCGCGTCAGCTCGCCTATATCGCCCGCGCTCGGCCAGCCCAATATGGCTCGCGCAGGCGGCGCTTGAAGATCTTGCCGGAGTCCTCGCGCGGCAGCGAATCGACCAGCTCGACCACGCGCGGGGTCTTGTAGCCGGCGAGACGCTCGTGGACGTGGCGGCGCACGTCCTCGGCGCTCAGGCTCGCGCCCGGCTGCGGTTCGACGTAGGCCGCGAGCGTCTCGCCGAAGTCCTCGTCGGGGATCCCGAAGACGGCGCAGTCGCGCACGCCGGCCAGCGAGTGCAGGCACGCCTCGATCTCGGCCGGGTAGACGTTCACGCCGCCGCTGATCACCATGTCGCTGGCGCGGTCGTTGAGGTACAGGTAGCCCTCGCCGTCCAGGTAGCCGATGTCCCCGCAGCTGACCAGGCCGTCGCGCTCGACCGCGCGCCGCTTGCGCTCGTCGCCCTCGTAGGTGAAGTCCGAGAAGGCAGGGTGGCGCACGAACACCTCGCCCGACGCGCCCCCCGGCAGCTCCTCTCCCTGCGCGTCCAGGACCTTGACGGTGGCGCCCGGCAGCGCCCGCCCGACGGTCCCCGGGTGCGCGAGCGCGTCCTCGCTGGTGGCGAGCGTGACCGGGCCGACCTCGGTGCTGCCGTAGTACTCGACCACGATCGGCCCCCACCAGTCGATCATCGCCCGCTTGACCTCGGGCGGGCACGGCGCGGCCGCGTGCACCGCCAGGCGCAGCGAGGACAGGTCATAGCGCGAGCGCGCCCGCTCGGGCAGGGCGAGCAGGCGCGTGAACATCGTCGGGACCATCTGCACGACGCTGATGCGGTCGCGCTCGACGATCCGCAGGAACTCCTCGGGGTCGAAGGCCCTCATCAGCGTGATGTGCATGCCGCGCAGGACCGCGGCGTTCGTGTAGGCGTTGGGCGCCGAGTGGTAGAGCGGCGCCGGGATCGCCGTGCGCTGCCCGGCTTCCAGCCCGAACAGAGCGGTGAACAGGTCGCGCATCGCCTCGCGCTCGGCGTCGGTGGGGGCGGTGCGCACGACGCCCTTCGGCCGCCCGGTCGTGCCGGAGGTGTAGATGATGCTGGCGGGCGCCGTCTCCGGCGGCGCGGAGAAGGGCTCGTAGGCCGCGAGCCAGCGCGGCCACCACAGCTCCCCGTCCGCCGGCGGCGCGGATCGCCGGGCGTGGCCGGCACCGGGCTCCTGCGCCGGCACGACGACCACGGCGAGGTCTCCGGGAACGCTGTCCCTGACGCCCGCCCACAGGTCCTCGTGGACGATCAGCGCGCTCGCGCGGCTGTCGGCGAGCACGTAGGCGACCTCCTCGCCGCGCCAATGCCAGTTGATCGGCACCTTGGCCGCGCCGAGCGGGACGGTCGCGACGGACGCCTCGATGAACTCGACCGAGTTGCGCAGCAGCAGGGCCACGCGGTCGCCGGCGCCGACGCCGAGCTCGTGCAGGCCGCTGGCCGCGCGCAGCGCGCGGTCGTACAGCTCCGGGTAGGTCGTAAAGCGCGAGCCGCAGCGCACCCCGACGGCGGCGCTCGGTGGGTCTTCTGAGGACATCGCCGGGGCCCATCGTAGCCCCGCGGGCACACCGCGGGCCAGCGGGACGCTGGTAGGTTAAGTACGCCGTCTGACACAACCTTGCAAGCGGTCGGGGAACCGCGGCGAAGGGCGGGCGGCGCTCGATCAAACGACATCAAGGAGAGGGAGAAATGAGAGCGACTCTCAGGATGGCGCTGGTGCTGGCCGTGGGCGCGTTCGGCGCCGTGCTGCCGGCGGTTGCGAACGCCGAAGGCGCGAAGTACGTGGCGATGGGCGACTCCTACACGGCGGCGCCGGGGGTGCAGCCCCAGCAGACGACCTCGCCGGGCAGGGAATGCGGCCGCTCGGAAGCCAACTACCCGCATCTGGTGGCGGCGGCGTTGAAGCTGTCGCTGACGGACGTCAGCTGCGGCGGCGCGAAGACGGAAGACTTCTTCGTCGAACAGCTTCCCGGCCAGCTGCCGCAGTTCGACGCGCTCAGCGCGGAAACGGAAATCGTGACGGTGGGGATGGGCGGCAACGACAAGAACCTGTTCGAGACGCTCGTCGTGGGCTGCACCGAAACGGACTTCGGCAAGCCGAACAAGGGCGCGCCGTGCAAGCAGAAGTTCTCCGAATTCGTGACCAAGACGTTCGAAGAAACACGGGGGCCGCAGGAAGAAGCCCTGGCGGACATCCACGTGCTGGCGCCGAAAGCGAAGGTGTTCGTCGTCGGCTACCCCGAAATCACGCCCAAGGACGGCTACTGCCCGACGGCGATCCCGTGGACTACCGACGACCTGCGCTGGTTCCACACACAGGTGCAGGCCCGGGGCAACACCGGCCTCGAGCGCGAGGCCAAGAACAACGGCGCCTTCTTCGTGAACACGTTCACGCCGAGCAAAGGCCACAACGCGTGCGAAGCGGTGGGGACGCGCTGGATCGAACCGCTGTTCGGCTCGCTCACGGGCGTCGCGGTGCACCCGAACGCGCTGGGTGAGGAAAATGACGCGTTCGACGTGGAGCGCTCGATGCTCGACCACGGGGTGCGCTAGCCGGAATCTCGCGCCCGTCCCGCTCGCCCCTGGGGTGGGCGGGACGAGCCGCGCGCGCGTCAGCCCCGCCGCCGGGCGGGGCGAGGGGCGGCGCGCACGTCAGCCCGCGCGCGTCAGCCCCGCCAGAAGGCGAGCAGGACGACGCACACGAGCGCCTCGGCCACGGCGGCGGTCGCACCGAGCGTGTCCCCGGTGCGCCCGCCGAGCGCGCGCCTGGCGAAGGCGGCCGAGAGCAGCGCGAGCAGCGCGACCGCGAGGAGCGCGCCGGCGCCGGGCGCGAGCCCGCCGAGCGCGAGCGCCGCGGCCGCGGCGGGAACGGTGGCGAGCGCGAGCTGGGCGGGGCTGACGCGGAAGGACGCGCCGAGACCGTCGGCGCGCGCGGGCGGCGCCCAGGAGGCGTGCAGCAGGAGCGCCCAGCGCGAGAGCGCGCCGGCGACGATCAGCGCCCGCAGCGCGTGCTCGTCGGAGAGCCCGCCGAGGCTCGTGACGAGCGCGAGCGCCCAGACGATCAGCGCGAGCACGCCGAACACGCCGGTGGCCGAGTCGCGCATCGCCTCCAGGCGGCGGGCGCGCGCGCCGCGCGCGCCGAGCCCGTCGGCTGTGTCGGCGAGGCCGTCCTGGTGCAGGCCGCCGGTTAGGAGCACGAGCACCGCCAGCGCGAGCACGCTGGCGAGGGCGGCGCCGAGCGGCGGGCCGCACAGGAGGCGCACGGCGCCGGCGAGCGCGCCGACGGTGGCGCCGACGAGCGGGAACCACGGGGCCGCGCCCTCGAGGCTCGCGCCGGCGAGGCCGCCGGCGGGGACGATCGTGAGCAGCGCCACGGCGCTCCCGGCGCCCCGCCAGACCCGCCTCGGACCGCTGCCACGAGTCTGCGCGGCGGCGTCCGGGCCCCGATGCTCCGCCGCCGCGCCCGGGTCGCTGTCGGCGGGCGAGCGCGTGTCAGCGCGCGCGTGCAACGCCGGACTCCTCGAAGGTGCCCATGCGGGCGTGCAGCGCGCCGGCGGCCTCGATCAACGGCAGCGCGAGCAGGGCGCCGGAGGCCTCGCCGAGGCGCAGGCGCAGGTCGAGCAGCGGCTCGAGGCCGAGCTCCTCGAGCAGCAGGGCGTGGCCGGGCTCGGCGGAGCGGTGGCCGGCAATCAGCGCCTCGCCGACGGCCGCGTCCATGCGCGCGGCGGCGAGCGCGGCGGCGGTGACGGCGTAGCCGTCGAGCAGCGCCGGCAGGCGCAGGCGCGCGGCCTCGGTGGCGGCGCCGGCGAGGGCCGCGAGCTCGAGCCCGCCGAGGCGGCGCAGCGCCTCGCGCGGCGTCAGCTCCTCACCGTGCAGCGCGAGCGCCGCCGAGACCGTCTCGCGCTTTCGCTGCAGGCCGGCGGCGTCGAGACCGGTGCCGCGCCCCACGGCCCGCTCCGGGGAGGCGCCGGTGAGCGCGCACGCGAGCGCGGCGCCGGCGGCGGTGTTGCCGATGCCGATCTCGCCGAGCACGAGGCAGTCGACGCCGCCGTCGGCGAGCTCGCGGGCGAGGGCCGCGCCGGCGTCGAGGGCCGCCGCGAGCTGCTCGTCGGTGAGCGCCGGCGCGAGCGTCATGTCGGCGCTGCCGGCGGCGAGCTTGGCGTCGCGCACGCCGGGCGGGGTGGGGCCAGCGAGGCCGACGTCGGCGACCAGCAGCCGGTGGCCGCCTTCGCGCGCGAGCACGCCCACGGCGGTCTCGCCGCGGGCGGCGGCCGCGGCGACCTGGGCGGAGACCTCGCTGTCGAACAGGCTGGTGCCGCGCCGCGCGTGGCCGTGGTCGGCGGCGAGCACGAGCACGCCGGCGCGGATGCGCGCGGGCGGCGGGGCGCCGGCGATCCCCGCCCAGCGCTCGATCAGCGCCTCGAGCGCGCCGAGGCTGCCGCCGGGCTTGACGAGCCGGTCGAGGCGGTCGCGGGCGGCGATCGCGGCGGCGCGGTCGGGGCCGGGCGCGCGCGGGGCCGACGGCGGCGCATCCGAGGGCGGCGGGTCCGAGGGTGGCGAGCCCGAGGCCGGCGCCCCCGCCGGCGCGGCGCCCCCGCCGGCGGCCCGTGTCCCGCCAGCTCCTGCCTCCTGCCTCCAGCGCTCGTCCATGACGACGGCGTCGAGCGGCATGCGCCGAGACCAGCCGGCGGCCTCGAGGCCGGGGCGCACGGGGCGCTCGTCGGGCCAGCCGAGGCACAGGTAGGCGATCGGGTCGACGCGCTCGGGCAGGCCGAGCAGGGCGCGCAGGTCGGGCGGGCGGTAGAAGCTGACCCAGCCGACGCCGAGGCCCTCGGCGCGGGCGGCGAGCCACAGGTTCTCGATCGCGCAGGCGGTGCTGTAGACGTCGGTCTCGGGGATCGTGCCGCGGCCGAGCACCTCGACGTCGGGGTCGCCGTGGTCGCAGCAGACGCACAGCCCGAGCGGGGCCTCGACGACGCCCTCGATCTTCTGGTCGAGGAACTGCAGGGCGCGCTCGTCGAAGCGGTCGGCCTGGCGCAGGCGCTCGCGCTGGGCCAGGCGGCGCATCGCCGCGCGCGTGGCGAGCTCGCGGATCACGATCAGCCGCCAGGGCTGCATGAGGCCGACGGAGGGGGCGCGGTGGGCGGCCTCGAGCACGCGGGCGAGCACGTCCTCGGGGACGGGGTCGGGGCGGAAGCGGCGCACGTCGCGGCGCTCGGCGATCACGCGGTGGACGGCCGCGCGGGCGTCCCCGTCGTAGCGCCAGGCGCGCGGGTCGGCGGCGCGCTCGGCCGCGCGCGAGGGGTCGAAGCCGGCGGGGGTGGGCGGCCGCACGAAGCGCTGGGTGCTCATGGCCCGCCAACACTAGCCTCCCGGCAGCAGATAGCATCAGCGCGGTAAGCGTGGCGGCGCGAGGAACCCGGTGCGAGTCCGGGGCGGTCGCGCCACTGTGAGCGAGAGATCCCGGGACGCGCCAGGCAACCCGTGGCCGGGCCGGGGGCGTGGCTCTCGCAAGCCAGAGACTCGACCGCCGCGAGCCCTTCCCAGCAGCGGGACGCACGATCCCGAGGAGGTAGCGGTGCAGAGCAGGTCCGGCCACAGTCCCGCAGCGGCGCTGATCGCGGGCTTCGTCGCGGACCTGCTGGCGGGCGACCCGCGGCGCTGGCATCCGGTGGCGGGCTTCGGCCGGCTGGCGGGGGCGGTCGAGCGGGCCGCCTACGGGCCGTCGCGGGCGCGCGGGGTCGCGGCGACGGCGGTGCTGGTGGCGCTGCCGGCGCTCGCGGCGCAGGGGCTGTCGCGGACGTGCGCGCGCAGCGGGATCGCGCGCGAGCTGGCGCTCGCGGCGTTGACGTGGGTGGCGCTCGGCGGGCGCTCGCTGCGCCGGGAGGCGCTGGCCGTCGGCGCGCTGCTCGAGCGCGGGGAGCTGGAGGCTGCGCGGGGGGCGCTGCGCGCGCTGTGCGGACGGGACGCGGGCGAGCTCGACGAGGCGCAGGTGTGCCGGGCGGTGGTCGAGTCGCTGGCGGAGAACACCAGCGACGCGGTGACGGGCGCGCTGCTGTGGGGCGCGCTGGGCGGGCCGGCGGGGGTGAGCGCCTACCGGGCGGCGAACACGCTCGACGCGATGGTCGGCCACCGCAGCGAGCGCTACCGCGAGTACGGGTGGTCGGCGGCGCGGCTGGACGACGCGATGAGCTGGCCGGCGGCGCGGCTGACGGCGGCGCTCGCGTGTCTGCTGGCGCCGCTCGTGGGGGGCTCGCGGCGTGCGGCGCTGGCGGTCGCGCGGCGCGACGGGGGCGAGCACCCGAGCCCCAACGCGGGGCTCGTGGAGGCGGCCTTCGCGGGCGCACTGGGCCTGACGCTCGGGGGGCCGCTCGCCTACGGCGGCCACACGCAGGAGCGCGCGCGGCTCGGCGACGGGGGGGCGCCGGGCGTGGCCGACGTGCGGCGCGCCGCGCGGCTGTCGCTGGCCGTGGGCTTCGCCGCGACGCTGGTGTGCGCGGCGGGCGCGGCGGCGCGCGAGCGCGGCTCGTTCGGCGCGGCGGCGCGCGAGCATGGCTCGACCGGGGCGGCGGCACGCGAGCACGGCTCGACGGGGGCGGCGCGATGAGGGGCGCGCTGCTGGTGTGCGGGACGCACTCGGACGCGGGCAAGTCGGTGCTGGTGGCGGGCATCTGCCGGTGGCTGCGCCGCCAAGGGGTGAGCGTGGCGCCGTTCAAGGCGCAGAACATGGCGCTCAACTCGGTGGTGACGCGCGGGGGTCACGAGATCGGGCGCTCGCAGGCGGTGCAGGCGCAGGCGGCGGGGGTCGAGCCCGAGGCGGCGATGAACCCGATCCTGATCAAGCCCTCGGGCGAGCGCCACAGCCAGGTGGTCGTGATGGGCAGGCCCTACGCGGAGGCGAGCGCGCGCTCCTACCAGCAGCTCAAGGACGAGCTGCGGCCGGTCGTCGCGGGCGCGCTGGCCGAGCTGCGGGGGCGCTTCGAGGTGGTCGTGTGCGAGGGCGCGGGCAGCCCGGCGGAGATCAACCTGCGCGACGCCGACCTCGTGAACATGGGGCTGGCGCGCGAGGCTGGGCTGCCGGTGCTGCTGGTGGCGGACATCGACCGCGGCGGGATGTTCGCGTCGCTGTTCGGGACGCTGGCGTTGCTGGAGGCGGGCGACCAGGCGCACGTGGCGGGCTTCGTGGTGAACAAGTTCCGGGGCGACGAGTCGATCCTCGCGCCGGGCCTCGCGCAGCTGCGCGAGCTGACGGGGCGGCCGACGTACGGGGTGCTGCCGCACGTGGAGGACCTGTGGATGGACGTCGAGGACTCGCTGGCGCTGGAGGCGCCGCGGCCGGAGCGCCCGGCGCGGGCGGGCGGGGAGACGCTCGAGGTGGCGGTGGTGCGGCTGCGCTGGATGAGCAACTTCACCGACGTGGACGCGCTGGCGAGCGAGCCGGGGGTGCGCGTGCGCTTCACGCGCTCGGCGGCGGACGTGGAGCGGGCGGACCTGGTGGTGCTGCCGGGGACGAAGGCGACGGTCGAGGACCTCGAGCGGCTGCGGGCGGGCGGGCTCGACGGCGCGCTGGCGGCGCGGGCGCGGGCGGGCGGGCCGATCCTGGGCGTGTGCGGCGGCTACCAGATGCTGGGCGAGCGCATCGAGGACGAGGTCGAGTCCGGGCGGGGCGCGGTCGCGGGCCTCGGGCTGCTGCCGGTCGCCACGCGGTTCGCGCGCGAGAAGCTGCTGCGGCTTCGCGAGGGACGCTGCGAGTGGCTCGGCGCGGCGGTCGGGGGCTATGAGATCCGCCACGGGCGGGTGGCGCGGACGGCCGGCGAGCCGCTGTTCGCGGCCGCGGACGGCGAGCCGGAGGGGTGCCGCGCGGGGGCGGTGCTCGGCACCTCCTGGCACGGGGCGCTCGAGCACGACGCGTTCCGGCGGGCGCTGCTGGCGCACGTCGCGGGCGTGCGGGGCCGGCGCTTTCGGCCCGGGGCGGGCGCGTTCGCGGCTGCGCGCGAGGCGCGCCTGGAGCTGCTCGGCGAGCTCGTGGCCGAGCACCTGGACACGGCGGCGCTCGCGCGGCTGATCGAAGGGGGCGTGCCGGCGGAGCTGCCGGCGATCGCCACGGAGGTGCGGCCGTGCGTGGGCTGAGGGACCGAGGGGAGGCGCGCGGATGCTGCGGCTGCTGACGACGGCCGACACGGAGATCCTGGCGGCGGCGAGCGCGGTGCAGCGGCTGCCCGAGTCCTTCCCGCGGGTGCGCTGCGCGAACCCCGCGGGGGCGGACGCGGCGGCGCTCGTGGAGGAGCTGCTCGAGGGGGCGCGGGTGGTCGTGTGCCGCATCCTCGGCGGCCGGCGCGGCTGGCCGGAGGGCTTCGAGCTGCTGCGCGAGCGCTGCCGCGAGCGCGGGATCGCGCTGCTGGCGCTCGGCGGCGAGGCCGAGCCGGACGCGGAGATGACGGGGCTGTCGCTGGCGCCGGCGGGGGCGGTGGCGCAGGCGGGCGAGTACCTGCGCCACGGCGACGTGGAGAACGTCGAGCAGCTGCTGCGCTTCCTCGCCGACACGTTCCTGCTCGAAGGCCACGGGTTCGAGCCGCCGCATTCGGTGCCGGATCTGGGGGTGTACGCGCCGGGCGTGGGCGACGTCGAGCTCGAGACGGCGCTGGGCGGGCTGGCCGCGGATCGGCCCACGGTCGGCGTGTGCTTCTATCGATCCCACCGGCTGACGGGCAACACGGCCTTCGTCGACGAGCTCTGCGCGGCGATCGCGCGGGCGGGCGCCAACCCGCTGGCGGTGTGGAGCTACACGCTGCGGCGCGACGCGGACGACCGCGTGCCGGCGCTCGCGCTGCTCGAAGGCCACGTCGACGCGCTGATCGTCACGATGCTCGCCACGGGCGGCTCCGGCGCCGGCGACCTGGCCGCCGCCCCCGGCGAGGGCGTGGGCGAGCAGTGGCAGGAGTGGGACGCCGCGGCGCTGGCGGAGCTCGACGTGCCGGTGATCCAGGCGGTTTGCGCGACCTCCTCGCGGAGCTCGTGGCTGGAGTCGGACGCGGGGCTGGCGCCGCTGGATGCGGCCACGCAGGTGGCGATACCCGAGTTCGACGGGCGGATCCTCGGCGGGGTGATCAGCTTTAAGGAGCGCTACGCCGGCGATTCGCCGGTAGGTGCCGCGGTGCCCAGGTACGTGCCCGACCGCGAGCGCTGCGAGCGCGTGGCCCGCCTGGCGGTGCGCAGCGCGCGGCTGCGGCGCACGCCGGTCGCCGAGCGGCGGGTGGCGATGCTGCTGACTAGCTTCCCGACGAAGCACGCGCGCGTGGGAATGGCGGTCGGGCTGGACACGCCGGCGAGCGCGATCGGGCTGCTCCGGGCGCTGCGCGCGGAGGGGATGCGCGTGCTCGACGCGCCCGCCGACGGCGACCGGCTGATGCACGCGCTGATCGCGGGCGGCGGGCACGACCCGGAGTTCCTGACCGGCGAGCAGCTGGCGCAGGCGACGCTGCGGATGCCGGTGGCCGAGTACCTGGAGTGGTACACGACGCTGCCGCAGACGCTGCGGACTTCGATCGAGGAACGCTGGGGGCCGCCGCCAGGCGACCGCTACGTCGACGACGAGGACTTCGTGGTCGCGGGGCTGGAGCTCGGCAACGTGCTCGTGGCGATCCAGCCGCCGCGCGGATACGGGGAGGATCAGGTGGGGATCTACCACGACCCCGAGCTGCCGCCGACGCACCACTACCTGGCGTGCTACCGGTGGCTGGACGCGGTGTGGGGGGCGGACGCGATCGTGCACCTGGGCAAGCACGGGACGCTCGAGTGGCTGCCGGGCAAGATGCTCGCGCTGTCGGCGGCGTGCGCGCCGGACGCGGCGCTCGGCGACGTGCCGCTGGTGTACCCGTTCGTGGTCAACGACCCGGGCGAGGGCGTGCAGGCCAAGCGCCGGGCGCACGCGGTGATCGTCGACCACCTGGTGCCGCCGATGATGCGCGCGGACACCTACGACGAGCTGGCGGAGCTGGAGGCGCTGCTCGACGAGTACGCGCGCCTGGAGGTGCTCGACCCCGGCAAGCTGCCGGCGCTCGCGGCGCGCATCTGGGCGGCGATCGAGAAGGCGAACCTGCAGGCGGACCTCGACGTGCACGAGCGGCCCGAGGACGTCGGCGAGCTCGTGCAGCACATCGACGGCTACCTGTGCGAGGTCAAGGACATCCAGATCAAGGACGGGCTGCACGTGCTCGGGCGCCCGCCCGAGGGCGAGCAGCTGCGGGGGCTGGTGGCGGCGATGCTGCGCCTCGGCTCGGGCGAGGTGATGGGACTGCGCCGGGCGGTGGGGTGTGCCTTCGGCCTGGACGAGCCGGCGCTGGTGGCCGACCCGGGCGCGCCCGCGAGCGCGCCACGAGAGCTCGTCGGGCTCGCGCGCCGGCCGCTCGGCGGGCGGGCGGCCGCGGCCAGCGCGGGCGACGTCGTCGACCTGCTGGAGGCGGTGCAGATGACGCTGCTGGAGCGGCTCGCGCTGCGCGACTGGGACTCGGCGGCGGCCGCCGAGGTGTGCGCGCAGGCGCTCGGGCGCACGGACGCGCGGCTCGAGCGCACGCTGCGCTTCGCGGCCGCGGAGGTCGTGCCGCGCATCCGGCGCACGGGCGAGGAGATCGAGCACGTGATCGCGGCGCTGAACGGCCGCCACGTGCCGTCGGGGCCGTCTGGCAGCCCCACGCGGGGACGGCTGGACGTGCTGCCGACGGGGCGCAACTTCTACTCGGTGGACCCGCGCGGGCTGCCGTCGGAGCTCGCCTGGGAGGTCGGCCAGCGGCTCGCGGACGCGCTGCTCGAGCGCCACCGGCGCGAGACGGGCGAGCTGCCGCGGATGGTGGGGCTGGTCGCGTGGGGAACCTCGGCGATGCGCACGCAGGGCGACGACGTCGCCGAGATCCTGGCGCTGCTGGGCGTGCGCCCCGTCTGGCACCCGGAGTCGCGGCGCGTGACGGGGATCGAGGTGATCGAGCTGGAGCGGCTGGGGCGCCCGCGGGTCGACGTGACGGTGCGCATCTCGGGCTTCTTCCGCGACGCGTTCCCGCACGTGCTGGCGCTGCTCGATGACGCGGTCGCGGCGGTCGCGGCGCTCGACGAGCCGGACGAGCGCAACTTCGTGGCGGCGCACGCGCGCGCCGACGCCGAGCGGCTCGCGGGCGAGCTGGGGGCGCAGGCGGCGTGGCGGCGGGCGCGCACGCGCATCTTCGGCTCCAAGCCGGGCACCTACGGCGCGGGGCTGCTGCAACTGCTGGACGCGCACGGGGACGGCGGGGGGCCGGGGTGGCGCGGCGACGCGGACCTCGCCCAGGTGTACGAGGCGTGGGGGGGCTATGCGTACGGGCGCGGCCTGCACGGCGAGCCGGCGCGCGATTCGATGCGCGAGTGCTTCGCGCGGATCGAGGCGGCCGTCAAGAACGTCGACTCGCGCGAGCACGACATCCTCGACTCCGACGACTACTTCCAGTACCACGGCGGCATGGTCGCGACCGTGCGGGCGCTCACGGGCAGCGAGCCGGCGGCCTACCTGGGCGACAGCTCGGACCCCTCGCGCGTGGTCTCGCGCACGCTGGCGCAGGAGACGCGGCGGGTGTTCCGGGCGCGCGTGGCCAACCCGCGCTGGATCGCCTCGATGATCAGGCACGGCTACAAGGGCGCGGCGGAGCTCGCGGCGACGGTCGACTACCTGTTCGGCTACGACGCGACGGCGGGGGTGGCCGAAGACTGGATGTACGAGCGGGTGGCCGAGCGCTACCTGCTCGACGCGGACGTCGCCGAGTTCATGTCGCGCTCGAACCCGTGGGCGGCGCGCGCGATCGCCGAGCGGCTGCTGGAGGCGGCCGAGCGCGGCATGTGGGAGCGGCCCGAGCAGGGCACGCTCGCCGAGGTCCGCGAGCGCTACCTGGCGCTCGAGGGCGAGCTCGAGGAGGCGAGCGCGTGAGCGAGTTCCCGCTGTGCGCGCTCGTCGGGCAGCGTCCGCTGGTGCAGGCGCTCTTGATCAACGCGGTCTCGCCGGAGGTCGGCGGCGTGCTCGTGCGCGGCGAGCGCGGCACCGCGAAGTCGACGGCGGTGCGGGCGCTCGCGCCGCTGCTGCCGCCGGTGCGCGCGGCCAGCGGCGAGGGCTTCGCGTTCGCGCCCGGCGAGCGCGGCCCGGGCGGGCCGATCGCACGGGACGCGCCGCACGAGCTGCGCGCGGCGCCGCTCGTCGAGCTGCCGCTCGGGGCGACGCTCGACCGGCTCGTCGGCGCGCTCGACCTGCGCCGCGCGCTGGCCGGCGAGCGGGTCTTCGAGCCGGGGATCCTCGCGCGCGCCCACCGGGGCATCCTGTACGTGGACGAGGTCAACCTGCTGGCCGACCATCTCGTCGACGCGCTGCTCGACGCTGCCGCCTCGGGGGTCGCGCGGGTCGAGCGCGAGGCCGTGTCGGTCGAGCACGACGCGCGCTTCATCCTCGTGGGCACGATGAACGTCGAGGAGGGCGAGCTGCGCCCGCAGCTGCTCGACCGCTTCGGGCTGGGCGTCGAGGTGCGCGCGCCGCGCGAGCCGGCGCAGCGCGCCGAGATCGTGCGCCGGCGGCTGGCGTTCGAGCGCGACCCGGAGGGGTTCCGCGCGCGCTACGAGGCCGACGAGCGCGAGCTCGCACAGCGGATCGCCGGCGCGCGCGAGCGCCTGGAGGCGGTGCGGCTGCCCGAGCGCGAGCTCCTGCGGATCGCCGGGGCGTGCGCCGCGCTGGGCGTGGACGGCGTGCGCGGCGACCTCGTCACCGCCCGCGCCGCACGAGCGCTCGCGGCGCTCGACGGGGCGCAGGAGGTCGGGGAGGAGCACGTGCGCCGCGCGGCCGAGCTGGCGCTGGCCCACCGCCGCCGCCGCGACCCGCTCGACGGGCGCGAGCCCGACCCGGGCGACGTCGGGAGGGCGCTCGACGAGGATGACCCGGAACCGCATCGGGCAAGCCCGGCGCGCGAGGACGACCCGCCGCCCGCGGGCCACGCGGGGCCGCCGCGGGGCTCGCCGCCCCCGCCCACGTCGAGTCGGGACGAGCAGGAGCCGTCCGCGCCGAGCCGGCCCGCGGCCGGGCGACCCGACGCCGCAGGACAGCCGGCGCAGCGGCCCGGGCCGGAGCAGCCCGACCCGGCGGCGCCGGCGCCCGTCGAGCGGCGCGACCCGCCGGCGCCCGCCCGGCTGCCGGCCACCGCGCTCGAGCTCACGGGCGTGGGCGGCGGCCCGGTGGGGCGCCGCGCGCGCACGGCGGGGCCGCACGCGGGGGCGATCGACAGCCGCCCGGCGCACGCCGGCGAGCAGGACGTGGCGGTCGTGGCGACGCTGCACGCGCGCCTCTCGGGCGCGCCGCCCGAGCACGTGCGCGCGCCGGTGCGGGCGGGCGGCGAGGGCGCGCTGCTGTGCCTGGTGGTCGACGCGAGCGGCTCGATGGGCGCGCGGCGGCGGCTGGCGCGCGTGAAGGGCGCGCTGCTGGAGCTGCTGCGCGACGCCTACGCCCGCCGCGACCGCGTCGCGCTGATCGCGTTCCGCGGGCGGGCGGCCGAGACGCTGGTCGCGCCGGGCACGCCGCTCGAGCGCGCGGCCGAGGCGATCCGCGCGCTGCCGGCCGGCGGACGCACGCCGCTCGCGGCCGGCCTCGACCGGGCGGCGCAGGTGATCGCCGGCGAGGCCCTGCGCGAGCCCGGCAGGCGGGCGATCGCGGTCGTGCTCACCGACGGCCGCGCCCAGGACCCCGAGCGGCTCGTCCCGGCGGCGGCCGCGCGCCTGGCGCGGCTCGCGCACGCGGTGCACGTGATCGACACCGAGGACGGGCGCGTGCGCCTCGGCCTCGCGGCGGCGCTCGCGACGAGCGCCGGCGCGCGCCTGCACCGCCTGCACCCCGGGGGGTCGGCGACGTGAGCGCGGAGCAGCCCGATGCGACGCCGAGCGGCGCCGCGGCGGAGGCTGGGCCCACGGGGCCGCTCGCGCGCGACGCGGCCGCGGGACCGCTCGCACGCGACGCGGCCGAGGGATCGCTGGAGCGCCACGGCGGCGGCGACGTGGACGTGCCGCACCGGCCGGGCGACCGCGGCAGCGCCGAGCCCAAGCGCCGCAAACCGCGCGACCGGCCGCTCGTGATCGTCGTGACGGGGCAGGGCAAGGGCAAGAGCACCTCCGCCTTCGGCATGCTGCTGCGGGCGTGGGCGCGCGGCTACCGCTGTGGCGTGTTCCAGTTCGTGAAGTCGGGCAAGTGGAAGGTCGGCGAGGCCAAGGCCGCCGCCGCGCTCGCGTCGTCCCCGGAGGGGGGCGGGATCGACTGGGAGAAGATGGGCGACGGCTGGTCGTGGCTGTCGCGCGACCTCGACGAGTCGGAGGCGCTCGCGCGCGAGGGCTGGGAGGAGGTCAAGCGCGCGATCGCCGCCGAGCGCTACGAGTTCCTGCTGCTCGACGAGATCACCTACCCGATCAAGTGGGGCTGGATCGACGCGCGGGAGGTCGTGGAGGCGCTGCGCGCGAGGCCGGGCTTCCAGCACGTCGTGATCACCGGCCGCGACGCCGCCCCCGAGCTGATCGAGGCGGCCGACCTCGTCTCGGAGGTCGTCAAGGTCAAGCACCCGATGGACGCGGGCATCCGCGCGCAGCAGGGGATCGAGTGGTAGGCGCGCCCGGCGCGGCCCGCGGCGCGCGCCGCGCCGACGGCGCGAGCGTCGCGGACGCTCGCGCGCGTGTGCTCGTGATCCTCGACGGCGCCAGCGAGCCGCTGGGGGACGGGCCGACGAGCCTGGAGCGCGCCCGCACGCCGGCGCTCGACGGGCTCGCCGCCGAGGGCCGCGTGTCGGCGCTGCGCACGGTCGCGCCGGGCCTGCCGGCGGGCTCGGAGAGCGCGATCCCGGCCCTGCTCGGCTGGACGCCCGAGGCGCCGGTCGACCGCGGCGCGCTCGAGGCGGCCGCGTACGGCGTCGAGGTCGGCCCAGGCGAGCGCGTCTGGCGCCTTGACCGGCGCGACCGCGCCGACGCGGGCGCCACCGCCCGGGCGCTGGCGCGCGGGCTCGGCGGCCACCGCGTCGTGCACCTCGGCGCGCACCGCATGTTGGTGATCGGCCGCGCCCGGCCGCCGGCGCCCGGCGCGGAGCTGCGGCTGTGGCCGAGCGGGGCGGTCCCGCCGCGTCTGCTCGACGAGCGCACCGTCGCGATCGGCGCGCGCGGAGCGGCGATCGGGATCGCGCGGCTGATGGGGGCGCGCACGGTCGTGCCGCCCGGGGCGACCGGCCGGCCCGGCAGCGACCTCGCGGCCAAGGCGGCGGCGGCGCTGGACGCGCTGCGCGCGGGCGCCGGGCGCGTGGTCGTGCACGTGGGCGCCCCCGACGAAGCCGCCCACGAGCGCGACGCGGCTGGCAAGGTCGCGGCGATCGAGGCCGCCGACGCGCTGCTGCTGGCGCCGCTCGCGGCGGAGCTGCGCCGGCGCCGCGGGCGCGGCGAGCGAACGGCGTCGCTGCGCGTGTGCCCCGACCACGGCTGCGACCCGGCGAGCGGCGAGCACGACGCGGCGCCGGTGCCGTGCCTGGACTGGCCCAGCGCTCGGCCGGCGGGCGGGCGGCTGTGCGAGCGCGCGATCGCGGACGGAGCGCTCCTTCGCGGCGACGCCGAGGCGATCGCCGCGTGATCCCGCGCGTGGTGATCGCGGGCACGAGCTCGGGCGCCGGCAAGACCTCGGTGGCCTGCGGGCTGATCGGCGCGCTGCGCGCGCGCGGCCTGCGCGTGCAGGGCTTCAAGGTGGGCCCCGACTACATCGACCCAAGCCACCACGCGCTCGCCTCGGGCCGGCCGGGCCGCAACCTCGACGCGTTCCTGAGCGGGCCCGAGCTGATCGCGCCGCTGTTCCGGCACGGCTCGCGGGGGGCCGACGTCGCGGTGGTCGAGGGCGTGATGGGGATGTTCGACGGCGCTTCGGGCCGGGGCGAGCTCGCCTCCACCGCGCACGTGGCAAAGCTGCTGGACGCGCCCGTGCTGCTCGTGCTCGACGCGGCCGCGATGTCGCGCTCGGCGGCTGCGATCGTGCACGGCTTTCGCACGTTCGATCCCGACGTGAGGCTCGCCGGCGTGGTGTGCAACCGCGTCGGCTCCGAGCACCACGAGCAGCTGCTGCGCGAGGCGATCGGCGGCCTGCCGGCGCCCGAGCTGCCGGTGCTCGGCGCGCTGCGCCGCGACGATCGCGTGACGGCGCCCGAGCGCCACCTGGGGCTCGTGCCCGCGGGCGAGCGCGAGTCCCAGGCGCGTGTCGCCCTGGCCGCGCTGGCGGAGGCGACCGAGCGCTACGTGGACGTCGAGGCGATCGAGCGCATCGCCCGGGCGGCGCCGCGGACGGCCGGCGATGCCTGGAGCGCCGGGCCGGCGGACGCCGGCGACGGCGCCGACGCGCGGCGGACGAGCGCACGCGTGCGCGTCGCCCTCGCCGCGGGCCCCGCCTTCTCGTTTCACTACGAGGAGAACCTGGAGCTGTTGCGCGCCGCCGGCGCCGAGCTCGCCCCGTTCGACCCGCTGCGCGACGAGCGCCTGCCCGAGGACAGCGACGCGCTGCTGCTGGCCGGCGGCTTCCCCGAGGTCTACGGGGCGGAGCTCGCCGCCAACGCGCCGCTGCGCGAGCGGGTCGCCGCGTTCGCCGCCGAGGGGCGGCCGGTGCTGGCCGAGTGCGGCGGGCTGCTGTACCTGTGCGAGCGGCTCGACGGCCACGAGATGTGCGGCGTGCTCGCGGCGCGCGCGCGGATGACCCGCCGGCTGACGCTCGGCTACCGCGAGGCGGTGGCGGCTACCGCCACGCCGTGGCTGGCGCAGGGGGAGCGGGTGCGCGGACACGAGTTCCACTACACGCAGGTGGAGTCCCTCGGGGACGACGCGGCGACGCGTGGCGAGGGCGCGGCCGGGCGCGGCCGGCCCGGCCCGGCCTGGGTCCTGCGGGCACGCGGGCGCGAGCGCGGCGAGGGCTTCGTCCGTGGCGCCGTCCAGGCCAGCTACCTGCACGTGCACTGGGCGGCGCATCCACACCTGGCCGCGCGCTTCGTGCGGGCGGCGCGGGCGCGGCGGGCGGCCGGCGGCGCGGCGGGCAGCGCGCGGGCGGCCGGGGCCGCGCCGGTCGAGGCGGCGGGCGCGCGATGAGGCTCGAGCTCGTGATCGGCGGCACGCGCTCGGGCAAGAGCGCGCACGCCGAGCGGCTCGCCCGGGCCAGCGGCCTGGACGTTCGGTATGTGGCGACCGCCGACGGCGGCGACCCGGCGATGGCCGAGCGGATCGACGCGCACGCCGCGCGCCGGCCGGGCGGCTGGACAACGCTCGAAGCCGGCACGCGCCTGCTCGACGTGCTGGCGGGCGCGGCGGGAGGGTGCGTGCTGATCGACGGTCTGGGCGTGTGGATCGCCGGTGCCCTGCATCGGGGCGCCTCGCCGGCTGAGGTGCTCGAGCAGCTCCGGGCGCTGCTCGACGCGCTCGACGGCGAGCAGGCGCCGGCGCTCGCGATCGTCGTGGCCGAGCAGGCCGGCGCGGGAGTGCTGCCGGCCGACGCCGTCTCGCGCGCCTGGCTCGACCTGCTCGGCGAAGCCACGCAGCTGCTGGCGGCGCGCGCGAGCCACGTGGCGATCGTCGTGGCCGGACGCCCGCTGACGCTGTCCGGCGGCTCGCCGCGGGCCGCGAACGGATCGGCGCCATCGGCGGCGCTGCGCGAGCACGGCGACCGGCAGGTGCGCCCGGGGGACGCCGACCACGCCGTCAACGTGCTCGCCGGCGGACCGCCGGAGTGGCTGCGCGCGGAGCTCCGGCAGGCGCTCGAGGGCGATGTCGAGCGCTACCCGGACGAGACGGCGGCGTGCGCCGCGCTGGCGGCGCTGCACGGGCGCGAGGCGCGGGAGATCGTGCCGACCAACGGCGGCGCCGAGGCGCTCTGGCTGATCCCGGCCGCGCTGCGCCCGGCGCTCGCGGCGTGCGTGCACCCCGGCTTCACCGAGGCCGAGGCGGCGCTGCGCGCGCACGGGATCCCCGTCACGCGCGTGCTGCGCGAGCGCGGGCGCGACTTCGCGCTGGACCCGCGCGAGGTCCCGGCGGAGGCCGACCTCGTGCTGCTCGGCAACCCGGCCTCGCCCAGCGGCACGCTCGACCCGGCGGCGACGCTGCTCGCGCTGCGCCGGCCCGGCCGGGTCGTGGTCGTCGACGAGGCGTTCATGGATCTGGTGCCGGGCGAACCGGGGACGCTCGTGCGCGAGCGCCTGGAGGACGTGATCGTAGTGCGCAGCCTCACCAAGGCGCTCGCGATTCCCGGGCTGCGCGCCGGCTACGCGGTCGCCCCGCCGGCGCTCGCGGAGCGCCTGCGCGAGGCGCGCCCGCCGTGGTCGGCCAACGCGCTGGCGCTCGCGGCGCTCGCGGCGGCCGCCCGGCGGCCGGACGCGCTCGCGACGCTGGCCGAGCGCGCGCGGCGCGAGCGCGAGGACCTCGAATGGCGCCTGGCGGCGGTCCCCGGCGTGCGCACCTGGCCGTCCGCCGCGAACTTCTGTCTCGTCGAGGTCGCCGACGGGCCCGGTGTGCTGGCGGCGCTGCGCGAGCAGCGCATCGCGGTTCGCGCCGCCGCCTCGTTCCCCGGCCTGGGCGAGGGCGACCTGCGCCTGACGGCGCGCTCGCCGAGCGAGAACGAGCGGCTCGCGGCGGCGCTGGCCGCCGCGATCGACGCGCGGGCGACGGCCGGCGCGGCGAGCCTTCGATGACGATCGTCGTCGTCGGGATCGGCGCCGACGGCTGGCCCGGCCTCGGCGAGCGCCCGCGCGCGGCGCTGCTCGCGTGCGCTCAGGTCGTCGGCTCCGAACGCCAGCTCGCGCTGCTGCCCGAGCAGGTGCGGGCCGCGCGGCGCCCGTGGCCCTCGCCGCTGGAGCGGCTCGTCGAGGAGCTGGCCGAGACGGACGAGGAGGTGTGCGTGCTCGCCAGCGGCGACCCGATGCTGCACGGCATCGGCGCGACGCTCGCCCGGCGCCTGCCGGCGGATCGGCTGGTGGTCCATCCGCACCCCTCGGCGCTGTCGCTCGCGTGCGCGCGCCTGGGCTGGCCGGCCGCGGGCGTGGAGCTGGTGAGCGCCGTCGGGCGCCCGGCCGAGAGCGTGGCGAGGCTGCTGCAGCCACGCCGGCGGATGGTGGTGTACCCGACGGGCGAGCACGGCGCGAGCGAGGTGGCGCGGGTGCTGTGCGAGCGCGGCTTCGGGCCGAGCCGCTTCGTCGTGCTCGAGCAGCTGGGCGGCGAGGCCGAGCACGCGCTCGAGACGACCGCCGAGGAGTGGGGGCGGCGCACGGCCGATCCCCTGCACGCGGTCGCAATCGACTGCGCCTGCGCCCCGCGGGCGCCGCTTCACGCCCTCGTTCCGGGCCTGCCCGACGACGCCTACGAGCACGACGGCCAGCTGACCAAGCGCCCGTTTCGCGCGCTCACGCTGGCGGCGCTCGCGCCGACGCCGGGCGCGCTGCTGTGGGACGTCGGCGCCGGCAGCGGCTCGATCGGGATCGAGTGGCTGCGCGCCGAGCCGAGCGCCCGCGCGGTGGCGGTCGAGCGCGACGAAGAGCGCGCGCGGCGGGTGAGCGCCAACGCGCTGCGGCTGGGCGTGCCACAGCTCGAGCTCGTCCTCGGGCGCGCGCCCGAGGCGCTGTGCGAGCTCGACGGGCCCGACGCGATCTTCGTCGGCGGCGGGCTGACGACGCCGGGCGTGATCGAGCGCTGCTGGTACTCGCTCGTCCCGGGCGGGCGGATCGTCGCCAACGCGGTGACGCTCGAGGGCGAACGCGTGCTGACGAACGCCGTCGCCCACTGCGGCGGTGAGCTGCTGCGCGTCGAGGTCGCCCACGCGGCGCCGCTCGGCGGCTTCCACGCGTGGCGCGCGCAGCTGCCGGTCGTGCAGTGGAGCGCCCGCAAGGAGCGGCCGTGACCGTGCACTTCATCGGCGCCGGGCCGGGCGCGCCGGACCTGCTGACGCTGCGCGCCCAGCGGCTGATCGCCTCCTCGCCCGTGTGCCTGTACGCGGGCGCGCTGGTGCCGGCGGAGGTGCTGGCCCACGCGCCCGCGGGGGCGCGCGCGATCGACACGCAGCACCTCGAGCTCGACGAGATCGTGGCTGAGCTGGCGGGCGCGCACGAGCGCGGGCAGGACGTCGCGCGGCTGCACTCGGGCGACATCTCCATCTACAGCGCGGCGGCCGAGCAGATGCGCCGCCTGGACGCGCTCGAGATCCCCTGGGACGTGACGCCGGGCGTGCCCGCCTTCGCCGCCGCCGCCGCCGCGCTGCGGCGCGAGCTGACGATCCCGGAGGTCGCGCAGACGCTGATCCTGACCCGCTACGGGCGGCGCGCCTCGGCGATGCCCGCGGGCGAGCGGCTGGCCGCGCTGGCGGCCCACGGGACGACGCTCGCGGTCCACCTCGGCGCCCGGGCGCTCGCGGAGATCGCCGCGACGCTGATCCCCCACTACGGCGAGGACTGCCCCGCGGCCGTCGTCGCCCACGCGAGCTGGCCACAGGAGCAGGTGCTGCGCGGCACCCTCGCCGACATCGCCGCCGCCGCCGAGGCGGCCGGGATCGAACGCACGGCGATGATCCTCGTCGGCCCCGCGCTCGCCGCCGAGGGCTTCCGCGACAGCCACCTCTACTCGCACGCGCGCGAGCGTCAGGCGCCCTAGCCGACGGCGCGGCTCGCGAGCTCAGCCGGGGTCCGCAGAATGACCCCTTGTTCGTCCGCTTCCTCGGGCGTCAGCAGCGCGTTGGTCCGTTGCAGGTCGGACAGTGCGGCGGTCATCGATGACCAGTCCACGCCGTCGGCCCATTCCTGAGCGCGACCGAGCGCTTTGATCAGGGCGCGTGGAGAGGACAGCCGCGACGTCGCTCGCAGCGCCTGCATGTAGTCGTCGCGGTAGACGATCGGGATCATCAGCCGCCGTTGGGCCGCGGCGCTCAGCTCGGCGTTCGCGAGCGCTCGCGCCACGCGCCCGTTCCCGTCCCCGAAGGGGTGCACCTCCGAGACCAGGAACATCGCGAACACGGCACGCGGGAACCCGGGCCGCAAGGCCCCGTAGTACTCGAAGCCTCGGCGCAGGGTTCCACGCACCCTGGTCGGCGCCACGAACTCGGTGCTGCCGGCGCGGTTCGCCTCGGTCTTGAACCGCCCGGGACGCTCCTCGGGCCGTCCCCCCATGATCCGCGCGTGGAACGTGCTCAGCAGCGAGAGCAGCTCGTCGGCGCTCGACGGCGTCCTCGCGCGTGCCGAGCAGCGTCCCGATCAGGGCGGAGAGCTCGGACAGCTCGTGCTCTCGATCGAGGAGCCCCGCGATCCCGCTCGCCTCCTCGCGCAGCCGGTTCAGCTCATCCTCGCCCTGGTTCGCGAGCAGCCTCTCGAGTTGGAGCTCGAGCTCTTCGCGAGTGAGCGTGCGGCGGACCCCGGTGCGTCCCCGCGAAGGACGCACGTTGTCCAGGAACCTGCGCGGCCACGAGCTCAGATAGAGGCCGGCGCCCAGGAACGGCGTGTCCCCCGGCGCCGGCCCGGGGCCGCGCCGGCAGTTCAGGACGAGCCCGGGGAACCTGGCCACGCGCGCGGTGTGCGAGCAAAGGAAGATCGAGCCCTCCTGGCCGGAGGGAGTGGGCTCGAACGCCGTGCGATCGACGATCACCGCCCCCGGGAACACGCCCGCCGCGACGTCCCAGGCGCGCCGACGCAACACGTCGGCCAACGGCTCGTCGAGGTTCTTGGTGTAGAGGCGCCCGCCCACATGCCGGATCTGGCCCGCACGAAGCAGCTTGCGTATCGCCTGCGAGGTGGCGGTCGACGTGAAGAAGACCTCGCCCTGCGCCTCCAACGAAAAACCCGCCTTAGTACGCATCCAGACCCCGCCTGCACGAAAAAATAGATCTAGGAGGCTCTCATAGAAGAAAAAACTCTTGTAAGAGTCTAGCTTCCGCGCCGCAGCAAGTAGGCGTCCATGACCCAGCCCTTGCGCTCGCGCGCCTGCGCCCGCTCGCGCGCGATCCGCTCGCCGACCTCGCGCACCGGGCCGGAGATCAGGATCTCGTCGGGCATGCCGACGTAGGCGCCCCAGTGAATCTCCAGGCCCTCGTCCGGCAGGCGCCTGAACGAGCAGTCCGCGTCGAGCATCACGACGACTTCGTCGACGCCCTCGGGGAAGCCCTCGGCGAGCAGCCGCCCGGTCGTGATCTGCACGGGCCGCCCGACGCGGTTGAGCGGGACGCCGTGGCGCGCCGTCAGCGCCTGCACGCTGCCGATGCCCGCGATCACCTCGTGCTCGAACGCGACCTCGCCGGCGGCGCGGATCCGCTCGAGCACCGCCAGCGTGCTGTCGTACAGCGACGGGTCGCCCCACACCAGGAACGCCCCGCACTCCCCCTCGCCGAGCTCGGCCGCGAGCGCCCGCCCCCACGCCTCGGCGCGGCGCGCGCGCCAGTCCTCGACCGCCTCGCGGTAGGCGCCGGCGCGCTCGCTCGCCGCCGCGGCGCCGTCGTCTTCCGGTCCCCCGCGCGCGGCGCCCGCGGCGCGATCGCGCGGCGGATCGGCGATCTCGACGATCCTGTAGGACGGCTCCTCGATATAGCGCTCGCAGATCTCCCTGCGCAGCCGCACCAGCTCGTCCGTCTCATGGCCCTTCTCGACCACGAAGAACACGTCCACCTCGTTCAGCGCGCGCACCGCCTGCACGGTCACGTGCTCGGGGTCGCCCGCGCCGATGCCGATCACGAGCAGGCGCCTCATCGCGCCTCCCGCGCAGCCCACGCCGAGCCGGCAGAGCGCGCCGCGCCGCGCGGGCGGCGGCGGCATGTGGCGCGCGCCGGGCGAGGGGCGCATGCGACGCGCGCCGGGCGGTGCGCGCGGTGATCCTCGTGCTCGGCGGCACCGCCGAGGCGCGCGAGCTCGCGGCGGCTCTCGACGCCGCGGACGTGCCCGTAACCTCCTCGCTGGCCGGCCGCGTCGAGCGCCCGCGGCTGCCCGCCGGCGCCGTGCGCGTCGGCGGCTTCGGCGGCCCCGAGGCGCTCGCCCGCTGGCTCGGCGAGCACGGCGTGCGCGCCGTCCTCGACGCCACCCACCCCTTCGCCGAGCGCATCTCCGCGTCCGCCGTGAGGGCGTGCGCGCTGGCGGACGTGCCGCTCCTGCGCCTGGAGCGCCCCGGCTGGAGCGAGGCGCCCGGCGACGACTGGCACTGGGTCGAGGACCTCGACCGGGCCGCCGCCGCGATCCCCGCGCTTGGCAGGCGCGTCCTGCTCACGACCGGCCGCCAGGGGCTCGCCGCCTTCGCCGCCGTGAGCCAGGCGTGGTTCCTCGTGCGCTGCGTGCAGGCGCCCGAGCCGCCGCTGCCCCCGCGCCACGAGCTGCTGCTCGACCGCGGCCCGTTCACGCTCGCCGGCGAGCTCGCGCTGCTCGACGAGCACCGCATCGACGTCGTCGTGTGCAAGGACAGCGGCGGCCCCCACACCTCCGCCAAGCTGCACGCCGCCCGCGAGCGCGGGCTGCCCGTGGTGGTCGTGCGCCGACCGCCACGGCCCGAGGCCGACTGCGTGCCCGGCGTCGCCGGGGCGCTCGCCTGGGCGCTCGCGCAGACGCGCGGCAGCGCTCATGCCGGGTAGCGCCGCGGCGTGTACACGCGCGGCGGGCCGCCATCGCGGGCGACCGTGCGGGTCGTCGAGGAGCCCACGATCAGCAGCGTGCGCATGTCGACCGCGTCGAGCTCGCCGTTCTCAGGCTGCGCGAGCCGGCCGAGCGTGGTGACCTCGATCGACTCCTCCTCGGCGCCGACCGCGCGCGCGAGCACCACCGGCGTGTCGCCGTCGCGGTGGCGCGCGAGCACCGCGAGCGCGCGCGCGAGCTGCTCCCGGCGCGTCCGCGAAGCCGGGTTGTAGAGCGCGAGCACCAGGTCCGCGCTGCCCGCCGCCTCCAGCCGGCGCTCGATCACCGCCCACGGCTTCAGCTGATCCGACAGCGAGATCGCGCAGAAGTCGTGGCCGAGCGGCGCCCCCACGCGCGCCGCCGCCGCCTGCATCGCCGAGACGCCCGGCACGACCCGCACCTCGACCTCGCCGGCGCCGTCCCGCTCGTGCGCCTCGATCACCGCGGCCGCCATCGCGAAGATCCCCGGGTCGCCCGAGGAGACCACCGCCACGCGCGCCCCGCGCGCCGCCAGCTCGAGCGCCAGCCGCGCGCGCTCGGCCTCCACGCGGTTCTCGCTCGCGTGCCGGCGCTGCCCGCGACGCTCCGGCACGCGCGCCAGGTAGGGCGCGTAGCCGACCAGCTCGTCCGCCCGCGCAAGCTCCGCCCACGCCTCGGGCGTCAGCCACTCGGGCCCCGCCGGCCCGAGCCCCACGACCGCGACGTAGCCGCGGCCGGCGCCCGTGGCCTCGTCCGAGCCGCGGTCCCGCTCGGCGGCGCCCGGACCCGCGCAGCGGCCCGGCCGGCCGGCGTCCCGCTCGCGCGTCGGCACGAGCACCAGCGACATGTACGGCACCTGGCCCTCGACCTCGCCGAGCGGCGCGACCCGCTCCTGCTCCGAGCTCGCCCGCTCGACGTAGATCCCACGGTCGGCCACGCCGCCGTCGGCGAGCGCCTCGCGCACCTTCGCGAACGTGCGCCCCAGCTTCATCACGACCGCCGCGTCGGCAGTGCGCAGGCGCGTCGCCAGCTCCTCCCTGGGCAGCGTCCCCGGCAGCGCCATGAACACGTCGTCGCGCTTGACCAGCGGCGTGCCCGCGCTCGCCGCCGCCGCGCTGAAGCCCGTCACCCCCGGGATCACGCTCGTCGGGTAGTGCGGCGCCAGGCGCTCGTGCAGGTACATGTAGGAGCCGTAGAAGAACGGGTCGCCCTCGCACAGCACCGCCACGTCGCGCCCCGCGTCCAGGTGCGCCGCGATCGTCGCCGCCGCCTCGTCGTAGAACTCGCCGAGCGCCGCCTCGTAGCCGCCCGGGTGCTCGCTGACCTCGGTCGTCACCGGGAACGCCAGCGCCAGCTCGACCTGCTCCGCGCGCATGTGCGCCGCCGCGATCCGCCGCGCCACGCTGTTGCCGTGGCGCGCGCCCGGGTAGGCGATCACGTCCGCCGCGCCGATCACCCGCGCGGCCTTGACCGTCATCAGCTCGGGGTCCCCCGGGCCGACGCCCACGCCGAACAGCCTGCCGGTCGTCTCGCCGCCGCTCGCCCCGCGGGTGTCGGCCTCGCCGCTCACTCCATCACTCCCGCTCGCTCGCCAGCGCGTTGACCGCGGCCACGGCGATCGCGCTGCCGCCGCGGCGCCCGTGCACGAC
>DASZFZ010000005.1:0-25433 GCA_035939315.1 Solirubrobacteraceae bacterium | reverse complement strand
CGGCGATGTTTGTTACAACCAAGAGCTTTCAAGCGTCGGCACGCTGGTGTAGGCTGGACCCGATGATAAGAACCATTCGACAAGCATTGATAGGGGCGTCGATAGCGGTTGGGGTTTTCGCTGCGAATGGACCGTGCGCCGTGGCGGTGACCGTGACGCAGCATCCGCTGCCCGAATATCGCTGCGGCGCCGAGCTATGCAAGCCAGCACCGCCAACCGCCATTCTCGCGGACGGCCCGAGCCACTTGCTTGCCGCCGCAGCGGTGCAGGGCGCTCTCTACGGCGAGCTGGCGACTGGCGCGACCCCGACGCTCACCAGCGGGCCAGCGGGTCAGGCGGCGCAGGCGATGACGCTGGGTCCCGATGGGAACCCGTGGATATACGGGAGTGTAGGGAACGGAACTGAAGCGGCAACCGTGATACAGGACGTCAGCTCAGATGGGGCGACGACGATTTATCACGGAGCCGACCTTGCGGGCGAAGTAGTCACGTCGATGGGCTCCGGCCAGGGTGGGGTCTGGCTAGCGACTGTGGGGGGCAAGCTAGGTCGGTTCCGGCCTGGAGCGCAGGTGACCGAAGTGATTATCCCCGAACGCACTCGGCAGATACCTGCTGTGATAGCCTCTGGCGCTGAAGGATCGATGGTGTTCACAACCATCGGGGGAGATCTCGGTGAGATCGCTGCGTCTGGGGAACTGCGCTTGAACCCGATCGAAGACGGCGACTCATTCGACGGTTGGCGTTTCATGTTTCCGTGGGGTGTCGCTTCTGGGCCGGGCAGCACGATCTGGTTCACTGAGGCGAACCATGAACGCATCGGCGAGGAGACAGCTAGCGGCGAACTTCGCGAGTTCGCAATCCCAGATGTGTGCGAGGCCAATACTGCTTGCCGCCCCGCGCCGGAATACATCACGGCGGGGCCGGAAGGTGATATGTGGTTCACGGACCCAGGAGACGAAGCGGTCGGGCGTGTTACTACGCAGGGGGAAGTGACCGAGTATCCGATTCCCTCGTCAACACCGGTCTCGCCGGCCGAAATCGTTACGGTTGGGGATGAACTTTGGTTTGACGAGAAGAACTCGACGGTCTTGGGGAGCATCGATCCAGAGGGAATGCCCTCTGTTCGACCGCTCGAAAGCCCACCGGCGCGTACAGCGGTGGCTGCCGCGCTCGCCCGGGAGTTTATGCCCGTTGGAGGCGCCGACGAGCTTGTCAGAGTTATCCGTCGCAAGCACGTCGCGGTGCAGCAGTTCAGCGCGCCCGAACCGGGCACGCTGGTTATCGACTGGATGGCAGAAGCTAGTCTCAAGCCGCGACGTACTCATAGGAAGGGGGCGTCGCATAAGGAGCATGCGAAGGCTTCTGCGCCCGCGCCCGTGCTCATCGCTAGCGGCGAAGCGGCGTTTGACCTCGCTGAAAGCAAGCCAATTGAAGTTCGCATCACGAAAGCTGGGGAGGCTCTACTTAAGCAGCAGTCTCCATCGCACTTGACGATTCACGCGACCTTCACAGGAAAGTGGGCCGGGCCAGTCGAAGCGGCAGGCGTAGCGGGTCTACGGTAATGCTCGGGGTGGGCTTGCGTGCGGGCGAAGTACGATGGACAGAAGCGCGCGGCGGACGAGCGCGACCGGTCGTCGGCGGGCTCGGTGTTGTGCGCGAAACCCTTGGTGGGCTATGGCTATCTCTGCAGGTCCCTGATAGCTAGAGGCCGAAAGTGGGTAGGTAGGTCTGGCTATGGTCCGTTTGCGTGATCGCCCCCTCGTCGACCGCGATCGTGGGTTGGTCATCGATGAAGCTGTCGCGCGAGCGCGCGAGGGGCCGAATCAGTGGTTGGTGATCGAAGGTGCCGCAAGCGGTGGGAAGCGGCTTGTGGCACGGAGTCCGGCGCGCGACCCGCGCGCCACCGGCGCTCATCGACAATCCCGGGCCCGCCGTCGAGGTCTTCTCCACATCCGCGCTGGTACTTGATCGTGAGTCCACATGCCTCGGCAGTGAGCCCATGCCGGCGGGCCAATGGGGCGGGAGCTTTGGATGCCGACGAGGGCGATTGGTCGGCGCGGCGGATGCGGTTGCGATCGGCGTTCGGAGGGTTGCTGGGGTTTCTGTGGCCGGCCTTCGTGATTGTCTTCTGGTAGAGCGGGATCGTGAGCGTCGCGTGATCGACGCGGCGCTGGAGGATGCCCGGCATGGCAGGAGCCGGCTGCTCTTGATCGAAGGACCGGCGGGTGCCGGCAGACGCGCCTGCTCGGCCTTGTGCGAGAGATGGCTCGCGGCGATGGCTTTGAGGAGCTGTTCGCGCGGGCGGGCGAGATCGAGCAGTCGTTCGCGTTCGGTGCTGTGCGTGGCTTGCTACAGGCGCGGATCGCGAACATGGCGGATGAGGAGCGTGAGCGCGTCCTCTCCGGCCAGGCCCTTCTGGCGTTGCGCGCCCTGGGTCTGACGCAGGAGACCTTTCGATCCGATGGCGACGCGCAGGCGGTCCTCGGCGGCTTGTATTGGCTGTGCGTTGGCCTCGCGCAGGAGCGGCCGTTGCTGCTCGCGCTCGACGACGTGCATTGGTGCGATGAGACCTCGCCTGCGTGGCTTGCCTATGCGCTGCCGCGCTTTGAGGGACTGCCGGTGATCGTCGCCTTGAGCTACCGGCCGGCAGAGCCGGGGACGCAGACACCCGCCTTGATCGCCGAGCTCGCGCGCGCGGAGTCCACGGAGCTGTTGATCCCGGGGCCGTTGAGTCGTCGGGCGATCAAAAGCCTGATCGCACAGGCGCTGGCGACGGAGCCTGGCTGGTCGTTCGTCGACTCCTGCTGTGAGGCGACGCGAGGCAGCCCGTTCCTGCCGCACGAGCTGCTGCTGGAGATCGAAGCTGCGCATATCCCGCCCGACAACGCGAATGCCGCGCAAGTTGCAACGCTTGGTTCACGGCGAGTTTCGGAGACCGTGCTCGCGCGCGTGCGGCGGCTCGGCTCGGACGCGCAGACGCTAACACGCTCGCTGGCGGTCCTCGGCGAGCGTGTGACACCGGCCGTTGTGGCTGCGCTTTCGGGTTTGGATGAGCAGCGCACCGTGATGAGCGCGGCAGCACTCGTGGATGCCGGTGTGCTGGCGGAAGGCTTCCCCCTGGAATGGGCGCATCCGCTGGTTCGCAGCGCGATCTACGAGCACCTGCCCTATGCAGAGCGGCTCGCTGCCCACGCCCAGGCTGCTCGGATTCTCGCCGAGGCTGGCGCACGCGCGGATGCAATCGCGGCGCACCTGCTGATCACCCCACCGAACGGTGATGCCTGGAGCGTGGGAGTGTTGCGGCGTGCCGGCGGCGATGCGATGGCCCAGGGCTCCCCGCAGGATGCGGTGAGGTTCCTGCGCCGCGCGTTGCAGGAGCCTCAACCCGGTCAGCGCCGTCACCGCCGCGGCCCGGGACGCCTTCGCCAACCCCAACCCCTCGGCGCACGTCCACGCCTGGCCCATGCAGCACCCGGTGCTCGCCTCGCTGCTGTGGTCGGCCGCGCTGATCGCGGTGTTCGCGCCGCTGGCCAGCCACCTGTACGGCGGCGCACCACCGACTGACGCTCGCGCGGCGCGGGCGCGGCGCCGCCCCGCGCGGCGCGCCGCCTGGCACGGTTGGCCATTGACCGCACGGCGGGCACGGTGTATAAGCGGTTGCCACTGGAGGCGGGTCGCGTATCCGGATAGGCGACCCCAGCGACGCTGGAGGTGGGTCGTGAGGCTTGGCAGGGACGCTCGTAGCAGCTCGCAGGAAGGCTCCGCAGGCAACTCGACGCGACGCGTGCGGCTGCTCGCCGCGCTGGTCGCGATGGCGCTGGCGGCGCCGCTCGCGGCGCTCGCCGCCGCGGCTGCCGGCTCGCCCTCGCCGGTTCGCGTCGGCGCGACCCCGCGCGTGCCCCTGGGCGCCCATGCGCTCGCCCCGGTGTCCGCCTCGACGCCGATCAGCGGCGCGGTCGTGCTGAAGCCGCGCGACGGCCAAGCGCTCGCGAAGTTCATCGGCGAAGTCACCGACAAGCAGTCGCCTGCGTTCGGCCACTACCTCGCGCCGGGCGCCTTCGCCAGCCGCTTCGGCCCGACCGCGGCGAGCATCTCCGCGGTCGAGTCGAGCCTGCGCGCCGAAGGCCTGCGCGTCAGCTCGGTCTCCGACGACCACCTGCTCATCGGCTTCAGCGGCTCGGCCACCCAGGCCGAGAACGCCTTCCACACGGGCCTCGAGACCTACAAGCTGGCCAGCGGCCAGGTCACGCGCGAGGCGACCTCGGCCGCCGCGCTGCCCGCGGCGGTCGCCGGGTCGGTCGCCGGCGTGCTCGGCCTCTCAGACCTCGTGCGCGAGCATCCCGCCGACGTCGTGCGCGCGCCCGCCGCGGCCAAGCGCAGGGCCGCCGCGGCCAAGGGCGCCGCGTTCGCCCACCCCAGCGGCTCGGCCAAGCCCTGCAAGGACGCGAGCGCCGACGCGGTCGAATTCGGCGGGCTGACCGACGACCAGATCGCCAACGCATACGGCGCCGTCGGCCTGTACGGCGACGGCGACCTCGGCGCCGGCCAGAGCGTCGGCATATACGAGCTCGAACAGTTCGCCCCGTCCGACATCCAGCACTTCGACCAGTGCTACTTCGGTCCCAAGCAGGCCAAGAGCATGGTCCAGCGGCTGAAGGCGATCCCGGTCGACGGCGGCCAGCCGGCGGGCACGGGCGAAGTCGAGGCCGACCTGGACATCGAGGACGTCTCCGCGATGGCGCCCGGCGCGAACATCGACGTGTATGAGGCGCCCAACAACGCCACCGGCGCGATCGACGAGTGGGCGGAAATCGTGGGCGCCGACCGTGAGCGCGTGATCACGACCAGCTGGGGCGACTGCGAGCAGGAGGTCCAGCTCGGCGAACCGGGCATCCAGCAGGCCGAGAACTTCCTCTTCCAGCAGGCCGCCGCGCAGGGCCAGACCGTGTTCTCGGCGGCCGGCGACACCGGCTCGGACGACTGCAACGCCTTCCGGCCACCCGAACCGGCGGCTGGGCAGAACCCGTTGTCGGTCGACGACCCCGGCAGCCAGCCCTACGTCGTATCGGCCGGCGGCACGACGATCACCGACGCGGCCACCGTGCCGGCCCAGGAGCACGTCTGGAACGACGGCGCGGAATGGGGCGGCGGCGGTGGCGGCATCTCTATGTCCTGGGCGATGCCGAGCTGGCAGCTCGACTCGAAGGTGCCGGGGATCGTGCTGCCGGGCAGCCCCGAATACACGAACGCGGCCGGCGTCGAGCAGAAGTTCGGCTACCCGCAGAGCTTCTGCCAGTCCTTCCTGCCGGGCGCCAGCTCGAGCACGCCGTGCCGCACCGTGCCCGACGTCTCCGCCCAGGCCGACGAGTTCACGGGCGCCGTCACGATCTACAGCAAGCTGTTCAAGTCCGAAGTCCCCGACGGCTGGATCACGATCGGCGGCACCTCCTCGGCGGCGCCGATCTGGGCGGCGATGCTGACCGAGATAAACGCCTCGCCGACGTGCGCCGAACACCCCGCGACCTCCGACGGCGTCGGCTTCGCCGCGCCGCTGCTCTACGGCGTGGCCTCCAACCCGGCCGCCTACGCCGCGTCCTTCAACGACATCACCGAAGGCAACGACGACATCTACGGGCTCGACGACGGCAAGACCTTCCCGGCGCGCGCCGGCTACGACCTCGCCTCCGGCCTCGGCTCGCCGCGGCTGACCGACGCGGGCGGCACCGCCGGCCTGGCCTTCTACCTGTGCAGCCTCGCCTCCAGCCCGCAGCGCCCGACGGTCACCGAACTCTCGCCGAGCTCCGGCTCGACCGCCGGCGGCGAGAGCGTGAAGGTCACGGGCAGCGGCTTCGAGACGGGTGGCAGCGCCGACGTCGCCGGCGTGCAGGTCGGCAACGCCCACCTGCCGGCCGGCTCGATCCACGTCGAAAGCGCCACCCAGATCACCGTCAAGATGCCGCCCGCCAGCGAAACGCTGCCGCCGACCCAGCCCTGCGGGCTGTGTGCCCCCTCGGCTCCGCTCGACGGCGCCGGGCCGGCGAACGTGATCGTGACGCTGAAGGACGGCGAATCGAGCGCGCCCGGGGCCGCCTCGACCTTCCAGTACGTCGACGCCGGCGAAGCCGGCACGGTCCCGAGCGTCACCGGCCTGACTCCCGACGGCGGCCTGGACGGCTCGCCGCAGGAAGTCACGATCCTCGGCTCGGGCTTCACGGGCGCCACCAAAGTCGACTTCGGCGGCGTGCCCGCGACCAGCTTCAAGGTCGTGAGCGCCTCGGAGATCCTCGTCACGCCGCCGCCGTTCTCCGCCACGAACACGGCCTGCGCGGCGCTGCCGAGCACCGGCGACTACGAAGGCGAGAACGCGAGCAACGACATCTGCCAGGCGCAGGTGCAGGTCACGGGCCCGCACGGCGCGAGCAAGACCGCCAAGATCCTGCCGCCGCTGGAGGGCCAGATCGCGGTCGACAGCGAGGGCGCGTTCGTGACGCCGCCCGGCTGCGGCTGCGAGGCGCGCCCGGCCGTCAGCGAGTTCGACTACGTGCCGGCGCCCGCGATCACCTCGGTCTCGACGGCCTCCGGCGCCGCCGAGCTGGCCTCCGAGCACGGCGGCACGCTGATCACCGTCCACGGCCGCGGCCTGAACTTCCTGACGATGGACTGGGCGAGCCTCGGCAACCCGGCCAAGGAGGCCGGCCAGCTCGCGGTCTCCGAAGACTTCAAGTTCCTGACCGGGACCGAGGCGCAGATCGCCCTGCCGGCCGTCGTCGGCGCCGAAGAAGCGACGGTCGACGCCGTGTCGCTGCCCTTCAGCTTCCGCACGCAGGCCGGCCTCTCGCCCGAGTCGGCCGTCACCTACGCGGGCGTGCCGACCGTCAGCGGAGCGACCAACCTCGAGAGCTCGAAGCGGCTCGACGGCGCGATCGGCGCCGTGGACACCGGCGGCACGCCGATCGAAGTCACGGGCGAAGGCTTCAGCGGGCAGCTCGTGCGCGTCGAGTTCCTCGACAGCATCGGCCCGTTCTCGGAAGGCAGCCAGTTCACCTTCGCGGCCGCCTCGAACACCCAGCTGAGCACCCAGACCGTCTCGGTCAACCCGGGGGTCGACGACATCGAGGCGTGCACGGTGACCGGCTGCTCCGAACCCACCGCGACCGACAAAATCTTCCTGTACGCGCCCGGCAACCCGGACGTCGAAGCGCTCACGCCCGCGTCGGGGAGCGCGGAAGGCGGCACCAAGGTCGTGATCCACGGCCAGAACCTCGGCTGCGCGCTGGGCGCCTTCTTCGGCGAAGCCGAAGCGAGCTTCGGGACGATCGAAACGCCGCTGGACTGCGGCTCGAGCACCGAGATCGACGCGATCGCGCCCGCCGGCAAGGCCGGCACCAAGGTGCCCGTGACCGTCACGACCGTCGAGAGCTTCTTCACGGGCTCCGGCCACGGCACCTCCACGGCCCAGTTCGCCTACAAGAAATGAGCGCGGCCCCCGAGCTGGTCCTGCACGTGCTGCCGCCGTCGCACCCATGCATGACGGCTACCGCGGCGATCGAGCTGAAGGGCCTCGAGCACGAACGCGTCGAGCTCACGCCCGGCGCCCACCCCGAGAAGATGCAGGAGATCTACGGCGAGGGCAACGGCACGGTGCCGGGGATGCTCGTCGACGGCGAGCCCGTGCACGGCTCGCGCGCGATCCTCGCGCGGCTGGAGCAGCTCGTGCCCGAGCCCTCGCTGTACCCCTCCGAGCAGGCGCGCGAGGCCGAGCGCTGGGGCGACGAGCAGCTCCAGGACCTCGGCCGGCGCCTGCCCTGGGGGGCGATGCACTTCCGCCCCGAGGCGATGGGCACGTTCGGCGGCGGCGGCCCGCTGGACGGCCCCGGCACGGACTTCGCGATCGGCTACGTGCGCGCCTCCTGGAAGTACCACAGGATCAGCGCCGCGCGCCTGCACGAGGACCTCGCCGCGCTGCCAGGGCTGCTCGCGCACGTCGAGCGGCTCGCCGCCGACGGCGTGATCTGGGGCGAGCAGCCGAACGCCGCCGACCTGCAGATCGGCGCGACGCTGCGCGTGCTGCTGACGCTCGAGGACCTGCGCCCGCTGCTGGCGGGCGGCGCGGGCGAGGGCATCGCCCGCGCCTGCTTCCCCGATTACCCCGGGGTCGTCCCGGCCGGCGCCTTCCCGGCCGGTTGGGTGCCCGCGCCCACGGCCTAGCCGTCGCTCAGCGCAGCAGCGGGTCCTCGTAGGGTTCGCGTTCGATCAGGCGATCGCGCGTGACGCCACGGCGCGGCGCCCAGGCGAGCAGGTACAGCATCGACAGCACGAGCCCGGCGATCCCGGCGATCATGAGGATCAAGCCGATCGTCTGAATCGAGATGCCTGAGATGGTCGCTGTCACCGCGTAGCGCAGAATCGCGCCCACGGCGATGAGGAATATCGAGCCTCCGGTTGTCATATGAAGTTGATACCCCGATCCGCGGGCTTCAACCGCGACCGGCGGCCGGCGCGCGGGCGCGGACACACGTACGGCCGCTCGCCAGGCGCGCTGATAGCGTGGGCCTGTGAGCCGGGGGCGCCCGCTGTCTTACGACCCATTGCGTGTGCTCCTCGTCGAGGATGACGACGGCGACGCGCTGCTCGTGGAGGACTTCCTCGCGGGCGCGCTGCCGCGCGCCGAGATCACCCGCTCGCGCACGGTCGAGGGCGCGCTCGGCGAGCTGCCGGCGGGCATCGACTGCGTGCTGCTCGACCTCAACCTGCCCGACGCGGGCGGTCTCGAGGCGGTGGTGCGCGTGCGCGAGCGCGCCCCGGAGATGGCGCTGATCGTGCTGACGGGCCTCGACGACGAGGAGGCGGGGGTGGCGGCGGTCGAGGCCGGCGCGCAGGACTACCTGGTCAAGGGCGAGGTGGACGGCGCCCGTCTGGGCCGCTCGGTGCGCTACGCGATCGTGCGCCGCCAGGCCGACGCCGCCCACCAGCAGCTGCGTCTCGCCGAGGTCCAGTCGCGGGAAGTGGCGCGGCTGGAACGAGGCCTGGCGCCGCCGCCGCTGGTGGAGGACAGCTCGGTGTGGGTGGCCTCGCGCTACCGCGCCGGCCGGCGTCAGGCGCTGCTCGGCGGCGACTTCTACGACGTCGTCGAAACGCCCGCGGGGGCGCTGCGGGTGCTGGTCGGCGACGTCTGCGGACACGACGCGGACGCGGCCGCGATCGGCGTGTCGCTGCGCACCACCTGGCGGGCGCTGGCGATGGCGGGCGCCGACACGGATCTCGCGCTGCTGACGCTCGAGCGCGTGCTCGGACACGAGAGGCAGGTGCCGGAGATGTTCGCGACGGCGTGCGTGGTCGAGGTGGACGCCGCCCGCGGCGCCGCGCGGGTGATCGTCGCGGGACACCCGCGTCCGCTGCTGATCGACGGCGCCGCGGCCAGGCCGCTGTTCGACGGTCACCCGGGGCTGCCGGTCGGGCTCGCGAACGGCGGCTGGGTCGGCGAGCGGGCGCCGCTGCCGGCCGACTGGACGATGCTGCTCTACAGCGACGGCCTGATCGAGGGGCGCGTCGGCGCCGGCCCGGAGCGCCTCGGCGAGGATGCGCTACGGCGCATGCTCGAGGATTACGTGGCCGCCGAGCCGCGCTGGCGCGAGCGTCCCGAGCGCCTGCTCGAGTGGCTGATCGCGCGGGTCGAGGAGCTCAACGACGGAGCGCTCTCCGACGACGTGGCGCTGCTGCTCGTGGGCGCCAGCCGGGGGTAGGCGCGAGGTGCGGGTTCGGACGCTGGGGGTGGGCCAGTGGCTCGGGTTGAGCATCGGCGTGCTGCTCGCGCTCGCGGGTGCCGGCGTGGCGCTCGCGGTGACCGTCAACGACCGGCTCAGCGACCACCGCCACGTGGTGCTCGACCAGGTCGAGCCGGCGCTGCAGGCGGCGCTGCGCCTGGAAAACGGCTTGATCGACCAGGAGACGGGCGTGCGCGGCTTCCTGCTCACCGGCCAGCGCGAATTCCTGCAGCCTTTCTACAGCGGCCACGCCGCCGAGAAGCGCGCTTACGCGTCGCTGCACGCGCAGGCGCGCGTGGCGCCCTCGCGCCTGCTGGCGAAGCTCGAAGCCGTGCGCGAGCGCGCGCACTCGTGGCGCCTGGAATTCGTCGAACCGGCCCTGCGCGACCAGCGTGCCGACGGCCGCTCGCTGGCCGTCAGCAAGCTCGGCAAAGCGCGCTTCGACGCCGTGCGCGTGGCGCTCGCCTCGCTGCAGGGCTACCTGGAGGGCAAGCTCGCGAGCGACCACCACGCGCTCGAAACCTACGCGTCGGAGCTCGAAGACGTGCTGATCCTGGCAGGCGCCCTGATCGTGTTCAGCGTGCTGCTCGCCGGCTTCGTGCTGCGCGGCATCATCACGCGCCCGCTCGCGCGGCTGCGCGGCGAGGCCGGCCGTGTGGCCGCGGGCGAGTTCGACGCGCCGCTGCGCAGCGCCGGGGGCGCCCGCGAGATCGTCGAGGTGAGCGGGCAGATCGACGTGATGCGCAGGCGGATACTCGACGAGCTCGGGCAGGTGCGCGCGGCGCGCGCGGAGCTCGAGCAGCAGGCGCTCGAGCTGCAGCGCTCGAACAGCGACCTGGAGCAGTTCGCCTACGTGGCCTCGCACGACCTGCAGGAGCCGCTGCGCAAGGTCGCGAGCTTCTGCCAGGCGCTCGAACAGCGCTACCGCGGCCAGCTCGACGAGCGCGCCGACCAGTACATCGACTTCGCGGTCGACGGCGCCAGGCGCATGCAGATCCTGATCAACGACCTGCTCGCCTTCTCGCGCGTGGGCCGCGCCGGCGCGGCGCGCGAGCCGGTGGACCTGCGCCAGGTGCTGGACGAGGTCGAGCACTCGCTGTCCGGGCCGCTGCGCGAGGCCGGCGCCTCGGTGCGGGCCGAGGGGCTGCCTGTCGTCCGCGGCGAGCGCTCGCTGCTGGTCTCGCTGCTACAGAACCTGCTCGCCAACGCCGTCAAGTTCCGCGGCGCCGAGCCGCTGTGCATACGCCTGGCGGCCGAGCGCGACGGCGAGCTCTGGCGGCTGAGCTGCGCGGACAACGGGATCGGCGTCGAACCCCAGTATGCCGAGCGGATCTTCGCGATCTTCCAGCGTCTGCACACCAAGGAGGAGTTCGAGGGCACCGGCATCGGCCTGGCGCTGTGCCGCAAGATCGTCGAGTACCACGGCGGTAGGATCTGGCTCGACACCGACTACCACGGCGGCGCATGCATCCGCTTCACGCTGCCGGTCGCGCACGAGGAGAGTGAATGAACGGCAACGGCTTGTCGGTATTGCTGGTCGAGGACGACCCCGGCGACGTGCTGCTCGTCAGGGAGGCGTTCGCCGGGCGCCGCGGCGAGGACAGCCTGTCGGTGGTCGGCGACGGCGTCCAGGCGCTCGCGTTCGTGCGCTCCGAAGGCGACTACGCGGACGCGCCGCGCCCGGACCTCGTGCTGCTCGACCTGAACCTGCCGCGCAAGAACGGCCGCGAGGTGCTGGCCGAGATCAAGGGCGACCGCCAGCTCGCGACGATCCCCGTCGTGGTGCTCACGACCTCCGAAGCCGAGGAGGACATCCTGCGCTCCTACGAGCTGCACGCCAACGCCTACGTGACCAAGCCGGTCGACCTCGACCGCTTCATCTCCGCGGTGCGCCAGATCGACGACTTCTTCATCGACCTGGTCAAGTCCCCGCCGCGCCGCTGAGCGCGGGCTCTCGCCCCCGTCGCCCGCTGGCGCCGGGCGCGAGCCGAGCCCTTCAGTCCTGGGCGCCGCGCTCGCTGCTCGGCTCGTGGTCGGCCGTGTCGCCCGCGCCGGCGTCCTCGCCCTCCTCGGGCAGGCCCTGGTGGTGGAGGATCGCGTGGGCGGACTGCTGGTCGCCGTGGGAGGCGTGATCGATCAGCTCCTCCTCGGCCAGCTCGAAGCCCTCGCTCTCGCCGCCGCCGCCCTCGCTGACGGCGCGGTGGGCGGCGTCGACGCCGTCATAGCCGACCTCGCCGCCGATGTGCGCGGCTTCGCTGGCGGCGTCGTTCTCCTCGTCGATCTCCCACTGCTCGTCTTCGCTCATTACGCCTAGAGGGTAGCCTGCTGGCGATGAGCGAAGCGGCCGGCAGGCTCGTCGCGCGCGCGGCGCAGCTGGCCAGGAGCCTCGCGGTGCGCGCCGCGCGCGCCCTGGGCGGGCAGGTCGTGCAGCTGGTCGGCGGGCCCGCGCGGGCCCGCGTGATCCTGATGTTCGGCGCGGTGCTCGGGCTGAGCGGCGCGGACACCGCGACCGTCGGCGCCGCCGCGCCGCAGCTCGAGCGCACGCTGCACATCGGCAACGCCGAGATCGGGCTGCTGAGCTCGGTCACGCTGCTCGTCGGCGCGCTGTTCGTGATCCCCGTGGGGGTGCTCGTCGACCACGTCAAGCGCATGCCGCTGCTGGCCGTGAGCATCGGGCTGTGGAGCGTCGCCTCGCTCGCCGGCGGCTTCGCCGGCAGCTACGGGACGCTGCTGCTCACGCGGCTGGCGCTCGGCGCGGTGACCGCGACCGCCGGCCCGGCGATCGCGTCGCTGACCGGCGACTACTTCCCGGCCAGCGAACGCGGCCGCGTCTACGCCTACATCCTCGGCGGCGAGATCGCCGGTTCGGCCGCCGGCTTCATCGTCGGCGGAACGGTCGCGAGCGCGATCTCCTGGCACGTCGCGTTCGTGCTGCTCTCGCTGCCCGGCTTCTGGCTGGCCAGGGCGCTGTGGCGCACCGTCCCCGAGCCGGCGCGCGGCGGCCACAGCCGCCTGGCGCGCGGCGTGGCGAGCCTCGAGGACGCGCTGCTCGGGGATCGCGCGGAGGCGGACCCGGCGGAGTGGAGCGAGCCCGGGCGGACGGAGGCGCAGCCCGCGCCCGAGGAGTCGCCGGCGGTGCAGGCGGTGCGCCGGCACGGCGTGCAGGCCGACCCGGAGCTCGTGCTCGAACGCGACGCGCGCACGATGGGCGTGCTGGAGGCGATCCGCTACATCCTCAGGATCCCCAGCTACGCGCTGATGGTGATCAGCTCCTCGCTCGGCTACTTCTTCTTCTCCGGGCTGCAGACGTTCGTGCTGCTGTTCATGCGCGGCCACTACCACATCGGCCAGGCCGAGGCCGAGCTGGTGGTGGCGCTGCTCGTGCTCGGCGCGCTCGCGGGCACGCTCGCGAGCGGACGGCTGACCGATGCGCTGCTGCGCCGCGGCGTGCTCGAGGCGCGCATCTGGGTGCCCGCCGGCTGCTATCTCGGCGCGGCCGCGCTGCTCGTGCCCGGCCTGCTGATCGGCCACCTCACGCCGGCGCTGTGGTTCGACCTCGGCGGCACCGCGCTGATCTCGGCCGCCAACCCGCCGCAGGACGCGGCGCGGCTGGACATCATGCCCGCCGGCCTGTGGGGGCGGGCGGAGGCCACGCGCAGCTTCCTGCGCTCGCTGGCGCAGGCGCTCGCCCCGCTCGTGTTCGGCGGGCTGGCCGACGCGATCGCCGGGATCGTGCCCGCGCAGGCGCCGATCGGCACGCACGCGCCCGCGATCTCGCCCTCGACAGCGCGGGGGCTGGAGATCAGCTTCCTGCTGCTGCTGACGACGCTCGCGGCGGCCGGCGTGTTCCTGCTGCGCGCGCGGGCGACGTATCCGGGCGACGTCGCCACGGCCGCCGCCGCGCGCCGCCCGAGCGAGCCGTAGACGCCGCCGACAGCCGAGCCCGCCGGCGTTCGCCGAAGTGGATAATGGGACGATGCAAGGACGGGGTGTGGTCCGAGTTCTGGCGCCGCGCGCCGTCGAGCTGCTGGTGGAGGCCGGCGCGGTCGTGGCCAGCTCGCTCGACCCGGCCGAGACGATGCAGCGGGTCGCGAACCTGACCGTGCCGCGCCTGGCGGACCTGTGCGCGATCGACCTGCTCGACGAGGACGGCACGATCACCGAGGTGGCGGTGGCCTCCGCCGAGCCCAAGCTCGCGCCCGCCCTGGAAGATCTGCGCCGGCGCCACCCGCTGGACCCGGACGGCGAGCACCCGGTGGCGCGCGTGATCCGCAGCGGCCAGGCAGAGCTGCTCGGCGAGCTGTCGCAGATGGCGCTGCGCTCCTTCGCGCAGGGCTCCGAGCACGCGCGCTTCATGGTCAGCCACCGCTATCGCTCGGCCGCGGTGGCGCCGCTGGCGGCACGCGGCAGGACGCTCGGGACGCTGTCGATCCTGCGGCTCGGCGAGAGCGAGCCGCTGGAGGAGGAGGACCTCGAGCTGGCCTGCGAGCTCGCGCGGCGGGCGGCGATGGCGATCGACAACGCGCGCCTGTTCGCGCGGGCGCGCGGGGTCGAGCAGCGCCTGGAAGCGGTGCTGGCGAACGTGGCCGAGGCGATCACGCTGAGCGACCGCCAGGGGCGCACGGTGTTCGCCAACCAGGCGGCCGCCGAGCTGCTCGGCGTGGGCTCGCCCGCGGAGCTCACGCGCGCCCCGGCGGGCGCGATCATGTCGCGCTTCCTGGTCACCGACGAGCACGGCCGCGAGCTGGCGCTCGAGCAGATGCCGAGCAGGCGGCTGTTCGCGGGCGAACGCCCCGAGCCGCTGCTCGTCAGGAACGTGGTGCGCTCGAGCGGCGAGGAGCGCTGGCTGATCGCCCGCTCCTCGCCCGTCTACGACCCCGACAGCGGCGCGATCGCCTACGCGGTGAACGTGTTCGAGAACATCACCGGGGTCAAGCGCGTCCAGCTCGCCGAATCGTTCATGGCCGAGGCGAGCCGCGTGCTGGCCTCCTCGCTGGACTACGAGCACACGCTGCAGCGGATCGCGCGCCTGGCGGTGCCGCAGCTCGCCGACTGGTGCGCCGTGGACGTGCTGGAGGACGGCGAGAGGATCAGGCGCGTGGCGGTTCACCATGGCGACCCGCGGCGGATCGCGCTGGCCGAGCGGCTGGAGCGCGGCTACCACGAGACGCTGGACCGCCCGCGGGGTCTCGCGGAGGTGATCCGCAGCGGCCGTCCGCGCCTATATAGCGGGGTCGACCGCGCGGCGCTGGCGGCGTTCGCGCGCGACGAGCAGCACCTGGCGCTGCTCGAGCAGGTCGGCGCCCGCGACGTGATCATCGTGCCGCTGGCGGCGCCCGCGCGCACGCTCGGGGCGATCACGCTCGTCTCGGCCGAGTCGCGCCGGCGCCTGACCAGCCACGAGCTGGACGTCGCCGTGCGCCTCGGACGCCGCGCCGGCACGGCCGTCGAAAGCGCGCGCCTGTACACCGAGCGAACGCGGATCGCGCGCGCGCTCGAGGAGGCGCTGCTGCCCGAATCGCTGCCCGAGATCCCCGGTCTGGAGATCGCCTCGCGCTATCGCGCGGCCGGCGAGCTCAACGACGTCGGCGGCGACTTCTACGACGTGCTGCCCTACGGGCGCGAACGGTGGCTGCTCGTGATCGGCGACGTCTGCGGCAAGGGGCCGCGGGCGGCCGGCGTGACGGCGCTCGCGCGCCACACGCTGCGGACGGCCGCGCATCTGGGGCAGACGCCGGCCGGGATGCTCGCCACGCTGCACGAGGCGCTGCGCGGCCAGCCGCCGGGCAGGGACCTGTGCACGGCGTGCCTGGTCGCGGTCGAGCTCGCCGGCGAGCGCGTCAGGCTGAGGCTCGTGCTCGCCGGCCACCCGCGGCCCCTGCTGATCGACGCCGAGGGCGGCTGCGGACAGGTCGGGGTGCCGGGCACGCTGCTCGGCGTCGTGGACCCGATCGCGCTGCACGAGACGCTCGTCGAGCTGGCGCCGGGGCAGACGCTGCTGCTGTACACGGACGGGCTGCCGGAGGCCGGCCGGGCCACCGCGCAGCTGGACGAGCAGGCCCTGCTCGGCCTCTGCGCGCAGGCGCGGGGGCGCACGCTCGACGGGGTGCTCGGGCGCATCGAGCAGCTTGCGCTGGAACGCGCCGGGGGCAGGCTGCGCGACGACATCGCCCTGCTGGCCGTGCGGATCTCGCGTCCGAATTCTCCCGCCGGCCGTGCTTAGCGGTAAAATCCACGACATGGGGGTGGCTGACCAGCTCCGCATCGAGACGCGACACGAGCCCGGCCGCGTGGTGCTGGCGCTCGCGGGCGAACTGGACATGGCGAGCGCCGAGGTGCTACAGCAGTCGCTGGAGAGCGAGCAGGCGCGCGCCGAGGATCTCGTGCTGCTGGACCTGCAGCAGTTGCAGTTCATCGACTCGACCGGCCTGCGCAGCATCCTCACCGCGCTCGAGCGCTGCCGCGAGCGCGGCCAGGAGTTCGCGATCACGCCGGGCTCCCAGCAGGTCCAGCGGCTGCTACGCATCACAGGGGTAGCCGAGCACCTGCCGACGCTGCCCGCGACCGGCGAGATGGTCGCTTAGAGCTAGTCCGCCAGGCGCTTGTGCACGCGCACGACCGTCTGCCCGCCGCCCGAGCGGATCTGAACGAGGTCGCAGAGCTGGTTGACGAGCCACACGCCGCGCCCGCTGGTCTGGTCGGCGGCGGGGCGGCGGCGGCCGATCAGCGGCGCGTCGATCGTGCCGCCGTCGCGCACCTCGCACACGAGGCTGCCGTGTTCGCGCCAGCGCCACAGCGTGCCGGCGCCGCCGCCGTGGCGGATGCTGTTGGCGGCGAGCTCGTCGACCGCGAGCACGAGGTCGTCGGCCTGCTCCTCGCCGAGCCCCGCGGCGAGCGCCCAGGCGGAGGTGCTGTGGCGCAGCTCCGCGAGGCCCTCGTCGCCGAAGGACAGCTCGCCGACCTCGCCGCAGGGCGCGGGCAGCGCGCCGGCGAACGGATCCGCGTGCGCGTGCGCGTCGGCGCAGCTCTCGTTGGCGAGCGCCCGCCCGTCCGCCGCGACCAGCGGGTGGCTCGCGCGGGCGGCCTCGATCACGCTTTCGTCGAGCCCGTCGAGGTCATACGGGCACAGCATCCGCAGGCCGTGCTCGGACGCGAACGCGAGGTTCACCAGCGCCTCGTGGCGTTCGCACTCGGCGAGCTCCGCCGCGTTGCGTCCCGGCCACACCGATTCGCAGATCGCGAGCAGGCCGCCGTCGGGGTCCGGGCGCCCGTCGGCGAAGTCCTGCCACATCGGGATCAGGCGCGCCGGGTTGCGCGCGAGCGCGCGGGCGTCTGCGAAGCGCACCCGCTCGGCCTGCTCGCCTAGCGCCTCGCGCAGCGCCCGCGAGCGGCTCGCGGACACCGCGACCAGCACCTCGGCGTCGCTCGCGAGCGCATCGGCGACGGCGGGCAGGGTCGCCTGTACGAAGCCGTGATCGCCGCCGCCGTACAGCAGCAGCTCATGGCTGAAGCGGACGCTGTGTTCCGGCGCGCTCATCGTCTTGGTAGAGCGACTCTGTGTGACTGCTGAGTTCGGCCGCATGCTGGATCCTGTACCCCGGACCTCCCTGCCCACCAGCAAAACCCTAAATGGCTCGCACGACGCACCAAATCCTAGCGGTCAGACGCCCGTGTCCGTGTGTGAGAGGAGCTGTCAAACGTTCGACGCGACCGGAGGGGAGACCTGCACGGCCGACAGCGGTCCTGCCGCCGTCAGCGGTTTCGCGATGCTCTCGAGGCTGCGCCGCTCGGCGTTCACCCCGAACGCCAGCTCGGCCAGGCCGCCGACGATCATCATCACCGCGCCCAGGCCGAAGGCGAGGAACACCTGCTCGTAGGAGCCCGTGTTGATCAGGCGGCTGAACACCTGCGGCCCGATCACGCCGCCGATGCCCGTGCCGATGGCGTAGAAGACGGCGATGCACAGCGCGCGCGTCTCCATCGGGAAGATCTCCGAGACCGTCAGGTAGGCGGCGCTGGCGCCCGCGGAGGCGAAGAAGAACGCCACGCACACGCACGCCGTGAAGCCGGTCGCGTCGAGCTGGTGGTCCTTGAACAGGAGGCCGGTGCCGATCAGCAGGGCGCCGGAGAGCGTGTAGGTGCCGGCGATCATCGGCTTGCGCCCGACGATGTCGAACAGCGGGCTCAGCAGCAGCGCGCCGGCGAAGTTGCCCGCCGCGAACACGCCGATGTAGTACGGGATGTTGCCCGAGGGCGTGTGGAAGTACAGGGTCAGCAGGTTGCCGAACCCGAAGATCACCGAGTTGTAGAGGAAGGCCTGGCCGACGAACAGCGCCAGGCCGAGCGCGGAGCGTCGCGGGTACATCGAGACCGCCGATCTGATCACGGTCGAGATCGGGATCGTCCGGCGCTGGTGGACGGTCAGCGGGTCCGCCCGCGGCTCCGGCAGCGGCTCGCCGCGATCCTCCTCGACCCTGCGCTCGATGTCCCGCACGATCCGCTCGGCCTCCCGCTCGCGCCCGTGGATGAACAGCCAGCGCGGGCTCTCGGGCACGCTGCGGCGCACGAGCAGCACGGCCAGGCCGATGATCGCGCCGAGCACGAACGACAGGCGCCAGCCGAGATCGCGCGGGAAGACGCTCGTGTTGAGCATCACGATCGCGAGCAGCGTGCCGCCGACGCCGCCGAGCCAGTAGCTGCCGTTGATCGAGATGTCGACGCGGCCGCGGTGGTTGGCGGGGATCAGCTCGTCGATCGCCGAGTTGATCGCGCTGTACTCGCCGCCGATGCCCATGCCGGTGATGAACCTGACCGCGAAGAACCAGCCGGGCGCGAACGAGACGGCCGTCAGCAGCGTGCCCGCCAGATACAGCGTCAGCGTCAGCATGAACAGGCGCTTGCGCCCGAAGCGATCGGTCAGCTGCCCGAAGACGATCGCGCCGAGGCACGCGCCGGCGATGTACAGCGACGCGCCCCAGCCCGAGACCTGGCCGGCCGCCAGGCCCACGCCCGCGCCGTGTTCTTCGATGCGGCTGGAGATCGAGCCGACGACGTTGACCTCGAGCCCGTCGAGGACCCAGGCGGTCCCGAGGCCGAGGATCACGAGCCAGTGAAAGCGCGCCCACGGCAGGCGGTCCAGACGCCCCGGGATGTCGGTCTCGATCGTGCCGAGCTGCGCGTCCTCGCCGCCGATCGCGGCCGCCTCTCCCTGTCCGCCCACGGTACCGCTGGCCATCTCCGCTCCTCTCCCTCGGGTCCTCGGATCGCATCCAGATATTTCCCCGGGGCCGTAGCGCGGAAACCGCGGCGAGCCAGCCGCCGATCTCGGGCGAGTTCGCACGAACAGGTTTAGAGCTCCGGGAAGGGGGGCAACAACGACATTGCAGTGTCGTCTCATCGAGCGGAGTCGCTTTCCCCCGGCGGCGTTCGCCACGTATATCGGGACGGCACGGCGGCATGCCGGCATGGTCTTGCCTCCCGACGGTTGCCGGCCGGCATGCCGCCTCCCTTTCAGGAGGAAGGATGGATGATGCTGAAAAGAAGAGGCGTAGAAGCCGAAGGATCCGAGCTGCCCATGCGCCGGCGCATGGGCGCGGGCCGGCGCGGGCCGGCGGCGCGGGATGCCGAACCGATGACCGCGGGTGAACGCGAGGCCGTGCAGGCGCCGCCGCGGCGCTCGGTGATGTGGCGCACCCGCGACGCGGGCGCCGCGGCCGTGGGCACCGCCGGCGCCGGCGTGCTGGCGCTCGCGCGGCTGGTGATGGCCCTCGCGACGCTGATCGCGCTCCTGATCGCGCTCGCGATCGTGCTGGTCGACGTGGGCGCCAACGGCTCGAACACGGTCGTCAAGGGCATCCACGAAGGCGCCCACTTCTTCGCCGGCGCGTTCACCGGGCTGATCCGCTTCGGCGGGCACCCGAAGCGAGCGATCACGGTCGACTGGGGGATCGCGCTGCTTGCCTTCCTGATCGCCGGCGCGATCCTCGCGAGCCTGATCGCGGGCGTGGGACGCGGGGGCGTGCGCTTCGAGCGTCGCCACCGCGGACACCACGCGCCCGCGCCCAACTAGGCAAGGGGGATCGATGCGCGTTCTGAACGTGGGACAGATGCGTTGCGCGACGTTCGCGCTCGCCCTCCTGGCCTGTCTGGGGCTGTGGCGGGCGGGCGACGCGCGAGCCTTCGGCTTGACCAAGTGGGAAGCGGGAACGTGCAGCGAAGAAAGCTGCAAGGACAGCGAAGGCGAAAGCTCGACCAAGTTCTACAGGCAGGCGGCCGGCCACCCGGACTTCGGGATCACCGACTTCCGCTTCGCCGTGACCAAGCACGCGGGGCTGCTGGGCGAAGTCGAAAACCCGGTGGGCCACGTCAAGGCCGTGCGCGTGGACCTGCCGCCGGGCCTGGCCGTGAACCCCGAAGCCACGCCCACGTGCGAAGCAGCCGTCTTCGAAAAACTGGAATGCCCCGGAGATACGAAGATCGGCGAAGACGAAGCGACCGGCACCGCGAGCCTGCTCAACGGCCTCTCGCTGACCGAAACCACGATCACCGAACGCTTCCCGGTCTTCAACATCGCGCGCAAGCCCGGGGAGCCGGCGCGCTTCGGGGTCGAGGTGACGAGCGCGACGCTCGACGCGGTCAACCTCGAGGGGCACATCTACCTCGAAGGCGGCATCAGCTGGCAGGGAGAAGCCCCCGACGCCGAAAACAGCCACGTGCCAAGCGGCGACTACCACGAGTTCTTCAAGATCGAAGACATACCGAAGGCGCCTGAACTGGTCGAGTCCAAGCTGATCTTCTGGGGCGTCCCCGAGGAACACACCGGCGAAGGCAAGCCCACCGCCTTCATCACGCTCCCGAGCACCTGCTCGGAAAAGCCCACCACCTACCTGCACGTGGAGTCTTACGAAGAAGAAGGCGCCTGGCAGTTCGAAGGAAACACGACGCCCGTGACGGCCACCGGCTGCGCCAGCCTGGCCTTCAACCCGTCGCTGTCGCTGAGCCCCGAAACCGCCAAGGCCGACCAGCCGGACGGGCTCAGCGCGACGCTGCACGTCCCGCAGAGCACCGTCGAACCCTCCAAGCCCAACTCTCCGGACCTCCAGGACGTGCAGGTGACGCTGCCCGAAGGCATGACGCTCGACCCCTCGGCCGCGAACGGCCTGCAGGCCTGTAGCGGCGGCGAATTCGCCGCCGGCGGCTGCCGCGCGGCCTCGCAGGTGGGGACCGTCAGCATCAACGCTCCGGGGATCCCGCCCGGCGCGCTCGCCGGCGGCGTGTACGTCGGCGAACCGGAAGCCGGCAAGAGCCCCGAAAGCGGCGGCATGTACCGGCTGTTCGTGCTCGCGAGCTCCTCCTACGGCGTGGGCCTGCGGCTGGAAGGGCGCGTCAGCGCCGACGCGCAGACGGGCCGTCTGACGGCGACGTTCGCGAACGCGCCGCAGGTGCCGGTCGAAGACTTCACGCTGACGTTCAGAGGCGGTCCGCGCGCGCCGCTCGCCAACCCGCTGAGCTGCGGCCCGGTGGCGCCCGCAAGCTCGATCCTGCCCTACGGGGGCGAGCCGGCGAAGGCCGCGGCGCCCAGCGGCTTCACCGTCACCGGCTGTCCCTCGCCGCCGTTCGCGCTCGGTCAGAGCCTCAGCGCTCAGAACGCGCAGGCGGGCGCCTTCAGCCCCTTCAGCTTCGACCTCGCGCGCGCCGACGGCGAGCAGTATCCCTCGCACCTGTCGACGACGCTGCCCCCGGGGCTGGTCGGCGCGATCCCCTCGGTGCCGCTGTGCGCGGAACCGCAGGCGGGCGCCGGGACCTGCCCGTCCTCGAGCCAGATCGGCACCGTCGTGGTCGCCGCCGGCGCGGGCGGCGAACCGTACAAGTTCACCGGGCAGGCATATCTGACGGGGCCCTACGGCGGCTCCCCCTATGGCCTGTCGGTCGTCGTGCCGGCCGTGGCCGGCCCGTATGACCTCGGCAACGTCGTCACGCGCGCGGGCATCAACGTCGGCCTCTACAGCGGCCGGGTGATCGTCACGAGCACGCTGCCGAGCATCGTGGGCGGCGTGCCGCTGCGGCTGCAGAGCCTCAGCGTCGACGTCAACCGCGCGAACTTCGCGTTCAACCCGACGAGCTGCGCGAAGCTGTCGACCGAAACGCTGCTGAGCTCCACGCTGGGCGCGAGCGACAGCCTCACCAGCCCGTTCCAGGCGACGGGCTGCGGCTCGCTGAAGTTCACCCCCACCGTCAAGGCGGTGACGAGCGCCAAGGCCAGCAAACCGAACGGCGCGAGCCTCGTCGTGACCGTCACCCAGCCGGCGCACCAGGCGAACATCAGCGAGCTGCAGCTGCAGCTGCCCAAGCAGCTCGTGGCGCGCTTCTCGACGATCCAGACGTCGTGCCCGGCCGCCACCTTCGAAAGCGGGCCGCCGCCGGGCAAATGCGCGTCGAGCGCACGCGTGGGGACCGCGAGCGTGACCACGCCGGTGCTGCCCGGCAAGCTCACGGGCACGGCCTGGTTCGTCTCTCACGGGAGCGAAGCGTTCCCCGACCTCGACCTCGTGCTGAGCGACGGCGAAGTGCACGTGGTGCTCGTCGGCCACACCCACATCGCGCGCTCCTCGATCACCACCTCGACCTTCGAAGACCTCCCGGACGTGCCGATCTCCAACGTGACCGTGAGCCTGCCCCTCGGCGCCAACTCGGCGCTCGCCGCCGAGGGCGCGCTGTGCGCGGCAAAGCTCGCCGCGCCCACCACGATCGTCGCCCAGAACGGCGCCAAGATCACGAAGAGCATCGCCATCGGCGTCAGCGGCTGCGCCGTCAAAGTGCTCTCCAAGCGCGTGCGCGGCCACCGGCTGAAGCTCAGGCTGTGGGTGCCGGAAGCCGGCCGCGTGAAGGTCTCCGCGCCGGGGCTGCGCGCGGTGAGCGTACGCGTGCGCGGCGCCGGCGACGTGAGGATCGCGCTGTCGCTCCCGCCGCGTGCGATGGCGGCGGTGCGCTCTCACGGGCGGCACGCGCTCGAGCTGCGGGTCGCCTTCACCCCGAAGGCAGGCCACAACAGCTCCGCGGTCAAGCTCGCGCTGCGCTGAGCGTGGCGAGCAACCGGCGCCCGCGCTCGCCGGCGCGCGTCCCGGGCTCGCGGGAGGGCTTGGCCTAGTGCCGGTCGACGAGGCGCAGCTCCAGCGTCTCGGTGGCGCCGGAGCCGGCCGGCGCGACCCGCGCGGAGTCGGTGAGACGTTCGATCACCGGCGCGAGGCCGTCGGCGGCGGCCGCGATCATGCTCGCGCCTCGACCCGCCTGAAACGGCCCGAAGCGCAGGTCGAGCACGCGCGGGGCGATGCTCACGCCGACCGCGAGGCGGCTGGCGCCGAGCGAGTCGCCGGCGTTGGCCGCGAGCACGTCGGCGACCAGCTGCACGTCGGAGATGCGGTCGGTCGTGAAGTGGGCGCGCACCGCGAGCGCGCTGAGCACGCGCGGCAAGACCGCCTGCGCGAGCGCGCCGGCGGCGACGCTCAACGCGATCGCGCTCGAGCCGTCCGCGGCCGTGCCGGCGTCGGGCCCGTCGCCGTCGGCGTGCACCGGCGGCAGCACTGAGTCGTCCGGCGCGGGGAACTCCATGCGCACCTCGGTGCCCCCGCCGGCGGGCTCGAGGAACTCGGCGTGCTCGGCGAGCGCGTCGATCACAGCGAGGCCCATGCCGCCTCCCGCCGTGCGGTGCTCCGAGCTCGCCCCGCCGACGCGCCGGTGCGTCTCGATGCCCACGCCCTGGTCGCGCACGAGCACCGCCAGCGCGCCGTCGAGCACGTCGACGTCCACCTCGAGCGGCCCTTCCTCGCCTTCGTAGGCGTGCATCGCGACGTTGTTGCACGCCTCGGTCACGGCCGTGTTCAGGTCGTTGGTCTCGATCGCGTCCAGCCCCAGCCGCGCCGCCAGGCCGCTCAGCGCCTGACGGACGACGAGCACGTTCTCAGGCCGGTTGGGGAGAGTCAGGCGAACGTGCGGAGCGGTGGCCATCCGGCAGCGTTCGCCCGGCTTGCCTCAGAACGAGCTCCCATGCCTGTCTGCTCGCGGGCCAGCTGAGTCGGTGGTTGGCGGGTCGGTGGCTTTGCGGGCCTCAGCCTGCATGTGCAAGGGTCCGCAGCTGCTCGAGCGAGCGGCGCAGCAGACGGGATACCTGCATCTGGGAGATCCCTATGCGCTCGGCGATCTCGGTCTGGGTGAGGTCGTCCACGAAGCGCATGCGCAGGATCGCGCGCTCACGCGCCGGGATGTGCCCGAGCACGGCCGTCAGGGTCGCGTCGAGCTCGACGAGCTCGTAGCGCTCGTCGTTCTTGCCGACGGTGTCGCCGTAGGCGACGACCTCGCCGTCGGCGCGCGGACGCGGCGCGTCCAGCGAGAGCGTTTCGTAGGCCTGGATCGCCTGGAGCGCGTCGATCACGTCCTCGACGTCGTACTCGAGGTACTCGGCGAGCTGTCCCACGGTCGGCGCGCGCCCCTCGGCGTTGGCCAGGCGCTCCTGGGCGTCGCGCACCTTCAACGCGCGCTCCTGGGCGCCGCGCGGCACGTGCACCGCCCAGCCCGAGTCGCGGAAGTAGCGGCGCATCTCGCCGAGGATCGTCGGCACTGCGAAGGACGCGAAGGGGTGCCCGCGCTCGGCGTCGTAGCGGTCGAGCGCCTTCAGGAGGCCCAGCGAGGCGACCTGCAGCAGGTCCTCGAACGGCTCGGATGAGCGGCCGTAGCGGCGCGCGAGCCCGCGCGCCAGCGGCATGTAGTGGCGCACCAGCGCCTCGCGGGCGCTGGCGTCGCGGTCGCGCTGCCAGCTGGCGAACAGCTCCGGTGCAGCATCTCCCCTAGTGGGCGCGGCGCGCAGTGTCGACGGTGTTGGGGCCACAGAGATCATCCAGGGCTCCTTCCTGATCGGGATGTGACGAGCTCGGCGAGCCCGCCACTTGACGCAATCATACCCCGTCCAGCGCACTCCAAACATGAGCTCTCGAGCTCGATGGACGAACGGATGGGCCCGCCGAGCTAGGCTCCGAGTCAGTGACCGAGCCACTTCCCAGCGTTCGCGAGTTGCTGGCCCGGCGCACGGGCGAGGAGCTCGCGCTGGGCGACCGCTATCTGAACCCGCAGATGGGGCGCATCCTGCGCACGCTGGGCTTCGACAAGGTGTGGGTGGGCGGCGAGGGAGCGCACCTGATCGACGCGGACGGCGAGCGCTACCTCGACCTGTTCGGCGGCTACGGCGTGTTCGCGATCGGGCGCAACCACCCGGAGGCGGTGGCGGCGATCGAGGAGGTGCTGCGGGCGCGCACCGGCAACCTCCCGCAGCTGGGCGTGACGCTGTTGAGCGGCGTGCTCGCCGAGCAGCTGCTCGCGCGGGCGGGGCAGGCGGGCTGCACGAATCTGGCCGCGATGGTCCCGGCCAACACCGGCACCGAGGCGGTCGAGGCGGCGATCAAGATCGCGCGCGCGGCGACCGGCAGGCCGCGCGTGCTGTATGCCGACCACGCCTTCCACGGGCTCACGCTCGGCTCGCTCTCGCTCAACGGCGGGGCCGAGTTCCGCGAGGGCTTCGGGCCGCTGCTGCCGGGCTGCGAGGAGGTGCCCTTCGGCGACCTCGACGCGCTCGAGCGCGCGCGCGAGCGCGAGGACGTGGCGGCGTTCGTGGTCGAGCCG
>DASZFZ010000004.1:0-38158 GCA_035939315.1 Solirubrobacteraceae bacterium | reverse complement strand
CGCCCATCACGTACGGGTCGAGCGCCCAGTGGTCCTCGTAGGCGCGGCCCGTGTAGGCGGCGCTCGTGCCCGGGTAGACCGGCTCGATTTCGCCGAGCAGCCAGTCGACGTCGGCGGCGGGGGCTTCGCCGTGGGCCGCGCCGGTGAGGCCGGCGGCGCCGACCTCGGCTCCGGGAAAGCCGACGAACAGCGCCGGGCTCGCTTCGGGGCCGAGCGGCACCGAGTCGTCCCAGCCGCAGCAGAAGCGATCCCATTCGCCGTAGGCGGCGCCGGCGAAGCCGAGCGCCGGCCAGGTCTTGTGCGAGAGCTCGACGTGGAGCTTTGCGTTGGTGCCCATGCCGAGCTGCTCGACGACTTCGAGCTTGGCGGCCGAGAGGCCCGACTTGGAGAGGTCGGCCTGGCGCAGCGTGCTGAAGGGCAGCGCCAGCACGACGACGTCGGCGCGCACGTCGAGCGTGCCCGCGGGCGTGTCGAAGCTGAGCGTGCTCGTGCCGTCGGAGCTCGCGCGCAGGGCGACGAGCCGGCGGTCGTGCTGGACGGCTTCGGGAGGCAGCTCGGCGAGCATGCCCGCGACCAGCTGGTCGTTGCCGCCCGCGACGTGGAACTTCTCGTTGTCGCCCGGCAGCAGCGCCAGTTCCTGCTGGCCGCTCTTGTCGGTGATTTCGATCAAAGCGCCCAGGGCGGACATGTCCGAGGGGTCGCCGCCGTTCTCGGTGACGGCGTTGGCGAGCAGCAGCTTGCCAAGTCGGCTGGAGGCGCCGATCGCGGTGCCTTCGAGCCACTCGGGGACCGACAGCGAGTCCAGCCGCGCGAGCCCTGCGGGCGTGCGCGTTTCCAGCAGCGCCTGGTGGAAGGCGCGAAAGCCGACCGCCTCCCAGTCGGCGTCGGCTTCACGCTGGCTGTAGTGGGCGCCGTCGATCCAGAAGGCTTCTTCGCCGCTGGGCAGGTCGCCGCCGCCCACGACCTCCTCCCGCAGGCCGAGCCTGCGCGCGAGCGCGCGCACGGCGTAGTGGGTGGAGTCGATCAGCTGGCCGCCGTGCTCGGTGATCAGGCCGGCGTCGAAGAAGCCGCGCAGCGTCCAGCAGCGTCCGCCGGCGCGTTCGGGGTTGGCCTCGTAGACGGTGCTCGCGAGCGGCCGCGCGCCGGTGCGCGTCCACAGCATGTGCGCGCAGCGCAGCCCCGCGAGGCCGGCGCCGACGATCGCGATGCTCGGCTGGGCCGGGTCGGGCCGGGCGCCGGTGGCCGGCAGCTCGGGGCCGGGTGCCGCGCCGATCGCCGCGAGCGCCCCTACGGGACGCGCACCCAGGGCCGCCCCGGCGAGCGCGCCGGCGCCTGCCAGCAGGAAGCCCCTGCGCGTCGTGCGGCTTGCGGGTAGGGTCATGGTCCCTACATCATCCCGGAGGACGAGCCACAGTGATGACATCCAGAGACGCCGTGATCTGCGAGCCGCTGCGCACCCCGGTGGGGCGCTTCGGGGGGGTGCTGCGGGACGTGCCCGCGCAGGTGCTGGCGGCGACGGTGATCCGCGAGCTGGTCGCGCGCACGGGCCTGCGCGGCGAGCACGTCGAGGACGTGGTGATGGGCCAGTGCTACGCCAGCGGCGAGGCGCCGGCGATCGGCCGCGTGGCGGCGCTCGACGCGGGCCTGCCGATCGAGGTGCCGGGCCTGCAGATCGACCGCCGCTGCGGCTCGGGGCTGCAGGCGGTGATCTACGGCTGCATGCAGGTGGCGACGGGCGCCGCCGAGCTGGTGCTGGCGGGCGGCGCGGACAGCATGAGCCAGGCCGAGTTCTACACGGCGCGCCCGCGCTGGGGAGTCAAGGGCGGGGCGATCCAGCTGGAGGACCGCCTGGAACGCGCGCGCGTGAGCGCCGGCGGGGTCAACCACCCGGTGCCCGGCGGCATGCTGGAGACGGCCGAGAACGTGCGCCGCGAGTACCGCGTCTCCAGGGAGGAGCAGGACGAGGTCGCGCTGCGCTCGCACCAGCGGGCGGTGGCGGCCCAGCAGAGCGGCGCGTTCGCGCAGGAGATCGTGCCCGTGCGGCTGGCGGGGCGGCGCGGCAAGGAGGGCGAGCTGATCGACGCCGACGAGCACCCGCGCGCGGACACGACCCTGGAGACGCTCGCCAAGCTGCGCCCGGTGATGGCCGCGAGCGATCCCGAGGCGACGGTCACGGCGGGCAACTCCAGCGGCCAGAACGACGGCGCGGCGGTGTGCGTCGTCACCCACCGCGAGCGCGCCGCCGAGCTCGGCCTGCGGCCGCTGGCGCGGCTGGTCTCGTGGGCGGTCGCGGGGGTGGCGCCGGAGACGATGGGCGTAGGGCCGATCCCGGCGACGCGCGCGGCGCTCGCGCGCGCGGCGGCGGCGCTCGGCCGTCAGGAGCTGACGCTCGAGGAGATCGACCTGATAGAGCTGAACGAGGCGTTCGCCTCGCAGGTGCTGGCGGTGATGCGCGCGTGGGAGCTGAGGGACGGCTTCGAGCGGGTCAACGTGAACGGCTCGGGCATCTCGCTCGGCCACCCCGTTGGCGCGACGGGCGCTCGTATCCTCGCAACCCTGCTGCGTGAGATGCACAGGTGCGGCGCGCGGCTTGGCCTGGAGACGATGTGCATCGGCGGCGGCCAAGGCCTGGCAGCCGTCTTCGAGCGCGTGGACGCATAGCGCCGCTCACCCGGCCGCCGCGCCCGCGCCGTGGGCGCAGGAGTGGGCGGTGCGCTTGGCGTTGTGCTCGGGGCAGTAGACGCCGCGCACGCGGCCGTCGCGCAGGCCGTAGGCGAGCCACTCGCCGCCCTCCCAGGTGAAGGTGAAGAACTGGTCTTCGTAGGTGGGCGAGCGTTCGCGCTGGCGCCGGCGCCAGACCTCGCGGACGAGGTGCGAAGGCACCGTCTCCTCGCACGAGCACTCCCCGGCGAGGTAGCCGGAGTAGACGCATTTGAGTGCGCCGGGCATCGCGTCGATGATGGGCTGTGAGGGGGAGGATGCGAGCATCGGGGGTGGTGTCGTCACTTGTGGACCTTCGGGGCTGCCCTTTTCGGGCAATCGATGTCGTCCTTTTCGTGCTCCGGTCGCGGCTTCTGCGCAGTCGCGCCGGCAGATTGGACGGTTGTTCGAGATATTCGGCAGCGGGGGCGCGGGGCTGAACGGCGCGTCTCCAACTCGGCCGTCGCGGCTCAGCCGCCGCGCGGGCTGCCGCGGCGCAGGCGGTTGACGCGGCGGAGCTCCTCGACGGCCTCGTCGAAGCCGCCGAGGGGCGCGCGGGGGCCCTCGCCGAGCAGCTCGACGGTGAGGCTGGCGCGCACGAGCTCGCCGGCGATCGCGTCGACGCGCTGGCCGCCGGCGCCGGGGCGGGAGCTGACGGCGCGCTCGGCGCGCAGGCCGCGGAACAGCAGGCCGACGCCGTCGTCCAGCGCCCAGCCGCCGGGCAGGGTGCCCTCGCGGACGGCGGCGAGCCACACGGGCAGGCGCTCGGGCTCGCCGTCGGCGTGGACGGTCAGCGAGCCGGGCAGGATGCCGAGGCCGGCGATCGGCTCCGGCGGGCCGCTGGAGCGCGTGACGCCGCCCTGGAACCAGCACATGGCGCCGGCGGACAGGCCGGCGAGCACGGTGCCGCGTTCCCAGGCGGCGACGAGCAGGCGGTCGAGGCCGTGGGCCTGCCACAGGGCGAGCAGGTTGCGCATCGAGCCGCCGCCGACGTAGACGATGTCCTGTGCGAGCACGATCTGCGCGAGCGTGCGGGTCTGCTCGCGCAGGTGAAACAGGGACAGGTACTCGCACGTGCAGGCGCGCTCGTCGAAGCGGTCCTTGAAGGAGTTGATCTGGCTGGCGGTGTCGCCGGAGGCGGTGGGCAGGAACAGGATGCGCGGCACGCCGACTTCGGCGAGCGAGAGCACGAAGTCGTCGAGCAGCGGGTTGGCCGGCTCCATCGTGAAGCCGCCGCCGCCCATCGCGAAGATCAGCCGCCGCTCGAGCGCGACGATCGGGCGCTCGGCGTCGCTCACGCGGCCACGGCCCGCAGCCGGGCGTCCCGGGGAAGCTGGCCGTCCCGCTCGCGCGGCCCGTCGTTCGCGAGCCGGCCCGGCTCCACGGCGGGGGCGCCCAGGTGCTCGACCTGCAGGCGCCGCTCGGCGACGCCGCCGGCCGTGGCCTCGCTGGGCTCGACGAGGAAGGCGGCGCCGTCGGGGCGCGAGCTGACGGCGCGGGCGAGCGAGGTGCCGCGGAAGTGCAGCGCGACGCCGTCATCGGCGGCGTAGCCGGCGCGCAGGCCGTCGGCTACGAAGCGGTGGTACTCGGCGCGGCGCGCGGGCTCGGCGTCGTAGTGGACGCAGTTGGAGTAGGGCAGGAAGCCGAGGCCGCGGACCACGCGGGGCGCGCCGTGGAAGGCCGAGAGGGCCTGGTCGAACCAGCACAGCGAGCCCGCGGAGGGGCCGCAGAGCACGATGCCCCGCCGCCAGGCGCGGCGCAGGATCGCGTCGAGGCCGTGGGCGCGCCAGGCGCCGAGCATGCTCAGCACGTTGCCGCCGCCGACGTAGATCAGGTCCTGGGCGAGCAGGTGGCTGGCGAGGTCGTCCTCGACGCCGGTGCCCTGGTCTCGGCGGAACAGCGACACGTGGCTGGCCTCGCAGGTGGGGGCGAAGCGCCGGTAGAAGCGCACAACGTAGTGGTCGGCGTCGCCGGAGGCTGTGGGCAGGAAGCACACGCGCGGTCTGTCGGCGCCGGCGCCGCGAACGAGCGAGAGGACGTAGTCGTCGAGGAGCGTGCTGTCGCGCTCCATCGAGAAGCCGCCACCTCCCAGTGCGACGATCTGTGGCGTTGCGTTGGACACGACCCTTCTCCCTCGGCTGGGGTGCAAGTAGACAGCCTGAGCGCAGGGTGCCCGAGGAGCGCCCGGCGCGACATGGACCGGCGTCCAAGAGTGGCGTTCGTAAAGTGTCCGAGGTGCCGGAGAGCTCGACAGGTCGAATGGAGGGCGCGAACGGCGCGGCCATGCCCGGCGCGGCCATCTCGATGCGCGCGGTGCACAAGCGCTTCCCCGGTGCCGGAGCGGGCGGCTCGATCAAGGCGGTCGACGGCCTCGACCTGGAGGTGCCGAGCGGCGTGTGCTTCGGCCTGCTGGGGCCCAACGGGGCGGGCAAGTCGACGACGATGCGGATGCTGACCGCGCAGACGCTCGCGGACGAGGGCGAGATCGAGGTCTTGGGTTTTGAGCTGCCGCGCGAATCCAAGCAGTCGCGGCTGGAGATGGGGGTGGTGCCGCAGCTCGACAACCTCGACCAGGAGCTCACGTGCAGGCAGATCCTGACGGTGTTCGCGCGCCTTTATCGGGTCCCGCGCGCCGAGCGCGCGGCGGCCGTCGAACGGGCGCTGGAGATCGCCAACCTGGCGCCGCGCGCGGAGACGATCGTCAAAGAGCTCTCGGGCGGCATGCGCCGGCGGCTGCTGGTGGCGCGCGGGCTGATCCACAGCCCGCGGCTGGTGCTGCTGGACGAGCCGACGGTGGGGTTGGACCCGCAGATCCGCCAGGAGCTGTGGACGCTGATCGACGGGCTGCGCGCGCAGGGCGTGACGGTGCTGATGAGCACGCACTACATCGAGGAGGCGGAGCGGCTGGCGGACACGGTCGCGGTGATGCTGGCCGGCCGGATCGTCGCGCAGGGCACGCCGGCGGAGCTCGTGCGGGCGCACGCGGGCGAGCAGGTGCTGGAGGTCTACGGGCCGCCCGAGCGGCTCGCGGAGGTCAGCGCGCTGGCGGCGGAGAACGGCTGGCAGAGCCGGCGCGCGGGCCCGGCGGTGGCGATCATGCGCGCGGAGAGCGTGAACGGACGGGCGCCCGAGGGGGTGCGCCGACCGGCGAACCTCGAGGACGCGTTCGTGGCGCTGACCGGCGAGGAGATCGAATAGAGATGAGCGTGCGATCGCAGTCCGAGACGGCGGCGGTGGGCCGGACGCCCGCGAGCGTCCGGCGCGTCGGCCGCCTGGAACCGGCGGCGCTGGCGGGGGTGATGAGCCGCGACGTGTCGATCTTCGGGCGCTACTGGAAGTCGACGACGTTCTCCTCGGTGGTCCAGCCGACGATCTACCTGCTGGCCTTCGGGCTGGGCTTCGGGGCGCTCGTGCCGAAGGTCGCCCACCAGGATTACAAGCAGTACGTGGCGACCGGGGTGGTGGCCACGGCGGTGCTGTTCAGCTCGGCCTTCCCGGGGATGTTCAACACGTTCATCCGCTGGCAGTTCCAGCGCACCTACGACGCGATCCTGGCGGCGCCGGTGGACGTCGAGGAGCTGATCACGGCAGAGATCCTGTGGATCTCGCTGCGGGCGGGCGTGTACGGCCTCGCGCCGCTGCTCGTGGGGATCGCGTTCGGGCTGGAACCGGAAGTCGGGATGTTGCTGGTCGTGCCGATCGGCTTCGTCACCGGCTTCGGCTTCGCGGCCTTCGGCGTGACGATCGCGGCGGTCGCCAAGACGATCGACAACTTCAACTACATAACGAGCGCGGTGCTGACGCCGATGTTCCTGGTGGCGGGCACGTTCTTCCCGGTCTCCAAGCTGCCCGCCGGCATCCGCACGGTCGCGCTGGTGAACCCGCTTTACCACTGCGTGCAGCTGGTGCGCGACGCCTCGCTGGGCGGCCTCGGCACGGCCGACCTCGGGCACGCGGCGGTGCTGCTCGGGTTCGCCGTGCTGATGTGGCGCGTGGCGATCTGGCGGCTGGGCAAACGGCTGATCGACTGAACTTGGCTTCGGCGTCTGAGTTCAGCCTTGGACACGCCTCCCAGCCCCTTGATCTGGCTGTATTTGCCTTCGCAAAGAAAGCCACAGAGATGGGTCTCTCTCTACTCGCCCTCGAAACTGGCAAGCGGATGCTGCCCGCGCACATACGCGGCGAAAAGGGGCACGGTGAACGCCACAACTCCACGGCGCGGGCTGTAGATAAGGTCCTTCCGCAGCAGGTTCTCGCGGAGCAGCGAGGCGCTTCTCGCGTCTTTGTAGCCGGCGCGGCCGGCTATCTCGGTGGTGCTGGCGGGGCCGTCGCCAATCTCGGCCATCGCTGATAGGTAACGCTGCTCGGCGTCCGAGGCGCTCTCGAATCGATCTCGGAAGAAGCGCCGGCTGAGTGCCTCAGAGATCAAGGCTTGAGCGCTCATGACGTCGCGGGCTCGAATTGGGGATTTCTCGACCTCGTTCCAGAGCACGCGGCCGTACTCCTGGAGGAAATGCGGATATCCAGCTGATGCTTCGAGTATGAGCTCGACGGCGCGCGGCTCATACTCGACCTCGAACTGTGCGGCAGGCGCGACGAGCGCCAGGCGAGCCTCTGCGTCGGAGAGGCGGTCAAGCTCGTGGTAGGCGAACATTCGCTCCGCGTAGGGCTTTGCCGCTCGCAGCTGACGCGGAAGCGGCGGAAGGCCCGCTCCAACGAGCGCGACCGGCAAGGAACGTTGTCCGACGCGATGCATGGACATGCACACTGCCGCCAGCGCGGTTGCGTCAAGCGCCTGCATCTCGTCCAGGAAGAAGACCGCGCCAGTGGCCCCGCTTTGCGCGACCTGCCCGACCTCTACCAACAGCGCGGCGAGATCGCGCTCGGGGTCGCCGCTGTCAGCAACGCCGCGTGAGGCTTCGACATCGATCCTCGCGGTGACTCCTCCACCTCGTTGCATGCCCATCCGGCCTCGCGCGCCAACGTCTCGAACTCGAGCAACAAGACGGTCTTGCCCACCCCGCGCAGGCCCGAGTAGATGAGGCTTCGCTCTGGCTGGCCACCAACGAGTCGCTCCAAAAGCAGGCCAAAAGCTTCGAGGTCGCCGTCGCGACCGGCGAGCTTCCGGGGGGATCGGACGCTGAGCCAGCGCGCGCCACCGTAGCGCTCCTTATAGAAATCCGACGTTCGCCAAAGGTTCTTCCTACGGCCGGCGTCGATGCTCACGCCATGAGCTACTCATGGCAGACCAACTCGGCAGCGTCTCCGGCGGCGCCCGGCGCCTCGGCGGACTCCTTCGACGGCGCATCGCTCGCGCTCGGCCGGCGCGTCCGCGTCCTGGCTGCGCGCATCCCCCGTCCCGAGCTGCTCCTCGCGATGGCGCTGGCGGCCGTGCTGAACCTGTGGGACCTATCGCGCAACGGCTTCGCCAACGAATACTACGCGGCGGCCGTCAAGTCGATGGCCGGCAGCTGGCACGACTTCCTGTTCGCCTCGCTCGACAGGGGCGGCGTGATGAGCGTCGACAAGCCGCCGCTGGCGCTGTGGGTGCAGGCGCTGTCCGCCCGCGTCTTCGGCTTCGGCTCGCTGTCGATGCTCGTGCCCCAGGCGCTGATGGGCATCGCCGGCGTGGCGCTCGTCTATGACCTCGTGCGCCGGCGCTTCGGCCGCGCGGGCGGCGGCGTCGCCGCGCTGGCGCTGGCGCTCACGCCGATCACCGTCGCGATCTCGCGCCACAACAATCCCGACGCGCTGCTCGTGCTCTGCTGCGTGGCCGCCCTGTGGTGCGCGGTGCGCGCGTTCGAGCGCGCGCCCGCCGGCCGCGGCGGGCGCTGGCTGGTCGCGGCGGGCGTCTGCGTCGGCCTGGGCTTCGAGACCAAGATGCTGGTCGCGCTCGTCGTCGTCCCCGGGATCGCCGCCGCCTGGCTGTGGGTGGCCCCCGGCGCCCGCGGGCGCCTGCGCGAGCTGCGCGAGCTGCTGGCCGGCGGCGTCGCGATGCTGCTCGTCGGCGGCGCCTGGCCGCTGCTCGTCGAACTCACGCCCGCCGCCGACCGGCCGTGGGTGTCGGGCACGAGCGACAACACGATCCTCTCGCTGATCTTCGAATACAACGGCCTGGGCCGCGTCGACGGCCAGGCCGGCGGGCCCGGCGGCGCCGGTCCGGGCGGCGCCGCCGGCACGCTGTTCGGCGGCAGCACCGGCCCGCTGCGCCTGCTCAACTCCGCGCTCGGCGGCCAGGCCGGCTGGCTGCTCGGCTTCGCGCTCGTGAGCGGCCTCGCGATCCTCGCGGCGAGCCGGCTGCGCCGCGCCGACGCGCGCAGCGGCTGGCTGATCCTCGTCGGCGGCGCCTTCGCGACCACCGCCGTCCTGTTCAGCTTCTCCAGCGGCATCTTCCACCCCTACTACGTCTCGCTGCTGGCGCCGTTCGCGGCGGCGCTCGTGGGCGCCGGCGCCGCCCAGCTCGTCTCCGGGCGCCTGCTCGCGCGCGTCGCCGGGCCCCCGGCGATCCTCGCCGGCGTGGCCGTCGAGCTCGTCGTCCGCGGCGACTACGCCGGCCAGCTCACGTGGCTGCCGGCCGTGTTGATCCCGGTCGCCGTGCTCGCCGCGCTCGCCCTGCTGCTGCGTGGCGGCTCGCGCGCCGTCCGCCTCGCCGCCGTCGGCGGCGTGCTCGCCGCGCTGCTCGTCGCGCCCGCGGCGTGGGCCGTCGACACGCTCGGCCACGCCACCAACGGCACCTTCCCCGAGGGCGGCCCTGCCTCGCTGACGGCGGGCGGCCCCGGCGGCGGCCCTGGCGGCGCGGGCCGCTTCGGGACGCGCGGGGGCGGCCCGGGAGGCTCGGGCGCCGGCGGGCTCCCGGCCGGCGCAGGCGCCGGCGGGCTCCCGGGCGGGGCAGGCGCGAGTCAGGCTGGCGCGCCGCCGGCGCTGTTCGGGGGCAGCGGACGAGCGGGCGGCGGAGGCGGCGCCGGCGGCCCCGGCGGCGCGGGGGCCGGACGCTCGGGCGGCGGCGCCGTCGGCGCTCCGACCGGCGGCGGCGTGAGCGCGAGCGTCCTCGCCTATGTCAGGAGCCACGGCGGCGGCACGATCGCCCTCGCCAGCCAGTCGAACGCCGCCACGGCGATCCTCAGGGACGGCGCGGACGTGGCCGGCATCGGCGGGTTCTCCGGGCGCGAGTCCGAGGTGAGCGTCGCCTGGCTCGCGCAGGAGCTGCGCTCCGGCAAGATCCGCTGGGTGCTCGACGACGAAGCGGGTACGGCGGCCGGCTCCGCGGGCGCCGGCTCGACCTTCGCGCCGGGCGGCCTCGCGGGGCCGGGCGGGTTCGGCGGCCCAGGCGGCTCCTCCCAGGGCGCCGGCCACGGCGGCGAAACGCGGGTGGGCGCGAGGGTCGCGATGGCCGCGGTGGCGAAGGCGTGCAAGGCGGTGACCCCGACGGCGAGCGGCTCCGGCGAAACGCAGGGCGCCGGCGGCACGCTGTATGACTGCGCGGGCCGCGCGGGCGCGCTCGAACGCGAGCGCACGTAAGAATCACGCTCGTGAGGGTCCTGGTCGTCGAGGATGACCGCGCCGTGCGCGATGCGCTGCGACGCACGCTCATGCTGGCCGACTACGAGGTGCAGGCGGCCGCGGACGGCGAGGCGGCGCTCGAGCAGCTGATCGAGTCCGAGCCCGACGCGGTCGTGCTCGACGTGGGCCTGCCGGGGATCGACGGCCTGGAGGTGTGCCGGCGCGTGCGGCGCGCCGGCAGCCGCGTCCCGATCCTGATCCTGACGGCGCGCGAGGCGGTGGCCGACCGCATCGACGGCCTGGACGCGGGCGCCGACGACTACATGGTCAAGCCGTTCGACGTGGGCGAGCTGAAGGCGCGCCTGCGCGCGCTGCTGCGCCGCGCGCGCCCGCAGCAGGACCCGAACTCGCTGACGTTCGCCGAGCTGCGCCTGGACCCCGACCGCCACGGCGCGCAGGTCGGCGAGGGCTTCGTCGAGCTGACACGCACCGAGTATCAGCTGCTCGAGCTGCTGATGCTCAACCCTCGCCGCGTGCTGCCGCACAGCCTGATCTACGAGCGCGTCTGGGGATATGACTTCGGCCCCACCTCGAACGCATTGCGCGTGTACATCGGCTACCTGCGCCGCAAGCTCGAGGACGCGGGCGCCCGCCAGCTGATCCACACCGTGCGCGGCGTCGGCTACGCGCTGCGCGAGCCCTGAGGCGATGACGCTGGGCACGCGCATCGCCGCGGTCGCCAGCCTGTCGGTGGCGCTGGCCGTGCTGGCGGCGGCCATCGGGCTGTACGCGGCGGTCAGCTCCAACCTCCGCGGCGAAGTCGACAGCTCGCTGCGGGCGCGCGCGAGGGGCATCGTCGGAGGCGGCGCGGGCGCGGGCGGCGCTGGCGGCCCGGGCCCTCAGGGGCCGCCCGAAGGGGCCTTTCCCGGTCGCTCCGGGGCGCCCTCCGACCACGGCTTCCCGGGCAGCGTGGAACCGGCGCCCTTCGGCGGGCCGTCGGGATACGTGGAGTTCGTCTCGCCCTCCGGCGAAGCGTTCGTGCCCGGCGGCCAGGGAGCGTCGCGGCGAAAGCTCCCGGTGGACGCCGGCGACCGCAGGATCGCTGCCGCCGGCAGCGGCACGACGTTCAGCGACCGCCGCGTCTCCGGGACGGAGCTGCGGGTGCTCGCCGAGGGCATGGGCGCCAACGGCGCGGTGCTCGTGGCCCAGCCGCTCACGCAGGTCGAACACGAGCTCAGCCACCTGCTGCTGATCCTCGCGCTGATCGGCGCTGGCGGCGTGGCGCTCGCGGCGCTCCTGGGCGCCTTCGTGACACGCACGGCGCTGTCGCCGATCACACGCTTCACCGAGCGCACGGAGCGGCTGAGCGGCAACCTCGACCTCTCGCGGCGCCTGGAGGTGCGCGGCCGCGACGAGCTGGGCCGGCTGGCGGAGAGCTTCAACGCGACGCTCGACGCGCTCGAGCGCTCCGTCGAGGCGCAGCGCCACCTGGTCGCCGACGCGAGCCACGAGCTGCGCACGCCGATCGCCTCGCTGCGCGCCAACATCCAGACGCTGGGCGACGCCGACCGGCTTCCCGTGGCCGAGCAGGAGGGCCTGCGCGCGGACATCATCGCCGAGCTCGACGAGCTGACCGCGCTGGTCGGGGACGTGGTCGAGCTCGCGCGCGGCGCCGCCGCCGACGGGGCCGTCGACGACGTGCGCCTGGACGAGCTCGTGCAGGCGGCGGTCGCGAGCGCCCGGCGGCGCGGCGGGCAGGGGCGCGAGGGCGAGGCCGGCGAGGTGCGCTTCGAGCTGAGCGTCGAGCCGACGATCGTGCGGGGCCAGGCCGAGCGCATCGGCCGGGCCGTCTCGAACGTGATCGACAACGCGCGCAAGTGGAGCCCGAGCGGCGGCCTCGTCGAAGTGAGGCTCGAGGACGGCGTGCTGAACGTCCGCGACCATGGGCCGGGCTTTCAGGAGTCAGACCTGCCGTTCGTGTTCGATCGCTTCTATCGCGCGCCGGCGGCGCGCGGGCTGCCGGGCTCGGGCCTGGGCCTGGCGATCGTCAGGCAGGCGGCCGAGGCGTGCGGGGGCTTCGCCGAAGCCGAGAACGCGCCGGGGGGCGGGGGGCTCGTGCGGGTGGGCTTCGGCGCCCGTGACGGCACCGGGCTTTCGGGCTTGACCTCTGGGATATAGCCGGTCTCGAGCAGGCATCCGTACAACGCCCGGTTGCAGGAGTTCAGCGGGGCCCGTCTAATAGACCCGTTGATCGACCGCAACTTTTTGGCCTGCTCGGAGTCAGGAGCGGGTATAGACGTGTCCGGTCGCCCCGATTTTGCCGAGCTTCGATAGGGAGGTTGCCGTGAGGGTTCAGGTCCGTGTTTCGCTCGTGGCGCTCGTCGTGAGCGCGCTGGTTGTCCTAGTGATGCCCCTCGCGGCTCAGGCTGCTGCGGAAGTCCCCGTGATCGAAAAGCTCGTCGCGACCAACTGCAAGGTCGAAACGTGTGGCGAGCAAGAAATCGAACCCGGGTTCTTCGAGCCAAGGGGCGAAGTCACGACTGAAGAAGCGGAAAAAGAAGGCTTCACCGAAGCGGGTGGTCGAGTCCCCTTTGGCGTCACCGACTTCAAGGTTCTGACGCTTCCTGAATTCGAAGGCAAACCAGCGACCTACAAAGAAGGCAACGTGGTCCCCACGTCACGGGTCACCCACATCCGCACGGATGTCGCACCCGGGCTCGCGACCAACCCCTTTGCGGTCGAACGGTGTGCGATCTCGGAATTCGGGAAAGAACTCGTACCGGGGACCGGGTTCTTCACCGCGCCAGAATCAGGATGTGAAGAAAGTGAAATAGGTGAACAGCAGGCGACTGTATACGCAGGCAGCCCCAGGAAAGGTGAAGCGGGCGATCTGCCGCTCTCCGGAAAGGTCTACAACCTGATACCCGGGGAAAGCGAAAGGATGGCCAACGGCGCCAAACTGACATCCGACTACGGGGTCGCCCTCGCGCTGCCGAAGCCACTCACCGGCGCGCTCCTTGCCAAAGGGTTCGCAGAAGCCGAAGAAAAAGGCGCGAAACCCGGCGTGGGAGGCTTTCCATCACTCGGCGAACAGTCATTTCTCGAGGCGCAGCAGTGGTATGCCCACACCCTGATCAAAGGCAACGTGGAATGGGGCAAGGAAGCGCGCGGCACCAACCAGGGCGACTTCCACGACTACTTCGAAATCGAAGTCTCCCCGGCGCTCCCACTCGTCAGGTCACGCCTGGTCTTCGACGGCAACATCGGCACGGGCGACTTCATCACGAACGCCACGAGCTGCCCCGGCCACAACACGACGACCCTGAAAATCACCGATCTCGAAGGCAACGAAGCGCCACCCAAGACCTTCACGACCCCGATTGGACTGGCTGGCTGCTCAAGCCTTAAGTTCGAACCGAAGTTCGCGCTGACGCAGGAAAATATGCTCAGCGACCAACCCGATGAACTCACGGCTGAAGCCTCCGAGGAACACGAACCGAAAAAAGCTGACGTCTCGCAGGTCAAGTCGGCTTCGTTCGTGCTGCCCGAAGGCATGACGCTCGACCCGTCCGCCGCTCACGGTCTGCGGGCGTGCACAGAAAGCCAGGCGCACCAGGAAGGCACTGTGTTCGGTCCCCAGTTCGGAGTCGAATGTCCGGCAGCATCCAAAATCGGTACCGTCAGCTTGAACGTGCCGACGCTCCCGAATGGGTCGTTGACGGGGAGCGTTTACCTCGGCGGCCCCAACTCCGGTACGATCACGGGGTCACCGTACAAAATGTACGTGGTTGCGAATAGCCAGGAATTCGGCGTCTCAGTCCGCCTGCTCGGCGAAGTGGTGCCCAACCCAGCCACGGGGCAGGTTACGGCGTTCTTCAACAACCCGCCCGAACAGCCGTTCACCAACCTGACGCTGCATTTCGAACGCGCGCTGCTGACACCGGTCGCCAACCCGCTGGTTTGTGGCACGCCGCAAGGGTCCGCGAACTTCTCGCCAACGTCGACTCCGGGGACCCCGAGGAGCGATGCATTCGGCATCTCCGTGATCGGATGTGCGGCGACGCTGCCATTCGCGCCCGAACAGAGCACCACAGCCGTGCCGAGCACTGGCGGCTCAGATAGCAACTTCATCTTCACCCTGACGCGCCCCGAAGGCCAGCAGTACGTCGAAAAGATCTCGACCGTCCTGCCCGCAGGTCTGGCCGGCAAGATCCCTTCGGTTACCCAGTGTTCCGAAACGCAGGCCAACGCCACGCAGGAATCCAATGATGGCTGTCCGGAAGCGAGCCTCGTCGGCACCGTGCAGGTCACTGCCGGTTCTGGCGAACCGTACCCCTTCAGCGGAAAGGTCTACCTGACCGGACCCTACGCCGGCGCGCCCTACGGGCTTGCGTTTAAGGTGCCGGTGCAGGCCGGGCCGTTCAAGTTCACCGAAGAAGTCACACGCGCGACGATCAGCGTCAACCAGACGACGGCTCGCGTGACTGTAGCGGTACCAAAACTGCCGACGATCAAGGAAGGCATCCCGATTCGGATGCGCTCGATGACCGTCGATATCGACCGGCCGAACTACATCGTCAACCCGACCAGCTGTAGCGCTGAACTGAAGACCGAATCGACGATCGTCTCGACCCTCGGTACCACCTATCTGGCCTCGACTCCCTTCCAGGAGGAAGGCTGCGGCGGGCTTGCCTTCAAGCCGGCCTTCAAAGCCTCGACGACCGGCGCCTTCGCCGGCAACCAGGTCAAGGCCAAACAGAGCGGCGCGAGCCTCGTGACGACGATCACGCAGGCGCCGGGCCAGTCGAACATCAAGTCGGTGCTCGTGCAGCTGCCGAAACTGCTGCCCTCGCGCCTGACGACGCTGCAGAAAGCGTGCCTGGCCAAGACGTTCGAAGCCAACCCGCTCAGCTGCAACAAGGAATCGATGGTCGGCACCGCCGAAGCCGTGACGCCGGTGCTGCCGAACGTCATGAAAGGCCCCGCGATCCTCGTCTCGCACGCCGGCGAAGAATTCCCGAGCCTCGAGCTGGTGCTCGAAGCGGACAACATCCGGGTGATCGTCGAAGGCAAGACGCACATCAAGAACAAAATCACGACGACCGACTTCCAGACCACGCCCGACGTGCCGATCTCGAGCGTGACCGTGAACCTGCCGACCGGCCCCTTCTCGGCGCTCGCGCTGGAACGGCTCACGACCAACGTGTGCACGCAGAAGCTCGTGATGCCCACGACGATCACCGGGCAGAACGGCAAGGTCGTCAAACAGAACACGATCATCGCGCCGAGCGGCTGCGGCGTGCAGATCGTCGGCCACAAGGTCGTCGGCAACACCGCCTACCTGACCGTCGAGACCTACGCGGCCGGGCGCATCTCCGGCAGCGGCTCGGGCCTGTCGACCACGCGGCGCACGCTCGGCAGCGCCGCCAAAGCGACGACCCTGAAGGTGCCGCTCTCGCGCAAGGGCAAGGGCAGGCGCCGTCCCTTCAGCGTGAAGCTCCGCGTTGGCTTCACGCCCAAGCAGAAGGGCGGCAAGTCCTCCAGCGCTAGCGTGACCGTCAGGTTCCGCTGAGCCGCTGAGCGGTCCAGAACGCGAGGGAGGCGGCCCATCGGCCGCCTCCCTGCGTTAAGGCGGACGCCGGGCGGTTTGGACAGATGGACCATTCCAGATTCCCTGAAAGTGTCTCTGGCGTCTTCCTCCGGAGGACCCCATCGCGTACATTGTCGGCATGGATGTCATGACAGGTACGGATACCGCTACGTCATCGGCCGGCATCGAGCGCCTGCTGGCCGGCGTCCGGCAGCTGACCGCCCTGGCCGACGGCGCCGCCAATCCCGACGCGATCTTCCGCGTGCTCGCGCGCGAGCTGCTGGCCGTGCCGGGCGCCGACGAGGTGCACGTCCACCATCTCATCCCCGAGGACGCCGGCGAAGAGCTCGTCACCGTGTACATAGCCGACGGCATCGGCCGGCTGAGCTATCTGCACCCGCGCGCCGAGCGGCCGCCGGGCGTCAGCTGGGTCGCCAGCACCCGCAGCCACTTCCTGGCCCTCGACGCCGAGGGCCTGAGCGCGAGCGTCCCGCGGCTGGCCGAGACCGGGGCGGTCGGCAGCGCCCTGCTGCTGCCGATGGCCGAGCGCGGCGAGGTCGAGGCGGTGATCGTGCTCGTGCGCCGCGAGTCCGAGGCCTTCGGGCCGGCCGAGGCGCAGGTCGCGGCGGCGCTCGTCGAGCAGGCGGCCACGACGCTCGCGCTGATCCGCGCCCGCGCCGAGGCCGGCACCGACGCGGTCACCGGCTGCATGAACCACCGCGCGATGCGCCGTCGCCTCGATGAGGAGATCGGCCGCGCCACGCGCACCGGCGGCCCGCTCTCGTGCCTGCTGATCGACCTCGACGACTTCAAGCTCGTCAACGACCGCCATGGCCACCAGGCCGGCGACGCGATGCTGCGCGAGGTCGTCCACGCGCTCGTCGGCGAGTTCCGCTCGTTCGACCGCGTCGCGCGCTACGGCGGCGACGAGTTCGTCGTGATCCTCCCCAACGCGGCGCTCGACAGCGCCGCCGCCGCCGCCCACCGCGCGCTCGAGCGGCTGCGCGCGATCACCACGCAGGACCGCATCTCGGCCTCGATCGGCGTCGCCCAGTGGCAGGCGCCGATGGGCACCGACGAGCTGCTCGAAGCCTGCGACGAGGCGCTGCTGCGCTCCAAGCGCCAGGGCAAGGGGCGCGTCACCCGCGCCGCCGAGCTCTCCCGCCGAAACCACGCCTGAGGCACGCCGCCGAACGGCCGGCCGCTGTCGCGCGCTGCCGGCCGACGCGACTCTGCGAGACTGGCGGTGGCTCTGTAGACACGCGTAAGGACGGGAGATGCCCATGTCTGGGAACAGCTTTGGCGCCAGGGACACGCTCGAGGTCGGCGGTCGCGGCTACGAGATCTTCAGGCTGGACGCGCTGCAGCAAAGCTTCGACGTCGCCCGCCTGCCCTTCTCGCTGAAGGTGCTGCTCGAGAACCTGCTGCGCACCGAGGGCGCCGGCATCGTCGGCGCCGCCGACGTCGAAGCGCTCGCCAGCTGGGACGCCAAGGCACAGCCGAGCAAGGAGATCGCCTTCACGCCCGCGCGCGTGCTGATGCAGGACCTCACCGGCGTGCCCGCCGTCGTCGACCTGGCCGCGATGCGCGAGGCGATGGCCGACATGGGCGGCGAGCCGGCCAAGATCAACCCGCTCGCGCCGGCCGAGCTCGTGATCGACCACTCCGTGCAGGTCGACGCCTTCGGCACCCGCGACGCCTTCCGCCTGAACGCCGAGCGCGAGTTCGAGCGAAACCAGGAGCGCTACCGCTTCCTGCGCTGGGGGCAGGGGGCGTTCGACAACTTCGCCGTCGTGCCGCCCGACACGGGCATCGTCCACCAGGTCAACCTCGAGTACCTCTCGCGGGTCGTCTTCCACAACGAGGGATCGGGTTCCCGCCCACCCCAGGCCTATCCCGACACGCTCGTCGGCACCGACTCGCACACGACGATGGTGGGCGGCCTCGGCGTGCTCGGCTGGGGCGTCGGCGGCATCGAGGCCGAGGCCGCGATGCTCGGCCAGCCGCTGTCGATGCTGATCCCGCAGGTGCTCGGCTTCCGCCTGCACGGTGCGCTGCCCGAGGGCGCGACCGCCACCGACCTGGTGCTCACCGTCACCCAGATGCTGCGCGAGCGCGGCGTCGTCGGCATGTTCGTCGAGTTCTACGGCGCCGGCCTCGCCGACCTGCCGATCGCCGACCGCGCCACGATCGGCAACATGTCCCCCGAGTTCGGCTCCACCTGCGCGATCTTCCCGATCGACGCCGAGACGCTTACCTATCTCGAGCTCTCCGGCCGCGCGCCCGAGCAGATCGCGCTCGTCGAGGCCTATGCCAAGGAGCAGGGGCTGTGGCACGACGAGCACTCCGAAGAGCCGACCTTCTCCGATCACATCGAGCTCGACCTGGCGAGCGTCGAGCCGAGCCTCGCCGGCCCCAAGCGCCCGCAGGACAGGATCGCGCTGAGCGGCGCGCGCGAGGCCTTCCGCGAGGCGCTCGGCGGCTACGTCCAGGAGTACGACGGCCGCGACGAGGCCGACGCCGAGAGCTTCCCCACGAGCGACCCGCCCGCCAACGGCAACGACCGGCCGCGCGAGGCCGACGGCGGGCCGAGCTACGTCGAACGCGACGAGGGCGCCGTCACGGTCAAGGCCAGCGGCGTGCGCTGCACGCTCGCCGACGGCACCGAGGTCGAGCTCGACCACGGCCACGTCGTGATCGCGGCGATCACCAGCTGCACCAACACCTCCAACCCGTCCGTGATGATCGGCGCCGGCATCCTCGCGCGCAACGCGCTCGCGCGCGGCCTGCGCTCCAAGCCCTGGGTCAAGACCTCGCTCGCGCCCGGCTCGAAGGTCGTCACCGAGTACCTCGACCGGGCCGGCCTGACCGGGCCGCTGGAAGAGCTCGGCTTCAACCTCGTCGGCTACGGCTGCACGACCTGCATCGGCAACTCGGGGCCGCTCGCGCAGGAGATCTCCGCGGCGGTCGCCGAGAACGACCTCGCGGTCGCCTCGGTGCTCTCCGGCAACCGCAACTTCGAGGGTCGCATCAACCCGGACGTGAAGATGAACTACCTGGCCTCGCCGCCGCTGTGCGTCGCCTACGCGCTGGCCGGGACGATGGACATCGACATCGCCGGCGAGCCGCTCGGCCAGGACGAGCACGGCGAGGACGTGTACCTGCGCGATGTCTGGCCCTCGGCCCGCGAGGTCGCCGAGACGGTCGGCGAGGCGGTGCGGGCGGACATGTTCCAGCGCAGCTACGGCGAGGTGTTCGCCGGCGACGAGAACTGGAACGGCCTGCAGGTGCAGCAGGGCGAGCGCTTCGCCTGGGACGCCGATTCGACCTACGTGCGCTTGCCGCCCTACTTCGACGGCATGCCCGCCCAGCCCGAGCCGGTGCGCGACGTGCAGGGCGCGCGCGTGCTGGCGCTGCTCGGCGACAGCGTCACCACCGACCACATCTCGCCCGCCGGCTCGATCAAGCGCGACGGCCCCGCCGGGCTGTACCTGCAGCAGCAGGGCGTGCAGCCGCGCGACTTCAACTCCTACGGCGCGCGCCGCGGCAACCACGAGGTGATGGTGCGCGGCACCTTCGCCAACATCCGCCTGCGCAACTTGCTCGGCAAGGCCGCCGGCCTGGAGGCGCTGCCCGAAGGCGGCCACACCTACCACCTGGGCGACGGCGCCGGCGAGCAGATGACGATCTACGAGGCCGCCATGCGCTACATGCGGGAAGGCGTCGAGCTGGTCGTGCTCGCCGGCAAGGAGTACGGCACGGGCTCCTCGCGCGACTGGGCCGCCAAGGGCACGCGCCTGCTCGGCGTGCGCGCCGTGATCGCCCGCAGCTTCGAGCGCATCCACCGCTCGAACCTGATCGGCATGGGCGTGCTGCCGCTGCAGTTCCCCGACGGCGAGAGCGCCGAGACGCTCGGGCTGACCGGCGAGGAGGCCTTCGAGATCGCCGGGCTGGCCGACGCGATGGCCGAAGGCGGCCCGCCGCCCGAGCACGTGCGCGTGACCGCGCGCTCGGGCGACGGCAAAGTCATCGAGTTCGACGCGCGCGTGCGCATCGACACGCCGCGCGAGGCCGAGTACTTCCGCCACGGCGGCATCCTGCAGTTCGTGCTGCGCGGGCTCCTGGGCGCATGAGCATCCCAAAGGCTCTGCTCGACCTGCTGAGCGCGCGCGGGCCCTCCGGCTACGAGAGCGCCGCCGCGCAGGCGTGGCGCGCCGCCGCCGAGGGCTTCGCCACCGTGAGCACCGACGAGATCGGCACGCCGCTCGCGCTGGTGGCGCCCAGGCACGGCTATGAGAACGAGCCGCGCCGGCTGCTCGTGATGGGCCACATCGACGAGATCGGGCTGATCGTCACCCACATCGACGACGAGGGCCTGCTGTGGTTCACCGGCGTGGGCGGCTGGGACGCGCAGATCCTCGTCGGCCAGCGCGTCGTGATCGACACGCGCGAGGGCACCGTCAAAGGGGTCGTCGGCAAGAAGCCGATCCACCTGCTGCGCGACGAGGAGCGCAAGAAGGTCGCCGAGATCCGCGACCTGCACATCGACGTCGGCGCCCGCGACGGCGAGCAGGCGCGCGCGATGGTGCGGATCGGCGACGTCGCCGTGATCGACGCCGAGCCCGTCGAGCTGCCCAACGGGCGCCTCGTCTCGCGCGCGCTGGACAACCGCCTCGGCTCGTTCGTCGCGCTGGAGGCGGCGCGCCTGGTCGCCGAGGCCGGCGGCGCCGAGTGGGAGGTCGCGGCCGTCGCGGCGGTGCAGGAGGAGACGACCTTCGGCGGCTCGCGCACGAGCGCCTTCTCGCTCGAGCCCGACGCGGCGATCGTGATCGACGTCACCCACGCCACCGACGCCCCGGGCGTCGAGGTCAAGGAGATGGGCAAGCACGAGCTCGGCTCGGGGCCCGTGATCACCCGCGGCTCGAACCTGCACCCGGCGATGTTCGAGCTGCTGCACGAGGCCGGCGAGGCCGAGCAGATCCCCTTCACCGTCGAGGCCGCCGCGCGCGCCACCGGCACCGACGCGGACGCCGTGCACATCAGCCGCGGCGGCGTGCCCACCGGCCTGACCTCGATCCCGATCCGCTACATGCACTCGCCCGTCGAGCTGGTCCAGCTGGACGACGTGCACGCCTGCGCCCGCCTGATCGCCGCGGCTGCGATGCGGCTCGGGCGCGAGCACTCGTTCGCGCGCTGAGCGGGCAGGCGGGCCGGTCCGGCTTCGGCCTGCCAGCCCGTCGACTCAGCCACCAGCCGGCTGGCGCAGCCTAAGCCCGGCGACGCGCTCGAAGTGGCGGCGATTGCGGGTCATCAGCGGCAGCTCGTACTCGAGCGCCGTGGCGGCGATCAGCGCATCGCCGAGCTTCAATCCCGTGTCGCGTTTGATGCGGCCGGCCCGGCGGGCGACGGAGCGCTCGATGTCGAGCTCGCTCATCTGCTCCAGCAGTGCCTTGACAGCGGGCTCGTTGCGCTCGTGGCCGGCGTAGAGCTCGGCACGCGTCACCGCGGAGATCGACATGTGGGCACCGACTTCCAAGGGTCGATAGCCCCGCAGGTGATCGATCAGCACGTCGGTGTCGACCAGCACCTGGCCGACGTGCTCACTCGCGCTCGCTGCGGTTCCAGTCAACGTCGAAGCGATCCGGCTCGCCGCGGTTGGGGTAGGGGAAGTCCGGGGCGCTGCCGAACGTCTCGTCGAACACGCGCTTGCGCTCCGCCCGTCGCCGCTCCTCCGCGGCGGGTCCGTGCGCGGCCAGGTACTCGTCGAGCGCCGCCCGCACGAACTGTGCGAGCGTGCGCCCGTCGCGCGCCCGCAGCTCGTCGATCTGGCGTCGCTGATCGGCGGTCAGGTAGATCTGGGTGCGGGTGGCGGCTGCCATATACAGCGCAGTATACAGCGCTATCTTATACCCGCCCGCCGGGGGATCCGCGAGGGCGTGCGCAGATCCTGCCAGCCGACAAGGCCCGTACTACGCGGCGCTCAGTTCGCTCATCTGCGAGACCTTGTAGGGCTCGCCGGGGCAGCCGCCGAGCACGAGCATCGAGATGCCCTCGGGGCCCGCGTGCACCTTGCGCTTGGTGCCGGCCGCGACCCGCACCCACGTGTCCCTGTCGAGCGGCACGCTCTCGCCGTCGATGTCGATCGTGCCGGAGCCGCCCAGCGTCACGTAGACCTCCTCCTGGCCGTCGCCGGCGTGGTCGTGCTCGGGGTAGTCGCCGTAGTCGGCGGGCATGCGGATGATCTGCATGCCGAACGACGTCACGCCAAGCTCGGCCCGCGCCTTCACGAAGCCCCCGCCGAACCCGGCCTCCATCTCGTCGATCCTCTTCGCGGTGTAGTCAGCCATGCCGATCTCTCTCCTTTTCGGATATCCAGGATTGGTGGTTGCAAAAGACTATCGCGTCACTCGGGGCGCGAAGCGCGCGCTTCGCGCGATCGTGGGATGGAACGGCGGTGGGCGCGCGCTTAGACTCAGCTCGGCCGGAAGGGCACCACGATCGCCAGCTGGCGCGAGTGCGCGAGCAGCGTCCCGTCGGCCGCCCAGATCAGCCCGTCCTCGACGAAGAAGCCGTCGTGCACGAGCTCGCTGGTGGTCTGCGCGAGGCACAGCTCGTGCGGGTCGGCGTCGGCGGCCGCGCGCATGCGCCCGCGGAAGTGGACCGTGAGGTCGATCGTCGGCACCGCCGACCACTCGCGCATGCGCATGTAGGGCGCGGGGATCAGCGCGTCGCTGAAGAACGCCAGCGACAGCGCGTCGACCGGGCGCGGCTCGACCATGCCCATCCACCCGCGAATCAGCATCGGCCGTTCTTCTCCGGTCAGCGGGCGGCCGTCGATCCGCGGCTGCAAGACGATGTGACGCGCGAACTCCGGTCCGTGCTCCATCAGCTTGAGGCCCTCCCGCGAGGGGTCCGCCGGGGCCACCCGCGGCATCTGCACTTCAGAGATCTCCGGGCCGGCCCACGGCACCGAGAAGGCGGACAGCACCAGCGCGACGAGCTCCTCGCCCTGGTGCATGCGCGCCGAGAGCGTGCTCAGCGAGCGGCCCTCGCGCTCGAGCGTCGTCGTGATCCGCACCGGTCCGGGCTCGGGCGGCCGGGCGTAGTGGATCGTCAGCGAGCGCGGCTCGCGCGCGGGGTCGGGCACCGACTCGATCAGCGCGCGCAGCAGCATCGCCGCGAGGTACCCGCCGTGCGGCCCGCGCCCGGCGCGCCAGTCCGAGGCGACGTCCGCTCCGAACACCGTGTGCTCGCCGACCGCCGGGTGCCCCGAGCCATGCTCGCGCCACACCGCCGTGTCGCGGTCGAACTTCGTCTGCCCCGGCCCTGGCTGCTCGACGGCCGCGGCGGGGGTGGGAGCCCCGCCGACCCGCTCAGCCACGGACCAGCCGCTTGTAGGTGATGCGGTGCGGGCGGTCGGCCGCCGCCCCGAGCAGCTCGCGGCGGTGCTCCTCGTAGGCCTCGAAGTTGCCCTCGAACCACGTCGCCTGCGAGTCGCCCTCGAAGGCCAGCACGTGCGTGGCGACGCGGTCGAGGAACCAGCGGTCGTGGGAGATCACCATCGCGCAGCCGGGGAATTCGAGCAGCGCGTTCTCCAGCGCGCGCAGCGTGTCGACGTCGAGATCGTTCGTGGGCTCGTCCAGCAGCAGCAGGTTGCCGCCGCTGCGCAGCAGCTTCGCCAGGTGCACGCGGTTGCGCTCGCCGCCCGAGAGCTTGCCGATCTTGGCCTGCTGCGCCGAGCCCTTGAAGTTGAAGCCGGCGGTGTACTGGCGCGAGTTGACCTCGCGGTCGCCGACCTTGATGTGCTCGTAGCCCCCGGAGATCTCCTCCCACACGGTCTTCTCGGGGTCCAGCGCGTCGCGCGACTGGTCGACGTAGGCCAGCTGCACGGTCTCGCCGAGCCTCAGCGTGCCGCCGTCGGGCTCCTCCGCGCCGGTGATCATCCGGAACAGCGTCGTCTTGCCGGCGCCGTTGGCGCCGATCACGCCGACGATCCCCGCGCGCGGCAGATCGAAGGACAGCGACTCGATCAATAGGCGCTCGCCGTAGCCCTTGCTCAGATCGGTGACCGTCAGCACCTGCTCGCCCAGGCGCGGGCCGGGCGGGATGTGGATCTGCACGTCCTCGAGCTTGACGCCCAGCTCCTCGGCGATCAGCTCCTCGTAGCGCGCCAGGCGCGCCTTGGACTTGGTGCGTTTGCCCTTGGGGTTCGTCCGCACCCATTCCAGCTCGGCCGCGATCGTGCGCTCGCGCGCCTTTTCGGTGCGCTCTTCCTGGGCCAGCCGCGCCTGCTTCTGCTCCAGCCAGCTGGAGTAGTTGCCCTCGTAGGGGATCCCCCGGCCGCGGTCGAGCTCGAGGATCCAGCCGGCGACGTTGTCGAGGAAGTAGCGGTCGTGGGTGACCGCCACGATCGTGCCCCTGTACTCGGCCAGGTGCTGCTCGAGCCACGCCACCGACTCGGCGTCCAGGTGGTTGGTGGGCTCGTCCAGCAGCAGCAGGTCGGGCGAGCGCAGCAGCAGACGGCAGAGCGCCACGCGCCGGCGCTCGCCGCCAGAGAGCACGCTCACGTCGGCGTCCGGCGGCGGCAGCCGCAGCGCGTCCATCGCGTATTCCAGCTGCGTGTCGAGGTTCCACGCGTCCGCCGCTTCGATCCTCGCCTGGATCTGGCCGAACTCCTCGGCCGTCTCCTCGGAGTAGTTGGCGGCGAGCTCGTTGAAGCGGTCGAGCAGCGCCTTTGTCTCGGCGACGCCGTCCTCGACGTTCCCCTTCACGTCCTTGCTCTCGTCCAGGTGCGGCTCCTGCTCGAGCATCCCGACGGTGGCGCCCGGCGCGAGCGCCGCCTCGCCGCGGTACTCCTGGTCGACGCCGGCCATGATCCGCAGCAGCGTCGACTTGCCGGCTCCGTTGTACCCCAGCACCCCGATCTTCGCGCCCGGGTAGAAGGCCAGCGTGACGTTCTCCAGGATCGTCTTGTCCGGCGGCACGAGCTTGGACAGCCGGTGCATCGTGAAGATGTACTGGGAGGACATTCCCAGGCAGCATAGACACCCACCGATCGCCGCCGACGGTCGCTAACGTGGTCGGGTCATGCCCACCACGGTCCTCGATGTCGAGCAGCATCTGCTCCTGTTGGAGCTCGAGGCGCCGTTCACCAAGCGCGACGTGCAGCTCGCCCGGCGCAGGATGGCCAAGCGCTGGCACCCCGACGTCGCGCCGCAGGGGCGCCAGTTCGAGCACGAGCGCCACCTCAAGGCGATCAACGAGGCGGCCGACCAGCTCGAGCGCCTCGCCGAGGGCTCGCGCGGGGGCAAGGTCAGCCGCAACGCCGTCAAAGTCAGCGCCGCCGCCGCCCGGCGCGAGCGCGAGGAGGCCGGCCGGCGCGCCTACGAGGCCGAGCAGCGCGCCCGCGCCGCCGCCAAGGACAAAGCCGAACACGACCCCTTCGGCAGCCGCGTGCCCGACCACTCGGTCGTGCACCGCTACGCCCGCTGCCTGACCTATCCCGAGTGGGGGGTGGGGACCGTCGCCGGCATCTACTTCTCCTCGGATCCGAGCGAGAACGGCGAGGAAGTGCAGCAATGGGCGCGCGTGCGCTTCAGCCACGGCATCCGCACGGTGCCCGCCGGCAGCATGAAGTTCGTCGACTTCTCCAAGCCCGACCCCGCCGAGGAGCGGGTCGAGCGCTTCATGCTCGCCGCCCAGCGGGCGATGGCCGAAGGCGAATACGAGCTCGCCGCCAAGCGGCTGATCTACGCGCGCGACGCCGAACCCCGCAACGTCGCCGTGCTGCGGCTGATGACGCTCGCCTTCTGGAACGCAGGCAAGCTCGAGGAGGCCGCCCGCGCGGTGCGCGACTGGGCGCGCGTCGACGGCCGGCGCCCGGCATCCCACCGCTTCGCGGCGCGCATCTACGAAGACATGGGCGCGATCGACCTCGCCGAGGAGGCCGCCGAGCGCGCCGCCGAGCGCGGCCCCACCGACGCCGGCGCCTGGGAGCGCCTCGGGCGGCTGCGCCTGAGCCTGCGCCGGCGCGAGGACGCGCTCGCGGCCTTCCGGCGCGCGCTCTCGCTGGGCGCCGACGGCGAGGTGCACGAGCTGATCGCCCAGGCGCTCGCGATCGAGCCCGAGCCCGCGGTGAGCTAGGCGAGGCGGGGCGGCTCAGAGGATGTTGACCGCACGCGAGACGACGAGCCCGATCGTCACCAGCGAGACGATCGACTGGATCCCCATCACGCTCTTGGCCATCGGGCTCAGCGGCATCGTGTCGGTGGGCGAGAACGCCGTCGCGTTCGTCAGCGACACGTACAGGTAGTCGATGAACTTCGGCCGCCAGTCGCGCGGCTCGATGCGATCGTCGGACATCTGCGGGAACAGCAGGTCCGGAGGGGCATCGCGGCCTTCCGCCCGCCGCCCCGGGCCGCCGCGGTCCATCTCCCAGTACCACAGCGCGAAGATCAGGAAGTTCGTCAGCCAGATCAGCACGCCCGAGACGATCAGCTCGCGGCCGTTTTCGACGTCGTGGTGCAGCAGCAGGTGCGTCAGATCGACCAGCGAGAAGATGTTGGCGGCGCTCACCAGCACGATCAGGCACAGCGCCGCCCGACGGCGGCGCGAGTGCTCGCCCTCGAGCTCCTTCGGCGTGGTCGCGAACAGGCCCACGAGCAGCACCCCCTCGAGCGCCGGGATCAGCCACGAGGGGCCCGCCGTCAGGCGCGCCGGCAGCAGCAGCTGCAGGCCGATCGCCGCGAGCACCGTGCCCTGCGCCGGCCAGGCGGTCTCGCCGCTCGCCGGCGGCGGGTAGCCGCGACCCTTTTCGCCTGAGGCTGGATCGGCCACAGGCCGACAGGGTAGGGGGCCGGGCGGCGGTGTACGCTGGCTGCGTGAGCGCGGGAGCGGCACGCTGTTGGCGTCCTGTGCGCTGTGCGCGCACGAGCAGGGGCACATTCGTGTGTGCCCTCGCGGCCGTCGTGGCGCTCGCCTCGGCACAGTCCGCCGCCGCCAGGCCCTCGCCGCATCCGGTGGGCTGCGATGCGTCAGAACCCGCGCTGCTCCCGAGCTTCACCCGCGGCGGAGAAGTGCAGCCGCAGGAACTCGCGAGCCTGCCTGAAGCCTCGATCCTGGCGAGCTTCGCGATCTTCCGCCGCGCCGCGTCGCCCAGCGACCAGCTCCCTCCGCTGAACCCCGCCAGCGGCCTCGACTACGGCCTTGCCAGCTACTACCCCGCGTATGTCCGCCAGCTCGACCTCCCCGGCACGGACGGCCGCGCCTTCGTGATCCCCGGGTTTCAGCTGCCCTACAGCATCCCTCCCGCCCGCTGTCTGTCGCCGTCGCTGGGCGAGTCGCGAGCGAAGCTCGTCGAAGAAGCGAAGCGGCTCGCGTCGGAGCCCGTCTACTGCATCGTGGAAACGGGCACCGGCAAGGCCGCCTCGCTGCCCGAATGCGCGCCGTTCGCCCGCATCGACGAGGGAGGCCGGATGTTCGCAGCCGATCTCTCGCGGGAACGGGTCATCGACCTCGTGCCCGACGGCGTCGCGTCGGTCAGGCTCGTGTATCGCAGCGGCCCCCCGATCGTGGCGGGCGTGAGCGAAGACGCGATCGTCTACGAACCGCCGAAGGCGCTCTACAGGCACGCGGAAGAGGCCCTCAAGCGTAGGCGGCGGGGGCTGTCACGCAAGCTGTCCAAGTTGCCCACGCTGCGGGCGTTCCGCACGTATGAGCGCCTGCTCGAATCGATCGACGCCGCGATCGAGCCGGTCAGGGTCGAATGGATCGGCGCCGCCGGCACGGTCGTCCGGACGATCCCGCGCCCGGCGCCGACGCACGGTCTGGAAGCGAACCTGTAGCCGTATGAGGTCCAGGCGGGCCGGTAGGGTCAGCGCGTGCGCCTAATCGTCGCCCGCTGCGAGGTCGCCTACTCCGGCCGTCTCAGCACCGTGCTGCCGGAGGCCGTGCGCCTGCTGATGATCAAGGCCGACGGAACGTTCATGGTGTGGGCCGACGGCGGCGGCTCCAACGTCAAGCCGCTGAACTGGATGGTCGCGCCGACCGTGATCGAGGAGCGGCTCGACGAGGACGGCGCCCTGGCGGGCCTGCTCGTTCGCAAGCGTGGTCAGGAGGAGCTGCTGGAGGTCGAGCTGGTCGAGGTGCTCTCCGACGTCGAGCACGAGCTCGACTCGCTCGCCTCGCTGGAGAAGGAGGGCATCGAGCGCGAACTGCAGGAGCTGCTCGCCGGCGCCCCCGAGTGGTGCGGCGAGGGCTTCCGGCTCGTCCGCCGCGAGTGGCCCACCGACATCGGGCCGGTCGACCTGATGTGCCGCGACGGCGAGGACGACTGGATCGCCGTCGAGATCAAGCGCATCGGCACGATCGACGCCGTCGAGCAGCTGAGTCGCTACCTGGAGCGCATCCGCCTCGACCCCGCGCTCGGCTCCTGCCGCGGGGTGCTCGCCGCGCAGCTGATCAAGCCGCAGGCGCGCGTGCTCGCCGCGGCCCGCGGAATCGACTGCGTCGAGGTCGATCTGGCGGTGCTGCGCGGCGAACGCGAGCCAGAGCTGCGCCTGTTCGCGGCGTGACCAATATTTGCTGTTTAGGCGGCCGATAGGCCATAAAAATCATTCGCAGAGCGGTATCATTATGTTTCTGTAGAGGCCGATCATGGCAATCGGAGCGGTCTCATCAGCATCGTCCCGGTCGGCCTCGACGATGGACCGACGCGACGATCGAGCGCGAGCTGCGAGCCTATCTGAGAGGACGCCCCGACTGGCCTTCTCCGAAGGAGTTCCGTGAAGCGGGGCGCCGAGATCTGTATGCGGCGGCGGGTCGTAACGGCGGCATCGCCAGGTGGCGCCAGCTACTCGGGCGCTAGTCGTTGGGCCCCGCCGCTCGATACCCTGCCACCCCCAATCAAGGAGCCCTCCGTATGTCAGTCGATGAGGCCACCACAGCCGAGCCGGTGCTCACCGAGCGCCGCGGCGACGTCCTGTTGATCACGCTCAACCGCCCGGAGGTGCGAAACGCGGTCAACGCCGCGCTGGCCGAGGGGGTGGCGCGGGCGCTCGACGAGCTCGACGCCGAGGACGAGCTGGCCGTCGGCGTGCTGACCGGCGCCGGCGGGTTCTTCTGCGCGGGCATGGACCTCGGCGCGTTCGTCAGGGGCGAGTCGCCCTACTTCGGCGACCGCGGCTTCGCCGGCATCACGCGGCGGGCCGCGCGCAAGCCGCTGATCGCCGCGATCGAGGGCTTCGCCGTCGCCGGCGGCCTGGAGATCGCGCTCTCCTGCGACCTGATCGTCGCCGCCAGGGGCGCGAAAATGGGGATCCCCGAGGCCAAGCGCTCGATCGTCGCCGCCGGCGGCGCGCTGCTGCGCCTGCCGCGCCGCATGCCCTACCACCTCGTGATGGAGCTCGCGCTCACCGGCGACCCGTTCCCCGCTGACCGCTTCCACGAGCTCGGCGTCGTCAACCGCCTCGTCGAGCCGGGCTCCGCGGTCGAGGCCGCGCTCGAGCTGGCCGCGCAGCTCTCCAAGAACGGCCCGCTCGCGCTCGCCGCCTCCAAGCGCATCCTCGAGCAGCAGTTCGACTGGCCGAGCGCCGAGATGTGGGACAGGCAGGGCGAGATCACCCAGCCGGTGATGTCCTCAGAAGACGCCAAGGAGGGCGCCTCGGCGTTCAAGGAGAAGCGCGCGCCGGTCTGGAAACGCCGCTAGCGGCCGAGGCGCTTCTTGCGCCGGCGCTGGGCCATGATCCGCCAGAACCTGCGCCACAGAGCGCCCATCTAGCGCTCTCCCGGTGTCTTGCGCGGGTACTGGGAGATCGGCTGGCGCAGGTCGATAGCCGTCGTGACGATGCGGTTCTGTTCGACCATGTGCGCGGCCGGGTAGCCCTCGCCCGGGCTCGCCCGCTCGGGACGGCCGACGTAGCCGAAGTGCATCTCCTGGGGCATGATCTGCATCAGCCGCGGGAACATGTGGGCGCGGGCGCCCATGTTGCGCGGCTCCTCCTGCACCCACAGCACCTCGGTCAGGTTCGGGTAGCGGGCCATCAGCTCGAGGATCTGGCGTTCGGGGAACGGGTAGAGCAGCTCGACCCGCGCGACCGCGAGGCCCACGTGCGAGGCGCGTTCGGGGTGCCCCACGAGGTCGTAGTAGATCTTGCCCGTGCACAGCACCAGGCGCGTGACCTGCTCCTCGGCCACCCCCGGCTCGGCGAGCACCGGCTCGAAGCGCGTGCCCTCGGCCATGTCCGCGATCGAGCTCGCGGCCTGCGGCAGGCGCAGCAGTGACTTCGGCGTCATCACGACCAGCGGGCGCTGCTTGGCGATCCGCGCCTGGCGGCGCAGCAGGTGGAAGTACTGGGCCGGCGTCGTCGGGTTCGAGACACGGAGGTTGCCCTCCGCGGCGGAGCGCAGGAAGCGCTCGAGCCGGGCGGAGGAGTGCTCCGGGCCAGAGCCCTCGTAGCCGTGCGGCAGCAGCAGCGTCAGGCGCGAGGTCTGGCCCCACTTGGCCAGGCCCGAGACGATGAACTGGTCGACGATCACCTGCGCCGAGTTGACGAAGTCGCCGAACTGGGCCTCCCACAGCACCAGCGTCTCCGGCGCCTCCTGGCTGTAGCCATACTCGAAGCCCAGGCAGGCGAGCTCCGAGAGCGGGCTGTTGTGGAGCTCCAGCGGCGCCAGCGCGTCGGGCAGGCTCTGGATCGGGCACACCGTCTGGCCGGTCTTCGCGTCGTGCAGCACCATGTGGCGCTGGCTGAAGGTGCCGCGCTCGGTGTCCTGGCCGGTGAGCCGCAGCGGCGTGCCCTCGGTCAACAGCGACGCGAACGCCAGCGCCTCCGCGTGCGCCCAGTCGACGCCCCGCTCGCTCTCCGCGCTCTCCGCCAGCGCCTCGCGCCTGCGCTCGAGCTGTTTGACGAGCTTGGGGTGCACGGTGAAGCCCTCGGGAACCCGCAGCAGCTGCTCGCCGAGCTCGCGCAGCCGCGCGGCCGGCACCGCCGTGTCCACCTCGGGGCTCGGCGAGCGGTCGAGCTGGTACTCGCCCGTGATGTGGCTGGCGCCCTGCTCCTCCTGCGAGGCCGCGATCTTCGCCTTCAGGCGCTGGTGCAGCAGCGTCATGTTGTCCCACACCTCCTGGGACTGCTGGTCGACCTCCTCCTTGGTGACCACGCCGTCGGCGATCAGGCGATCGGCCCACAGCTCCCACACGCGCTTCTTGGCCTTGATCTTGGCGTACATCTCCGGCTGGGTGTAGGCGGGCTCGTCGGACTCGTTGTGCCCGAAGCGCCGGTAGCCGATCAGGTCGATCAGCACGTCGTGGCCGAACTCCTTGCGGAACGCGAACGCCAGGCGCACCGCCGCGATGCACGCCTGCACGTCGTCGGCGTTGACGTGGATGATCGGCACGTCGAAGCCCTTGGCGAGATCCGACGCCCAGCGCGTCGAGCGCGCGTCGTCGGGATCGGTCGTGAAGCCGATCTGGTTGTTCATGATCAGGTGCACCGTGCCACCGACCTTGTAGCCGTCGAGCGCCTGCAGGTTGAGCGTCTCCGAGACGACCCCCTGGCCCGGGAACGACGCGTCGCCGTGAATCGTGATCGGCACCGCCGCGTCGGTGTCCTGGTGGGCGTGGGGGCCCTTGCGCGAGGTCTGCGCGGCGCGCGTCGCGCCCTCGACGACCGGCGAGACGTACTCGAGGTGGCTCGGGTTGGACTCGAGGTTGACGCGGATGCTGCCGCCGTCGGGCAGCTGGTAGGTGCCCTGCGTGCCGTGGTGGTACTTGACGTCGCCGGTCCCGCCCTGCGGGATCGTCGTCGGCGCCTCCAGCGACGAGGCGCCCTCGAACTCCGCGAAGATCGTGTCGTAGCCGCGCCCGAGGTTGTGCGCGAGCACGTTCAGGCGACCGCGGTGGGCCATCCCCACGACGACCTCCTGGCCGCCGTGCGCCGCCGACAGCTGGATCAGCTCGTCGAGCATCGGCACCGTCATGTCCAGGCCCTCGATCGAGAACTGGTGCTGGCCGAGGTAGGCCTTGTGCATGAAGCGCTCCAGCGCGTCCACCTCGATCAGGCGCTTGAGCAGCGTTCTGCGCTCGGCGTTGGTCAGCTCCTGATGGTAGGCGCGCGACTCGATGTGCTCGCGCAGCCACACGCGCTGGCGGTGCGAGGCGATGTGCTCGACCTCGTAGGCGATCGTGCCGCAGTAGGTCTCGCGCAGGTGCGCGAGCGCGTCCGCGAGCGTCGCGCCCGAGACGTAGATCTGGAAGATGTTCGCGGGCAGCCGCGCCTGGACGTCCGGCGTCAGGCCCAGCGTGTCCGGGTCAAGGCCCGGGTCGCCCTCCGGCTCGCTGCCGAGCGGGTCGAGCCGCGCCGCCAGGTGGCCGTGGCTGCGCACGCGGCTGACGAACGTGCTCGCGGCCTGCACCGCCTGCAACAGCTCCTCGCCCGGGTAGGCGCTCGTCGCCGCGCCGTCCTGCGCAGCGCGCTCGGCGGCTGCCGGCGGGACGGCGGTCGCGCTCGGCAGCGTCCCCGGCCGCAGTCCGAGCGCAGCGAAGACCTTCTCGTAAAAATCGTCCTCACCATGCAGGTAGCCCTCGATCAGGCCCAGGAACCGGCCCGACTCGGCCCCCTGGATGATGCGGTGGTCATACGTCGAGGTCATCGTCATGACCTTGTGGGCGCCGATGCTCGCGCCGACCTGCTCGAGGCCGGCCGGGTAGCCGATCGAGCCGGTCGCGACGATCGTGCCCTGGCCGTTCATCAGGCGCGGCACCGACGCGACCGTGCCCAGGCCGCCCGGGTTGGTCAGCGTGATGTTCGCGCCGCTGAGATCGTCGGCCGTGAGCGTGTTCGTGCGCGCCTTCTCCACGAGCGCGTCGTAGGCGCTCAGGAACTGGTCGAACGGCAGCCGCCCGGCGTCGCGGACCACCGGCACCATCAACGTGCGCGAGCCGTCCTTCTTCTCCACGTCGACCGCCAGCCCGAGGTTGACCGCGCCGTCGAGCATCCGCTGCGGCTTGCCGTCGATCTCGGCGTAGTGGTTGGCCATCACCGGCATCGCTTCGCCGGCCAGCGCGATCGCGTAGGCGATCAGGTGCGTGTAGGAGACCTTCCGGCCGGCCTCCTTGAGCTCGCGCCTGCGCGCGTCCAGCACGCCCACCGTCAGCGTGCGGAAGCTCGTCGCCGTGGGGATCGAGCGCGACTCCTCCATGTAGCGCGCGAGCGCCGCGGCGCCTCCGCGCAGCGGCTGCGCCTGCGGCGCGCTCGCCGTGCCTGCCCCGTTGGCGGCGGCGCTCGCCGCGCCGTTGCCGCCCGCCGACCCCGTCGCGGCCGCGCCGAGCACGTCGGACTTGACGATCCTGCCCGCCGGCCCGCTGCCCTGCACGTGCGCCAGGTCGACGCCCTCGGCCGCCGCCGCGCGGGCGGCCACCGGCGAGGCCTTGACGTTCTCGGGCGTGCTCGCGGCGGCGGCCGGGGCCTGCGCTGAGGCCGGCGCCGGTGCCGGTGCCGCGGAGCCGGCCGCCGGAGCGGCGGCCCCCACGAGGATGCGCGCGATCAGCTGACCGACCGTCACCGTGTCGCCCTCGCTCACCAACAGCTCGTGCACCGTGCCGGTGGCCGGCGCGGGAAGCTCGACGTCGACCTTGTCGGTGGAGATCTCGACGATCGTGTCGTCCTGCTTGATCGGGTCGCCGACCTCGACGCGCCATTCGAGGATCGTCCCCTCGGTGACAGACTCGCCGGCAGCCGGCGTCAGCACGTCCACCAGACGCCCGCTCGCCGCGCCATCGCCATCGCCGTCGCCCTCGCCGTCGCCGTCGGCCTCGACCGCGCTCGCGGCCGGCGCCGCGCCGTTCAGGGAGATGCGCGCGATCACCTGTCCGACCGTCACCGTGTCGCCCTCCTCGACCAGGAGCTCGCTGACGACGCCGGTGGCCGGCGAGGGCAGCTCGACATCGACCTTGTCGGTGGAGATCTCGACGATCGTCTCGTCGAGCTTGATCGGGTCGCCGACCTTGACCCGCCATTCGAGAATCGTTCCCTCGGTGACCGACTCTCCCGCGGCAGGGGTTACGACGTCGATCGTCTGCACTGCCGAGGTGCTGGTTGCCATTGACTTGTCACTTTAGCGCGGCGGGTGCGGCGGCTGCGGCGTCAGCTCGTGTGTGCTCCCCGTTTCGAGGCGGCTCGCTGACGCTGCTCGCGGACGAACTGCACGCTGCCGAAGAACGGCCCGATGCCGCCGAGCACGGCGACGGCGACGGCGAGCTTCAACGAGACGACCCGCAGCCGCGCCGCGGCGATGCACGCGAGCGACATGAAGATCCACAGCAGGCCGTGAGCGAGCCCGAGCACGAACGTCAGCGGCTGGGGCTTGCCGGCCGCGAACGCGCACACCAGCAGCGCCGTGTACACGCACGAGTGCGTGAACGACGTCCACTTCAGGCGCGTGAACGTGAGCGGTCCGGCGCCCTCGCGCAGGTGCGCCGTCGAGCGCGCCCCCACGTATTGCTCGAGCGCGCCCACGCCGGGGCTCACGCGGCCAGCCAGCGAGCCATCCGCGGCAGCGCCTCGCCGGCCTCGGGCGGCCAGTCGTCGATCTCGGGCGGCCACCAGGCGTACTCGTCGTGCTCGTGGTCGGGCACGACGGCGCGCTCGTCGCCCTCCGCCAGCCACGCCTGCCCGACGAACATCACGAGCCTGTGCGGCAGCCGCAGCAGCGCCTCCCCCTGGACCCTCGCCGGGGTCACCGACCACTCCTCCGCGAGCTCCCGCACGAGCGTCTCGGCGGGGCTCTCGCCGAGATCCACCGCGCCGCCCGCGCCGAGCGCCCAGCGCCCCGCCCACGAGGCGACCCACGGCGCCCGCCGGCCCGCCAGCCAGCGCCCGTCGGCCGCGCGCGTGACGCACAGCGCGGCCATGCTCTCCGACGCGTCGCCGTCGACCAGCCGCAGCGCCCAGCGCAGCGGCTGCAGCTCGAGCGCGAGGCCCTGCTCGTCCTCGCGGTAGTCGACCAGGCGCGCGGCCACCCCGTCGTGGCTCGGCGAGCCGCGCTCCTTCAGGCCCCTGATCGCGGCGTCCGCCGCCTGCGTGTGCTCCGCCGCCGCCTCGAAGTGCTGCTCGCTCCAGTGTGCCCTGATCCGCTCCACCGGCCACGGGCCGCGGGCGAGGATCTCGGGAGCTTGCGTGGGCGAAGGCGCTGGTTCGGGCACTCGGCTTGAAGCATAGACTCGCCCCGAGTGAGTGACCGCCGGCGCAAGCACTGGGGATGGGGCTACGAGGACCAGCAGCCGACGGCCGCCCAGTTGCGCGAGGCCGCGCCGCTGCTCGCCGAGCGACTGGGGCTCGAGCTGGGCGAGCCGCAGGAGCCGGTCCCGCTCGCCGCCGCGCGCCTCGCGCCGCCTCGCCTGCGCCCGCCGGCGCAGCTCGCCGAGATCTGCGCGCAGGACGAGCACGCGCGCGCCGGCCACGCCCTGGGCAAGTCCTACGCCGACGTCGTCCGCGGCTTTCGCGGCGACTTCGAGCATCCCCCCGACGTGGTCATCGCGCCGCGCACCGAGCGCGAGCTCGAGCTAGCGCTCGAGTGGTGCTCGAACGGGCGCGTCGCGGCGATCCCCTATGGCGGCGGCACCTCGGTCGTCGGCGGCGTCACGCCCGCCGTCGGCGACGGCTACAACGGCGCCGCCTCGATCGACCTGCGGGCGCTCGACGGCGTGCTCGAGGTCGACGAGGTCTCCCGCGCCGCCTGCATCCAGGCGGGCGCCCTCGGCCCCGGGCTCGAGGCGCAGCTCGCCCGCCACGGGCTGACGCTGCGCCACTTCCCGCAGTCCTTCGAGTACTCGACCCTGGGCGGCTGGATCGCCACGCGCGCCGGCGGCCACTTCGCGACCCTGTGGACGCACATCGAGGACTTCGTCGAGTCGATCCGCGCGATCACGCCCGCCGGCGCCTGGGAGTCGCGCCGCCTGCCCGGCTCCGGCGCGGGCGTCAGCCCGGACCGCATGCTCGCCGGCTCCGAGGGCGCGCTCGGCGTGATCACGCAGGCGTGGGTGCGCGTGCAGCCCCGGCCCGTCCACCGCAGCTCCGCCGGCGTGCGCTTCGCCAGCTTCCGCGCCGGCGCCGAGTGCGTGCGCGCGATCGCCCAGTCCGGGCTGCACCCGGCCAACTGCCGCCTGCTCGACCCCGGCGAGGCGCGGCTGACGAGCGCCGGCGACGGCTCCCACGCGCTGCTCGTGCTCGGCTTCGAGTCCGCCGAGCAGCCGGTGCAGGAGGCGATGGCGCGCGCGCTCGCGCTGTGCGCCGAGCACGGCGGCACGACGGCGGGCGCGCGCGAGCGCAACGGGCAGGGCGCGGGCGCCGACGCGGTCGGCTCCTGGCGCGCGGCGTTCCTCGGCGCGCCCTACGTGCGCGACTCGCTCGTCGCCCTCGGCGTGATCAGCGAGACCTTCGAGACGGCGATCACCTGGGAGCGCTTTCCGGACTTCCACGAGCGGGTGAGCGCCGCGACCGAGCAGGCCGTCCGAGACGCGTGCGGGCACGACGGCAAGGTCTTCTGTCGCCTCACCCACGTCTACCCCGACGGCGCCGCCCCCTACTTCACCGTGCTCGCCCGCGCCCGCGCCGGCGAGGAGCTCGAGCAGTGGGGCGCGATCAAGCGGGCCGCCTCGGAGGCGATCCTGGCCGAGGGCGGCACGATCACCCACCACCACGCCGTCGGGCGCGACCACCGGCCGTGGTATGACCGCCAGCGCCCCGAGCCTTTCGCGCAGGCGCTGCGCGCGGCCAAGCTCGCGCTCGACCCGGCCGCGATAATGAACCCCGGCGTGCTGATCGACCCGCGCACATGAGAGTCGCCGTGCTCGGCCCCGGCGGCGTCGGGGGACTGCTGGCCGGCGCGCTCTGGCGGTCGGGCGCCGAGGTCGTGGTGGTCGCGCGCGGGAGCACGGCCGAGCTGATCGGCCGCGACGGCATCTCGATCCAGAGCGTGCGCTTCGGCGACTTCACGGCCCGCCCGCGCGCGGCGGCCCAGCTGCGCGAGCCGGTCGACGCGCTGCTCGTCGCCACCAAGGCGGCCGGCCTGGAGTCGGCGCTCGAACGCGTCGAGGGCGCATCCTCCTCGGAGAGGGAGCCCGCGGTCGTGCTGCCGCTGCTCAACGGGCTCGACCACCTCGCGCTGCTGCGCGAGCGCTTCCCCGCCGACTCGGTCCTCGCCGGCTCGATCCGCGTCGAGGCCGATCGTCCGCGCGCCGGCGCGGTCGTGCACACGAGCCCCTTCCTGCTCGTGAGCATGGCCAGCCACGCGCCCTCGGCCGAGCCGCGCATGCGGGCGCTCGCCGCGGCCTTCGAGCGGGCCGAGGTGCCCGCGCAGGTGCGCCTGCCGATCTCCTATGCATCCGAGGCGCAGGTGCTGTGGTCGAAGCTCGTGCGCCTGAACGCGCTCGCCTGCACGACCAGCGCCTACGACGTGCTGCTCGGCGAGATCCGCTCCACGCCCGCCCTGCGCGCCGACCTCGAGGGCGCGATCGAAGAGGCGTGCGCGATCGGCCGGGCCGAGGGCGCCCCCGACGTCGACCCCGCCAAGGCGATCGCCGAGCTCGAGGCCGCCCACGCCACGCTCGGCAGCTCGATGCAGCGCGACATCGCCGCCGGGCGCGAGCCCGAGCTCGACGCGATCCCCGGCTCGGTGCTGCGCGCCGGCGCCCGCCACGGCATCGCCTGCCCCACGATCGAGCGGCTCGTGGCGCTGATCGAAGCGCGGATCGCGGCGCGGGCCGCCTGACGGGCCGCCGGCCTACTCGTCCTCGAGCGGCGGGCGCCCGGGAAAGCGCCCCGGCGCGAGCGCGGGGATCGCCTGGCTGGCGATCGCCTCGACCGCGCGCTCCTCGGCCTCGGTCAGCTCCTCCTCGTGCTCACCGTCGCAGAGCACGCGGAAGTTGCCGGTGACGCCGCTGTCGGCGTGGATCGTGATGCCCGGCAGTATCTCCTCGCCCTCGTCGAAGCCGAGCCGCTCCATGTCGAAGTGCGCGAGGCCGATGCCGTAGGCGGTGTGCGTGGGGTTCTCGCGGTCGTGCGCCGCCACCGCCTGCGCGAAGCGCTCGAGGTTCTTGGCGATCTTGCCGGTGTCCGCCATCGCTCGCACATCAGCCTAGCGAGGTGCGTATACATTGGGACGATGGCCGGAGTCGAGCAAGCGCAGGCGCGGGCGGGCGCCCGCGCGGGAGCTGCGGCCGCCGCGGACGGCGGCGCGCACGAGGAGGTCATCCGCACGGCCGAGCTGACCAAGGTGTACCCGGGCGCCGACTTCGCCGCCGTCGACAAGCTGAACCTGAACGTGAGCGCAGGGGAGATCTTCGGGCTGCTCGGGCCCAACGGCGCCGGC
>DASZFZ010000003.1:0-34752 GCA_035939315.1 Solirubrobacteraceae bacterium | reverse complement strand
CCGCCTCGCGCAGGCCGTAGTTGACGTGCAGCGCGCTGACGTTGCGCGCGCCGAGCAGGGCGACGGCGAGGTCCAGCAGGCACGTCGAGTCGCGGCCCCCGGAGTACATCGCGAGCACGGCGCGGTCGCGCGCGAACGTGCCGCTGTCGCGCACCTGCCCGCGCAGCTGCTCGGCCAGCATCGCCGTCAGCTCGCCCTGTTGCGCGCGACGAACAGCTCGGTGGCCTCGGTGAAGCCCTTCAGCCGCACCGCGCCGATGCGCTCGAACTCGAGTCCGTCGAGGCTCTCGGCGGACTCGACGACGGCGCGCGTGACGAGCACCTCGCCGCCGCCGGCGCGCGCGACGACGCGCGCCGCGAGGTTGATGTCGCGCCCGAAGTAGTCGCCGTCGCGGTACAGCGCGTCGCCGTTGTGCACGCCTATCCGCGGCAGCGGATCGCCGTCGGCGACGGCGGCCGGCAGCGCCACCGCCCACTCGCACAGGGCGGCCGCGTCCGAGCCCACGACCATCACCTCGTCGCCCAGCATCTTGATCACGCGGGCGTCGGCCGGGAGCGTCTGTTCGACGACCTGCACGAACCGCTCGACGGCCGCCAGCGCGGCCTCGTCGCCGCGCTCGGTCGTCAGGCGCGCGTAGCCCGCCAGGTCGGCGAAGGCGATCGTCACGCGCAGCCGCCCCTCCTGGGGCGTCTCGGCGGCGAGCTCGGCCTCCATGTGGCCGATCATGTCCTGCTCGACGAACTGGGCGAGCAGGCGCCCGTGCAGGTAGTCCATGAACGGCGAGGCGAACGGCAGCACCTCGCGCGTGAGCCCCTCCATCTCCTCGGCGATCTCGACGCTCGGCACGCCCCGGCGCATCAGCGGCTCGTGCACGTACAGGTGGATCAGCCGCACCTCCGCGTCGGCGATCTGGGCGACGGCCTGCCCGTAGACGCGCATCAGCTGCAGGAACGCCGGCAGCGGCAGCCCGGCGTCGAGCACCGTCGCGCCGTATTTGATGATCTGCTGGTCTTCCTCGGAGAAGCCGTCCACCGGCGTGCCGCCGAGGCCCATCGCGGTGTAGAGCCGCTCGATCAGGTCTGCCTGCAGGCCGCTGCGGCGAACCGCCTCGCGCAGCGGGTGGCGCGGGCCGGGGCTGCTCAGCAGGTTCTCGACCGGTCCCGCGGCGAGCTGGCCGTTGTCGCCGGCGCGCTTGATCTGCGCGATCGTGTGCCCGCGCGCGCGCAGCCGCGCGACCACGCGGGCGTAGGCCGCCGCCGCCGGAGTCCAGCTGCCCTCGTAGCCGGGGATCAGGCCGGCGCTCACCCAGCGCCTGACCGTGGCCGGCGAGACGCCCGCGCGCGCGGCGACCTGCGCGAGCGTCAGCTCGCCCGGCTGGCTGGCGGGCTCGTCCGCTGGCTCGGCCACTCAGGCGGGCACGGCGACGGGCAGTCCCATGCGTGGCAGTCTAGAGTCGGGGCGCTTGTCGCACGGGTCGGCCATCCACCTGCATCCCACCGCGCCGCTGGCCGAGCGGGTGCTGCTGCCGGGCGACCCCGGCCGCGCGCTCGCGCTCGCGCAGGCGCTGCTCGAGCGGCCGCTGATGTTCAACCACCACCGCGGCCTGTGGGGCTACACCGGGGAGGCCCCCGACGGCCTGCCATTGACGATCCAGGCGACCGGCATGGGCGGCCCGTCGGCGGCGATCGTGCTCGCCGAGCTGGCCCAGCTGGGGGCGCGCAGGGCGATCCGCGTGGGCACCTGCGGGGCGCTCGCGCCGCAGCTGGCGCTGGGCGAGCTGGTGATCGCGGCGGAGGCGATCTGCGCCGACGGCGCCTCGCGCGCGCTCGGCGGCGGCGAGCGCGCGCAGGCCGACGGAGAGCTGACCGACGCGCTCGCCCGCCGGCTCCCCGACGCGCCCCGCGGCGCGGTCGTGAGCACCGACCTCTTCTACGAGACCGGCGTCGCCGGCGGGGACGACGGGCACCGCGCGGGGACCGGCGCGGGCGGCGGGCGCGACGGCGCCCTGGCGATCGAGATGGAGGCCGCCACGCTGTTCGCGGTGGGGGCGCGCAACCGCCTGCGGGTGGCGTGCCTGCTGGCGGTCACCGACGTCTTCGACGCGCGCGGCGCGCGCACGCGCATCGACGACCACGCGCTGCTCGGCGCGGCCGAGCGGATGGGCCGCGCGGCGATCGCCGCGCTCAGCGAGCGCTAGCGCGCGGGGACCTGCTCGCGCCGGCCGCCGGCTTGGCCGCCCCCCGTGAGGGTTTGCCGGCCCGCGAGGGCTTGGCCGCGCTCAGCTGGGCGAGCTGCTGCTCGATCGCGGCCAGCCGCGCCGCGACCTCGCTGCCGCCAGCGCCGTCCGGCAGCGCTCGCTCCAGCCGGTCGATGCTCTCCTCGATGCCCTCCAGTCGCAGCGACACCGAGCGCAGGCGACGGGTCAGCCGCTCGATGTCGGCGGCAGACGGGAGGTTGAGCGCCCCCATCGCGACCTCCTGCGCCTGCGCGGCCTTCTCGCGGGCGTCGAAGGCGCGGCTGAGCGCCCCCGTCAGCAGCGGGTTGTCGAGCAGGTCGGAGAAGGCGCGGCCGAGGCGCTCCTCGGTGCTCGTGCCGAGCCGCTCGCGCAGGCTCCTCGAGGCGTGGCTCGCATCGGACATGTGTGGGCTCCCGGTCTCGCTTCGGATGCGCCCGCTGGTCGCGGACGAGGGTTGGGGGTGACGACTCGTCTGTGGCCGGCGGCCACGAGGGAAGGATACGGTGAAGCCATGCCTCAGCAGCTGTTCGTGTTCATCCAGCTGGAGTTCCCGTGGACGCTCGGGCCCGCCGACGGCCGCTATCTGATCCGCCGCGAGGACGGCGAGCCCGAGCGGGTGGTCGTGCTGGGCACGCTGGACGGGCGCGGCGGCTCGCCCGGCTCGCTGGCCGCCACCGTGCGCCCGCGGCGGCTGCTCGGCCGCCGGCGCACGCTGCCGACCGGCCCGGCGCCGGCGCCCGTCGCCACGGCGCGCGTGACCGTGATCGACCCCGTGTCGCTGTCGGCCGACAAGCAGGCGCGATCGTGGCTTGCCGAACTGGACCGCGAGCGCGAGGTGGCGGCGGCCGTGGCGGTCGTCAACCGGGTGATCCACACCCACCGCATCGCCGCCGCCGACCCCTACGTGCACGAGGTCTCGCCCGCGCAGGCGCTCGTGATCAGGGCGGGCTGGGGCGAGGGCGAGCAGGTGGCCGACGGGCGCTGGCTGCACGCCCGCGCGCTGCCCTGGCACTCCGCCCGGCGCAACGGCGGCGGGCGCCGGCGAGACCGCTCGTGGGCGCTGCGGCCGCAGGAGCGGCTCGCCGCCCTGCTCGGCGCCCGCGAAACGACCCTGCTGTGCGAGGAGGTCGTTCTGCGCGCCCGCCATGACATCGACCAGGGGCGCCTGCCGCACGGCGCCCTGGAGCTCGACCGCGCCTACGCTCTGGCAGTGCCGGAGCTGCGCGGCGAGGGTCGTCAGGATCTGGCCGTGCGGCTGGCCGAGCTCGAGCGGCTGGCACCGGCGGTGCAGACCCAGGCGCAGGCGGCGCTGGCGGGCGCGAGCGAGCGGCTCGACGAGGACTCGCTCGAGCACGCCCTGGAGCGCCTCGAAGCCGCTCTGCGCGCGCGCACGGCCGCCGGCGTGGCGGCCGCGCGCGGCTAGAGTTGGGGTCGCGATGGACCCCACGAGCAGCGCCATAGGAACCTGGAGCGGCGGGCGCTTCATGCACTTCGGCGAGCCGCTGGAGGAGGGGCACCTGACGGCGCTGCTGCGTCCGGGCGAGGGCATCGACACGGTGATCAGCGCCGACGTCTACGGCGCCGGCGAGGCCGACCGGGCGCTCGGGGCGGCGCTCGCGGGCGTCGAGCGCGACAGCTACTGCCTGGTCGGCGCGATCGGCCACGACTTCTACGCGGGCGAGCGCGACGGCGCCAAGGGCTTCCCGCGCTTCACCGACCCGCGCCTGCGCGGCCCCGAGCAGTACGCCGCCTACATCCGCATGGCCACCGAGCGCAGCCTCGAGCGCTGCGGCGTGGAGCGCTTCGACCTGCTGCTGCTGCACAACCCCGACCACATCGGCTACTCCAGCGCGGCCGTGTGGGAGGGCATGCAGGCGGTTCGCGACGCGGGCCTCACGCGCCTGCTGGGCGTCGCGCCGGGGCCCGCCAACGGCTTCACGCTCGACCTGGTCGACTGCCTCGAGCGCTTCGCCTCGCTGGTCGACTGGGCGATGATCATCCTCGGCCCGCTCGAGCCGTGGCCCGGCGAGCTCGTGCTGCCGGCGGCCGCCGCCCACGACGTCAGCCTGATCACGCGCGTGGTCGACTACGGCGGCCTGTTCCACGACGACGTGCTTCCCGGGCACGCGTTCGCCCCCTACGACCACCGCAAGTTCCGTCCCGACGGCTGGGTGGCGGCGGGCCGCGAGAAGCTCGAGCGGATGCGCCCGCTGGCCGAGCGCCGGGGCCTGAGCATGCTGCAGCTCGCCTGCGCGTGGAACCTCGCCCAGCCGGCCGTGCGCTGCGTGGCGCCCACGCTGATCCAGGAGAGCGGCGCCGCCGCGCGGCCGATCGAGGACAAGCGCGCCGAGCTGGCCAAGCTGACGGCGCTGCTCGCGGGCGCCGGCGAGGACGGCCTGCTCAGCGCCGAGGAGGTGCGGGCGATCCGCGAGATCGGCGACAACAGCGGCTGCATGACGCTGAAGGGCGCGAGCCTCGAACACGACGGCCCGGCGCGCCCGGACCGCTGGGCGCTCGACGAGCAGCTCGAGGCGGTCGCCGCGCGCTGGGGCGTCGACCCCGCGCGCGACCTGCTGCTCTCCGGCGGCGCCTGAGCACCATGAGCGAGCAGATCCCCACCATCTCCCTCGGCGAGGGCGTCGAGATCCCGCAGCTCGGCTTCGGCGTCTTCCAGGTGCCGCCGGCGGACACCGCCGCGGCGGTCGAGCGGGCGCTGGCGGCCGGCTACCGCCACATCGACACGGCGGCCGCCTATCGCAACGAGCGCGGCGTGGGTGAGGCGGTGCGCGCGTCCGGCCTGGAGCGCGACGCGGTTTTCGTGACCACCAAGTGCTGGAACGACGATCAGGGCTACGAGCAGGCCAAGGCCGCGCTCGCCGCGAGCCTCGAGCGCCTCGGCGTCGAACGTGTCGACCTCTACCTGATCCACTGGCCGGTGCCCGCGCACGACCGCTACGCCGACACCTGGCGGGCGTTCGTCGAGCTGCACGAGCAGGGACTCGCGCGCGCGATCGGCGTCTCCAACTTCAAGCCCGCGCACCTGCGCCGCGCGATCGAGGAGACCGGCGTGACGCCGGCGATCAACCAGGTCGAGCTGCACCCCTACCTGCAGCAGCCCGAGCTGCGCGAGGAGCACCGGCGGCTCGGGATCGTCACCGAGGCGTGGAGCCCGCTCGCACAGGGGGCCGTGCTCGATGACCCGACGATCGTGCGGATCGCCGCCGAGCACGGCAGGACGCCGGGACAGGTCGTGATCCGCTGGCACCTGCAGCTCGGCAACGTCGTGATCCCCAAGTCGGTCACGCCCGCCCGCATCCTCGAGAACATCGACGTGTTCGGCTTCGAGCTGTCAGACGAGGACATGCGGGCGATCGCCGGCCTGGACCGAGGCGAGCGGACCGGGCCCGACCCGGACACCTTCATCCGGCCGTAGCCCCGTCTCAGGCGAGCTCGAGCGCGGCCAGCAGCCCCCGCAGCTCGACGACCACATCGCCGCCCAGGCGCACCGCGGCGAGCTCGTCGAGCGGCGTCGGGCCCTGGGTGAGGATCGCGACGGCGCCGCCCGAGCGGTCGGTCAGCAGCGGCAAGCCGGCGACCGGGTGCACTTCCAGCGAGGAGCCGATGCACAGCAGCACCTCGGCGCCTTCGCACATTCGCTGTGCGCGCGCCAGCTCCGCCGCGGGGAGCAGCTCGCCGAAGAGCACCACGTCGGGCTTCAGCGCCCGCGCGCAGGCGCCGCAGCGAGGCACCCCGCCGGAGGCGGCGGCCAGCAGCGCCCGCGCCTGCTCGAGCGTCACGCGCTGGCCGCAGCCCTGGCACGAGCAGGTGGCGATGCTGCCGTGCACCTCGACCAGCTCGCGCGTGCCCGCGCGCCGGTGGAGCATGTCGACGTTCTGGGTGATCACGCCGTCGAGCAGCCCGTGGCGCTCGAGCGTCACGAGCGCGCGGTGCGCGTCGTTGGGCTGCTTGCCCGCGAGCGTCGCGAAGCGCTGCGCGTAGAAGCCCCAGAAGCGCGCCGGGTCGGAGCGGAAGGCGTCGATGTGGGCGACCTCCATCGGGTCGACCTTCTCCCACAGCCCCGTGCCCGCCGTGCGGAAGTCGGGGATGCCCGAGGGGACCGAGATGCCCGCGCCGGTGAGCGCCACCACCGAGCGCGCGCCGCGGACCAGCGCGGCGAGCTCGGCAACCTCGGCGGACGCCGGTCGGGGGGTGCGACCGGCGCCCGCCACACGTTCACTCCCCGTCATCGCCTGCCTGCAATCGTCAACGTCCCTGGAAGCGCGGCTGGCGTTTGCCCAGGAAGGCCGCGATCCCCTCGCGCGCGTCCTCGCTCTGGAAGACCGCCGCGAACGCCTGCTTCTCGTCCTCGATCCCCTTGGCGAGATCGCCGGGCGGGTGCGAGCCGATCCGCTTGATCTGCGCGACCGCCAGCGGCGCCTGGGCGGCAAGCCTGCGCGCCCACTGCAGCGCGCCGTCGAGCAGTTCGTGGTCCTCGACCACGCGGTTGACCAGGCCCAGCTCGAAGGCTTCCTCGGCGAGGATCGGATCGCCGACGAAGTTCATCTCCAGGGCCTTGTTGGTGCCCACCAGCCGCGGCAGGCGCTGGGTGCCGCCGAAGCCCGGGATGATCCCGAGCTTGATCTCCGGCTGGCCGAAGGTCGCCGAGCGCGCCGCCAGGCGCACGTCGCAGGCCATCGCCAGCTCGCAGCCGCCGCCGAAGGCCAGCCCGTTGACCGCGGCGATCGTGACGATCCCGTCCTCGCCCAGTTCGCGGAACAGCCGGTGGGCGCCGTCGACGAGCGCCGCGCCGCCCGCCTCGTCGAGCGTCGTGAACGCCTTGATGTCCGCGCCCGCGCAGTACAGGAACGGATTCGACGAGGCGATTACGAGCGCCCGCACGTCGCTGCCCTTGACCTTCTTCCAGACCTTCTCGAGGTCCTCGATCACCCGCGGGGAGAGCGAGTTCATCTGGCCATTGGCGAGCCACGCGATCGCCACGCCGTCCGCGCGCGTCTCCAGCTTGACGAGCTCGGCGGGCTGCTCGGCGTCGGGCCGCGGGTAGGCGTAGAAGCCCTGGCCGCTCTTCTGCCCGAGCCGCCCCTGCGCAACCAGCCGGCGCAGGATCGCCGGCGGCGCGAAGCGCTCGCCGTGGCGCTCCTCGGCGCTCTCCAGGCGCTCGAGGATCGTGTCCAGGCCCTCGCTGTCGGCCTTCATGAACGGCGGCATCAGGCCACGGCGCGGGTCCAGCCCAGCGCCCGCCATCATCCCGAAGTCGATGTCGCGGTGGGTCGCCACGCCCTCCTCGAGCACCAGGCAGGCCTCTACCAGCGTCTTCAGCGAGAGCATCTCGACGAGCTCGGCCACGTCGGGCTCGGCCTCGCCGTCGACGTTCGCGTTGCCCTCGGCGTCATAGAAGCCCACGCCGCCGGTCTTCGCCCCTAGCTTGCCGTTGGCGACGAGCTTCTGCATGCCCTTGTGGACGTGGAAGCGTTCCTCGCCGTATGACTCGAGCAGGTGTTCGGCGACGTGCAGCACCGTGTCCAGGCCCAGCAGGTTGACCAGGTAGAAGGGGCCGACGGGCGTCACCCCGGAGCTGCCCATGCCCTCGTCGATGGCCTTGATCGACAGGCCCTTCTGCTCCTGCTCGCGCCACACCTCGGAGATCCCCGCGGTGAGGATCCGGTTGACGACGAAGCCGGGCACCTCCATGCACGTGATCGGCTGCTTGCGGATCGCCTGCGCGAACGTCAGCGCGGCCGTGACGGTCTCCGCCGAGGTCTCTTCGCCCTCGACGATCTCGATCAGCGGCATCAGCGAAGCCGGGTAGAAGTAGTGGAAGCCCACCACCTTCTCCGGGCGCAGCGTCGCTTCGCCGATCTCCGTGATCGACAGCGAGGAGGTGTTGGAGGCGAGGATCGCGTGCCCCGGCGTGGCCGCGTCGAGCTCCGCGAACACGCTCTGCTTGATGTCCATCCGCTCGGGCACCGCCTCGACGACGAAGTCGACGTCGCCGAAGTCCCCGTAGCCGGTCGTGCCCGTGATCCGCCCGAGCACCTCCGCGAGCTGCGCCTCGGCCTGCTCGGCCGTCAGCTTCCCCCGCCCCACCAGCTTGTCGAGCTGGCCCTTGGTGACGTTGCGCGCCTCCTCCAGGCCCGCCTGCATGAGCGCGTCGTCGATGTCCTTGAGGATCACCGGGAAGCCGGCGGCCGCGATCGTCTGGGCGATCTGGCCGCCCATCACACCGGCGCCGACGACGGCGGCCTTGAACACGAACATGCTCAGGCCGGCACCGCGGCCGGCTCCGCCACGCGCCGCGGCAGCAGCGTTTCGCGGGCGATCACCAGGCGCTGGATCTGCGAGGTGCCCTCGTAGAGCTGCATGATCTTGGCGTCGCGGAAGAGCTTCTCGACCGGGTACTCCTTGATGAAGCCGTAGCCGCCGTAGACCTGCACCGCGTCGGTGGCCACCTTCATCGCGGTGTCGGCCGCGAAGCGCTTGGCGTGCGAGGAGACCAGCGTGTTGCGTTCGCCGTTGTCGAGCATCGTCGCCGACTTCCACGTCAGCAGGCGCGCCGCTTCGATCTCGGTGGCCATGTCGGCGATCATGAACTGGATCGCCTGGTGCATCGCGATCGGCACCCCGAAGGTGACGCGTTCCTTGGAGTACTCGACGGCGAACTCGAAGGCCGCGCGGGCGATGCCGGTGGCCATCGCCGCGACGCCCGGGCGGGTGCGGTCGAGCGTCGCCATCGCCAGCTTGAAGCCCTTGTTCTCCTCGCCCAGCAGGTTCTCCTCGGGCACCTCGACTTCGTTGAAGGAGATCGTCGCCGTGTTCGAGGCGCGCTGCCCGAGCTTGTCCTCCTTCTTGTCCACCACCACGCCCCAGTCGCGCTCGACCACGAACGCGGAGATGCCGCGGTGGCCGGCCTCCTTGTCGGTCTTCGCGTAGACCGTGTAGTAGTCGGCGTAGCCGCCGTTGGTGATGAAGCACTTGGAGCCGTTGATCACATACTTGTCGCCCTTCTTGACGGCCGTCGTGCGCATCCCGGAGACGTCCGAGCCGGCGTCCGGCTCGGTCAGGCAGAAGGCCGCGAGCTTGGGCGCTTCGGTCAGCATCCCCAGGTACTTCTTCTTGACCTCCTCCGAGCCGGCCAGCGCGATCGGGGCGGTCGCCAGGCCGTTGCAGCCGAGCGAGGTCTGGATGCCCGAGCAGCCCCACGAGAGCTCCTCCTCGATCAGGCAGCCGTCGAGGTAGCTGGCGCCCGGCCCGCCGTACTCCTCCTCGATGTGGCTGTTCATCAGCCCGACCTCCCAGGCCTTCTCGAGGATCTCCTGCGGCCACGTGCCGTCCTTGTCGTACTCCCAGGCGACCGGGCGTATCTCCTTCTCGGCGAAGTCGTGCGCCATCTCGCGCAGGCTCCGCTGCTCGTCGGTGAGCGTGAAATCGACCATTCTCGGTTCTCCTAACGGTCCGGCGCGTCGGCAGTAGATTGACTGGTCAGTCAACGACTCGGCTCAGGGTAGCGAAGCGCCAGCCGATCGGCAAGAATCGATTGACGTGATCGCCCCGCTCGCAACCGCCGTGCTCGCGTTCATCGAAGGCGGGGTCAGCTTCGCGATCTTCCTCGCGGCGACCATCGGCCTGCTCGTGGTGATCGCCTTCCTGGTCACGCGCGACGGCAGCGCAGCCAGCGTCTATGACCGCATCGGCGCCGGCGGGCTCTCGCGCGACTCCGACTACGCGCCGCCCGCCCAGGCCGAGTCCCCCGCCGCGCAGGCCGAGCGCGAGAGCGAGATCCGCCAGCTGCTCGTCGCCCGCAGCGAGCGACTCGTGCGCCAGGGCCGCGAGCCGCTCGACGTCGACGCCGAGCTCGCGCGGCTGCTCGCCGCGGAGCCCGCCGAGGCCGGCCAGCGGCCTGCCCGGCACGCGGCCGACCCCGGCCTGCGCGAGGAGGTGCGCCAGCTTGTGGTCGCCCGCAACGAACGGCTCATCCGGCAGGGCCAAGAGCCGCTCGACGTCGACGCCGAGGTGGCTCGCACGCTCGAGCAGCTCGGCCCGTAACAAATCCGTCCTGCGGTCGGGTATAAACGGGCCCCATGAGCAACCCCCGCCGCTTCCAGCTCGAGGAGCTCACGCTGCGTCCCGGCACCTACTTCAACCCTCAGACCGAGATCATGATCGTCGTCGACGACTCGCCCGAGATCGACCACGAGATCTTCGAGTCGCAGGACTTCGAGAGCGACGAGTGGGTGCTGATCTCCGAGGATGCGCCGGTCGACGAGAGCAAGCGCGACGACATGGTCGAGCGCTTCCAGCTCTCGCACGGCACGAGCGCATCGGGCGAGGACGACGACTTCGACGACCTCGACGACGATGACGAGGACGACGACGAAGAAGACGAGGACGACGAGCTCGACGGCGTCGACGAGCTGGACTTCGACGACGAATGACCGCGCCGCGGGGGCCCGCCCGCGCGTGAGCGGGCGGCGCTGCAAGCCGGGCTGCACGCGCGCCGTCGGCGCGCGTTAGCATCGGTGGGGTGCGCGCCAAGCGTTTTGCGGCGCTCGTCCTGGGGCTCCTCTGTCTCGGGGGCGCCACGACACCGGCTGCCGTGGCCAGGAAGCCCGGCCCGACGGTCAGCGCAGCGCTGAAAGCGCTCGAGAGCTCCGGCGCGATCCCCGCCGTGACCTTTCAGCAGGACTACGCGACCTACGTGGCCGCCAAAGGCTCGCTGGCGAAGCTGAGCGGCACGCGCCGCGAAGAACTCGGCGCGGTGCTCGCCAACGTGCAGGCGATGGCCGGCGCCGGCGAGCTGACGCCCTCGCGCCTGCCGGTGGTCTTCACGACGCTCGAACGCAACCGCCAGTGGTGGACGCGCGAGCCGCTGCTCGGCGCGGACGCGCGCGCGGGCTTCCCGGGCAGCCTGCTGGTGTGGGAGCACTATCCCGGCCAGGGCCTGGAGATCCAGTGGCTCGCGACCTTCGGCGAGGCCAACGGCTACTACCTGGCCGGCGACGAAGACGCCAACCTGCGCCAGGTGCTCGACGAAGCGATCCCGCTCGCCACCGAACGGGCCGGCGGGATCGCGTGGGAGTACATGTTTCCGTTCGACGGCGGCGCGCCGCCGTGGACCAGCGGCCTCTCGCAGGGCACCGCCATCCAGGCGCTCACGCGCGCCTGGAAGCGGCTGAAGGAACCGGCCTTCCTGAAGGCCGCCCAGCAGGCGCTCGGCATCTTCCAGACGCCGCCCCCGCAGGGCGTGCGCGTGGACACGCCGGTCGGCGCGATGTACGCCGAGTACACCTACGCGCCCGCCGACAAGATCCTCAACGGCTTCATCCAGTCGCTCGTCGGCCTCTACGAATACACGCTGCTGACCAAGGACCCGCTCGGCCAGCGCCTGTTCGAAGCCGGCGACGCCGAGGCGCGCGCGATCGTGCCCTACTACAACACCGGCGCCTGGTCGATGTACGACCAGTTCGGCGAATCGGACCTGAGCTACCACGAACTGCTGACCGAATTCCTCCAGCACCTGTGCGAACGCACGAGCAAGGGCGAGCCGCTGGACCCGTCGGGCACGCCGATCGCCGGCGACCAGCTCTACTGCGCGACCGCCAAGGCTTTCACCGCGGACCTGCACACCCCGCCCGCGATCGCGCTGCTCTCGAGGACGCTGCCGGCGAACGCGCGCGCCGGCGTGCAGCTGTCGCTGTCGAAGGTCGCGACCGTCGCGCTGACCGTGCGCAGGGGCACGAGCGTGGTGTGGAGCAACACCGCCACGGTCGAACGCGGCAAGCCGCGGCTGCTGTGGGTGACGCCCGCCAGGACGGGCTCCTACTCGGTCACGCTCACCGCCACCGACCTCGCGGGCAACACCGCGAGCACCACCGGCACGATCCTCCTCGGCCGCCATTAGCCCCGGCCGGCCGGGCCTAGACTAGGCCCGAGTGAGGTCCTCCGAGCCCACCCGCGCACCCGCGCGCCGCCGATGAGCAGGCTGAGCAGCCTCTGGCGCGCGCTCGAGCACGAGCAGCGGCTGACCGCGCTCGCGGCCCTCGGCCTGTTCGCCTCGATGTTCCTGCCCTGGTACAGCAAGACCGACACGCTCGTCGTGCACGGCGGCGTGAAGGCGACCGAGACGAGCCTCTCGGCCTTCCAGGCCTTCTCGCTCGTCGAGGCCGCCGTGCTGCTGGTCAGCGCCAGCATCCTCGGCATGCTGTTCGCGCGCGCCGAGCGCCGGCCCTTCCAGCTGCCCGGCGGCGACGGCCTGGTCGTGATGCTCGCCGGTGGCTGGAGCGCGCTGCTGATCTTCTACCGCCTGATCGACAAGCCCGGCCTGCAGGGCAACGACCGCGTCACCGCCACCGTCGGCGTCCAGTGGGGCATCTTCATCGCGCTGCTGCTGGCGCTCACCGTCCTCTACGCGGGCAGGCGCATACGCGGCCAGGAAGCCCCCGCGCCGCCGCTGCGCCGCCGCGAGCGACCGCGCCCGCAGCGCGGACACGGACCCGTCGCGGGCGATCCGCCAGCCGACCCAGCCGACGCGCGCACGACCGTGATCGCGCGCCGCGCCCAGCGCGAGCGCGTCGAGGCGACGCCGGTGCCCGCCCAGCCACCCGCGAGCCGCGCCGCGCGCGCACCCTCCGGCGGGCGCCCCCGCTACCCGCCCGCGCCGCAGGAGCAGCTGTCCTTCGAGGACCAGCCGGGCGCCGCCGGCGAGCTGTAGCGGCGGGCCGGCCAGGGCCGCCTCGTATCATTGCGCTGAGCATGACCGACCCCCAGCCCCCGGCGCCCACCTCCGTCGAAGACGTGGCCGCCGGCCTGCGCGGCGTCGGCTACCTGCCCGGCGAGTCCACCGCGCTCGTCTCGTTCCTCGCCACCAAGCTCGGCAAGCCGGTGCTCGTCGAGGGACCGGCCGGCGTCGGCAAGACCGAGCTGGCCAAGGCGCTCGCCTCCTACCTGCGGCGCGAGCTCGTGCGCCTGCAGTGCTACGAGGGCCTCGACGAGGCCAAGGCGCTGTACGAGTGGAACTACCGCAAGCAGCTACTGCGCATTCAGGCCGAGGCGCAGGGCTCGGGCTGGGAGGCGGTCCAGGAGGACATCTTCGGCGAGGAGTTCCTGCTCGCGCGCCCGCTGATGACCGCGATCGCCTCGCCGGAGCCGGTCGTCCTGCTGATCGACGAGATCGACAAGACCGACCAGGAGTTCGAGGCGATGCTGCTGGAGGTGCTCTCCGATTTCCAGATATCGATCCCCGAGCTCGGCCGGGTGCAGTCGCGCACCCACCCCGTCGTGCTGCTGACCTCCAACAACTCGCGCGAGCTGACCGAGGCGCTCAAGCGCCGCTGCCTGTACCTGTGGCTCGACTACCCCGCGCTCGAGCACGAGCTCGAAATCGTGCGCCTGCACACGCCCGAGCTGTCCGAGACGGTCGCCCGGCGCCTGGTCGAGGTGATCGGCATGGTGCGCGAGCTCGACCTCAAGAAGCCGCCCTCGATCGCCGAGTCGATCGACTGGGCGCGCGCGCTGCTGCTGCTGGGCGTCAAGGAGATCGACGCCGACACGTTCATGGACACGATGTCGGTGATCGTCAAGCACCGCACCGACATGGACGTGGTCGCCGATCGCGTGGGCGTGAAGCTGCGCTCGCCCGCAGATGTCGCCTGACTGGCGCGACCCGCCGGCCGGCGGCGAGCCGGCCGACGCCCACCCCGAGGGGCTGCCGGCGCGCATCCTCGAGTTCGGCGAGGAGCTGCGCCGCGAAGGCGTAGCCGTCGGCACCTCCGAGCTGCTCGACGCCTTCGAGGTGCTGGGCGAGATCAGCTGGACCTCGCGCGAGGACTTCCGCGAGGGGCTCGCCGCGACGCTCGCCAAGAGCCAGGAGGACCGCCGCGTGTTCGAGCTCGTCTTCGAGCGCTTCTTCTTCCGCGCCGTCGAGCTGGCCGCCGCGCGCGAGGGCGTGCGCGAGCAGGACCTCGCCGAGCTCGGCGAGCTCACCGAGCAGGAGCTCGAGGAGCTGCGCATGCAGATCGCGGCGGCCGTCCGCGACGGCTCGGAGGGCGCCATGCGCGACCTCGCGCGCATGGCGATCGCCGCCTTCGCCCGCCGCCAGGAGGGCTCCGGGGTGATCGGCGTCGACGTGCAGCGCATCCGCCGCGCGCTCGGCCTGCGCACCGAGCCCCAGCCCGAGCTGCCGGCCGCAGACCCCCGCCATGAGGGCCTGCCGCGCGAGTCGCTGCGGCGCTTCGAGGCGCTGCTGCGCCGCGAGCTCGAGCGCGCGCAGATCGAGCGCACCGGCAACCTGCCCCCGGCACGCCCGCTGGGCGAGCTCGACCGCGCGCTGCCGTCGGGCCCGCTCGCCGACCTCGCCGCCGTGCACCGTGTGGTCGCGCAGCTGCGCCGGCGCCTGGCCACGCAGGGCATGCAGGCCCGCGGCCACCGCCGCCACGCCCACGTCGACGTCCGGCGCACGATGCGCGCGTCGCTGGAGACCGGCGGCGTGCCGGTCGTGCTCAAGTACCGGCCCAGGCGCCCCAAACGCCCGGAGATCTACGTCCTCTGCGACGTCTCCACGAGCGTCACCTCGGCCTCGGTGTTCTTCCTCTCGGTGCTGCACGCGCTGCACGACACCTTCCGCAAGATGCGCTCGTTCGTGTTCATCGAGCGCATCTCCGAGGTGACCGACATCTTCGAGCACGAGCGCGACTTCAAAGCGGTCAACGAGCGCATCTCCAGCGACGCGGGCGTCGCCGACATCTCCGGCTACACCGACTACGGGCGCGTGTGGTCGGAGTTCCTCGTCCAGGTCGAGGACGAACTGCACCCGCGCGCGACCGTGATCGTGCTCGGGGACGCGCGCACCAACGGCCGCGATCCGCGCGCCGACGTGTTCGCGCAGATCGCCGCGCGCGCCGGGCGCACCTTCTGGCTGAACCCCGAGCCGCGCCTGTACTGGAACTACGGCGACTCGGTGATCGCCGCCTACGAGCAGTACTGCACGGCGTTCGAGTGCTGGACCACGGCGCAGCTCGAGGACTTCGTGCGCGCGCTCACGCGGCCGGTGGTCGCGGCCGCTGGCTGAGCGGCCTCTACCAACAACCTCTCGGACGTATTGGCAGGGCCGAATCCGCGGGGACGACTGCTTGTCGTCCCTTGCAATACTCTGCCGACGCTGAACGAGACGACTGCCTCTGGGCCAAGCGGCAATGCGAGATCTGCGCCGGTGGTCGTCGCCGCGTAGCTGAGTTGGGACGTGCGTCCTGACTCAGCAATGGCATCTCGCTCTACCAAGCACGGATCGGCGCAGGTGGGAGACAAGAGGCGCCACCTCAGCGGTCGCGGGGTAGGGATCTCGCTTGAATAGGCTGCTCCCCCTCTATGTCAAGGACGAGGTTATGTGGACGCCCTTGACACAGAGTCCTAGCAGTTGAAACTAGATGGGCGGAGGACCATATATCTAGCCATGCACCATCTAAGGAGATAGGACGGGTCGATCAATGTACGAATACGGGTCGTTACCACGAGCACGTCAAGACGGTCTCCTCGAAGAGACGGTAGGCGAGGAGCTTCTGCTCTACGATCGAGACAGTCACACCGCTCATTGCCTGAGTCCGATCGCAGCCTGCGTGTGGCGGCATTGCGATGGCGAACACGACCTGACTGGCCTTGCGCAGCTCGTCGGGGCCAGCGAGAGCTTAGTCGCCGACGCGCTCAATCAGTTGCGCGAGAAGGATCTGCTCGTCACCGAGCCCCGAGTCATCCAGAGTGCCATCTCCAGTGAATCTCGCCGGGAAGCGATCGTCCGGGTCGCGCGTTACGGTGCCGCCGCCACGGCCGGGTCGATGATCGTCTCCGCGACCGCCGCGACGCCAGCGATGGCCTCATCACCAGTTATGGTGTGCTGTCAATGCACAAATACCGGGGGTATACCATGTGCGTGTGAATCATTTGTAAGCAAAAGCGAAGCCGAAAACGTAGCTCAATGTAATCAGATCTGCCTCAATAACGCACCCTTCGAATGCAGAGAATTGGAAGGTGCTTTCCTTAAAGGTGCAAAATGCGTAGAAAATAAATGCTCTTGATAGTCGCTCACAGGGCCCTGCCTTGGTGTGGGTGGCGCCAGATGGGGTGCGTGATGAGCTGACGCACCCGGCTAGCGCAAAGTGTGAAGCCGGCACGCTGTCGCAGCGAACCTGCCGTCGGGCGGTTTCGCCGTGCTGGAACTAGAAATAGGCGAGGTAACCCCCAGTTGCTGCAGGCGTGTTTCCAACCGTTGAACCTGTACAAGTGGGGCGTGGTGAGCTGGCGTCGCTCGCTGACAAGTAGGTCGTTCGTGGCCTCCGGCAGCCCGCCGACAGTCGGACATTGCCGCTTTCGCCCAGGAGCAGTCGTCCTCGTTCTGCCTCGACAGAGTGTCGCAATGGACGACAAGCGGCAATCTCCGCCGAACCGTGCTCCCCCCTGCGTTCCGACGCCAGCGTGGTCCCCGCCGCAAGTTCCGGCATGCTCTCAGCTCGGAGTTGAGCGCGCGGCGTCGATCGCGGCGATGAAGCCGGCCACTACGCCTGCAGCACTGTGCACGTCGCCGGGCACCGCGGGACCCAGCTCGCTGGCGTCGCGTCGATATGGCTCTTGCCAGGCGTCCGGAGCGTCGAGGGTCGGCGGCCAATCATGGGTGCCGCGGCGCTCGAAGGTCCGCACGCAGGCATCCCGCACACGCGGAAGTCCGTCTCCGCATAGTCCGCGCAGGAGGATGAGGTCGATCAGGTCCCAGTGCCGGAGGTTCAGACGCCCGTCTGACGGCTTCTCGGTGACCGCGTGGATCTTCTGCGCAACCTGGTAGCGCAGTGAGAGGCACGCCACGCGCTTGGGGCTTTCGAGGTTGAAATCTGCAAGGCTGATGGCTGTGGGTACCAGGTCGATCTCATCGGCCTCCGGAGAAGCGACCTCGGCCGTGAGGGTCTGCCAGGTTCTGTGCTTGAAGCTGACTTGCAGCATGAGCCGTTGGGTTCCTGTATCGCGGATGGGTTCGGGCTCGCCCTTGCGACGAAATTCAAAGCCGCTGTAGGGCTCCTCGAAGGCCTCGTCGAGCGCGCTCAGGAGTTCATCCGAGTTGCCTCGGAACACGACATCGATGTCGTTGGTTGTGCGTGCAGCCAATCCAAGCCGGAGCTCGATCGATACGCCGCCCTTGGTGAGAAAGCGGGGCTCGTCGTTTGCTTGGACTCTGCCGAGGGCTCCGATAAGTGTGACCATCGACATCCAACGGCGGATGCGTTCCGGGGCGATGCCGTGCGTCTTTGAGTATTCGTCCAGGAGCTTCTGAAGATGGCCGTGCCGACTGGGCGGCCGCCTCGGTGTTTTGAAGCCGGCACTCATCGCCGCATCCCCGGGCCGGCCTTCACGCCGGTCTCCTTGCGCAGCTGAGCAGCCTGCTTGCCAGTCAGCCTGCCGTTACGCAGTCCGTGGTCGATGGCTTGGCCGATCAGGGCGAGCCCCAGGTGCTCGGCGTGGCATTGGCGGATCGCGTGGGCGGGGGTCACGATCGGGATCCCCTCGTGGAACGTCACGTCCCCGCCGGCGAGCGTCTCGTGATGAACCCGATACAGCGCGGGAATCTCACGTCGTATCCGGTGTCCCTGCGGAACGGTGATGTGGATCTTGCTCGGGTTGACGTCGCTCAGCTCGTATAGCTCGAGCGCCGTCTCATGAGAGAGCACGCCGCGGGTACCCCGCGGCCATAGCGTGGCCTCCATGTAGGAGTCCAGCGGCGCCATCGGGAAATGCGCCACGCGATACAGGCCATGCCCGCGCCGTTCCAACACACCGCGCTCGGCCATACGAACGAGCGTCATCGGCTGCACGCCGAGCGCACGCGTCTGCTGCTGGGTCAAGAAGCCATACTGATCGTCGGCGAGCTCGGCTAGCCGATCGAAGACCGCACCTGACATTTGGACAAAATAGCATAAAATGTGCTACTTTGGCCAGCAAATCGCCCGGACGAACCAGAACAGAACGTTCTACTTCCTCCAGCCCGGACCTTGCGTGCGCGCGCCGGCGACGCGCCCGGCGCGCTAGCATCCGCGCAGAAGCAGAGCAGAGACCAGGGGTGCTGGCGGGAAAGCCGGCTGAGATGGCGCACGCGAAGGAACACCCGGCGCCGACCCTTAGAACCTGTGGGGTAATGCCCGCGAAGGGAGCGACGTGCCGACCGAACTGCAATCTCGCCCACTGCCGGCCGGCCAGCGGCGAGAGCCCGACGGCACGCCGGCCGTGTCGCTCCAGGACGTGAGCCGCAGCTACCCCGGAAGGCGCGGCGGCGGCGCGGTGCAGGCGCTGGCGGGCGTCTCCCTGCACGCAGCGCCCGGCGAGCTCGTGGCGGTGGTCGGGCCGAGCGGCTGCGGCAAGAGCACGCTGCTCGAGCTGATCTGCGGCCTGCGGGCGCCGGACGCCGGCACGCTGCGATGCCAGCCGGCCGTGCTGATGCCCCAGCGCGACCTGCTGCTGCCGTGGCTGAGCGCGCTCGACAACGCGGCGCTCGCGCTGCGCGTCGCGGGAGCGGGACGCCGCGAGGCGCGCGCCCGCGCGGGCGCCCTGTTCGCGGAGCTCGGCCTCGACGGCTTCGAGCGCGCCCGCCCGCACGAGCTCTCCGGGGGCATGCGCCAGCGCGTGGCGTTCCTGCGCACGCTCCTGTCCGGCAAGCCCGTCCTGTGCCTGGACGAGCCGTTCGGGGCGCTCGACGCGATCACGCGCGCGGACATGCAGCAGTGGCTGGCGCGCACGCTCGCGCGGGAGCCGCGTACGGTCGTGCTGGTCACCCACGACGTGGAGGAGGCGGCGCTGCTGGCCGACCGCGTGATCGTGCTGTCGCCGAGGCCCGGGCGCGTGATCGCGCGGCTGGACGTGCAGCTCGGGCGCCCGCGCGCACGTGTGGACACGCAGGTGCTGGACGTGCGCGAGCGGGCGCTGCGCGCGCTCGGCCTGGACGGGGCGCGATGAGGCGCCTCGGGTGGCGCGCGTGCGCTCCGCTCCTGCTGATCGCCGCGCTGCTCGGCGCGTGGGAGCTGTACGCGGACTTCTCCGGCGTGCAGGAAGACCTGTTGCCCGCTCCGCACGCGGTGGCGAGCGCGCTGTGGGAAAACGGCGGCTCGGTGTGGCAGAACTTCACGGTCACCGCCGAGCAGGTCGTGCTCGGGCTCGCGCTCGCGCTCGCGGCGGGCTTCGCGCTGGCGATCGCGGTCCACCTGTCGCCGCTGCTGCGCCACGCCGTCTACCCGCTGGCGGTCGGCTCTCAGGCCGTGCCGATCCCCGTGATCGGCGTGCTGCTGGTGTTCTGGTGGGGCTTTGGCATCTTCCCCAAGCTGGTGGTGATCGCGCTGATCTGCTTCTTCCCGATCGTCGTCACCACCGTCGACGGCCTCGCGGCGGTGGACCCCGAGCAGCCAAAGCTGCTGCGCACGCTCGACGCCTCGCGCTGGCAGGCGTTCCGCTTCGCCGAGCTGCCGGCCGCGCTGCCGGCCGCGCTGAGCGGCGCGCGCATCGCGCTCGCGGTGGGCGTGATCGGCGCGTTCATCGCCGAGACGAGCACCCCCAGCACCGCCGCGTACTCCGGCCTCGGACGGGAAATCGTCAACGACGTGAGCAACGGCTTGCAGACGCCGCGCGCGTACGCGGCGACGCTCGTGCTGTTCGCGTTCGCGATCGCCTGCTTCTACGCGCTGTCGCTCGCCGAGCGCGTGCTCGTCCCCTGGCAGACACGACCCCGAGGAGGAACCACTTGAGAAAGCCACGTAGAGCCCGCACGTTGATCCGCGCGGGAGCCGCGCTCGCGCTCGCGCTCGGCCTGGCCGCCTGCGGGACCAAGCAGGAAACGATCACGGCGGCCGCCGCCAAGCCGTTCACGGTGATGCTCGACTGGTTCCCCAACGCCGACCACGCGGCGCTCTACACGGGGATCGCCCGCGGCGACTTCCGCGCGGTCGGGCTCGACGTCAAACCGGTCGTGCCGGCGGAAACCGCCGAACCGCTGAAGCTGCTCGCGGCCGGCAAGGTCGACATGGCGATCTCCTATGAGCCGCAGCTGCTGCTGGCGCGCGACCAGGGGCTGAAGCTCGTCTCGATCGGCGCGCTCGTGCAACGTCCGCTGACCTCGATCATCGCGCTGCCCGAAGCGCACGTCGCCAGCATCGCCCAGCTCGCCGGCAAGACGGTCGGCACCGCCGGCATCCCCTACCAGGCCGCCGAGCTGCACGCCGCTCTCGAGCACGCCGGCGTCGACCCCGCCAAGGTCAGGGAAGTCGACGTCGGCTTCGACCTCGTGCCCGCGATGCTCTCCGGCAAGGTCGCGGCCACGCTCGGCGGCTACTGGAACTACGAGGCGGTGCAGCTGCGGCTGATGCACAAGCACCCGCTCGTGATCCCTGTCAACGAAGCGGGCGTGCCCAGCTACGACGAGCTCGTGCTGGTCGTCCGCGAGAGCGAGGCGCGCACCGACGGCGTCGACCTGCGCGCCTTCATGCAGGCGCTGACGCGCGGCCAGAAGCAGGTGCGCGCGGACCCCGCCGCCGCCGCCAAGCTGATCGTCAAAGCCAACCCCGCCGCCGAAGAACGACTCCAGCTCGCGTCGATCGAGCAGACGCTGCCGGCGACCCAGCCGGCCGACGGCAGCGACCCCTACGGCTGGCAGGAACCCTCCGCGTGGGCGAGCTTCGCCGAATGGATGCTCTCGCACGGGCTGCTCCGGCACAGCCCCGACACGGGGCTGCCGCCGTTCACCAACGAGTACCTGCCCGGACAGGGGATCTGAGCGAAGACGCGATGCGGGCGATGGTCTTCGAGGCCGTCGGACAGCCGCTGCGGGCCGTCGAGCTGCCCGTGCCGCGGCCGGCGCCCGGCCAGCTGCGCGTGCGCGTGCAGGCGTGCGGCGTCTGCCGCACCGACCTGCACCTGCTCGACGGCGAGGTCGAGATCGCCTCGCCGCCGAGGGTGCTCGGCCACCAGATCGTCGGCGTCGTCGAGGCGAGCGGGCGGGCCGGCGCGAGCGAGGACACGGACGGGCAGGCCGGCCGGCGCGTCGGCATCCCCTGGCTCGGCTGGACCTGCGGCGAGTGCGCCTACTGCCTGAGCGGACGCGAGAACCTGTGCCCGAACGCGCGCTTCACCGGGCGCGACCTCGACGGCGGCATGGCCGAGTACGCGCTCGCCGACGAGCGCTACTGCTTCCCGATCCCCGACGGCCACCCCAGCGAGCAGGCCGCGCCGCTGCTGTGCGCCGGCCTGATCGGCTACCGCGCGCTGCGCATGTGCGGCGAGGGCGAGCGCATAGGCCTGTACGGCTTCGGCGCGGCCGCGCACATCCTCACGCAGATCTGCCGCTGGGAGGGCCGGCGCGTGTTCGCCTTCACGCGCGCGGGAGACGACGCGGCGCAGTCCTTCGCGCTCGAGCTGGGCGCTACGTGGGCCGGGGACTCCGAGCAGCGCCCGCCCGGGCAGCTCGACGCGGCGATCGTGTTCGCGCCGGTCGGCGCGCTCGTGCCGCTCGCGCTGCGCGCCGTGGCCCCCGGCGGCACGGTCGTCTGCGGCGGAATCCACATGAGCGAGATCCCGGCCTTCCCCTACTCGATCCTGTGGGAGGAGCGCGTCCTGCGCTCGGTCGCCAACCTCACGCGCGAGGACGCGGTCCGGCTGCTCGAGCTCGCGCCCCGGGCCGGCGTCGGCACGCACGTCACCACCTACCCGCTCGCGGCCGCCAACGAGGCGCTCGCCGACCTGCGCGCCGGACGCTTCGTCGGCGCGGCCGTGCTGATCCCTTGACCCCTGAGCGCGCCGTTCGCCGGCGCGGGCGTCGCCCATTCAGACACACGACCCGCCCGCCGGCTCGCAACCCAGCCCACCGCATTCGCCAGGATGTCGGAATCGTTCGTCAATCCCTCCCGTAGTTGGTGTATCGTCCAGATAGCCAACTGCTGCACAGAGGGGAACCATGGCGAGCTTGAATCCTGAGAAGACGAGGTGGATGCGGGGTCCCTCGACGCCGCTTCGCGGAGCGTTGCTCGGCCTGCTGCTGGAACGGCCGGGCCACGGCGGCGACCTGGCCAACCGGCTGGCGGCGAGACTCGGCGAGACCTGGCGAGTGGACACGAACGACGTCTACCGGCTGCTGGAGCAGCTGGAGAAGACCGGCCTGGCGGTCTCGCGCGACGAGCCCAAGCGCAACAACAACCGGCGCACGCACCTCGTCTACTACCCGACCGAAGAAACCTCCGAGGCGCTCACGCTGTGGATGGAGACGCTGCTACCGCGCGAGCCCGTGCGGCTCGGCCTGCAAGCGAAGCTCTCGGTCGCGCGCGAAGAGGACGCGCCGCGCCTGTTGCAGGCACTGAAGGCATACGAGCGCGAGTGCCTGCTGCTGGCCCAGCTCGTGGGCCCGACCGACGGGCGTGGACGCTCGTGGACGGCGCTGTGCATGGACTGCACCCGCGACGCCGTCTACAAGCAGCTGGAGAGCGAGATCGGCTGGGCGCAGCTCACCCGACAGCGCATCAACGAGTTCCTCGAGCAGCGGCCCTAGGGCCGGCCCCGCGCGATGACGCCGCTGCTCTCACTGGTCAACGTCAGCAAGGGCTACAACGACGGCACGCGCGAGATCCTCGTGCTCGACCGTGTCTGCCTGGAGATGGACGCCGGCGTCACGGTCGGCGTGTACGGGACGCGTCGCTCCGGCAAGTCCACCCTGCTGCGCCTCGCCGCGGGCATCGCGCTACCCGACACCGGCGCGATCCACTTCGACGGCAGGAACGTCGCCAGGATGTCCAGCCGCGAGCGCGGACGCCTGCTGCGCGGCGAGATCGCGTTCGTGTCGGCGGCCGACTGGCGAGCCAACCCGGGCGAGAGCGTCACCGAGCACGTCGCGACCTCGCTGGGCAGCGAGGGCCTGACGATGCGCGAGGCCCGGCGCAGGGCGATGCGGGTGCTCGACCTCGTCGACGCCGGCGCGGTCGCCGAAGAGCTCACGAGCTCGCTGTCGCTGACCGACCGCGCGCGCGTCATGCTGGCCCGCGCGCTCGCTCGCGAACCCCGCCTGCTGGTGCTCGACGAACCGGCGCGGCTGCCGAGCCTCGGCGACCGCGACCGCTTCTATGCTCTCTTGCGTGACACGGCGCAGGAGCGTGAGATCGCGCTGTTGATGGCATCGGAGGAAATGACGGCGCTGCAGGGACTCGGCGTGTTCGTGTCGATCGCCGACGGCGAACTGGTCTCGACCGGGTCGCTGGGGACGGTCGTGCCGCTACCCGGGCGCAGGCGCCTGGGGGCCGAACGCGGCGGACAGTGAGCACGCTCGAGTTCCGCGACGTCGTCAAGCACTACTCGAGCGGCGTCGAGACCGTCAAGGCCGTCGACGGCGTCTCGATGACCGTCGGCCCGGGGGAGCTCGTCGCGCTTTACGGGCCGAGCGGCTCGGGCAAGACCACGCTGCTGCTGCTCGCCGCGGCGCTGATCGCGCCCGACAGCGGCACCGTCAGCTTCGACGGGCGCGTGCTCAGCGAGCTCTCAGAGCGCGAGGCCGCGCTCTACCGGCGCCGTGACGTCGGCTTCGTGCTCCAGTCTTTCCACCTGATGGCGCACACCTCCGCCCTCGACAACGCGACGATCAAGCTCACGAGCGACGGCTGCACGCTGCGCGAGGGACGGCGCAGAGCGCTGCCATGGCTGGAGCGCGTCGGCCTGGGCGCGCGTGTCGCGCACACCCCGGAGCAGCTGTCGATGGGCGAGCGTCAGCGCATCGCGATCGCCCGCGCGCTGGCCAACGACCCCGGCTTGCTGCTCGCCGACGAGCCGACCGGCAACCTCGACTCCAGGCGCAGCGCGGAGATCTTCGAGCTGATGCGCGACATCTGCCACGAACGGGGCATCCCGGGGCTGGTGGTGACGCACGACCGCGACGCGGCGGCGATCGTCGACCGCGTCCACACCCTGCGCGACGGACACGTCGCCGACGGGATCGATCCGGAGCTGGCAGCGACGCTCCCGTGAAGAGCCCCCTGAACCCCTCGATCGCGGGGGTGCGTATCAGCATGCTGGCTCACCTGTACGCCGTGCGACTGCGTTCGCACGCGATCCAGGAGCTGCTCGCCGGCAGCGGCATCGCCGTGGGCGTGGCGCTCGTGCTGGGCGTGCTGGTCGCCAACGCGGGCCTCACGGGCTCGGCCGAACAGCTCGTGCACGAGGTGACCGGCCGGGCTCGCCTGCAGCTGGCCGCGCGCTCCCAGGGCGGCTTCGAAGAGCGCCTCGACGAACAGGCGCTACGCCTGCCCGGAGTCGAAGTGGCAGCTCCTGCGCTGCGCGAGGACGTGGCCATCTCCGGCCCCGGCGGCCGCCAGCCGGTGCAGCTGCTGGGGGTGACCGCGGCGGTGTTGAACCTGGGCGGTCTCAACGCGCGCCAGTTCGGCCTCTCGAGCTTCAGCTTCGGCCGCGGCCTGGTCCTGCCGGCCAGCGTCGCGAGCACGATCGGAGTGGAACCGGGCGGTCGCGTGACCGTGCTCGCCTTCGGGAGCGCCCACGAGGTCACCGTCAGCGCGATCCTCAAAAGCGCGCCGTTCGGGGCGATCGCGTCGAGCCCCGTCGCGATCACCAGGCTCGCCGAGGCGCAGCGGCTGACGGACTTGCCGGGGCGTCTGACGCAGGTGCTGATCAAGCCCCAGGTGGGTAGCGAGGGCCAGGTTGCGAGCGAGCTGGGCACGCTGGCGGGCCGGGACGTGGACGTCGAGCCGGCCGATCAAGAACTGCGGCTGCTGGCCGAGGCGGTCGAGCCCAACGACCAGTCGACCACGCTGTTCGCCGCGATCAGCGTGATGGTCGGCTTCCTGCTCGCGCTCAACGCGATGCTGCTGACGGTGCCCGAGCGCAGGCGCTTCGTCGCCGATCTGCGCATGCAGGGCTACGACTGGCGCCAGGTGATCGTGCTGCTCGTCTTCCAGGCGGCCGTGCTGGGCGTCGCGGCGTCGGCCGTGGGCGTGGCGCTCGGGGACCTGCTCTCGCACGTCTTCCTGCGCCGCATCCCGATCTACCTGACGACCGCCTTCCCGATCGGCAGCCAAAACGCGTTGCACGTCTGGACGGTGATCCTGGCGCTTGGCTGCGGCGTGCTCGCCGCGATGCTGGCGTCGCTCTCGCCGGTGCTCGACCTGCGCTCCGGCCGACCGGCCGACGCCGTCTTCCGGGACGGCACGGGCGGCGGCGAGGCGCTCCGGCGCGGGACCGCCTTGAAGATCGCCCTCGCCGGCGGCGTGCTGCTGATCGCGGTCGCCGTCACGGTCGCCCTGTACCCGGGGGTGACGATCGTCGGAGGCATGGCGCTCGCCGTGACGGCGCTGTGCTTGATCCCGATCGCCTTCGTCGGCGTCGCGCAACTGCTGCAGTGGGCCGGCGAGCGCGTGCCGTCGAGCTCGCTGATCGTCGTGGTGTCCGAGCTGCGAGCGGTCACCACCCGCTCGATCGCGCTCGCCGGCATCGCCGCGCTCGCCGTCTACGGCAGCGTCGCGATCGGCGGAGCGCGCGCGGACCTGCTGCGGGGCCTCGACGCGACCTTCGCCGAATATCTCGGCACCGCCGACCTGTGGGTCACCACCGGCAGCAACGACCTCACGACCAACGCCTTCAGGCCCGGCGGCCTGGCCGGCACGATCGGGCGCCTGCCCGGCATCGCATCCGTGAGCGTCTACCAGGGCTCCTACCTCGACGTCGGCAAGCGCAGGCTGTGGATCATCGCCAGACCGCCGTCCGATCGTCCGCTGATCCCCGCCACGCAAGTGCTCGACGGCAACCTGGCGCGGGCGACGGAGCTGCTGGGCGAGGGCGGCTGGGCGACCGTCGCCGGAGCGTTCGCCAGCGAACACGGCCTCTCCGTCGGCAGCCCCTTCACCCTCCCCACGCCCGCCGGCCCGGCGCGCCTGCGCGTCGCGGCGATCACGACCAACCTCGGCTGGTCGCCGGGCGCGATCATCCTCGACACCTCCGACTACCGACGCCTGTGGCAAACCGCCGAACCCTCGGCGCTGGAGGTGAAGCTACGGCCGGGCGTCGGCCAGGACGCGGGCAGGCGCCGCGTCGAAGGGGCGATCGCCGACCGCCCCGGGCTGCACGTCCAGACGCTGCGCGACCGCGAGCTCCAATACGACGAAAACGCGCGCCAGGGCCTGGGCGCCCTGAGCGAGATCTCGACGCTGCTGCTGCTCGCCGCGGCGGTCGCGGTCGCCTCGGCGCTCGGCGCCGCCATCTGGCAGCGGCGGACACGGCTGGCGTCGTTGAAGATCCAGGGATACGAAACGAGCCAGCTCTGGCGTGCGCTGCTGCTGGAGAGTGCGATCGTGCTCGGCGTCGGCTGCGCGATCGGCGCGGCCGTGGGCGTCTACGGTCACGCGCTCGCGAGTCGCTGGCTGCGGCTGGAGACCGGCTTCCCGGCGCCGTTTCAGGTCGGCGTCGGGAAGGTCCTGTTCACGCTCGCCGCGCTGACCGCGATCTCGCTCGTCGTGATCGCGGTCCCCGGACTCGCCGCGGCGCGCGCGCCCGCACGCGTGAGCTTTCAGGAGTGACTATGTATCGTGGCTCAGGTAAACGAAACTTTTCTGGTGGTTGCACATGCCACGCGAAGTCAGCTCTTACTGGCGAGCGCTTTCGCAAGCAATAGCTCCAGATACTGGCTCGGTATCTTTCCGCTCGTCGTGCGCGAGCTGCGTCACTGGCGTGCGCGCGCACGGCTGATCAACGATCCCGTGCTGCGCAGCCTTGCCCTGTTCACACAGCGGGCCGAGCGCGGCAACTACGAGGGCGCCGCGGCCTACGCGGCGCTCGCTCCGCGTGCCTATCGAGCCCGCGTCGTGCGCGCGGTGGTCGCCTTCCAGGCCACCTACGACTACGTCGACACGCTCGCCGAGCAGAGCAACCCCGATCCCGTCGCCAACGGCCGCCAGCTGCACCTGGCGCTGCTCAGCGCGCTCGAGCCGGGCACCGAGCAGCCGGACTACTACTGCCACCACTCGGAGCGCCACGACAACGGCTACATCAGCAACCTCGTCCAGACCTGCCGCGACGCGCTCGTTTCGCTGCCCTCCTACGGGGCCGTCGCCGAGCCGGCGCTGCACGCGGCCAGCAGCATCGTCGCCTACCAGAGCCTGAACCACGAGCGCGTCGAGGAGCGCGCGGTGCGAGGGCTCGCGCGCTGGGGCGCGACGGTGGCGCCGGGCAGAGGCCTGCGCTGGTGGGAGGCGGCGGCAGGCGGCGCCTCCTCGATGACCGTGTTCGCCCTGATCGCCGCCGCCGCCAGGCCGCGGCTGAGCGCCGTCGAGACGGCCGCCACGCACGACGCCTACTACCCCTGGATCAGCTCGCTGCACGTGCTGCTCGACAGCCTGATCGACCGCGCCAAGGACCTCGAGCACGGCCATCACAACCTGATCGACCACTACGCCTCGCCCGCCGAAGCCGCGCAGCGGCTCGGCTGGATCGCGGCGCGCGCCGTGCACGCGGCCGAGTCGCTGCCCGACGGCACGCGCCACGCGCTGATCCTCGCGGCCATGACCAGCTTCTACCTGTCCGCGCCCGCCGTCTCGGCGCCCTTCGCACGGCCCGCGGCCCAGCGCGTGTTGGAGACGATGGGCGCGCTCGCGCAGCCGACGATGACGGTGCTGAGGACGCGCCGCACCGCCGGTCGCCTGCTCGCCTCAGCGCGCCTCCATCGGCCACATCCCGCCACTTGAAACTCAAGTATTGGACTTTCCTCTTGCTCGAACGACCCGCCAGCCGCGATCATGGCAGAGCGTGAAACTGGGCTCGACGCCATGCAAGGCAGCATCGGGTCCGTATCCCGCTTTCGTCTCGCCAGTGACAGGACCGGGTGCCAGCTGGCACCCGGTCCGCGTTTAAGGAGCAGCTCAGGATCTCGATGAGCACGAGCGGCATCAAAATCGAGCTGACGCGCACGCAGGTCGACCAGGTGGTGCGCCGCACCTCCGACCAGGACGGCATCGCCGCGATCCTGCGCGGCCTGGCCGAGCGCGGGCTCACGTCCAACTACACGGCGCTGGCCTCCAGCCCGCGCCTGTCGCGCTCGCTGCTGCTGGGCCTGCTCGTGCTCGCCTGCTTCCCGACCGACGGCGACGCGCTGGCCGTGACCGACGTCGCGACCCGCCTGGGCCTGAGCCCGAGCACGACCCATCGCTACATGACGACGCTGCTGGCCGCGGGCCTGCTCGAGCAGGACCCGCGCTCGCGCCGCTACCACATCCCAGTCGGCGTCTGAGGCGCCTGCTACACGCCGCCCGCAAGCATGTGGGCGGCCGCCAGGCCCGCCCACTCGCCGTACGGGGCGAAGAACTCGCGGACCTCGTGTTCGCGGGCGCGGGCGCGCGGGTCGCCGCCGCCGAGCCTGCGCCCGACGAGCTTCAGCAGCCCGAGATCGCCGGCCGGCAGCTGGTCGTGGCGTCCCTGGCCGTGCAGCGCGAGCATCTCGACGGTCCACGGGCCGATGCCCGGGATCGCCCGCAGCCTTTGCCAGCCGCGCTCGTGCGCGGGGCTGTGCAGGTCCAGGCGCCCGCGCGCGACCTCGCGCGCGACCCGCACCAGCGCGAGCGCGCGCCCGCCCGCCAGGTCGAACGACTGTAGCCGCGCCGGAGCCGTGCCGGCCAGCACCGCGGCCGCGGGCAGGTCGCGCAGGCCGCCCGCGTTGCCGTCCCAGTCCATCGCGCGGCGCCCCAGCCCCGCGAGCATCCGCCGCTGGATCGCGGCCGCGCGCTCGTACTCGATCAGCTGTTCGCAGATCGCCCAGGCCAGCGCCTCGAAGGGCTCGGGGCGCCGCCCGCAGCGCAGCCACGGGCGCCCCCGCACCGAGGCGCCGATCAGCGGGTCGCGGGCGAAGCGCCGCAGGAACGGACGCAGATCCTCGTCGACGCCCAGCGCGAAGCGCATGCGGCGGATGCCGTGGACGGCGGCCGCCCGCGAGGCCGCCCGCGCGCCGAACAGCACGCGGTCGGGCGCGGGCTGGGCGACCCTGACGACGACCGGCTCCTCGCCGTGATGCAGGAGCCGCTCGAGCACCCCGGCGCGCCGGCGCACGAGACCGTCCATGCCGCAGCGGCCGGGCAGCCGGAACGGCCCGGCCGGCTCGACCTCCTCGCGCACCTCCACCCGCCACGGGCGCTCGACGCGCGAGCGGGCGCCGGCCGCCGCCCGCGGCTCGCGGCGGACGCCCGCACGGGCGCCCGGCCGGCTAGCGATCGCCTGCGCCACCGAGCAGGTGCACGTCGAGCAGCAGCGAGCGGCTGCCCACGATCTGCACCAGCTCCACCGCCCGGCCCGACCCGCGTGCGCCCGCGGCCCGCGAGGCGCCCAGGCGCCGTGCGCGCCGCCCCTTGGCAAGCGCGCCGCGCCGCTGGCGACGATGGACCAGGCCGACGACCGCGGCGCCCGCGACGAACCCGCCGGCGGCCACCGCGGCGGCCTGCACGGCGGGCATCACGGTGGGGCTGCGCTCGAGCGCGCCGTCCGCCGGCGGCGCCGGCGCGCGCATGGCGTGGACGCCGCTGGCCAGGACCGGGAGCGCGTCGCCGCGGTCCCGCCGGTCCTCCGCCGCGTCCGCTGACGTCGGCTCGCCGAGCTCACTCACCCGTCGGATACTAGAGGGCCGTGCAGACGCGGGCGGGCGGGCTCACAACATCCGCTCGTACATGCGGTAGCGCTTGACGATGCGCCCGCCCATCGCCTCCATGCCGCGGTTCATCGGCTTGTTGGTCTCCAGGATCCAGCCCATCTCGCCGCCCTTCTGGCGGCGCGCGGCGGCGGCGTTGAAGTGTTCGACGTACAGCTTCGCGGCCACCCCGGTGTGCTGGTGCTCGGGCTTGACGCCTAGCCAGCCGACGCGCACGCGGTCGATGTGCTGGGCTTTCCTGAGGAAGTACCACCAGCCGAGCGGCAGTATCCGCCCGTGCATTTTTTCGAGGATCTGGTTGGGGTCGGGGACGGTGATCGCCATGCCGACGACCTCGCCCGTGTCTTCTTTCTCGGCGACGAAGAACCAGTGCTTGTCGAACACCAGGTGCAGCTGCTGGGCGAGCGCGTCGAGGTCCTTCTTGGCGTAGGGCACGAAGTCCCAGTTCTTCGACCAGGCCGCGTTGTACACCTCGCCGAACCAGTCGAGGTCTTTGCGCAGCTGCCGGCGGCGCATCGGGCGCACACGGATGCCGTGCTCGGTCTGCGCCTTCTCCGCCAGCTCGAAGATCACGGGCAGCACCCGCTCGCGGTCGGCGACCTCGAGGTTCCACATCAGCAGGTCCATGGCCTTGGTCATGCCCGCCTGCTCGATGCGCTCGGGGTAGTAGCGCGGGTTCCACGGCTGCTCGATCATCGGGCGCAGGTCGAAGCCCTCGACCAGCACGCCGCTTTCGTCGTTCATCGTGAAGCTCGCGGGACCAACCATCCGTTCCTGGCCGCGCTCGCGCAGCCAGCCGCCGGCGGCGTCGAGCAGCGCGTCCAGCACCTCGGCGTCGTCCTCGAACTCGAGGAAGCCGAACCAGCCCCAGCGCTTCTTCTGGTAGTCGTTGAAGGCGTCGTTGATCTGCGCGCTGATGCGCCCCACGATCCGGCCGTCGCGGCGCGCGAGGAAGTACTCGGCCTGGCCGTGCGTGAAGAACGTGTTCATGCGCCGGTTGAGGAACAGGCGACGCTCGAGCTTCAGGGGCGCCACCCACAGCGGGTGGTTAGCATGCAGGCGGAAGGGCAGGTCGATGAAGGCCTTGAGATCCCGACCGCCGGAGACCGTGCTGACTTCGACCGCCATCGCGCGCCACCTTATATGCCGACCTCGATAGACGTCTTCGCCAAGGTTCGCGGGCACGCGCGCGAGGAGCTGCTGCGGGCGGCGCGCGAAGCGGACCTGATGCCCTACTTCCGCACCGTCGAGTCGCCGGCGATGCCGGTCGTGGAGATGGAGGGCGCGCCGCGGATCATGCTCGCGTCCAACAACTACCTCGGCCTGACGGGCGACGAGCGCGTGATGCGCGGCGCCGAGGATGCCCTGCACCGCTACGGCACGGGCCTGACGGGCTCGCGGCTGCTCAACGGCACCACCCCCCTGCATCTCGAGCTCGAGCGCGAGCTGGCCGAGTGGATGGGCAGCGACGACGCGATCGTGTTCACGACCGGCCACCAGGCGAACGTGGGCACGCTGGGCACGCTGCTCGGCCCCTCCGACACCGTGATCGTCGACTCGGCCGACCACGCTTCGATCCTCGACGGCGCCCTGATCTCCAAGGCCAAGATGCGCCCCTTCCGCCACAACCGCCTGGACAAGCTCGAGCGCGCGCTGGAGCGCGCCGAAGGCGACGGCGGCGGCGTGCTGGTGGTCGTCGACGGGGTCTTCTCGATGGAGGGCGACGTGGCGCCGCTCGTCGACATCGCCGAGCTGTGCGCCCGCCACGGCGCGCGCCTGATGGTCGACGAGGCGCACAGCGTCGGCGTGCTCGGCGCGCGCGGCGCCGGCGCGAGCGAGCTGCTCGGCGTCGAGGACCGCGTCGACCTGCGCATGGGCACGTTCTCCAAGTCGCTGGCGGCGTGCGGCGGCTTCATCGCCGGCCCGGCGGAGGTGATCGAGTACCTGCGCTTCTCCTCGCGCCCGTTCCTGTTCACCGCCTCGGCGGTCCCGGCGGCGCTCGGCGCGGCGCTCGCGGCCCTGCGGATCGTGCGCTCGGACGAGGGTCCCGAGCTGCTGGCCACGGTGCTCGATCGCGCCCGCTACCTCGCCGACGGCCTGCGCGCGCTCGGCTACCGCACGCTGAGCGGCGCGCCGGTTCGCACCGGGCCCGGCCCGGACGCGCCGACCGAATCGATCGCGACGCCGATCGTGCCGGTGCTCGTCGGCGACGACTGGCAGGCGGCGCTGCTGTGGCGCGCGCTGTATGACGGCGGCGTGTTCACCAACTGCGCGCTGCACCCGGCGGTGCCGCCGGGCGGGGCGCTGCTGCGCACGAGCGTGATGGCGACGCACGACCTCGCCACGCTCGACCGCGCGCTCGAGGTGTTCGCGCGCGTCAAGCTCGAGTTCGAGGCCGAGCACGGCCCGCTGCCGGCCGCGGTCGAGCGCTGAGCGCCACGGCGCGAGGTCCCGCGACTTGTCCATTTCTTCACAAGTCCGGCCGCGATCGAAAAAGGTCGCTTCTAGCGCACGAACTGGACATCTGGATATTGACCGCGGCCGGGCTCCTGACATAGCTTGCACGTGCGCTCTGCAAGACCGACTTTCGGGGGTTGGACCCCCGTACATATGCTGGGAGAGAGGGACGTTGCGGATCGAGGTCGGCTCGTCGTGACGGATCCCGCATGGGCTCGCGGGCGCGGACACTGAAAACCCAACAGCGAGTACGTCCTTCCCACGCGAGGCTCGCGGCGAAGGGCGGGGGAGATGCCCAATGAACGCGACAGCGACGGTTGCCCCTGGCAGTCCTCAGTACATGCGCGCCCTGGAGCGCGCCAACAAGGTTCGTCTTGCCCGCGCCGATCTCAAGCGCAGAGTGGCGATCGGCGAGCTCCACGTGGCCGAGGTGATCCTCGAATGCCCGTGGGAGGCCCAGAGCATGGCCGTGGCGGACCTGTTGATGAGCCAACGCCGGTGGGGCCACACCCGCTGCCGCAAGTTCCTCGCCCAGGTGCCGATGTCCGAGAAGAAGACGATCGGCTCGATGACAGAGCGTCAGCGGCGCACGCTGGCGGCGATGCTCACGTCGGTGAACCGGGGCCGCGCGTGGACCGCGACCCCCTGGCTAACGGACACCCTGACGACAGCTTGAGCTCCCACCAGCCGGCGAGCATGCCGATGAGACCGAGCCGCGGGCGCACTTCCCAGACGCCGCAGACACCCTGCCCGAGGTCTCTGACGGGGAGCTTCGCGAACTTGTGCCTGCCGGGCTCCAGGCGCATGCGCGCCAGCTGCTCGCGCGCGCGGCGCTCGTGCTCGGTGCGCTCGCGCACGCGCCCGCGCAGATCCTGCAGGTCGGCCGCGAGCTGGTCGCGCACGCGCTCCAGCTGACCGAGGTCGAGCAGGGCCGGGCCGGCGGCGGACGATGCCGTGAGCGGCGCGGGGGCGGCGATGTAGGGAAAGCGCTCGGCCACGATCGCCGAGCGCTCGCGCTCCAGGCGAGCGATCTGAGCGCGCAGCGATGCCCTCGCTGCGCGCTCGTCCCGCACCGCACCTTCCGCCGGAACGAGTGCCGGAACATCTCCGGCCACGAGCGTCCGGCCCCGAGCTTGGCTCGCGTGGGCCGCGTCGTCCAGATCGATGACTTGCCGCTCGTAGTAGGTCACACCCGCCTCCTCTCCGGCAACTGGATTCTACCAGCGGCCCCCGCGGCGGCGAGGCAGCTGGCGGCGGGCGCTCACGCGCGTTCGAGACCGGCGCGCGCGGCCCACAGCGCCTCCTCGACGTACAGCGTGGGGACGCCCTCGACCTGCACGGCGAACAGCGTCAGCGTCTCGCTCGCCGCGCCCGCCGCGTGCCCCTGCGGGGGCTCCCCGAACAGCTCGGCGAGCGCGCCCGCGCCGTCGGCCACGACCAGGCGCCCGCCCGCCAGCGTGCCGGCGTCCGGGTGTCGTCCGAGCGGCTCGCCCTCGACGCTCGCGCGGATCCCCAGCCGGCCGTCGAGCGACCGCGCGTCAAGCGCCCACACCGGCACGCCGGTGTCGAGCAGCGCGATCAGCAGCACGTCTTCGAGCAGCCTGCCTGGGAGGAAGCCGCCGCGCAGCATCCGCTCCATCACGGCCGCCTCGATCGGCGTGCGCGCGATGTCGGGGTCGAGCCCGATCTGACGGAAGAACACGCGGTAGGCGGCGGGCACCGGCTCGCGCCGCAGGTTCACCGCGCGCGCGCCGCGAAAGCGGTTGGAGAGGTCGCGCAGGCGCGCTTCGATCTCCGGCGGCGAGCCGCCGTCGAGCCGCTGGCGAGGAGTGTGCCGGGCCTCCGCGACGAGCAGCCGCAGCCCCGGGAGCTCGTCCTCGATCTCCGGGGCGAGCCAGCCGGACGCGGCCGTCGGCGCGTCGTTCAAGTCCCCGGACCGCCTCGTTCTCGGGCCCGCGACGCGGCGATCAGCGCGCGCACCCGCCGGCGCAGGACGCCGAGCGCGGAGGTTCCCAGCAGCGCCCTGCTCTGCACGACCCCGCCGCGGTAGGCGAAGTTCACCTGCGGGCAGCTGAACACGTTGTAGAGCGACTCGAGGTCGCCTTCTTCGTCCAGCCCGACGGGCAGCGTCAGGCGGCGACGGCGGATCAGCCGGCGCAGCGCCGAGCGGCTGCCGCGCAGCGCGACCGCCGCGAAGCCCACGCCCGGGAACTCGCGCGTGAGCGCCTGCATGCTGGAGAGCACATCGCCGCACGAGCCGGCTTCGACGAACAGCGCGAGCACCACCGGCCCCCGTTCGTAGAGCTCGCAGACGTTCAGGATGCGCGCTCCGCGCAGCGCGCACGCGGCGACCTTGTCG
>DASZFZ010000002.1:0-13530 GCA_035939315.1 Solirubrobacteraceae bacterium | reverse complement strand
CCGCTGTTCGCGCACGCCCGCACGCAGGTGATCGACGGCGTCGAATATCGCTTCGTCGACGACGGCTCGCACATCCACGTGGTCGGCTGGCGCGCCGGCAAGGTTCTGTATTGGGTGACGAACACGCTGCTGGAGGAACTGTCCAACCAGCAGATGCTGCAAATCGCCAAATCGGCGCGGGCGCTGCGCTGAGCGCTCAGCGCGACGCCGCGGCAGCCTGGTCCAAGGCCGCGTTGACGAGCGCGTCCGCGTGCGCGTTCTGGGCGCGCGGGACGGTGCGGATCGACCAGCGCTCGAAGCCCCTGAGCGCCTGCATCGCCTCCAGGTACAGGGGGCGCATGGCGGCGTGCTTGACCTTGTAGAGGCCCTGGACCTGCTTGGCGATCAGCTCCGAGTCGCCGATCACCTCGACCTCGCTGGCGCCGAGCTCGCGCGCGCGCTCCAGGCCGAGCAGCAGCGCGCGGTACTCGGCGACGTTGTTGGTGGCCGTGCCGAGCAGCTGGGAGCGCTCGTCGAGCGTCTCTCCGGCGGGCGAGCTGACGACGCTCGCGGCGGCCGCCGGGCCGGGGTTGCCGCGGGCACCGCCGTCGACGTGCACGATCACCTTCATCGCGGCGAGATTATGCACGCGCATGGGGACGGGGCGCGCCGGCGCCTCGGGGGGCGCCCGCGCCTCGAGGCGCGCCGGCGTCTGATCAGGAGGCGCTGGCGAGCGGCAGCATGTCGCCCGCGACGCGGGCGCGGCGGCGGTCGCGCACGACTCTGCGCTGCTGCTCGGCTTCGGGAGCGCCGCCGGAGGCGGCGTAGCGGGCTCGGCGGTCGAACTTGCGCCGGTCGACGATCACGCTGACGTTCTCGTCTCCGGCGTAGTGCTCGACCAGCTTCGGGTAGAGCTCGTCGGCCAGCGGCCTCGGTACCACGCAGTAGATCATCGCCGCACCGATGTTACTCCCCGCGCGCGGATACGCAAGAGCGGGCGCGAAATCGTCACACAGGCGGGCGGGGGCTCCTCAGGGGCGTGCCAGCACCAGCGAGCCGCCGTCGGCGGCGCTGGCGTTGGGCACGCGGTCCTCGCGCGGCAGCTCGGCGAGCTCCGAGCCCTGGGCGATCACCTCGGCGACCGCTTCGAGCTCGCTCAGGTCGACCTCGTAGCGATACCAGCAGAGCTCCCAGGCGACGACGATGCGCACCACGCTCGCGAGATGCTCGGCGCTGCGCACGTTCACGAGCGGCGCGCCCAGCGAGCGGATCACGCCGGCGACCCGCCGCGGGAACGGGCTCGCGTTGAAGACCTCGAGCGCTTCGCCGAGATAGCGGGGGTGGGACGCGGCGTCCGCCGGTGTCTCCGACGGCGCCGAGCCGGGGGGCCCGGCGAAGGCGGCGAGCGGCGCCTCGGCGGGCACCGGCATGACGGCCTCGCCGGTCGCGCTCGGCCACGCCGCCGCGGCGCTGGCGGCCTGCTCGTAGGGGGCGAGCGGCGCGGGCGCCGCGGAGGCGGGATCCGCGAACGCGTCGTAGGGGGAGAGCTGGGCGCTCTCGCCGGCCCCGCCGGCGGGGTCCGCGGCGGTCGCGTCGCGGGCCTTGAAGGCCACCGACAGGCGCTCGAACAGGCTGCGCCCGCGCCGCGGTCTGGCCGGCGGCAGCGCCGGCGGCTGGCTGTCGGTCTCGCGCAGCCAGCCCTCGTGGGCGGCGCGGGGCGCGCACAGCTCGCACACCAGGCGCCGGCGGCCGGCGCCGATGAACACGTCCGGCTGCTCCCCCCGCAACAGGCGCCGCTCGCACACGTCGCACTCGACGTCGGGCTGGGAGGTCACGATCGTCCTGGTCGCCATCGGCCCATCAGCCTAGCTCGACATGCAGGCGGCGTGCGGGACGTGCGAGCGGCTTGCAGCTAGGCGTGCACCACCGCGCGCTCCTCGCCGGCCTGCTCGACGACCTTCTGGGCGAGGTGCGCGGGCAGCTCCTCGTAGCGCAGGAACTCGAGCGTGTAGTCGCCCTGCCCCTGGGTGATCGAGCGCAGGTCGGGCGCGTAGCTGAGCATCTCGGCCATCGGCACCTCCGCCTTGATCTCGGTCAGGGTGCCGACCGGCTCCATCCGCTGGGGGCGCCCGCGGCGGCCGTTGAGGTCGCCGATCACGTCGCCGACGTGCTCCTCGGGGACGGACAGGGTGACGAGCATGATCGGCTCGAGCAGCACCGGGCTGGCGTGCTCGAGCGCGTCCTTCATCGCGTGGATGCCGGCGAGCTTGAAGGCGATCTCGGAGGAGTCGACCGAGTGGTACTGGCCGTCGAACAGGCGCACGCGCACGCCCTGCACGGGGTAGCCGGCGAGCACGCCCGACTCCATCGCCTCGCGCACGCCCTTCTCGACGGCGGGGATGAACGAGCTGGGGATCACGCCTCCCTTGATCGCGTCGACGAACTCGAAGCCGTCGTGCTCCGCGGAGCTCTGCATCGGCGCGATCTCGATGTGGCAGTCGCCGAACTGGCCGCGCCCGCCCGACTGCTTCTTGTGGCGGCCGTGCGCCGTGGCGCTCGCGCGGATCGTCTCCCTGTAGGGCACGCGCGGGGGCTTGAGCGTGACCTCGACGCCGAAGCGGCTGCGCAGGCGGTCGACGATCACTTCGACGTGCACCTGCGAGAGCCCGGCGACGATCTGCTCGCCGGTCTGCTGGTCGCGGTGCAGGTCGATCGTGGGGTCCTCCTCCTGCAGGCGCCGCAGCGAGGCCAGCACCTTGTCCTCGTCGCCGCGGCTCTTGGGCTCGACGGCGAAGGCCATCACGGGCGCGGGCAGCTTCACGCGCGGCATGTCGATCGGTTGCCGATCGGAGATCGCCCAGCCCTCGGCCAGCCAGTCGCCCGCCCGCGTCTCCTTGAGCTTGGCGACGGCGCCGATGTCGCCGGGGCCGAACTCGGGCACGTGCACCGCCTCCTTGCCGGCGAACGTGACGAGCTGGCCGATGCGCTCCTTGGCGTGGGCGCGCGTGTTCAGCAGGTGGCTGTCGGCGCGCAGCACGCCCTGGTAGACGCGCAGCATGTTCACGCGCCCGGCGAAGGGGTCGGCGCGGGTCTTGAACACGTAGGCGTACAGCGGCTCGGACTCGCTGGCGGTGAGCGTCACGTCGCCGACCTGGAGGGCGCCGTGCTTGACCGGCGAGGGGAGGTCCTCGACGATCGCGTCGAGCAGGCGCGTGGTGCCGAGGTTGGCGGTGGCCACGCCGCAGACGACGGGGAAGATCCTGCCGTGGTTGGTGCCCTCCTTGAGCGCGTCGACGATCTCGGCGTGGGAGATCGGCTCGCCCTCCAGATAGCGCTCCATCAGCGCGTCGGAGACTTCGCAGACCTCGTCCATCAGCCGTTCGCGGTACTCCTGGGCGCGCTCGGCGAGCTCGGCCGGGATCGGGATCTCCTCGGCGGCGCCGCGCTCGGGCGTCGGTTGCGCGCGGAAGGCCTTCATGTCGACCAGGTCGACCACGCCGCTGACCTCGTGCTCTGAGCCGATCGGGATCTCGGTCGCGACGACGTGGGGGCCGAACGCCCGCTTGAGCCCGTCGAGCGTGCGGTAGAAGTCGGCGCGCTCGCGGTCGAGCATGTTCACGAACAGCATCCGCGCGATGTCGAGCTCGGCGGCGCGCGCCCACAGCCGGCCGGTGGTGACCTCGACGCCCATGACGGCGTTCACCACGAACACAGCCGACTCGCACACGCGCAGGGCGCCGAGCGCGTCGGCGATGAAGCTCGGCTCCCCGGGCGTGTCCAGCAGGTTGACCTTGCGCTGCTGCCACTCGAGCGTGCTGAGCGTGGCGGAGATCGACATCTGGCGCGCCTGCTCGTCCGGGTCGGCGTCCGAGACGGTGCTGGCGTCGGCCACCGAGCCGAGACGGTTGGTCACGCCCGCCTCGAACAGGAGCGCCTCATGCAGCGAGGTCTTCCCCGACCCTCGGTGTCCGACGAGGGCCACGTTGCGAATACGGTCCGCTGGGGGGTGCATGGGTATCTCCTTCCTCGGGGTGAAAGGACGATACCGCCGCCGCCGAGCGAGCGCTAGTGCCGTTCGGCACATCTTCGGGCGGGCATCGCGCGGCCGCCGGCCGCTCACCCCAGGTGCGGCATGACCTCCGCGGCGATCAGCGCCACGTGATCGAGGTCGTCGAGGTCGATCAGCTGCAGGTAGCTGCGGGAGAGGCCGGCGTCGCGGTAGCCGCCGAGCCGCTCCACGACCTCCCGCGGGGTGCCGGCGGCGGCGCTCGCGCGCAGGTCGGCGAGCTCGCGGCCGATGCGCGCGGCGCGGCGCTCCAGCTCGGCCTCGCTCTCGCCGCAGCAGACCGTGATCGCGTGCGAGCACACGAGCTCGCCGGGATCGCGCCCGATCGCCTCACAGGCCGAGCGCGCCGCCGCGACACGCTCGGCGGTCGTGCCGACGTCGGCGAACGGCACGTTCAGCTCGGCGGCGAAGCAGGCCGCGAGCGCCGGCGTGCGGCGGAGGCCGAGGCCGCCCACGATCACCGGCGGGCGGGGGCGCTGGAGGGGCTTCGGCAGCGCCGGCCCGGGCGCGAGGTCGTAGTGGCGGCCGTGGAACTCGAAGCTCTCGCCGGGGCGCGTGCTCCACATGCCGGTGACGATCTCCAGCTGCTCCTCCAAGCGCTCGAAGCGCTCGCCGAAGGGTGGGAAGGGAATGCCGTAGGCGCGGTGCTCGGCCTCGAACCAGCCGGTGCCGAGGCCCAGCTCGACGCGCCCCGCGCTCATCGCGTCCACCTGCGCCACCGCCACGGCCAGCGGCCCCGGCAGGCGGAAGGTGGCCGAGGTGACCATCGTGCCGAGCCGGATCGTGGTCGTCTCGCGGGCGATCGCCCCGAGCGTCACCCACGAGTCGGTGGGACCGGGCTCGCCCGCCCCCGGTTTGATCCGCAGGAGGTGGTCGGAGCGGAAGAACGCGCCGAGCCCGTGCGACTCGGCCGCCCGTGCGACCGCCAGCTGCTGCTCGTAGGTGGCGCCTTCCTGCGGCTCGGCGAAGATCCTCAGCTCCATGGGTGCCTCCTGTGTGCTCGCTGACCGGTGAGCCGACCACGATGACACCTCGACGCCACTCGCCCGCCGCACGGACGGCCCGGGTTGGGGGGTGGCGCGTGCGCGGGCGACGCAGTTCGGGGTGGCACATGTGCGGTTGATGCGGTTCGAGTGGCACACGCGCGGGCGATGCAGTTCGGGGTGGCACATGTGCCACCCCGCGCCAAGCCGCATGCGGCTTGTCTGCGGACGGCGCATGCGCCGTCCGGGTGGGGCCGCATGCGGCCCCACCACAAACCCAAAATGGGCTCCGGCTACTGAGCCCTAAACCGCTGAGGAAACGGAGGGCGTCACGCGTAAACGAGCTCGGCGCTGGCCGTCGTCTGCGCTGGCTCCAGCCGCAAGGGCTGAAGGGTCACGGTGGGGACTTCTCCGTTGGGCCGCTCGAGCACGAGCGAGATGCCCTCCTCGAGACTTTGCCGAAGCTCGTCCAGGTTGTCGCCCGTGGCGAAGACGCCGGGGAGCTCCTCGACCGTTGCCCAGAGCGAGTCGTCCTCATGGCGGACGTTGACATGCAGCTCTGTGATCTCGCTCATCGGCTCCATGATACGTATCGACTCAAGTCGGCTCGTCCTGTAGGCCGGCCTCTCGCCGTAGCTGCGCCTTGAAGCCTCAGGTGGCTCCCGTCCCCTGCCCGGCCTACGTTTCACGTGTGCGAACGCTCGAGGAAATCACCTACGAGGCGGGACGCTCGGCGTTGAGCGACCAGGAGTCGATCGTGGCGGGCGTGCGCCAGCGGACGGGCACGCTGCTGGCCGCACACGCGCTCGTCGCATCCTTCCTGGGCGCGACCGCCGTGCGCGACCAGGGGCTTCACCCGCTGGGCTGGGTAGCCCTGCTCGCGCTGGTGGTGGGCCTCGTTGTGGCCGCCGTGCTGCTCGCGCCGTGGAAGCTCAAATTCGCTGTCGACGCCCATCAGCTCTACCTCGATCTGTACGAGCAGGCGCGTGAGGAAGCGGACGCGGACGCGCTCGGCTGGCTCGCGACGGTCGGCTTCAGCTATCAGCGGCTGGGCGAGAAGAACGCGACGAGGATCCGGCGCATGTCGTTGCTCTCAGGCGCCCTCGGCGTCCTCATGGTCGCTCAGACGCTCGCGTGGCTCGCGGCGTTGGCGCTAAGGTAGTTCGATGGCGCCAAAGCCTCTGCCGCCAGAGCAGATCAAGCCTCTCTCGCCCGAGTCGATCGGGATCAACGAGGGTGAGGGTCGGGCCAGGCCTCGCCCGCGTCCCGTGCCTAGTCCCAGCCCGAGCAGGTAGCTCGGCGAACCCGGGCTGGAGACGCAGAGCGTCGCCTCAGTCGTCGAAGGACTCCTCTTGCATCCGCGAGCGCAGCCGCAGCACCGCCTTGGTGTGCATCTGTGACACCCGCGACTCGGTCACCCCCAGCACCTCGCCGATCTCGCGCAGGGTCAGGTTCTCGTAGTAGTAGAGGGCGATCACGAGCTTCTCGCGCTCGGGCAGCTTGGCGATCGAGTCGGCGATGCGGTCCTTGAGGTCGCCTACGTCCAGCGCGCGCGCGGGGTCCGGCGCGCCGGGGTCCTCGATCGTGTCCATCAGCGATACCTGGTCGCCGCTTGAGTCCGACACGCTCCACAGCTCGTCCAGCGCGACGATCGAGGAGTGGGAGATCGCGAGCAGCGACTCGCCCAGTTCCTCGACCGTGATGCCCAGCTCGGCGGCCAGCTCCTGGTCGGTGGGGGCGCGCTGGAGCGTGTGCTCGAGCTTGGCGTTGGCGCGCTCGACTTCGCGCGCGCGGGCGCGCACCGAGCGCGGCACCCAGTCGAGCGAGCGCAGCTCGTCGATGATCGCGCCCTTGATGCGCATGATCGCGTAGGTCTCGAACTTGATGTCGCGGGACAGGTCGAAGCGCTCGATCGCGCTGATCAAGCCGACCAGCCCGTAGGAGATCAGGTCCGCCTCCTCGACGTGCGGAGGCAGCCCCGCGGCGGTGCGGCCGGCCACGTACTTGACCAGCGGCGAGTACGCGACCACGAGGCGCTCGCGCACGCGCTCGTCGCCTTCGGTCTTGTAGCGCCGCCACAGTTCGCGCAGCTCGATCGGTTTGACGTTCGTCTCCACGGTCAACATCCCCCCTCAGGCACGAGGGTGACTACGCGCGTAGGCGCTTCTGAGCCTGGCTGACTCTACCCGAGTATAAATCTGGGTGCTCGACACGGACGCATGTCCGAGCAGCTCCTGGATGCTGCGCAGGTCGGCGCCGCCGTCCAGCAGGTGCGTGGCGAAGCTGTGGCGCAGCGCGTGCGGGCTCGCGCCGATGCCCGCGCCGACGCGGCGCGTCCACGTGAACAGGCGCCTGCGCACGTCGCCCGTGCCCAGCGGGCGTCCGCTCTTGCTCACGAACAGGCTGGTGCTCCTGCTGTCATCCACCAGCGCCGGCCGCGCCTGCTCGACGTACCTGCGCACCGCCGCGAGCGCGGGCTCGCCGACGGGCACGAAGCGCGTCTTGCGTCCCTTGCCCTCAACCCGCAGCTGCTCGCCGTCGTAGTCGACGTCGGCCACGCCCAGCGTCACGAGCTCCTCGGCGCGCAGCCCGCACGAGTAGGCGAGCTCGAACAGCGCGCGGTCGCGCAGCTCGAGCGGCCCGCTCGCGGGAATGCGGTCGAGCAGGGCGGCGGCGTCGCGGGCGCTCAGCACGTGCGGCAGGCGCGAGGCGCGGCGCGGGCCGGAGACGAGCTCCGCCGGGTTCTGCGCGATCAGCCCGTGCTCGCGCTGGCTGACGAACAGCGCCCGCAGCGCCGCCAGCTTGCGGGCGGACGTGCTGGGCGCGAGCCCCCGCGCGGACAGGTCGGCGACGTAGCGGCGCACGGCCTTGGCGTCGAGCTCCGCCGGGCGCATGCCGCGGCCCAACGCCCAACGAGCGAACTGGCCGATGTCCACGCCATAGGCCCTGCGTGTGCGGGGCGCCGCGTCGCGCCTGCGCAAATCCTCCTCGAGCAACGCCATCGCCCTGACCCACTCCTCCCACACCGCGGCGTCTCCGCCGACGTCCGTGTCGTTTGCCATCTCCATGCGCGTATTCGTCACCGGCCACCTACCGCCTTCCTGCGCCGCCCCGGCTCCGCACACCGCCGGGAGTACAGTGACGGGCGTGAAGGTCGCCCCTCACGCTCGCCCGCACGCCGACGATAGCGCTGGGGAAACGCTCGCATACGGACCGGTCGGACGCTCCTCGTGGCAGGACGTGGATTGGCGCGCGCATCAACGTTGGACCCTAGTCGACGGCCAGCCCGTCAACGTGATCGAGCTCGGCCCGACGCGGCGCGCCGCCGAGCGGCTCCCGCAGCCGCTCGTGTTCGTGCACGGCCTGTCCGGCTCCTGGCCCAACTGGCTCGAGCAGCTCGCGGCGATGAGCGGCGAGCGCCGCGTGATCGCGATGGACCTGCCGGGCTTCGGCCACTCGCCGATGCCGCGCGAGAAGATCACGATCTCCGGCTACGCGCGCCTGCTCGACGGGCTGATGAGCGCGCTTGGCCTCGACGCCGCGGCGGTCGTGGGCAACTCGATGGGCGGCTTCATCGCCGCCGAGCTCGCGATCGCCTTCCCCCAGCGCGTGGAGCGGCTGGTCCTGGTGTCCGCCGCGGGCATCTCGACGACCCGCCACCCGGGCGTCACGCGGGCGCTGCCGGCGATGCGCCGGCTGGAGACCGTGCTGGCCGGCACCGCCGGCTGGGTCGCCAGCAAGTCCGACACGGTCGCCCGCCGCGCGCGCCTGCGCGACGCGCTGCTGAACCTCGTCGTCCGCCACCCCTCGCGCCTGCCCGCCGCGCTCGCGGCCGAGCAGATCAGGGGCGCGGGCAAGCCGGGCTTCATCCAGGGCCTGCAGGCGGTGCTCGACTACGACGTGCGCGAGCGCCTGCCGGAGATCGCCTGCCCGACGCTGATCGTGTGGGGCGCGCGCGACCGCCTGATCCCGGTGCGCGACGCGGCGCTGTTCGCCGAGCTGATCCCGGGCTCGCGCAAGGTGATCTTCGAGGACACCGGGCACATGTCGATGCTCGAGCGCCCGGCCGCGTTCAACGCGCTGCTGGAGGAGTTCCTGGCCGAGTGAGGCCGGCGCGCCGGGCGCTGGCGCTCAGCGAGTGAGCGCGCCCTCGGCGGCGCTGCCCACGAGCCTGGCGTACTTGGCGATCACGACCTCCATGCGGCGATCGCCGCGGGAGGGCTGGACGTAGGCGGCCACGCGCGCGGCGATCTCCTCGTCCGGCAGGTCCACGTCCAGACGCCGCGTGTCGGCGTCGATCGTCAGCTCGTCGCCGTCGCGCAGCGCCGCGATCGGACCTCCGCGGACCGCCTCGGGCGCGACGTGCGCGGCCATGAAGCCGTGGGTGGCGCCCGAGAAGCGCCCGTCGGTGATCAGCGCGACCTGTTCGCCGAGGCCCTCGCCGACGATCGCGGCGGTGACGGCGAGCATCTCGCGCATCCCCGGGCCGCCGGCCGGGCCCTCGCCGCGGATCACGACCACGTCGCCGGCCTGGATCTCGTGGGCGAGCACGGCCGCCATCGCGGCCTCCTCGCCGTCGAACACGCGCGCCGGGCCGACGTGGCGGCGGCGCTCGTGGCCGGAGAGCTTGACCACGCAGCCGTCCGGCGCGACGTTGCCGCGCAGGATCGCGAAGCCGCCCGTCGGTTTGATCGGGTCAGACAGCGGCCTGACGACCGGCTGGCCCTCGGTCTCCCGCGCCTGCGCGGCGTGCTCGCCGATCGTGCGGCCGTCGACCGTCAGCGCGTCGCCGTTGAGCAGCCCGGCCTGCTCCAGGCGCGCGAGCACGAGCGGCACGCCGCCGGCTTCATACAGCTCGGTGGCGACGTAGCGCCCGCCCGGCTGCAGGTCGCACAGCAGCGGCGTGCGCTCGGAGATCGCCTCGAACTCGTCGAGCTCGAGCGCCACGCCCATTTCGCGCGCGACCGCCATCAGGTGCAGCACGCCGTTGGTCGAGCCGCCGCTCGTGGCCACCGCGGCGATCGCGTTCTCGAGCGCCGGCTTGGTGATCACCTCGCTCGGCCGGCGCCCGGCGCGCAGCACCTCCATCGCCAGTTCGCCGCATTCGCGCGCGACCTCGAGCTTGCGGCCGTCCTCGGCCGGCACCATCGCCGAGCCGGCCGGCGAGATGCCCAGCGCCTCGAAGGCCATCGCCATCGTGTTGGCCGTGAACTGCCCGCCGCACGCGCCAGCGCCCGGCGAGGCGGCCTGCTCGAGCTCGTGCAGCTCGGCTTCGGTGATCTTGCCGGAGGCGAACTCGCCGACGGCCTCGAAGACCTGCTGGATCGTCACCTCGGCGCCCCTGTAGTGGCCCGGCTTGATCGAGCCGCCGTAGAGCATCAGGCCGGGGATGTCCAGGCGCGCGAGCGCCATCACGGTGCCCGGGATCGTCTTGTCGCAGCCCGAGATCGTGACGAGCGCGTCGAACTGGTGCGCGGAGGCGACAAGCTCTATCGAGTCGGCGATCAGCTCGCGCGAGACCAGCGAGGCGCGCATCCCGGGCGTGCCCATCGTGATCCCGTCGGAGATCGCGATCGTGTTGAGCTCCATCGGCGTGCCGCCGGCGGCGCGGATGCCCTCCTTGACCTTGGCGGCGAGCACGCGGTTGTTGAAGTTGCAGGGCATCGTCTCGATCCACGAGTGCGCGACGCCCACGATCGGCTTGGCGAGGTCCTCGGCGGTGTAGCCGATGCCGTGCAGGTAGGCGCGCGCCGCCGCCCGCTCGGGCCCCTCGGTCAGGGAGCGGCTGCGGTGCTTGGGGTCGAAGGCGCCGTTGGTGCTCACGCGGCGCGGACGTTATCGCGATCGCGTCCGCGGGCGGGCCGGGCCGGGCGGGCCGGGCGGGCGGGATCCTCCTCCCAGCGGCGCAGCCGCGCGAGATCGCGCCGCACGCGGTCGGGGTCGACCTGGCGGCCCGGCAGGTGCATGTTGGCCTCTCCCACCAGCCGGCGCTCGTCGGCGCTCAGCGCCATCCACTTGGCGAGCACGTCGTCGGAGTCCGGCAGCCTGGTGCTGCCGTAGGGGCGCGAGAGGTCGGGGAACTCCACGCAGTACTCGTTCAGCAGCTCGCCCGTCTCGGGCACGTAGGCGACGACCGGCTTGTGCGGGTAGATCAGGTAGGCGTAGGACGGCGCGTCGGCGGCGCCCTCGCGCTCGACCGGCCCGCCGGCGACCCGCAGGAAGCCGAGATCCCTGTACATCGCCCAGTCGCGCTCGCTCACGCACGAGCGCAGCAGCGCCCGGGCGCGCTGCTCGGCGCGCCGTTCGCGGCCGGGGTCGTAGCCGACGGGCGCGCCGGCGCGCCCGCGCGTGCGCCAGCGCTCGCGCAGGCCGACGACGGTGCGCGTGCGCGTCGGCCGGGCGAGCTCCCACAGCAGCGCCAGCAGCACGAGCGTGGCGGTGCCCAGCGCGAGGCCCACGTGCGGCTAGCGCGTCGCCGGGTGGGCGCCGCCGGCGGCCCGCGGGAAGAAGATCACGCGCTTCGCGTCGCGCGGGACTTCGGCGAAGCTCTTGACGAGCTCGGCCTCGCGGCGCCCGCTCGGCGCCTCGGTGGGAACCGCCGCCCACATGCCGGCGTCGAGCTCGCGACGAAACGCTTCGATCAGCTCCCGCTCCTGCTCGGGCACCGCGACGTCGCCCTCGGCGAGAACGATCTCGCCGTGACCGGGCTTCATCCGCAGCAGCTTCATCGTCCTCGGATTATGGCAAACGCGAAGGCGCGCAACGCCGGTAGGCGCCCGCGCCGGCCGGCGCCTCAGCCGTCCTCGGCCTCCACCCCGCGCGAGCGCATCAGCGCCAGGTCGACGACGTCGACGGGACCTGCTCCCGCGCCGACGTCGCGCAGGCCGGCGCGCACCGCCTCGCCGGCCAGCGCACGCGCCACGCGCGCCGCCTGAAGCGGCGTGCGGCCGAGCGCCAGCTGGGCGGCGAGCACCGAGGCGTGCGTGCAGCCCGAGCCGTGGGCGGCGCCGTCGGCGTGGCGCTCGCCCTCGATGCTCACCGGCGCGCCGCCGGCGTCGCCGTCGAGATACAGGTCGACCGCGCGCGCGCGGTGGCCGCCGGTCAGCACGACCGCGCCGGGGCCGAGCGCGAGCACGGCGCGTATGAGCTCCCGCGCCTCGGCCGCCTCGGCCGCCTCGGCATCGGCATGGGCCGCCTCGGCGGCGGCTCCCGCCGCCGGCTCCGCCGCTCCCGCGAGCTGCGCCGGCTCGCGCCCCAGCAGCGCCCGCGCCTCGGGCAGGTTCGGCGTCAGCACCGAGGCGCGCGGGACGAGCTCGCGCACGAGCGCCCGCTGGGCGTCGGGCTCGAGCAGCCGGGCGCCGGACTCGGCGACCATCACCGGGTCGAGCACGACCGGCGTGCCGGGCGGGAGCTCGTCGAGCGCCGCCGCGACCGCGAGCGTGACCTCGGTGTCGCCGAGCATCCCGATCTTCACGGCGTGCACGCGGATGTCGGCGAGCACCGCGCGGACCTGGGCCAGCACCATCTCCGCGGGGACCGGGTGGATCGCGCTCACGCCGAGCGTGTTCTGGGCGGTCAGCGCCGTGATCGCGCTGGCGCCGTGCACGCCGCAGCGCGCGAACGCCTTGAGGTCGGCCTGGATGCCGGCGCCGCCCCCGGAGTCCGAGCCGGCGATCGTGAGGACGGTCGGGGTCAGCTCGCGGCGCCGGTCGTGGTGGGCGCGCCCGCGGCTTGGCGTTTGCGCGCCGGGAAGATCGCGTAGCTGCCGATCGCGCTGACCAGCAGGCGCCCGTCCTCGTGGCGCACCTCGCTGTGCATGATCGCCGTCGTGCGGTTGCGCCGGTCGAGCGTGGTGCGGCAGACGACCTCGCCCGCGGTCGCCGTCTGGATGTAGTTGATCGCGATGTTGATCGTGGCGATGTGCTCGTCGCGCGTGGTCTGCACCCACAGCGTCGAGCCCATGCAGTAGTCGACCATCGCGTAGGTCGCCACTCCCGAGAGCAGGCCGCCGCCGTTGATCAGCTCGGGGCGGATCGTCATGCGCACCGTCTGCGGGTCCTCCCAGCGCAGCCCCATGAAGCTGCTGACGCCGTCGAGCGAGCGCGGTCCACCCGTGCGCGGCCCGCCGGCGGACGCCTCCACCTCGCGCCGGGCCTCGGCTGGAGCGGGCGGGGCCTGCGAGCTGTCGGCCTCGGCTGCGCACATGCCCTGCAGGCTACGCGAGCTGGCGCCCGCGTCGCCCGGCGCCCGGCCCGGGTGCGCCTTCTTTGACAATTTCTCATAATTATGATGAGATCAGTGTATAATGCATTCGAGCGCACCGCCCGGCCCTTCGTCTCACCGTTCCGTTGCCGTCCGGCGTCGGGCGGCGCGCCCGGTCCCGTCACGCCCCCAGCCCGCATCGACTTTCCGCCGATCCGGTGTTTCGCCTGCCCCGCTTCGGGGAATGGGCGACTGCGGAGGAGTCGTCCGCGCCGGCGGTCCCGGCTTTGTCGCGCACGT
>DASZFZ010000001.1:0-2539 GCA_035939315.1 Solirubrobacteraceae bacterium | reverse complement strand
CAACGGCAGCGTGTTGATGAACAGCCCCACCATGCTCTCGATCCCGGCGATCTCGCCCGGGCGGCCCGCCACCGTGACGCCGAACACCACGTCGTCGCGTCCCGTCAGCCGGCCCAGCAGCAGCGCCCAGGCGGCCTGCACGCAGGTGTTGAGCGTGAGCCCGCGTGTCCGCGCCATCTGCGTGAGCGCCGCGCTCGCGGCTGCGCTCAACGACAGCGTGATCTGCTCCGGCAGCACCGGCGCCCGCGCCCGGTCGGCCGACGCCACCAGGCACGGCTCGTCGAACCCGGCGAGCGGCGCGCTCCAGGCCGCACACGCGGCGGCGCGATCCTGCGCCGCCACCCACGACAGGTAATCGCGATACGGCGTCACCGCCGGCAGCGCCGTCGCGCCGCCATGCTCCCCATAAAGCGTCAGCAGCTCGCGCGAGAGGATCGGCGCCGACCAGCCATCGGCCAGGATGTGGTGGATGGCGATGACCAGCCGGTGGCGGTCGGCCGCGGTGCGGATCAGCGTGAAGCGCAACAGCGGAGCGGCGCCGAGATCGAAGTGCTCGGCATAATCCTGCGCCATGATGGCGCCGAGCCGCTCGTCCCGTGCGGCCGCGTCGAGCCCAGACAGGTCGATGCTGCGCCACGGCGCCCGCACGGCCGCCATCACGATCTGCACCGGACGGCTCAGGTCCGCATGCCGGAACGCCGCCCGCAGGCTGGCGTGGCGCTCGAGCAGCGCATCCGCCGCCGCCCGCAGCGCATCGCCGTCCAGCGCACCCTCGAGCCCAAGCACGAGCTGGGTGATGTAGACGTCCGGCCCCTGGGCGGCATAAAGGGCATGGAACAGCAGCCCCTCCTGCAGCGGCGCCAGCGGCAGGATGTCCTCGAGGCCCGGGTGGTCGCGCTCCAGCCGCTCGATCTCGGCCTGCGAGAGTGCGATGAGCGGCAGGTCGCTCGGGGTTCGGCCGCCGGCGCCGGGCTGGGCGGCATGGCGCACCAGCGCGTCGAGCGCCGCGAACCAGCCCCGCGCCAGGTCCTCGACCGCAGACCCCTCGATCAGTGCCGGCGCAAACGACCACGTCGCCCGCAGCACCGCCCCGCCATCCGGTCCCGCAACCGTCAGCGCATTGACCTCGACACCATGCGGCACCGGCATCGCGGGATCGCCGCCGCCGCCCAGCGCGCCGGCTTCCGGCGCCGGGTCAAACGCCGCGCTGCCCGCGCCGCCACCCGCAAACCGTCCCAGATAGTTGAACCCAAGCTGCGGCGCCGCACATCCGGCCAGCACCGTCGCGGTCTCGGCGTTGAGATAGCGCAGCAGCCCATAGCCAAGCCCGCCGTCCGGCACCGCACGCAGCTGCTCCTTGAAGCGCTTCACCGCACGCCCCAGCGCCGGCCCCCCGGCCAGCGCCTCGTCGAGATCAAGCCCGTCGGCATCAAGCCGCACCGGGTAGAGGCTCGTGAACCACCCCACCGTCCGCGACAGGTCGACGCCGGCAAAGCTCTCCGCCCGCCCATGCCCCTCGAGGTCGAGCACCACCGCGGGCCCTCCGGGCCGCCGATGCCGTCGCGCCCACGCCGCAACCGCCAGCGCCAGCGCGCTCAGCAGCACGTCGTTGATGCCGCCGTGGAATGCCGCCGGTACCGTCGTCAGCAGCGGCCCCGTCACCGACGCCGCAAGCTCCAGCGTCACGTGCCGCGCCGCCCCGGCGACGTCGCGCTCCGCCACCAGCGAACCCTCGAACAGGCGCAGCGACGGTTGCTCCAGCGTGCGCCGCCAGTGTGCGAGCTCCGCCATCCGCGACACCGAGCGCGCATCCGCCGCAAGCTCATGCGCCCAGCGCCGGTACGACGTCCCGCGCGGCCCGAGTTCCGCCACCGCGCCGCGTTCGAGCGCCGCACACGCCGCCGCAAGGTCCGGCACCAGGATGCGCCACGACACCCCGTCGACCGCAAGATGATGGATCACCAGCAGCAGCCGACCCTCCTGGGCGGCGCCGTCGAACCACACCGCCTCGATCACGCGGCCGGCCTGCGGCGACAGCCGCTCCGCCGCCGCATCCGCCGCCGCGCTCAGCGCCGCCGCCAGGGCGTCCCCCGCAAGGCCCGCAACCGAAACCCGCCGCAGCACCTCGCGGGCCACAACCGCACCGGGCGGCGCGATCTCGAGGCTCCAGTCCTCACCGGCCGCCCCCGCCGTCACCAGCCGCAGCCGCAGCGCATCGTGATGCTCGAGCAGCGCCGCGAGCGCGCCCGCCAGAACGTCCTCGCCGATCCCGGCCGGGAGGCGCAGCAGCATCGCCTGATGGAAGCGCCCGATCGGCCCGCCGCGCGCCTGCAGCCACGCCATGATCGGCGTGAGCGGCGCCGCGCCGCTCGCCACATCGCGCATGTCCTGCGGCGCCTCGATCAGCCGCGCCACCGCGGCCAGCGCCACCACGGTCTGATGCTGGAACACGGCGCGCGGCGTGATCTCGAGCCCGGCACGGCGGGCCCGGTTCACCAGCTGGATCGACATGATGCTGTCGCCGCCGAGCGCAAAGAAG